>DASYFL010000033.1:0-31403 GCA_036498445.1 Steroidobacteraceae bacterium
CGTGACGAGCCTCGGGCGCGAGAAGCGCATCAACGCCTTCTTCCGGCTGCAGAACCCACGGGTCATCGCCCGGCTGCGGGAATCGTTTCCCGACATCGGCGAAGCACCCGATGCACGCACGGTGTTCGTGAAGCTGCGCGAGCTGCGTAATCGCTGGTGACTCGCGCCGCCGGCCGCGGACAGCAAGAGACCGCAAGCGGGATCGCGTTGAACCGAAGTTCCCGCTAGGCTTCGCGCTCATGCACTCCGTGTTCTATCGCCGCTGCTTTCAGATCGTGATGGCGGCGCTGCTCGGCTATGGGCTCTACAAGCTGCTGAGTCCGCTCTTCGGCATGATCGGCTGGGCGGTGGTGCTCGCCTTCGTGCTCTACCCGCTGCAGGTTCGCTTGACACGCTGGCTGCGCGGCAGGCGCTCGCTGTCGGCAGGCATCCTCACGGTGCTCACTCCCTTCCTCGTGCTGGTGCCGATCTCGGTACTGGGCCTGGTGTTCGCCGGGCAGGCGGCGCGGCTTCTGCAGTACTTGCGGGATCACCACAGTGTTCTCTCCTACGACGAGCTGCTTGGTAACGCCTCGAAGCTGCCGCTGATCGGCCGCGCGGTCGACTGGGCGCGTGAGGACGCTTCGGTGAGCGCGGCTCAGGTGCAGGGATGGATCACCGACAGCGTACAGAGCGCCCTGAAGACCGCCGCGACCATGGGCGGCGACGTCGCGCTCGGCGTGTTCGGCACCTTGATCGGCTTTTTCATCATGCTGTTCCTGCTGTTCTTTTTTCTACGCGACGGCCGCGGCATCGTCATGGGCCTCACCCGGCTCATTCCGGCCGAACCCGAGCGGCGCGACCAGCTCCTCAGGTACCTCGGCGAAGTTACTCGCGCCGTGGTGTTCGGATCGGTGGCGACGGCACTGATCCAGGGCGTCATCGTCGGCATCGGTTTCGCGCTCGTCGGCCTGCCTTCGGCCGTGGTCTGGGGCGTACTCGCGACGCTCGCCGCATTCCTGCCGGCGGGATCCTCCATCGTGCTGATCCCCGCCATTCTGTACCTCGCCTTTCAAGGACGCTGGGGCGGCACCATATTCCTCGCGTGCTGGATTGCCTTGCTGTGGATTGCCGAGAATCTGCTGCGGCCGATCCTCACCGCGCATCACGCCGAGGTGTCGACGCTCGCGCTCTTCATCGGCGCGATCGGTGGCGCAGCCGCGTGGGGAATCCTCGGGCTCGTCATGGGGCCGGTGCTGCTGAGCTTCGTCATCGCGCTGGCGCGCTTTGGGCAGGAGCGCGTGCCGGCATCCGCCTAGCACGCCAGCCAATCATGCTCGCCAATACCGGCGAGCGTCTCAGCGCCGGCCCGCTTTGGACCTTGGCCGTAGGCGCGGGTCTTGACCGTATATAGAATGCGCCCCCCATGGATTTGTCGCCCATCCTCAACCCTCTGAACGACGCACAGCGCGCCGCCGTCACGGCCGCGCTCGGGCCGGTGCTCGTGCTCGCTGGCGCCGGCAGCGGCAAGACGCGGGTACTCACGCACCGCATCGCCTGGCTCATCCAGGCGGACGGTGTCTCGCCGCACGGGATTCTGGCCGTGACCTTCACCAACAAGGCGGCGGGGGAAATGCGCTCGCGCGTCGAACGGCTGCTCGGCATTCCGGGGGGCGCGCTGTGGATCGGCACCTTCCACGGCATCGCGCACCGCCTGCTGCGGGTCCACTGGCGCGAGGCGAAGCTCGCGCAGGGATTTCAGATCCTCGATTCTGAGGATCAGCAACGTCTCATCAAGAGGGTCATCAAGGCTGCCGAGCTCGATGAGAGCCGCTGGGTGCCACGCGAGGTGCAGTGGTTCATCAATCACCACAAGGACGATGGGCGGCGGCCGCAGCAGCTGAAGGATGGCAACGATCCGAGCCGCTCGCAGCTCATCAAGCTGTACGCCGGGTACGAAGAGGCCTGCGCGCGTAACGGCGTCGTCGATTTCGCCGAGCTGCTGCTGCGGGCATTCGAGCTGTGGCGCGATAACCCGCCGCTGCTCGATCACTACCGCAGACGCTTCCGGCACGTGCTGGTGGATGAGTTCCAGGATACCAACGCGATCCAGTACGCGTGGATGCGGCTGCTTGCGCCGCCGGTGGAGCCGCCGGTGGAGCCGCCGGTGCAGCCGCCGGTGCAGCCGTCCACCGAAACGGACCGTGCACCCGCGAGTTATCCATTCGTGGTGGGCGATGATGACCAGTCGATTTACCGGTTCCGCGGTGCACAGGCCGAGAATCTGCAGCAGTTCCGCCGCGATTACCGCGATGCGCAGCTGTTCCGCCTGGAACAGAACTATCGCTCCACCTCCAACATTCTCGAGGCCGCGAATGGCCTCATCGCCCACAACGCGAGCCGGCTCGGCAAGAACCTGTGGACGAGCGGCGCCCGCGGCGAGCCGATCCGCCTGTACACCGCCTTCAACGAGCGCGACGAAGCGGAGTTCGTCACGCACCGGATCCGCGAGCACGCGGCTCAGGGAGGCTTACGGCGCGAGGTCGCGATTCTCTACCGCTCCAACGCCCAGTCCCGCGTGTTCGAAGAGGCCTTCCTGTCGGCACGGGTGCCGTACCGCGTGTACGGCGGCCTGCGCTTCTTCGAGCGCGCGGAGATCAAGGACGCGCTCGCCTACCTGCGGCTGATCGCGAATCGCCGCGATGACGCCTCGTTCGAACGCGTGGTGAACCTCCCGACGCGGGGGATCGGAGCGAAGAGCCTGGATGTCGTGCGCGAGGCCGCGCGCGGCGCGGGCAGCTCGCTATGGGAAGCGGCGGCCGCCTGCATCGCGAGCGGCGCCCTCGGCTCGAAGGCGGCCTCCATGCACGGCTTCATGGCGCTCATCGAGCGCCTCGCGCGGGAGACCGCGCCGCTCGCGCTGCACGAGCAGGTCGATCAAATGCTGAAAGGGAGCGGCCTCATCGAGCACCATCGGCGCGAGAAGGCCGACCGCGGCGAGGCACGCGTCGAGAACCTCGAGGAGCTGGTGAGTGCCGCGCGCGGCTTCACGCCCGAGGGGGCCGAGCTTCCTCCGCTCGAGGCATTCCTCGCCAACGCCGCTCTCGAGGCGGGCGAGGGCCAGGCGCACGAATCGGAAGACGGCGTGCAGATGATGACGCTGCACAATGCCAAGGGGCTCGAGTTCCCGGTGGTGTTCCTCACCGGACTCGAAGAGGGGCTGTTTCCGCACCAGCGCTCGCTCGCCGACCTCGAGGGTCTCGAAGAGGAGCGGCGCCTGTGTTATGTCGGGATGACGCGCGCCATGCGCCAGCTGTACCTGAGCTACGCCGAGCAGCGCCGCCTGCACGGCATCGACAGTTTCGGTCAGGTGTCGCGCTTCGTGCGCGAAGTCCCGGAAGGCCTGATCGAGGAGGTGCGCCCGCGCGTGCAGGTGTCACGGCCGATCGCGGTCGGCCGCTTCCGCGCCGAGGAGCCGGAAGTGGCCGGCGTGCGCCTCGGCGCGCGGGTGCGCCACGGCAAGTTCGGCGATGGCGTGATCCTCAACGTGGAGGGCTCGGGCGCGCTCGCGCGCGTGCAGGTGAATTTCGAGCGTCAGGGCACCAAGTGGCTGATGGTGCAGTATGCCAACCTGCAGCCGCTATAGATGAACATCCTCATACTGAGATGAAGATCCTCATACTGGGCGCCGGCCAGGTCGGACGCACCGCTGCGGACCATCTCTCGCGCGAGGAGGCGAACGAGGTGACCGTGGTGGATGTCAACGAGGACACCCTGCGCGGCGTACAGGACCGGTTCGACGTGCGCACCGTGGCCGGAAACGCCGCCCACCCGAACGTGCTCGAGGCGGCGGGAGCCGCCGAGGCGGAGATCATCGTCGCGCTCACCTCGAGCGACGAGGTGAACCTCGTGGCGTGCGAGGTGGCCTTCACGCTCTTCCGCACGCCCACCAAGATTGCCCGCATCCGCGCCGCCGAGTACACGAGCCGCGCGGCACTGTTCGGGGTGGATGGGCTGTCGGTGGACGTGTTCATCAGCCCCGAGCAGCTGGTCACCGAGTACGTCGAGCGGCTCATTCATCATCCGGGCACGCTGCAGGTGCTCGATTTCGCCGATGGGCGGGTGCGACTCGTCGGGGTTCGCATCCGCAACGGCGGGCTGCTCGCGGGCCGCAGTCTGCGCGAGCTTCCGGAGCACCTGCCGAAGATGGAGGTGCGCGTGGTGGCCATCTACCGCGACGGCCGCAGCGTTCCGGCCGAGGGCGACACCGTGCTCGCGGATGGCGATGAGGTGTTCTTCCTGGCGGCACGCGATGAAATCCGCCGCATCATGAGCCAGCTGCGGGTCGATGACAGCGCGGCGCGGCGCATCGTCATCGCCGGCGGCGGCAACATCGGCTTTCATCTCGCCCGTACGCTCGAGAAGCACAACCAGGTGAAACTGATCGAGCGCGACGCGCGCCGCGCGCGCAAAGTCTCGGAGCTGCTCGAGAGCGCCATCGTGCTGCATGGCGATGCGGCCGATGAGGAGCTGCTGATCGAGGAGAACATCGATAGCGCGGACGTGTTCGCCGCCATGACCAACGCCGAAGAGGCCAACATCCTCTCGGCGATGCTCGCCAAGCGCCTCGGCGCGCACAAGGTCATGGCGCTCATCAACAAGCCCTCCTATGCCGAGCTGATGGAGGCCCATCCGGCCATCGACATCGCCATCTCGCCGCAGACCATCACCATCGGCTCGCTGCTCGCGCACGTGCGCCGCGGCGATGTGGTGCGGGTACATGCGCTCAAGACCGGAGCCGCCGAGGCGCTGGAGGCAGTGGCGCGGGGCGATGAGCGCACCTCGCGCGTCGTCGGGCGCGCCGTGGCGCAGATCCCCCTGCCCGAGGGTGCCTCCATCGGCGCGCTGGTGCGCGGGGATCAGGTCATCATGGCGCATCACGACACCCTGGTGCTCGCCGATGATCACGTCATCCTCTTCCTGGCCGATCGCCGCCACCTGGAGGCGGTGGAACGGCTGTTCGTGCGCTCGCCGCGCTGATGCACCCCGCAAAATTCCGCTTGCGGCGCTTCATGAGCATCCATCGCCCGGCAAGACGCGAAATTTCGCGGGGACCCCGCTGATGCACCCCGCAAAATTTCGCTTGCGGCGTTTCATGAGCATCCATCGCCCGGCAAGACGCGAAATTTCGCGGGGACCCCGCTAGAGGCGCGCGGTGCTCGCCGTCGCGCACGTGCTCGGGTTACTGCTCGCCAGCTTCGCGCTGACGTATGCATTACCCATCGGCTGCGCACTGCTGCTGCGCGATGGCCTCACCACGCGCTTCCTGCTCGCAGCGGCCATCACCGCGGCGGTGGGTCTCGCGCTCGCGACGGCGACGCTGCATGCGCGGCGCGAGCTCAAGCCGCGCGATGGTTTCCTGCTCGTCACCCTCGGCTGGCTGCTGCTCTCGGGCGCCGCGGCGCTGCCGCTGCTGCTGGCGGTGCCGGGAATCAGCTTCAGCGGCGCCTTCTTCGAGGCCATGTCGGGACTCACGACCACCGGCTCCACGGTTCTCAACGGCCTCGATGCGCTGCCCCCGTCTTTGAACCTCTGGCGACATACGCTGCATTGGATCGGGGGTCTCGGCATCATCGTCATGGCGCTCGCGGTGCTGCCGCTGCTCGGAGTGGGCGGCATGCAGCTCTACAAGGGCCAGGCACCGGGGGCGGTGAAGGACGAGCGGCTCGCGCCGCGCATCACCGAGACCGCAAGGCAGTTGTGGGTGGTGTACACGCTCATCACCGCGGCGGGCATCGTGGCGTTGCGCGTGTGTCGCATGTCATGGCTCGACGCCATCTGCCATGCCTTCTCGGCGGTGGGGCTCGGCGGCTTCTCGACCCATGACCGCAGCATCGCGTACTTCAACTCGCCCGCCGTCGAGCTGGTGCTGATGGCCATGATGGTGATCGCCGCGCTCAACTTCGGCCGCCACCTCATCGCGCTGCGACGGCTGTCGCTCGCCACCTACCGTCAGGATCCCGAGGCCCGGGGCATCTTCGCCATTCTCGCGGTGAGCGTCATCGGCATAGCGTCACTGCTCACCGCGCACGGAGTCTATGCGGACTTCCTGCTCGCGCTGCGCCATGCGGCCTTCAACGTCATCTCACAGGCGACGACCAGCGGCCTCACCAGCGCCGATTATCAGCAATGGCCGGTGTTCGCACCCTGGTGGATGCTGTTCCTCAGCTGCATCGTCTGCAGCACCGGCTCCACCGGCGGGGGAATCAAGATGTTCCGCACCCTGCTGCTCTCGCGCCAAGCGGGCCGCGAGATGCAGTTGCTGATCCACCCGGCGGCGATGGCGCCGCTGCGCATCGGCGGGCGGCCGATCCCCGATACGGTCGGCGCCTCCGTGCTCGCCTTCATCTTCGTGTATTTCATGACGGTGGCGCTGCTCACCTTCGCGATGCTGCTCACCGGTATGAGTTTCGGCGACGCGGCAGCGGCGGTGGTCGCCTCCATCAACAACACCGCCCACGGCTTCGGCGCCCCGGGCGCGGTGCACAACTTCCATGCGCTCAGCACGGTGCAGATCTGGATCTGCACCGCCGCAATGCTGCTCGGCCGCCTCGAGGTCTTCAGTGTGATCGTGCTGTTCCGCCCGGCCTACTGGCGGCGCTAGCACACACAGGTGCAGCGCATGGCAGCGAAGCGCACCCTGATCTCTTCCGGCAGGCTGTTGCTGTGCGGCGCCCTGCTGCTCGCCGGCTGCGGCGGGCGCGAGCGTGATACTGCCGCACGCATCGATGCGCTGATGCGCCCCTATACCGGAGCCGTTCCTGGCGCGTGCGTGCTGGTGCTGCGCGATGGCGCGCCGCTCTTCCGCCGCGCCTACGGACTCGCCGATCTCGAGCAACACGTGCCTGCGGTGCCAGCGACCAACTACCGCCTCGCCTCGATGACCAAGCAGTTCACCGCGGCGGCGATCCTGGCACTGGCCGAGGATGGGCGCCTGTCGCTCGATGATCCGGTGCGCAAATGGCTGCCTTCGCTGCCGCACGCCGCGGACGCAGTCACCCTGCGGCAGCTGCTCACGCACACCTCGGGGCTGCTCGACTACGAAGAGTTGATCCCTGTCGGGAGCACCCGGCAGGTGCACGATGCGGATGTACTGCGGCTGCTCGAGTCGCAGAACAGCACTTACTTCGCACCCGGAACGAGCTACCGCTACAGCGACACGGGCTATGCACTGCTCGCGCTCATCGTGGCACGGGCCGCGGGGAGCGACTTCGCCTCGTACCTGCGCGCACGGATCTTTCTGCCCCTCGGGATGCGCAACACGATCGCCTACGAGGCGGGCGGCGCAGCCATCGTCAACCGCGCGTACGGTTACAGCTACGAGCAGGGGGAGTGGCGGCGCACCGACCAGAGCGTAACGAGCGCGGTGCTCGGCGATGGGGGCGTGTATTCCTCCATCGAGGATCTTGCCAAGTGGGATGCGGCGCTCTATGACACGCGGCTGCTCTCGGCGCGCAGCCTGCTGCTCGCGTTCACGCCGGCAACAACCACCGATGATCCGGCCGTGCGCTATGGTTTTGGCTGGCGCATCACCGGGGAGACGCTCTGGCACTCGGGGGAGACCGTGGGGTTCCGCAACGTGATCATTCGCTATCCGCGGCGGCATTTCACCGTCATCGTGCTCACCAACCGCGACGCCCCCGAGCCGTATGCACTCGCGCTCGCGATTGCGAAGCTCTACGTGCCGGAAGCGGACGCAGCGCGCGCCACAGGTAGCGCCGCAGGACCTGACCCGCGTGCGCGGCCGCTACCGCCGCAAGCGCAGTGAGCCCCCGACAGCATGACGCCGCCGGGGTCGCACCCCGGCGGCGTCAGCGTTACCCAGCTACCCGATGTGGATCAGTCGTCAGCCTTGACGACCAGCGAGCTGTGCACGCCGCGCACACCGTCGGTGTCCCGGGCGATCTGCACCGCGCGATCAACCGCATCCTTCGTATGCGCGCTGCCGCTCAGGTACACCACGCCGTTCGCATCGGTATCCACCCGTATGCGGCCGAGACTCGTGATGTGATCGGCCGCGAGTTTCGACTTGACCTTCGTGGTAATGACCGAGTCCTTCACGAAGGCCTTCGGCTGTGAACGGTCCGCGTCCACGTCCTGCGCGTATACCGCCGTGCCGGCGAGCATGCACGCTGCCGCGAGTGCCGCGGTCGTCATTGTCAGTTTCATCATCGGCTCCTCCATGGCGCCAATTACGGCAGGCAGTACAACACGCGCGGCGGCGCTGCGGTGTAGGAGTGCGCCCTCACATGACGTGGGCCGGTGCTGAGCCCCAGTCTTCCAGGTGGCCGCAGCGTGTTTCGTTCAGTTTGCTTTCAGCTTGTCAGAGCTCGCTGTCGAGCGGGAAAAGCTCGAGGAAGTGCACTTCGAACTTCTGCCACGCGCTGCGCGAGCGCTCATGGTGCAGAATCACCGGCTGCCCCGCTTCCACCGTCGACCAGGTGAGCCCGGGCGCATCGCCCGGCACTTTTTCCTCCAGCCTAACCGCAAAGGCATTCTGCGGCTGGGTCATCAGATCGAAGCGGTGCGCGGCCTCGCCGGCAAGCTCGCCGCTGTGGATGATGACACCGATCTCGGTGTTGAGGCGGCGCGAGCGCTGGTCGTAGTTCATCGAGCCGACGTACAAGCCACTGCGATCGAACACCAGCAGCTTCGCATGCAGGCTGTAATGGCCGTAGCGTGACAGCTGCTCCGACTGCCCGGTGCCGCGGCGGTTCTCCGGACGCGCGCGGATCTCGTACAGCTGCACACCGGATTCGAGCAGCGGCACGCGGTACTTCATGTACCCGGCCTGCGCCGGGTGACTGCTCTCGGCCTCGAGCGAGTTGGTGAGGATGCGCACGCTGCGTTGCGTGGCGCGCAGGTCCTGGAGCAGCTTCAGCTCATCGGGCGATGGCACCAGGTACGGCGACACCATGGTGAGCTCGCTGTGCGTCCCGCGGATGGCATCGGCGACCGGCGCAAACATGAGGCCGCTGACGCCTTGGCCCTCGGCGAGCCGCTTGCCCTTGTATGGACTGTCGGCCGCGACCTCGGCCTGCGCCCAGTCGAGCGGCATGCGCCCGGCGAGCATGCTCGCGAGCGGCTCGTTTGCGGAGAGCTTCTCCTGGTAGTTCACGCCGGCACTCTGCGCCTTCTTCGGCACCGTCACGCGCTGCGCGAGTGCCTGAGCTGCCGCGGCGTCCGTGTCCTTCGCCGGCAGCAGTGCCTGCACCGGAATCGCGAGCTCGCTCTGCCAGTACTGCTCGAAGGTGGTGGCGAGCTCCTGCACCGTGGGGCCTGCGGTGAGCACGTCGTCGTCGGCGAACTGCCAGTCGGGGTCGACCTGGAAGTACTCATCGCCGATGTTGCGGCCACCGACGAGCGCGACCGCGCGGTCGGCGATGAACAGCTTGTTGTGCATGCGGAAGTCGAGCCGGCGGTGGCTGAAGAGATACTCGACATCGCGCACGAAGGCGTTGTGCCCGCGGTAGCGCCAGGGGTTGAAGACACGCACCTCCACGTTGTGCGCGCCGGCGAGAGGATAGAGCTGCTCGTCCCCGCGGATCGTCTCGCCATCATCGACCAGGATACGCACGCGCACCCCGCGCGCGGCCGCGCGGGCGAGCGCCTCGGTGATCAGCTTTCCGGACTCATCGCCGTGAAAGACGTAATACTGAAGGTCGAGCGAGCTGTGCGCGGCCTCGATGAGCTCGAGCCGCAGCAGCAGTCCATCGATCCCGAGCGAATACAACCTGAATCCCGAGGTCGCGCCGCGGGCGTGCTCCGGGGCGGCTGCCTGCAGCAGCACGGGGTTGGGAGCCGCGACCGCCGCCGCGGACGGTGGCCTTGGGAAGTCGCGGCCGGGCAGTGCGGTACAGCCACACAGCAGGAGGGCGCAGCAGAGGGCGATCAGTCGTGGCATCCGTGCCCGTGTCGAGTGTTGAGTGAGCTGCGACTGTAGCTCGCCTCCTATGAATCAGCTATGAATATAACTCTCGAGCTGCTCGATCTGCTGTTGCTGCTCAGCTATGACCGCCTTCACCAGGTCGCCGATCGACACCATGCCGACGACCCGGCCGCCGTCGGTCACCGGCAGGTGCCGGACGCGGCGGTCGGTCATGAGCTGCATGCACTTCTCCACCGTCGTCTCGGGCTGCACCGTGAGCACCGGCGTGGTCATGATGTCGCGCACCGGCGTGTCGGCCGAGGAGCGCCCCATCAGGATGACTTTGCGCGCGTAGTCGCGCTCGGACACGATGCCGCTCAGGGTGTCGCCCTGCATTACCAGCAGAGCCCCGACGTGACGCTCCGCCATCATGCGAATTGCCTCGAGCACCGCCGCACCGGGCGCAACGGAGAAGACCTCCCGGCCTTTGCGGTCGAGGAGCTGGCGCACGCTCATCATGGTCTACGCCTCCGGAACGAGCTTAGCCTAACGCGCTGCGGGCCCTACTTCCACGCTGAGCGTGACGTCGGCAGTAATGTCGAGGGTGCCGGCTTCTACCGGCGTCGGGGCCGCGGCATCGGCGGCCATGGCGCGCGAGGCAGCGCCGTTGTAGACCCGCACCGGCATGAACCGCGGGCTGCTCTCCTCGACGGTGAGGATGCGCAGCACCTTGACGCCGAGCGCGGCGGCGAGCACGTCGGCCTCGGCCCGCGCCCGGGTGGCGGCTTCTCGCAGGGCCTGGGCCCGCACCGCGTCCTGGTCCCGCAGCGTGAACTGGATTCCCTGAATGCGGTTGGCTCCGGCCTGCGTCGCAGCATCGATCACCGCGCCGATCTTGCCGAGGTCATCGAGAGTCACCTGGACGACATTCAGCGCCGTGTAGCCCTCGATGGTCGGCTCGCCTTCCTTCGGGTGGTAACGGTAGTTGGGATTGAGCGCGTAGCTCACGGTCCGCAGCGTCGCGGTGGGCCCACCGACCCTGCGCACACCCGCGAGCACCGCGTCCACCTCGCGCGCATTCTGCGCGGCTGCCTCCTGGGAGAGCGCGGCCCGTGTCGTGACGCCGATGTCGATCTGCACCCGGTCAGGCTTGGCGGTCACGCGGGCATCTGCAGTGACGCGAATCGACGACAGCGGGGGCTGTTGCGCGAGCGCCGTCGCCGCGGCACTGCAGGCGAGCACGGTCAGCAGCCAGTGGCGCATGTGTAACATCCGCCGGAACGCATTCGCATATTCTACGCACGCGGCGTGCGGCAGTTCATAGTTTGGCCAGCAGGCCGCGCCTGCGACGGCGGCAGGCAGGTATACAGTCCTGCATGGAGAGTCCGGACATTCATGTGGCACCGGATCGTTTCGAGGTCTCATTCGGCGGGGCGCTGCTCGTCGCCGAATTGTCCTCGGCCATCGCGCTTTGCCTGTACGACGCCGCGGAGGAGGCGGGCGCGCTGCTGCACCTGCGTTGCATCGTGAAGAGCAACAAGCCCGCTGATGTGACCGATACGACACTCGCCACCGAGCTGCTGCTGCTCGACCGGTGCCTGCAGTCGCTGCGCGAGGCGGCTCCGGGCGCCCGCGACCTGCAGGCGCGCATCATCGTGCATCTGCCGGATACGCCGCAGGCGCGTCCCACCTACGACAGCGTAATCTCCCTGGTGAAGCGCTTCCTGGAGGACCAGGAGGTGACCCTGCTGCCCGAGGACATCGGTACGGGGCAGCCACGACGCCTGCGCTTCCGCCCGAGCATGGGCTGGGTACACACACAAGCGTAGGGTGCACATGCGCGCCGGAAGGGAAGCGGCGGTCCCGGAGGCGATCAGCGGTGCCCTCGAGTGCGTCCTCGGGGAGCGCATCGGCCACGTAAAGGTAATCGAGCATTCCTGGTTCGCGCGGGTGCACGGGGCGTTCGCCACCACGCGCCGGCACCGTATCTACCTGCGCGGCAGCGCTGCCGAATTCTTCACCAATCCCTGGCTGATGCTGCACGAGTACTGCCACGTGCTGCGGCAGTGGCAGACCGGGTCCCTGACCGCGCCGCGCTACCTCCTCGAGTGCCTCAGGCACGGTTACTGGAACAACCGCTTCGAGGTCGAGGCGCGGGAGTTCGCGGACCACAACGCCCCGCAACTGCACTCGCTGCTTGCGGCCACGCCGCATTCCTCCCCGCCACGCCCCGATGCTCAGCCGAGCAGCGCCTCGCGCCGGTAGAGACCACCTGCCGCCGCGATGAGGAGCGCGGCGATCGCCAGCGTCATTCCCACCGAGAGCGCGATCCAGCTCGCGGGGAGCGCTTCCGCGCGCAGCAGGCTCGTGATGAGGAAGTGCTGGCTGAGCGAAGGCACGGCCATGAGCGCGAGGTGCGGCCGCAGTCCCAGGAGTCCCGCGAAGGCGAGGGGTACGGTCGGCACCAGCAGCAGCAGCGCGAGCCACGTTTGCGCCTCGCGATAGCTGCGGGTGTAGGCCGCAACGAGAGTCATGAGGGCCGCGCCAAGGGGCACGAGGGGCAGGGTGAGCAGGATCACCTCGAGTGCCACGCCCGGGGCGAAGTTCACACTCATGCCGAAGCGCTCGAGACCGGTGAAGCGCAGCACGATTGCGAAGGCGGCAACGGTGAGGGACAGCGAGAGCGCCATGTATGCGGACGTCGCGAGGATCTTGCCGTAGATCAGCTGCTCGCGCGGCACGGGTACCGTGAGCAGCGGCTCGAGCGAGCCGCGCTCGCGCTCGCCCGCCGTCGCATCGATCGCAAGGTACATCCCGCCCATCAGCATGGTGAGCAGCACGAGGTAGCTCAGCGTGCCGAGGATGAGCACCGAGCGGGTCGCGGGGGTCGACACGTCGATGTCCTGCACCGCGAGCGGTGCGGCGAGCAGCGGATCGATTCCGCGCACAGCGAGGCGCAGTCTCCCGAGGAGTGCGGAGTACTGGCCGATCAGCGCACGCACGCGCGCGCTGTCGCCCGAACCCGTGAGGTCCGAGGCATCGGCGTAGAGCTCGAGCGGCGCCGGCGCCCCGGCAGCCAGACGCTCGGCGAACTCCGTATCCACCGCAAGCACCTGCTGCACGCGACCGCTGCGCACGGCCGCGCGTGCGGCGGCTTCGTCGTAGTCGACCGGGGTGACGCTCACGCCGTGCTCGCGAAGAAAGATGAGAAGGTTCGGGGCACGCTCGCCGTGAGCGACGGCGAGCTGCACCGCGCGATCACTCTCGCCGACGCCGCGCTCGAGCCGCAAGGTGAGCCCGCCTGCAAGGAGCAGCGGACCGAGCAGCGGCCCCAAGATCAGCGCCGACAGCAGCGTGCGGCGCTCGCGCAGGTTCTCGCGAAACTCCTTGACGAACACCGTGAGTACGGCGCGCATCGTTTCAGCGATCCACCGCACCGATGAGCCGCACGAAAGCCTCCTCGAGGCTGCCCGCGTTGGCGCGCGCGCGGATCTCCTCCGGGGTGCCCTGCTCGAGCACGACGCCGTGGGCGATGACCACCACCTCATCGCAGAGCGCGCTCACTTCCTGCATCACGTGACTGGAAAAGAGCACACAGTGCCCCTCATCCCGCAGCTGCTGCAGCAGCCGCCGCAGGGCGCGCACCGCCATGACGTCGAGGCCATTGGTCGGCTCATCGAGCAGCAGGTTGCGTGGGCGGTGCACGAGGGCACGGGCGAGCGCGGTGCGCAGCCGCTCACCCTGGGAGAAGCCGCGCGCAGGGCGGTCGGCGAACTCCTCCATCTCCAGGAGCTTCACGAGCTCCGCCGTGCGTGCGCGCCGGGCAGCGCCCCCGAGCCCCTGCAATGCACCGAAATAGAGGATGTTCTCGCGCGCGGTGAGGTTCGGATAGATGCCCGCTCCGTGCGGCAGCACGCCGAGACGCGCGCGTGCGGCGAGCGGCTCGCGCACTACGCTGTGCCCGTCGATGAGCGCATCGCCACGGTCGGGGACCAGCACCGTGTAGAGCATGCGCAGCGTAGTCGACTTTCCGGCGCCGTTGGGACCGAGGAGTCCGGTGATGCGCCCGTCGGCCGCCCGCAGGCTCACCTCGCGCACCGCGGTCACTGCTCCGAAATGCTTCTCGAGCCGCTGCGCCTCGATCATGGCGGCGGCCCATTGAGCGATGTGAAGAATGCCAGCGGCCGGGCGGCGCGCACGCAGCTCGCATCGAGTGCGTCCACAGAGCCGCGCGCCACGAACTGCGCCATGATGCGATCCACGCACGGCGCGGTGAGCTGGCCGTGACCGAAACCTTCGAGCACGAGCTCGAGCCGTTGCGTGAACCCGCGCGCCGCCTCGCTCGCGTAGGCGGGCGGCGTGGCCGGATCGTCGCTTCCCGAGAGAAGGAGCGCGGGCACGTCGCTCCGTAGCGGTGCGCGCAGGTCCTCATCCACCTTGCCGCGCGGCCATACGCGGCACACAGCCTCGAGCCCATCGAGCTGCCGGGTGCCCAGATAGGTTGCCGCGAGGCGAGCGCGGTCGATCGGGTACCGGCCGAAGAGCGGTACATCCTCCGTACACACCACGCTGTTGTGCATGCCGGCCGCAACCGTCTGCGCATAGGACCGCTCGACCATCAGGTACTGCGAGGCGAGCGGCGCGTAGTCCTGCTCGGCGCCGGCGTGCAGCAGCAGGGGGAGGAGCGCCGCGTACTCCGGCACGTAACTCAGCAGACGCAGCACGCTCGCGAGAGTCTCCGCCGTGAAAGACATGCGCCGCGGCTCGCCGCTCGCAGGGTCGGCGATGCTCACCGCGACAGCGCGACCGCCCGCGAGCTCGCCGCGCACGGCGCGGTAGTCCGCCGCCGGATCGCCGAAGCGGGCGTGGCATACCGCATCGAGCGCGCAGCGCCGGAGGATCCGCTCGAGCGCGGCCTCCGCATCGATCGGACTCGCGGGACCCACGGGCTCCCCGATCGGCACTACGCCATCGAGGATCACGGTGCGCACGCGGCCCGGGAAGCGGCGCAGGTAATGCTGCGCCAAGCGTGTCCCGTAGGAAGACGCGTAGAGATTGATGCGCTCGAGGCCGAGTGCCGCGCGTACCCGCTCGAGATCCTGCACGGCGAGGCTCGTCGTGTAGTAGGCAACATCGGCGCGCCGCGAAAGTGTGGCGAGGCATGCCCGGGTCGCCGCGATGATCTCCGCCTCGCTCGCGTGTCCAAGCAGGTCCTCGGGCTCGGCGCACTCGAGAGGATTCGAGCCGCCCGTCCCGCGCTGATCGATCAGCACGATGTCGCGGTCGCGCTGGATGCGTGCAAAAGCGGGGGACACGGACGCATAGAACGCGCCGGCCGCGGCGCCGGGGCCGCCCGCCAGGATGAAGAGCGGATCCGGCTGTTTACGGCGGCTGATGGCGCCGACACGGGCAACGTGCAGACCGATCTGCCGGCCGTGGGGCTGGTCCGGATTCTCGGCCACCTCGAGCACGCCGCACTCGGCGGCGAGCGCGGAGAGGCGCAGCGGGTGCTCGAGCTCGCAGGGCGTAAGGGTAAGGGTCAGTGGCGGTGCCGCCGCCGGCGCCGCGTCTACGGTGCCGACCGCGAGGAGGACGCCGAGCGCGACTGCCCTAACCTCGGGCAGCATGCACGGTTCGCGATCCAGGGATAGGCGCCATCGGCGGCCAAGGATAAGGCAAGTCCGCGGACTTGTTCGGGCCGGGTGCCGCCCTACAATACGCGTCCCCCGGGCCACGACCCTGTCAGCGCCGAGCACGGATGAAGCATCCCAAGCCGAGTGACACCTGCGATGTCATCGTCATCGGCGGCGGGCATGCCGGTACCGAGGCCGCCCTCGCAGCCGCGCGCATGGGCGCGAGGACCCTGCTCCTCACCCAGAGCATCGAGACACTCGGGGCCATGAGCTGCAATCCGGCGATCGGCGGCATCGGCAAGGGCCACCTCGTACGGGAGATCGATGCCCTCGGCGGTGCCATGGCGCGCGCGGCAGACGAGGCCGGCATCCAGTTCCGTACGCTCAATGCCAGCAAAGGCCCCGCGGTCCGCGCCACCCGTGCGCAGGCGGACCGGCAGCTATACCGGCAGGCCATCCGGCGGCGGCTCGAGAACGAGCCGAATCTGAGACTCTTTCAGCAGGAAGCGGGCGACCTCATCGTCGCGGGCGGCCGTGTGCGCGGTGTCGTCACGGTCACCGGGATCACCTTCGAGGCACCCGCCGTCGTGCTGACCGTCGGCACCTTCCTCGGCGGGCGCATTCACGTGGGGCTGGAAAACTACGCGGGGGGACGGGCGGGGGACACCCCCTCCAACCGTCTCGCCGCACGACTCCGTGAGCTCTCACTGCGCGTCGCGCGGCTGAAGACCGGTACGCCACCCCGGATCGACGGCCGTACGGTGGATTGGTCTCGTCTCACGCCGCAGCCGGGTGATACACCCACTCCAGTCTTTTCATTTCTCGGGCGGCCTAGTGACCACCCCATGCAGGTCGATTGTTTCATTACGAATACAAACAAGCAGACGCACGACATCATCCGCGCAGCAACGGATCGCTCACCGATGTTCACCGGCGCGATCGAGGGCATAGGTCCCCGCTACTGTCCCTCGGTCGAGGACAAGGTCGTGCGCTTCGCCGACAAAGCCTCGCACCAGATTTTCGTCGAGCCCGAAGGCCTCACGACCCACGAGGTCTACCCGAACGGCATTTCGACGAGCCTCCCGTTCGATGTGCAGCGCGAGTTCGTGCACACCATCCGCGGCTTCGAGAGGGCACATCTCACCCGCCCGGGCTACGCCATCGAGTACGACTTCTTCGATCCGCGGGACCTGAAAGGCTCGCTCGAGACGCGTCTGATCGAGGGTCTGTATTTCGCCGGGCAGATCAACGGCACCACCGGCTACGAGGAGGCTGCGGCCCAGGGTCTCATCGCCGGGATCAACGCCGCGCTGCAGCTGCGCGGGCGCGAGCCCTGGGCTCCAAAGCGCAGCGAAGCCTATCTCGGAGTGTTGATCGATGATCTCGTCACGCGGGGGACGCGTGAGCCTTATCGCATGTTCACGAGCCGCGCCGAGCACCGCCTGCTGCTGCGCGAAGACAATGCGGATGCGCGGCTGACGCCGACCGGCCGCGAGCTCGGCCTGGTGGAGAATGAGCGCTGGCAGCTCTTCCTCACCAAGCAGCGTCTCTGCAGCGAGGAGATGACTCGGCTCGAAGCGCTGCGGCTCCATCCCGCGGACGTACCGGCCGAGTGGGCGGAGCGCGTGCTGCGCGGTCCGCTCAGCCGCGAAGCGACGGCCTTCGAGCTGCTGCGGCGGCCGGAGGTCACCTACGATGCGCTGCTGGAGCTGACAGGGCCGCCTGCCTGGCTCCCGGAGGGTCCGGCGTCGGGCAGCGACGAGCGCTTAACGGGGCAGGTGCGCACGCACATCGAGGTCCAGGCCCGCTACGCCGGTTACATCGAGCGGGCGCACCAGGAGATCGAGCGGGCGCGGCGCAACGAGGAAGCCGCCCTCCCGGCGGATCTCGACTACGGCCGCCTCGCGGGCCTCTCGCACGAAGTGCGTCAGAGGCTGAGCGAGGTGCGCCCGGCGACGCTCGGGCAGGCCGCGCGTGTACCGGGGGTCACCGCCGCGGCGATCTCGATCCTGCTCGTGCACCTGAAGAAGCGCTCGCACGCGGCGCCGAAGGTCGCATGAGTCCCTTCGCGCAGCAGCTCGAGGGTGCCTGGAAAAAGAACGATTCGCTGGTCTGTGTCGGGCTCGATCCTGAGATCGAGCGATTCCCGGCGCACATTCGCAAAGAGCCCTCGCCGATCTTTCAGTTCAATCGCAGCATCATCGACGCCACAGCCGACCTGGTGTGCGCTTATAAGCCGCAGTTCGCGCACTACGCCGCGTACGAGGCGGAAGACCAGCTCGAGCGCACCATCGAGTACATCCACCGCGTTCACCCGGGCATTCCCGTCATTCTCGATGCGAAGCGTGGCGACATCGGCAATACCGCCGAGCGCTATGCCATCGAGGCATTCGAGCGCTATGGCGCGGACGCCGTCACCGTGAACCCTTATCTGGGGGGCGACTCGCTCGAGCCGTTCCTGCGACACGCCGAGCGCGGCGTGCTGATTCTGTGCCGCACATCGAACCCGGGCGCGGGCGATCTTCAGGACCTGATGATCGAGGGCCGGCCCCTTTACCAGGTCGTCGCCGAGCTCGCGGCGCGGCGCTGGAACTCGCGGGGCAACTGCCTGCTCGTGGTCGGTGCCACCTATCCGCGCGAGCTCGCAGAGGTGCGCGCACTGGTCGGGGAGATGCCGCTCCTCGTGCCGGGGGTCGGCGCACAGGGGGGCGATGTGGAGCAGGTGGTCGCAAGCGGCCGCACCCGCTCGGGCACCGGCCTCGTGATCAGCTCCTCACGCGCCATCCTGTATGCCTCTGCGGGCGGGGACTTCGCGCGTGCCGCGCGCGCCGCGACGGCGAGCCTCCGCGAGAAGATCAACACGGGCCGCCGCAGCCGCTCCCCATGACAGGGCGTGTCGTCGCCGCCCTCCCCGGCCTCCTCGGCATGGCAATGCTGCTCCCGGCAGCGCTGCTTCTCAGTGGGTGCTCCCAGGCGCCGCAGGCGACCGCGTCCAACGCCATCCTGGTGCGCGGCGGCGGCCCGGAGCCCGACTCGCTGGATCCGCAGAAAGCGCGGGGCTTCGAGGCGCAGAGCATCCTGCGCGACCTGTGCGAGGGGCTCACGACGCTCGACAAGCGCGGCCATGTTGCGCAGGGGGTTGCCCGCAGCTGGAATGTGAGCCGCGACGGCCTTACCTACACCTTCGACCTGCGCCGGGATGCGCGCTGGTCCAATGGCGAGCGGGTCGTGGCGGCGGATTTCGTCTCGGGCCTGCGGCGCCTGGTCGATCCCGCGACCGGCTCCCCCTACGCGCAATACATCGACGTCGTCGCCAACGCGAGTGAGATCGTTTCCGGGGGAAAGAGCGTCGACACCCTCGGTGTGTCCGCACCCGATGACTCGACGGTGGTCATCACGCTCGACACACCCGCACCGTATCTGCCGACGCTGCTGTCGCACCCGGCTGCCTGCCCGGTGCCCGTGGTAGCGCTGCGCCAGCAGCCCGAAAGCATCGGACGGCCCGGCGCGATGATCAGCAACGGTGCCTTCGTGCTCAAGGAATGGGTGCCGGGGGCCTACATTCTCGCGCTCCGTAACCACCATTACTGGAACAACGCGGAGACGCGGCTCGAGGGGGTGCGATATCTCCTGATTTCCGATGAGAACGCCGAGCTCGCGCGCTACCGGGGCGGGGAGCTGCAGGTGACCTTCGTGGTGCCGCGCGGACAGTTCGACTGGATCCGCACCCATCTGCCGGACCAGCTGCACGTTTCGCCGCAGCTCACCACCTACTACTACGGCTTCAACCTGCGGCGCTACCCGTTCAAGGACCAGCCGAAGCTGCGCCGGGCGCTCTCGCTCGTGATCGACCGCGAGAAGCTCACGCGGCTGGTGCTGCGTGTGGGTGAGCTTCCCGCCTACGGCTGGCTGCCGCCGGGGATCGAGCACTACACCTCCCAATCCTTCGACTATCGCGACCTCCCCATGGCAGCGCGCATCGACGAGGCGCAACGCCTGTACCACGAGGCCGGCTATTCACGCGAGAAGCCGCTCAGCTTCGAGCTGCGCTACAACGCCGGGGAGGTGCACACGAAGCTCGCGATCGCAATCGCCTCCATGTGGAAGGAGGCGCTCGGGGCGGAGGTCCGGCTCACGCAGGTGGAGTTCAAATCCCTCCTGCAGGACATCGATCGGGGGGACGTGCAGATGTTCCGCTCGAGCTGGGTGGGCGATTACAACGATGCGTACACCTTCGCGCAGGTCCTGAAGAGCGACTTCGGCGTGAACCTGCCCCACTACGAGAGTCCGCACTATGACGCGCTGCTGCGCACTGCAGCCAGGCAGCAGGATCCGCTGCTGCGCGGCGCGCTGCTGGAGGAGGCCGAGCGGACGATGCTCGCGGACCACCCGCTGCTGCCGCTCTACTTCTATGTCAACAAGCACCTGGTCAAGCCCGAAGTGCTCGGCTGGTACGACAACGTGATGAATGTCGTGTACAGCCGCGACCTGGCGCTCGCGTCGCGGCGTTGACCACGACCGGTCAACGGTTGGCGCTCTCCCTGAGGCCGCGCTCGACGGCGCGCGCGAAGCGCACGATGATCTCCTCGAGCTCGGCGTCGGTCGCGATGTAGGGAGGCGCGAGCAGAATGGTGTCGCCGGCGATGCCATCGACATTGCCGCCCGAGGCATAGCAGATGAGCCCGTCCTCGAACGCGCACTGCCCGATAGTCTCCGCGACGGTCAGCTCGGCGGGAAAGGGAGCGCGCGTCGCGCGGTCGGCGACCAACTCGACGCCAATGAGAAACCCCCGGCCCCGCACGTCCCCCACCGCCTCGTAGCGGGTGAGTGCCTCGCGCAGTGCCGGCTGGAACTGCGCTCCGGCGGCCCGCACGCGCTCGAGGAGCCGGTCGCGCTCGATGATGCTCTGCACTGCGACTCCCGCGGCGCAGGCCGCCGTGTGGCCGCTGAAAGTGTGGCCGGTGAGCGGGCCGCCATCCGCCGCCTCGAGCACGGCCGCGATCGCCCGCGAATAGATGGTGGCACCGAGCGGCAGGTAGCCGCCGGCGAGACCCTTTGCGACCGCCATGATGTCGGGCATCACTCCATCCTGTTCGAGTGCGCGCCAGCTGCCCGTGCGGCCCGCGCCGCACATCACCTCATCGGCGATGAGCAACACACCGTAGCGGCTGCAGATCTCGCGCAGCCGCCGGGCATAACCCGGCGGCGGCGGCACTGCGCCACCTGCGGCGCCGACCACCGGCTCGAAAATGAAAGCCGCCACGCGCTCGGGTCCCACGCGCACGATCTCGGCTTCGAGCTCCGCCGCCGCATGCGCGCCGAGCGCTTCGGGCGCAACGCCCGCCGGCGGCCGATACATCGACACCTGCGGGACGAACGATGCCTCGACCAGGGCGCCCTCGAAAGGCGCGCGCCGGTCAAGGAAGTCGGAGACAGCGAGCGCGCCGAGCGTGTTGCCATGCCAGGAGCGGCGGCGCGCAATGAAACGCCGCCGGCTCATCGCGCCGCGCGCGCTGTGGTACTGCAGCGCCACTTTGAGCGCCGACTCGACCGCTTCCGAGCCGCCCGACACGAACACCATGGAGTCGAGCTCGCTCGTCGGTTCGCGTGAACGGGCCGGGCCGGCTGATCCGGCGGGGCCTCCCGCGCTGCGGGCGCCGCACGCGCGAGCGATGTGCTCGCGCAGCTGCTCGAGCGGATCGCTGGTGAAGGTATAGCGATAGCCGTGCGCAATGCGCTCGAGTTGCTGAACGATGGCTGCCGTGACTTCGGGATGCCCATGGCCGAGGCAGAACACGGCGGGGCCGCCCGAGGCATCGAGGTAGCGCTTGCCGCTCCTGTCGTAAACATAGATCCCGGAGCCGTGCGAGACCCTGGGCAGACCGCGGCTGCCCGTCCAGCTTCTCGCTCGTGATCCGCCGCGTCGCGCCTGCGCCATATCGTCCGAGCCTGACTGTCCTCACCGCTATAGTAGAGGCCGGACGCTCACGGAGTGACGGAACATGGGCACCGAGGTCATCGTCACATGCGCCGTCACGGGCGCCGCAGACACGGTGGCCCGCAGCGACCGGGTACCGGTGACGCCGGCGGCGATCGCCGCCGCGTGCATCGAGGCGGCGCGCGAGGGAGCGGCGATTGCGCACGTCCATGTGCGCGACCCACGGACCGGACAGGGCTCGCGCGAGCTGGCGCTGTACCGCGAAGTGGTGGAGCGCGTCCGCGACTCGGGCACCGATGTCATCCTCAACCTCACCACCGGCATGGGTGGAGACTACGTGCCCGATGAGTCAGACCCCGCGCGTGGGGGTGCGGGTACCGATCTCGTGCCGCCGCTCGTGCGGCTCGAGCACATCGAGGCGTTGCGGCCCGGGCTCTGCAGCCTCGACTGCGGCACCATGAATTTCGGCACGAGCGTCTTCATGAACACGCCCGCGCATCTCGAGCAGATGGCGGCGCGCATCCGTGAGCTGCGCGTGAAACCCGAGCTCGAAGTCTTCGAGCTCGGCCACATCCGCTTCGCAAAGGAGCTGATTGCGCACGGACTGATCGAGCCGCCGCCACTCTTTCAGCTCTGCCTCGGTATCCCATGGGGAGCGCCGGCCGACCTGCCGACGCTGCTGGCGATGCGCGATGCGCTGCCCGCGGAGGCGCTGTGGAGCGCTTTCGGCATCGGCCGGGAGCAGTTCCCGATGGTGACGCAGGCGGTCCTGCTCGGCGGCAACGTGCGTGTGGGACTCGAGGACAACCTCTATCTCGTGCACGGCCGGCTCGCCACCAATGCCGAGCTCGTCGCGCGTGCGGTCGAGATCCTCGGCCGGCT
Source organism: Steroidobacteraceae bacterium (assembly GCA_036498445.1). Taxonomy (GTDB): domain Bacteria; phylum Pseudomonadota; class Gammaproteobacteria; order Steroidobacterales; family Steroidobacteraceae; genus 13-2-20CM-66-19. The sequence continues at coordinate 22,361 of DASYFL010000033.1, forward strand.
CGGCCGCAGCATCGCGAGCGCCTCGAGGGCGCGGCAGCGGCTGGGAATTCCCGTGCGCTAAGCCGTGCGCAAACGCCATGCACGGGCATTCTTCGCCCCATGTATGGCGCGCCGGCGATAGGTACCTGCCACCGCCGCTAACGGATGTCGTGCGCTATCGCGCAGGAGTTAGTGTCGTTCGACCAGAGGCTCTGCAGTGCAAACTTGCCGGTTGGCAGACTCACATTCGTCGCGTGCCCCGGGCCCGAGCTGATCCAGGCGCAGGCGTCGGCGAGCTCCTCCCCCGACGCCGGGTTGGTCCAGCCGCCGGGCGGGAACTGGTCCGTCAGCGTCTCGGCATACTCGTGCGCGGCGACCAGGGAGAATGCATCGAGCACACCCTGCGTGCCGGAGTTGAGGAATTTCACCCCGCAGCTGCGGCCCGCGTCGCTCACGTAGGGCAGGTTGGAATAGGCGATATCCCCGAGCGGAGAACGGGCGTAATAGTGCCAGCCGCAGAAATTCTCACCGCTGAGCCCGAACCCATCCGGATGAGTGCCGGCCGGTGAGATGATGAAATACTGCACGTAGCGGTTGGCCTCCGGGGTGGTGTTACCGAAGTGGGCCGCGGCGTTGACCGCTTCCTGTGCAAGATCGTCGGTCGTCGCGTTGGCCGGCGACGGCTTCGAGCTGTCGAACCACACTCCCGCCAGTGCGCCCTGCTTCGGATAGCCCACGTGAGGCGTCGAGGCGGGATCGCAACGCGTTGCGCCCTTCGCTACCGTCGGCCCATCGCAGTACTGCGTCACGGTGCCAGACCAGCGTTCCCCGCCCGTACCGATCCCGGTGAAGAGTGCCTGCAGGAACGTCGACGCGCCATTCGGATCGCCGCCCCCGCCCTCGGCCCACTGGCTGCCGTAGAAGACGAGGTAGACCCGCGGCACGCCGCTCGTGACACCGACACCGTCGACGCCGCCGCCATAGGCCAAGGTGTCACTGAGGGGAGCGGCGTACGGGTGGGCGCTCTCCCACTGACTCATCTGGTCCGCGCACTCGCGCGTCGGCACGGCGCCGTAGCGGTACTGGTGGCCGGTCTGGGGGGAATATGGATTCTCGTAGCGTCTCGGCTCGGTGCTGCACGCTGCCAAGGCGCAGGCGAGAAGCAAACCCGTATTGCGCAGCGATTTCCCTGAGATGGTCATGGCGTTCTCCTTGCTGTGTCGGGTCATGGAGCTAATGTCCCAGGTAACGCGAAACCTCACTTTCCGATGCAAAAGCTCGCGAAGATCCGCCCGAGCAGGTCCTCGCTGGTGAACTCCCCGGTGATTTCGTTCAGAGCCTGTTGCGCCAGGCGCAGTTCCTCGGCAACGAGCTCGCCCCCACGCCGCTCGGTGAGCAGCCGCTGGGCTTCCTCGGTGTGAGTGTGCGCGCGGGACAGCGACTCGAGGTGACGGCGGCGGGCACTGATCGAACCGCCATCGACGCTCTCGTAGCCCATGCAGCTCTTGAGGTGCGCCCGCAGCTGCGGGAGGCCCGCGCCGGTCAGCGCCGAGATCAGGATGCGCGGCGGACCGTCGGCTCGCGCCGCGGCCGGCTGCGCGGCCGCGATATCGCACTTGTTGAAGACCAGCGTGAGCGCGACGTCTGCGGGCAGCCGGCTGCGCTCCTCGCGCAGGGCGCTGCCCTCGGGGTCGGCAGCCGTGTCGATGACGAAGAGCACGCGGTCGGCGCGCCGCATCTCGGCCTGCGCGCGCCGGATGCCCTCCTCCTCGACGATATCGCCGGCCTGATGCAGACCGGCAGTGTCGAGCACGTGCAGCGGCATGCCATCGAGGTGGATGCGCTCGCGCAGCACATCGCGCGTCGTTCCCGGGATGGGTGTGACGATCGCCGCGTCGTACCCGGCGAGCCGGTTCAGCAGGCTCGACTTGCCAGTATTGGGGCGTCCCGCGATCACCACCGTCATCCCCTCGCGCAGCAGCCTTCCCAGGCGAGCGCTCTCCAGCACACCTTGGAAATGCTCGCGCACGCCCCGGAAACGATCGCCGAGCTCACGGTCGGCAAGGAAGTCGATCTCCTCCTCGGGAAAATCGATGGCGGCTTCGACATAGGTGCGCAGCTCGATCACCGCCTCGGTGAGGCCGCGCACCATCGCGGAGAACTCGCCCTGGAGCGAGCGCATGGCGGCGCGCGCCGCCTCGCGCGAGCCTGCATCGATGAGATCGGCGATCGCCTCCGCCTGCGTCAGATCCAGCTTGTCGTTGAGGAACGCGCGCTGCGTGAACTCGCCCGGCTGCGCGCGGCGGGCACCGAGCTCGAGAGCTCGTCCGACCAGTGCCTCCATGACGAGCGGTCCGCCGTGACCGTGCAGCTCGAGCACGTGCTCGCCCGTGTAGGAGTGCGGCGCCGGAAAGAAAAGCGCCAGTCCCGCATCGATCGGCTGCTGCTGCGCATCGAGAAAGCGTGCGAAGGTGGCATGGCGCGGCGCCGGCAGCTCGCCGAGCAGGACGGCCGCGAGCTCGGGGGCCTTGGGACCGGAGACCCGTACGATGCCGACGCCTCCTCGTCCCGGTGGCGTTGCCGCGGCCACGATGGTGTCCGTGCGCGTCATCAGAGGATGTGCGCGTTCATCTCCGCCAGGCCCGCAAGGCTACCGCTCTCAGCCGGTGCAAACCAAGCGCTCAGTTCCTCTTGGCGGGCAGTGCACCGATGCGGCGGTTGATGTTCCACTGCTGTGCGATCGAGAGGATGGTGTTGGTCACCCAGTAGAGCACCAGCCCGGCGGGAAAAAAGGCGAAAGTGGCCGACATCACCAGCGGCATGATCATGAACACGCGCGCCTGCACCGGATCGGGCGGTGCGGGATTGAGCTTGTACTGCACGAACATCGCGCCCGCCATGATGAGCGGAAGAATGAAGTAGGGATCGCGCGAGGACAGATCGTGGATCCAGAAAGCAAAGGGCGCCTGGCGCATCTCGACGCTCTCGAGCAGCACCCAGTAGAAGGCGAGGAACACCGGGATCTGAATGATGATGGGCAGGCAGCCTGCGACCGGATTGATCTTCTCGCGCTTGTAGAGCTCCATCATCGCGCGGCCGAGCTTCTCGCGGTCATCGGCGTAGGTCTCCTGCAGGTTCTTGATGCGTGGCTGCAGGGTTTTCATTTTCGCCATGGAACGGCCGCTCGCTTCCGAGAGCGGGTAGAACAGCAGCTTGAGGAGGAAGGTGACGAGGATGATCGCCACGCCCCAGTTGCCGCTGAGCCGGTGCACCCAGCTGAGCGCCACGTACAGCGGCCGTGCGAGGAACCACAGGCGGCCATAATCGGTGACGCGCCCGAGCTCTGGAGAGGTCGCCTCGAGCTGGCTCTGCAGTTTCGGTCCGGTGAACAGCGCGACATCGAATTCGCCGGTAGCCCCCGGAGCGATAGTCTGCTCGGGTCCGGTCGCCGAGAGCAGGTACTCCTGCCCCTGCACCGCGAGCCCGAAATGCCAGGGGGCGCCGCGCGGGGGAACGATGGCGCTCACGAAGTGGTGCTGCAGCGCTGCCACCCAGCCATCGCGCACGTCGAGGGCGAGACGACTGTCCTGCGCGTCGCTGGTATCGAGCCGGCGAAACTTGGTGCCGTCCCAGATGGCCGGCCCGTGGAATGCGTAGCTCTCGACGTTGAAATAGGAACGCTTGGTGGGCGGATCGTTACGCAGGATCTGCGCATACTCGTGTGCCGGCCACGGCGCGCTGCCGCCGTTCTGCACGATGTAGTCGAGATCGATGCGGTACTGCCCGCGGCGGAACACGAAGGTCTTGGTGACGGTGATGCCGCCTTCGCTCCAGGTGAGCGGTACGCGGAGCTCGTTCCCGCCATCGAGCGTGTAGCTCGACTGTGCGCTGCTCAAGGTGGCGAGATGTGTGGGGTACGCCTGCCCCTCCGGTCCTACCAGCCCCGACTGCAGCTCATAGAGTGTCTGCGACTCATCACGGTTCGCGAGGCGCACCGGCGCCGCCTCACCCTTCACTTTGGGATAGGCGAGGAGGTCCACCCGCTCGAGAGTGCCGCCACGCAGGCCGATGTCGACATCCAGCACGTCGGTGCGCACGTGCACCACCGGCGCCGCCGCCGATATCTCCGCGGAGCCCGCAGGGACCTGCGCACTCGGCACCGCCGCGGTTCCCTGAGGCGCCGCGGCGGCAGCGCTGCTGCCTTCTGGCGCGGCCGCGGGCACCCGGTTGCCGAGCTCACTGCTCCCTTCCGGCGCGCCCGACGGTGCACCAGTGGAAGGAACTGCCGGTGAAGCAGGCGGCGGTGCGTAGTCATGCACCCATACCTGGTAGTCATAGAAGAGCAGCATGCCGAGTGCCGCCCACAGATAGACCCGCAGGTTTCCCAGGCGGTTACTGTTCATGGGAGTGTGTACGCGAGCCTGCCGCCGGCACCGGATCGAAACCTCCGGGGTGCCACGGATGGCAGCGCCCGAGCCGGGCGAGCGCAAGGCCGCTGCCCCGCAGCACGCCAAAGCGCAGCACCGCCTCGAGCGCGTATTGCGAGCAGCTCGGGTGGAAGCGGCATGTCGGCCCGAGCAACGGGCTCACCGTCCACTGGTAAAGACGGATCAGGAGGACGGCAAACTGGCGCACTGCGCGCTCACTTTCTTCCATAGCGCCGCGAGGCTCGCGCGCAGCGCGGAAGCGGCCGCGGTCCGCGAGGCGGGCCGCGCGCTCACCACGAGGTCCACGCAAGGAAGCTCTCGCTGGTGCAGGCGGAAGGACTCACGCACGATGCGCCGCAGGCGATTGCGCGCGACCGCATTGCCCGCGACCTTCACGGCGACGGCCAATCCCAAGCGCGGCGTGCCCACATCGTTCGCTCTCGCGGTCACCGAAAAGAACGCATCGCTCATGCGCCGCCCACGTGCGTAGGCGGCATCGAAATCAACCTTACGCCGCAGACGAACTCGCGCCGGCAGAGTCAGCCGCCGGGACACCGCTCGTGCGATCAAGGTCGGAAGGAGGGGCAGCGATACCGCTGCTGTAGCGCGCGCCACCCGGATCGCTTCAGGGTATCAGCTTGCGCCGTCCCTTGGCACGACGCCGGGCGAGCACCTTGCGGCCGTTCTTGGTCGCCATGCGCGCACGGAACCCATGGGTGCGCTTGCGGCGCACTTTGCTCGGCTGATAGGTCCGCTTCATGGCGTCGGCTCCGTCAAGGGATCGCGGCGGGAAAAAAGGGCGGCAAGGCTAAGCCGTTGAGCGCCAAGGTGTCAATACGGGCCCGCTGTGGATAACTCTTCAGCGCGGTCCACGATCGGTATAGACTTCGCGGCCTTTTCCTCATCGTTCACCACAAACAAATCGCGGAGGCCGCGCGCGGTGGAAGCGTCGCTTTGGACCCGCTGCATGGGCGCGTTGGAAGCGGAGCTTCCGGAGCAGCAATTTAATACCTGGGTGCGGCCGCTGCAGGCCATGGAAGGCACTGGTGCGCTGAAGCTTCTCGCGCCGAACCGCTTCGTGGTCGATTGGATCAACGCCAATCTCCTGCCGCGCATCGGTGAGCTGTTGCGCGATGAGAGCACCGGCGATGCTCCTATCGTGACGGTGGAAGTGGGCTCGCGCAGCGCTCCGCTGCGCGGTGCACCGGTGGCACTCGGCGCCGCCCCACGGCGCGCTGAAGGGCTGGTCGTCGGCGCGCGGCTGAATCCCGATTTCACCTTCATGAGCTTCGTCGAGGGCAAGAGCAATCAGCTCGCCAAGGCCGCGTCGCTGCAGGTGGCCGAAAATCCCGGCCGCGCCTACAACCCGCTGTTTCTCTACGGCGGCGTCGGCCTCGGCAAGACGCACCTCATGCACTCGATCGCGCATCTGATCAAAGACAAGGATGCGGAGTCCCGCATCGCCTACGTGCACTCCGAGCGTTTCGTCGGCGACATGGTGCGTGCGCTCCAGCACAACTCGATGAACGAGTTCAAGACCGCCTACCGCTCGCTCGATGCACTGCTGATCGATGACATCCAGTTCTTCGCCGGGAAGGAGCGCTCACAGGAGGAGTTCTTCCACACCTTCAATGAGCTGCTGGAAGGCCAGCACCAGGTCATCCTGAGCTGCGACCGCTACCCGAAAGAAGTCGAGGGCCTCGAGGAGCGTCTCAAGTCGCGATTCGGCTGGGGACTCACGGTCGCGATCGAGCCGCCCGAGCTCGAGACCTGCGTCGCGATCCTGATGACCAAGGCGCAGGGAACCGGTGTGACACTGCCGGAGGAGGTCGCCTTCTTCATCGCCAAGCGTATCCGCTCGAACGTGCGCGAGCTCGAGGGAGCGCTGCGCCGCGTGATCGCCAACTCGCGCTTCACCGGGCGCGCCATCACGCTGGAGTTCACCAAGGAAGCGCTGAAGGATCTGCTCTCGCTGCAGGCGAAACTGGTCACCATCGAGAATATCCAGAAAACCGTCGCGGACTACTACAAGGTGCGCATGGCGGATCTTCTCTCCAAACGGCGCAGCCGCTCGGTCGCGCGGCCACGCCAGGTGGCGATGGCACTTGCCAAGGAGCTCACGAGCCACAGCCTTCCCGAGATAGGCGATGCGTTCGGTGGGCGCGATCACACGACGGTGCTGCACGCGTGCAAGCGCATCAAAGACCTGCGCGACACGGAGCAGCGCGTGAAGGAGGACTACTCGAACCTGTTGAGAACGCTGGCAGGTTGATGTGTGCAGAGCTGTGAATTTGCTGTGTGCCCAGCTCTGGATAAAGTTACGCACAGTCCATACACAGCAGTTGTTCAGCTCATGCGTGAGCTTGTCCTTTGGATAACTGTGCTTACCGGGCTGATTGGGCAAGGAAAGTTTTTTTATGCCCGCTATGAGCGGGCTCTATAGTCTCAATAACAAATCCTGATTGACCTATAAAAGATTTCGAAGAGAGTTAAATCCCCATGAAGCTGACTGCTACACGCGAGGACTTTCTCGCACCTCTGCAAAGCGTCATTGGTGTGGTGGAGCGAAGGCAGACCATGCCGGTGCTCGCCAACGTACTGCTCGCTGCCCGCGACGGCCGGCTGTACATCACGGGCACGGATCTCGAAGTGGAGTTGGTAGCGGCAAGTGCGGTGAGCGTGCAGCAGCCCGGAGACATCACCGTACCAGGACGCAAGCTGCTCGATATCTTTCGGGCGTTGCCGGAAAAGACCAACGTCACACTGACGACGGAGGGTGAGCGCATCTCGGTGCGAGCGGGGCGCAGCCGCTTCACGCTCTCGAGTCTACCCGCGGCGGAATTCCCGCTGGTCGAGGAGATCAACGCTCAACAAACGTTGAGTATCGGCCAGGGCGAGTTCCGCCGGCTGATCGACAAGACGCATTTCTCCATGGCGCAGCAGGATGTGCGCTACTACCTCAATGGCCTGCTGCTCGAGACCGACGGCAAGGCACTGCGGGCGGTGGCGACCGATGGACACCGCCTGGCGCTTTGCGAGATGGAGCTTGCGGGCAAGGCGAAGAGCACTCACCAGGTGATCGTCCCGAGGAAGGGGGTACTCGAGCTGCAGCGCATCCTGGGGACCGAGGGGGAGATTGAGCTGGCGGTGGGTACGAATCACGTTCGCGCCCAGATCGGCGAAATTCGCTTTACTTCGAAGCTGATCGATGGTCGTTTCCCGGAGTACACGCGCGTTATCCCTGCCAATCCACCCCGCCCCGTCGAGGCGGACCGGGAAACATTGAGGCAGGCCCTGCAGCGGACCGCGATCCTCTCGAACGAGAAGTACCGGGGAATCCGTCTGACGGTGCGACCCGATCTCCTCACGCTCCAGGCGCATAACCCGGAGCAGGAGGAAGCCGAGGATCAGGTGGAGGTGTCGTACAAGGGCGAAGAGATCGAGATAGGGTTCAACGTGAACTATCTGCTCGATGCCCTGAGTGCGATCGAAACCGACCGCGTCGAGATCGGGCTCACCGACTCCAACAGCAGCTGTCTCATTCACGCTCCGGGTGTGCTCAACACGCGCTATGTCGTGATGCCGATGCGGCTGTAGACCACAGCGAGAGCTGGCAGAGCGAAGTCACCCTGGTCGCGGACGAGCCGGTGCTGGAGCTGCGCCGGCGGATGTCTCCACGCGCGCAAAGTCCTCAAGGCCATTGCACTGGCGGATCAGACGTCAAAGGGCGGACGCCGGATTGTCGGTTTGGGCCGCCAGAAAGTCTCCGCGGCGAGAACGGGCGCCCTTGCTCTTACCTCTGGACCAAAGCACCAGCCAGAGAGTTGGCCAGACGAACCGCGGGAGCTTCCGCCGTACACGACGAACCTGGGATGTGCGCTCACGGGATGCCGTGCCCTCGCCCGTGTACCGAGCCGTGCTCGAACACCGATGTTGCGCCCATGCGCAATCGAGCATGCGCATGAAGGACCCGCACAGGGCATGCGCATGAGCGTCGGCCTTGACCGTCAGATCGGGCGGGTACACCGGGCGCATGCATTCCGTGGAGCACACTGAGGTTTCACGTGGAACATCAGGTGGCCGACCGATGACCCCATGCGTGTGGCTGGCCACGACTCCAAAGGGTCCGTGGCGGTCCGCGCCGAGGTCAATACCGGCGAGCGGGCGGGCATCAGATTGCGCTGCACGCTACGCCGTGTGTCGCGTGGCTCCGACTCGGCAGAAGCACTCCACTGCACGGCTGGACGGTCGTGATTCCAAATGAACCGGAGTGGTTGCCGGCCGCCCGTGTCGAGCCCGCGTGGGGAATAGGGCGTGGGTTAGAGTTCCGAGTGACAGGCGTGTCAAAGGGGTTACAGGGCGGATGTAGTTTGCATCAGCGACCGCGGCTCACGAGGGCAAGGACTGAAGGGATGTTCCACGTGGAACATCCGGCGCTCCTGCCTCGCGAGGCGGACACGCATTCCACGCCCTACGCCACCGACGCCAGAAATGCGCTGGCCCGCGCCGAGCGCTGTACCTGCCGCTCCACCGGCGACCTCCCCCAATATGTCATCCTTGTGCAGGCAGCACCGGAGCAAGCCTCGTCCCCAATGAGCCTGTCTGAGATCATCGTCAGCAACCTACGTTGCATCGAG
>DASYFL010000034.1:0-84021 GCA_036498445.1 Steroidobacteraceae bacterium
AATATGACCTTGACCGCAACAACAACGACGAGTCCTACGACATGCAAGGCCGCATGAAAGATTCCGAGACCCCCGAGTGGCTGGTGCTGACGGACGAGATCCGGTCCACCGTCAATGCCGCGATCGATGCCCTGCCAGAAGACCTGCGCACTGCGATCGTACTACGCGAGCTCGAGGGCCTCTCCTACGAAGAGATTGCTGCCGCCATGGACTGCCCGGTGGGGACAGTACGTTCGCGGATCTTCCGCGCACGCGAAGCGATCGATCGCCGCCTGCGGGAGGTGTTCGAAGGCGGCCTCGGCCGCGCGGAGGAGCTGGGATGAACGAGGAGCTCGATAGCCAGCTGTCGGCGATGTTCGATGATGAGCTGCCCCCGGCAGAGTGCGAATTGCTGGCGCGGCGACTGTCGCGCGATGAGCCTCTCAAGGCGCGCTGGGGGCGCTACGCGATCATGAGTGCGGTGATACGGGCGGAGCGCGGCGTGCGGCTCAACGCGCCGCTCGCCGGGCGGGTGAATGCCGTGCTGCTCGCAGAGCCGGCGCTCGCCGCGCAAGCCGCGCCGCGTGACCGGACCGCGACGCGCCTGCGCTGGTGGCAGCCGCTCGCCGGGAGCGCCGTTGCCGCGGGAGTTGCCGCGGTGTCGATTCTCTGGCTGCGGTCGCACACACCTGATGCGCCGCTCGCTGCGCGGGTCATTTCCCCGGCGGCGGTCGGGACTGCGCCTGCCGCTGCGCCGCAGGGCGAGATCTACACCGTGCCGCCGCCCAAGTCACCGGGCGCCCTGGTGCCGAGTACCGAGCTCGCGAACTACGTGGTTGCGCACAGCATGTTTTCTCCGCCCGTCGCCCGACGCAACCTGCTGTCTGCCTTCATGACGAGCGAGCCGGCCGCCGCCGGCACGGAAGAACCGCAGCCCGATGTCAAGGTCGTCGCGCAGTAGCGGGGGGATCGCCGGCCTGGCGCTCGCCTGGGCAGTGGCCGGCGCGGCGGCCGCCGAAGAGCCGCCGCCCAAGCACCTGCCCGACCACACTCCCGCGCAGTGGCTCGAGCGCATGGATCACGCGCTCACCACGCGCAACTACGATGGCACCTTCTCCCACTGGCAGGGCGGCCGGGTGGAAATGCTGCGCATCATCCATCGCGTGCAGGACGGCACGGTGTCGGAGCGCCTGGCATCGCTCGATGGGTCGGGTCGCGAATTCATCCGTACCGGCTCGAGCCTCGCCTGTTACCTCCCCGACCGCCGCACCGTGCTGGTCGAGCAGCGGCCGCCGGAGGAGTCGCTGGTCGGCTTCCCGAGCGTCAACGATCAGACCGCGAGCCTGTACGACATCCGCGAAATCGGCCACATGCGCCTCAACCGCCGCGAGACGCACGTCATCAGCGTCTCGCCGAAGGACGAGTACCGTTACGGCTATCGGCTGTGGATCGATGACTCGACGGCGATGCCACTGAAGTCGCAACTGGCCGATGCGCATGGCGATGTGATCGAGCAGATCGTCTTTGCGAGCCTGACGCTCACCGCGCGCATCCCCGACTCCTCTTTCCGGCCCGAGATCTCGACCGAAGGCTTCCAGTGGCTGCGCGACGATACCGCGCCGCATCTGCAGCCCGGCGCCGCCGCGCTCGCCTGGAGCGCCATGAGCTTGCCGCCGGGCTTTCGCATGACGGTACGCTCGGCACAGACCCTGCCGGGCACCGCCGGCGCGGTCGACCATCTGGTGTTCACCGATGGCTTTGCGTCGGTGTCGGTGTTTGTCGAGCGGCGGACGGCACCCTCCGGGGCGCCGGCCGTGCCCGAGTCCGCCACCGTCGGCTCCTCCTCGGCGTTCTCGACCGTGGTCGATGGTCACAAGATCACCGCTGTCGGTGAGGTGCCGCCGGCCACGGTGCGCTTCATAGCCAGTCAGCTCAAGGCGCAGGGATCAGCGCCCGCCGCAGGCCGCTGATCGATGCCACAGGTCCCGGGCCGCCTCACGGTCGTGCAGCGGCGCGACTGTCAATTGTGCGAGGAGATGATCGCCGAGCTCACCGCCCTCGCACGGCGCATGCCGTTGCCAGCGCTCGAGGTGGTCGATGTGGATTCCGATCCCCAGCTGCAACGCCGGCACGGGCTCGATGTGCCGGTGCTGCTGCTAGATGGCTCGGTGGTCTGCCGCCACCGGCTGGACCGGGAGGAACTACGGCGCCTGTTGGACTCCTCGCTCCGTGGGCCTGCGGCGGACGCCGTGCGTGCGCCCTGAGGCCGCAGCGACCCGGTAACGGCGCGTAACCGCGCCGCCATCGGCAAACTTTCCTATAATCCGCCCCGCCGCAGGACTTCCGGGCGCGGCAACACGCGGCGGTAGTCAGCGCAGGTCATGCGGCACATACGTAATTTCTCCATCATCGCGCACGTCGACCACGGCAAATCGACCCTCGCGGACCGCTTCATCCAGCTGTGCGGTGGCCTGGCCGACCGCGAGATGCAGGCGCAGGTGCTCGACTCGATGGAGCTCGAGCGCGAGCGCGGGATCACCATCAAGGCGCAGAGCGTCACCCTCTACTACACCGCGCGCGATGGCGAGCGCTATCAACTCAACATGATCGACACGCCCGGGCACGTCGACTTCTCCTACGAGGTGTCCCGCTCCCTCGCCGCCTGTGACGGCGCCTTACTGGTGGTCGATGCCTCGCAGGGCGTCGAGGCACAGAGCGTCGCCAACTGCTATACCGCCATCGAGCAGGGGCTCGAGGTGCTGCCGGTCATCAACAAGATCGACCTGCCCTCGGCCGATGCCGAGCGTGTCACGCGCGAGATCGAGGAGATCATCGGTATCGAGGCCACCGACGCGGCGCGCGTCAGCGCCAAGACCGGCGAGGGCGTGCCGGAGCTGCTCGAGGCCATTATCCGGCGCATTCCTGCGCCGCGCGGCGATGGTGCCGCGCCGCTGCAGGCACTCATCATCGATTCCTGGTTCGATAACTACGTCGGGGTGGTGTCGCTGGTCCGGGTGATGAACGGCGCTCTCAAGACCGGCGAGCGCATCCGCGTGGTATCCACCGGCCGCAGTCATCTCGCCGATCGTCTGGGCCGCTTCACGCCGAAGCCGGTGGTGGAGCGGGAGCTGGCTGCGGGCGATGTCGGCTTCGTGGTGGCGGGCATAAAGGAGATCGATGGCGCGCCGGTCGGCGACACCATCACTCTGGAGCATCGCCCGGCGGCGACGCCGCTGCCCGGCTTCAAGCAGATCAAGCCGCGGGTGTTCGCGGGGCTGTTCCCGGTCAACTCCGAGGATTACGAGAAATTCCGCGACGCGCTCGCCAAGCTGCGGCTGAACGACTCGGCGCTGCATTACGAGCCGGAGGTCTCGAGCGCACTGGGCTTCGGTTTCCGCTGCGGTTTCCTGGGACTTCTGCACATGGACATCGTGCAGGAGCGCCTGGAACGCGAGTACGAGCTCACCCTGGTGACCAGTGCGCCGACGGTGGTATACGAGGTGGCGCTCACCGACGGCAGCAGCGACTACGTCGACAATCCGGCGAAGCTGCCGGCATCGAACGCCATCGACGAGATCCGCGAGCCGATCATCGCCGCGAGCATCCTGGTGCCGCCCGACCACGTCGGTGCGGTGCTCAAACTGTGCAACGACAAGCGCGGCACACAGAAGAAAATGCAGTACCTCGGCACGCAGGTGTCGCTGCTGTACGAGCTGCCGCTCGCAGAAGTGGTGCTGGATTTCTTCGATCGCCTGAAGTCAGTGAGCCGCGGCTACGCCTCCTTCGACTACGAGTTCAGCCACTTCGCCGCGGCACCGCTGGTGAAGCTCGATATCCTCATCAATGGCGACAAGGTCGACGCGCTGTCGATCATCGTGCACCGCGAGAGTGCCTATCAGCGCGGCCGCGAGCTCGTCGACAAGATGCACGAGCTGATCCCGCGGCAGATGTTCGAGGTGGCGGTGCAGGCCGCTATCGGCAGCGCGGTGATCGCCCGCGCCACGGTGAAGGCACTGCGCAAGAATGTGCTGGCGAAGTGCTACGGCGGCGATGTCACCCGCAAGCGCAAGCTCCTCGAGAAGCAGAAAGAGGGCAAGAAGCGCATGAAACAACTCGGACAGGTCGAGATCCCGCAGGAAGCATTCCTCGCGGTGCTGCAGGTCGGCCGTAAACACTAAGGTCTCCCAATGCCACAGTCCCTGATGTCGATCATCGTTCTGCTCTCCTGGCTGGCACTGCCGGTAGCGCTCATCTGCATCGTCGATGACTGGTTTCTGCGCCCGCAGCGGCTGATCGCCGCCGCGGCGCCGCCGCAGGACGCGCCGTTCATGACTTTCCTCTACAGCGCGCTGCCGGTGCTGATCGCCTGCGCGGTGCTGCGGCTGCTGGTCGCGGAGCGGCTCGACTTCAGCGCAGTACTGCTCGGTATCACCGTGCTCACCGGGGCGGTCTGGGCGGTGGATCATCTGCTCCTGCGCCGATGGCGGGCCGCCGCGGCGCGCGCCGCCGGCAAGGACCCGGCGCAGACGCCCGAGCCCGGTACGGTGGACTATGCACGCAGTTTCTTTCCGGTCGCGCTGGTAGTGCTGTTGCTGCGCTCGTTCGTGTTCGAGCCCTTCCGCATACCGTCCGACTCGATGATGCCGACGCTGCTCGATGGCGATTTCATCATCGTCAACAAGTACGCGTATGGGCTGCGCCTCCCGGTGCTCAACCGCAAGGTGGTGGACGTTGGCGAGCCGCAGCGGGGCGATGTGGTGGTGTTCCGCTACCCGCGCGATCCCTCCACCAACTTCATCAAGCGCCTGGTGGGGTTGCCGGGCGATCACGTCGAGGTGCACGACAACCTGATCATCGTCAACGGCCGGCCGGTGCCGTTCTACGTCGGCCGGCAGCGCTACAACGATGGCTGCTACGTCAACATGTCGGTCGCCCACGAGCAGCTCGGCAAGCACGCGCACCAGGCCATCTTCTGTCCGGTCGCGCTCGATCGCCAACCGGTGCTGCCGAGCTGCAAGCGCAACGCGGTGCGCGGCTATGTGTGCGGCGATGAGGACGCGCCCGGCGGCAGCCGGATGCCGCCGTTCGTGGGCGATGTGCCGCCGGGACACTACCTGATGATGGGAGACAATCGCGACAACAGCGACGACGGCCGCTCCTGGGGTTATGTCCCGGAGGAGAATCTGGTCGGCAAGGCCACCCGAATCTGGTTCAATTGGGACCTCGGGCGCTCGGGCGGACCGATGTGGAGCCGCATCGGCACCACCATCCAGTGATGCCTGCCCAGGGGGGTTGAGACGATGCGTAACAGGCAGAGGGGTGTCACAGCGATCGGCTGGGTGTTCCTGCTGACGCCGCTTGCGATCGTGATCTATGCCGGAATCCGACTGGCGCCGGTGTATCTCAATTACATGAAGGTCTCCAAGGCCATGGAGCAGGCCGTCAGCGAATTCAAAGGAGGGGGCTCGGCCCCGGATACCATCCGCACCACCATCGACAGGAAGTTCGAGATCGACATGGTCGAGTATCCGACCGTCAAGGACATGAAGATCACCAAGGACGGCGCCGCCTGGGTGATCGAGTGCCAGTACGACGACGATGCACCGCTCTTCGCCAACCTGTCGCTGCACGTCACCTTCGAGAAGAAGGTCCGGATCGGCGGCGGAGGCGTCGACTAAGGACCACATGAGCCCTGCCGGATGGCCTGCCGCGTGGGTGCGCGAGCGGCTGGGCTACGAGCCGCATGACCTCGCGCTGTTCCGCGCGGCGCTCACCCACCGCAGCGCCCCGGGCGCCAACAACGAGCGCCTCGAGTTCCTCGGCGATGCCGTGGTGAACTTAGCTATCGCGCACCGTCTCTACCAGGCCTTTCCGCTGGCGACCGAAGGTGAGCTGAGCCGGCTGCGGGCACGCCTCGTCAGCCGTGAGCCGCTCGCCGAGATTGCCGTCTCGCTCGGTCTCGGCGAGACACTCCAGCTCGGCTCCGGCGAGCTGCGCAGCGGCGGCTTTCGCCGCCAGTCGATCCTCGCCGATGCGCTCGAGGCGCTCTGCGGCGCGATTTTTCTCGACGGCGGGCTGGGAGCGGTCGAGCCGGTCATCGCGCGGCTGTTCACCGAGCGCATTGCGGCGCTGCCTTCGCCCGAGGCGCTGAAGGATCCCAAGACGCGCTTGCAGGAGTACCTGCAGTCGCGCAGTCTTACTCTGCCGCGCTACCTGATTCTAGGCATCGAAGGCGAGGACCATGCCCAGACCTTCAGGGTGAGCTGCGAGGTGCCGGGGCTCGCGCTGCGGGTTGAAGGCGGCGGCTCGAGCCGCCGCCGTGCCGAGCAGCAGGCCGCCCAAGCCATGCTCGAGGCCATCGAAGCGCGGCGGACACCGGACCACCTTTAAGTGAGCACCCCAGGAAAGAGTGAGTTTCGCAGCGGTTTTGCCGCGCTCGTAGGCCGGCCCAATGTCGGCAAATCGACGCTGCTGAATGCGCTCGTCGGCGAGAAGCTCAGCATCGTCACCCCGCGGCCGCAGACCACCCGGCACCGGATCCTCGGCATCCTTACGCTGCGCGATGCACAGATCGCCTTCGTCGATACCCCGGGGCTGCACCTCAAGGCGGCACGTGCGCTCAACAAGGCCATGAACCGCACCGCGCGCGCGGCGCTCGCGGACGCGGATCTGGTGGTGCTCGTGGTGGAGGCACTGCGCTGGACGCACGAGGACCAGCTGGCGCTCGATCGCATCGTGCGCGCGGGCCGGCCGGCGATCGCCGCGGTGAACAAGATCGACCGCGTGCGCCCACGGGAGCGGTTGCTGCCGTACCTGGCGGAGCTCGCCGCGCGGCACACGTTTCTCGCCGTGGTGCCGGTATCGGCGCTGCGCTCGCAGAACATCGAGGACCTGCGGGACACCATCGCGGCGCAGCTGCCACGCTCTGCGCCGCTCTATCCGCAGGGCGAGCTGACCGATCGCAGCCCGGGGTTCCGTATCGCCGAGACCATCCGTGAGAAACTCACCCTGGAGCTCAACCAGGAAGTGCCCTACGGCATAGCGGTCGAGGTGCCGCGCATGAGCGAGGAGGAAGGTGTGTTGAGTGTGGACGCGGTGATCTGGGTCGATCGCGAAGGGCAGAAGCCGATCGTGATCGGTGCCCGCGGGGAGCGCTTGAAGCGCGTCGGCCGCGCGGCGCGCCTGGCCGTGAATGGCATGCTCGGGCGGCGGGTACACCTCAACCTGTGGGTGAAGGTACGGGCCAACTGGGCGGACAACGCGCGCGCACTGCGCGAGCTGGGGATGGAATGAGCCGCAGCCCACGCCGCATCGCCCTCACGCCGGGCTACCTGCTGCACCACCATCCCTGGCGCGATACCAGCCGCATTCTCGAGGTGCTCACCCGCGAGCACGGGCGAGTCACGCTGTTTGCACGCGGGGTGCGCGGCCCGGGTGCGAAACTCGCCCCGGTGCTGCAGCCCTTTCAGCTGCTGCTGCTCTCCTTCAGCGGGCGTGGCGAGGCAGCCCAGCTCACGGGAGCCGAGCGTGCGGCAGCCGCCGTGCCACTCCCGCAGCAGTGTCTGCTCGCCGGGTTCTACCTCAATGAGCTGCTGCTCAAGCTCACCACGCGCCACGACCCGCTGCCTGAGCTCTTCGACCACTACCACGGCACGCTCGAGCAGTTGCGCGCTGGCGTGCCGCTCGCGCCGTGCCTGCGTGTGTTCGAGAAGCGTCTGCTGCAGGTCCTCGGCTACGGGCTGGATCTCGCCACCGAGGCGCGCTCGGGCTTGCCGCTCGAGCCCGATGCATACTATGACTTCCGTCCCGGTGTCGGCCTCGTTTCCGCCCCGGGCAGCGCCCGGGCGCTGTGCGGCCACTCACTCCTCGGTCTCGCGCGTGAGAGCCTGCAGGGCGCGCGCGAGCTCGAGGATGCCCGGCGGGTACTGCAGGCCGCGCTCGGCGCATGTCTGGAGGGGCGCCCACTCGCGACGCGCCTCGTGGCGAAAGCGATGAAGCGCGGAGCAGCCCCATGAGCGTCGCTATCGAACTCGGGGTAAACATCGATCACGTCGCGACGCTGCGGCAGGTGCGGCGTGCACGTTATCCCGATCCCGTGCACGCGGCGCTCGCCGCCGAGCAGGCGGGCGCGGACAACATTACGCTGCATCTGCGCGAGGACCGCCGCCACATCCAGGACCAGGACGTACTCGCCCTGCGCGGCCTGCTGCAGACACGCATGAACCTCGAGCTGGCAGTGACGGACGAGATGCTCGCCATTGCCGCGGCGGTGCACCCGGCAGACTGCTGTCTCGTGCCGGAGCGGCGCCTGGAGATCACCACTGAAGGGGGACTGGATGTCGCGGCGCAGGCACCCAGGGTGCGCGAGGCGACCGCGCGCCTCGCGGCCGCCGGCGTGCGCGTTGCGTTATTCATCGATCCCGAACCGCGGCAGATCCAGGCCGCGCATGCCGCCGGCGCGCCGGTGGTCGAGCTGCACACCGGAGCCTACGCCGAGGCACGCGGTGCGGGCGCGGCCACCGAGCTCGAGCGGCTGCGCTCGGCGGCGCGCTTCGCCACCAGCCTCGGGCTCGAAGTGCACGCCGGTCACGGTCTTACCTACCACAACGTGCAACCGGTTGCGGCCGTGCGCGAGATCGTCGAGCTCAACATTGGCCACGCGCTCATCGCACAGGCACTGTTCGTGGGACTGCCGGCAGCGGTGCGCGAGATGAAGGCCCTGATGCGCGAGGCACGTTCGTGATCTTCGGCATCGGGGTCGACGTGCTCGAGAGTGCGCGCATCACCCAGACGCTCGAGCGCTTCGGTACGCGCTTCATCGAGCACCTGCTCATGCCGCAGGAGCACGCGCAGCTCGCGCTCACCGCGCGCCCCGCGCGCTTCCTCGCCATGCGTTTTGCCGCCAAGGAGGCGATCGTCAAGGCGATGGGCACGGGTTTCGCCCACGGAGTGTGGATCCGCGATGTGGGCGTCGTGCAGAACTCCTGGGGGAAGCCGGAAGTCGTGTTCTCCGAGCGCGGCGAGCGGGTGCGGCGTGGTCTCGGTGTCGGCGAGGCTCACGTCACCTTGAGCGATGAGCGGGGCCTCGTGGTCGCGGTCGCAGTGCTGCTGAAGGCTTCATGAACACCCTGGTGTTCGACATCGAGACCGTGCCGGATGTCGATCTCGGCCGCCGGCTGTACGGACTCGCGGGGCTCGCGGATGGGCAGATCGCCAAAGCGATGTTTGCGCTGCGCCGGCAGCGTGCGGGCGGCGACTTCCTGCCTCCGGAGCAGCAGCGGGTCGTGGCGATCTCCTGCGCGTTACGCAGCGGCGAGACCTTCAGGGTGTGGAGCCTCGGCGAGCTCGGCAGCCTTGAGGGCGAGTTGATACAGCGCTTCTTCAACGGTATCGAGAGCTACTCGCCGAACCTCGTGTCCTGGAACGGCGCCGGCTTCGATCTGCCGGTGCTGACCTACCGCGCCCTGCTCACCGGCGCCCACGCGCCGCGTTTTTGGGAGATGGGCGATGGCGATGATGCATTTCGCTATAACAACTACCTGAACCGCTACCACTGGCGGCACACCGACCTGATGGATGTGCTGTCCGGATTCGACCGGCGCAACCGGGTGTCCCTCGCCAACGTGGCGTGTCTCCTCGGGCTTCCCGGCAAGCTCGGCTTCGATGGCAGTCAGGTCTGGGAGGCGTGGCAAGCGGGGGATGTCCTCGGCATCCGCCGCTATTGCGAGACCGACGTGCTCAACACCTGGCTGATCTACCTGCGCTTCCAGAAGCTGCGCGGCCAGCTCACCCTCGAGCAGCACGAGGAGGAGCTCGAACGGGTACGCAGCTGCCTGAGCTCGGCGCAGGAGCCCCATCTGGCGGATTTCCTGCAGGCCTGGGAGGGTGGCTCCGCTTGAACGCCGCCCCGGGCGCCACGCCCCGCGCTACGGCGGCAGACGCCGCGGAGACGGCACGTGTGGCGGGCCTCACACACGAAGGCGAAGGAGTCGTACACGGCGGCAAGACGGTATTCGTAGCCGGGGCGCTCCCGGGGGAGCTCGTACGCTTCCGCCGTTCGCGCCGGCACCGCCAGCACGATGAAGGGAAGCTCCTCGAGGTGCTCGAGGCTTCCCCGGAACGGGTGGTGCCCCGTTGCCCGCATTTCGGAGTCTGTGGCGGGTGCGCACTGCAGCACCTCTCGCCGGCAGCCCAACTGGCGGCGAAGGAGAGCGAACTGCGCGATGCGCTCGCACGTGTCGCCCGGATCTCACCGGCCAGGTGGTTGAGTGCGCTCGAAGGACCCCACTGGGGCTATCGCCGCCGCGCGCGGCTCGGAGCGAAGTTCGTGCGCCGGAAGGAGACCGTGGTGGTCGGATTTCGCGAGCGCACGGCGCCGTATGTGGCGCAGCTGAGCTCCTGTGAGGTACTCGCGCCTCAGGTGGGTGCGCTCATCCCGGCCCTGGCAGCACTGCTCACCGAGCTCAGCATCCGCGAGCAGCTGCCGCAGATCGAGGTGGCGGTCGCCGACAGCGCGACGGCTCTGGTGCTGCGAGTGCTGCAGCCGCCGAGTGCGGAGGATGAGGCGCAGCTCGCAGCATTCGCCGCAGCGCACGCGCTGCGCCTCTACCTGCAACCTGCGGGGCTCGAGTCCGTGCGCGAGCTCGGCGGAGCGCGCGAGCCGCTGCACTATCGCCTGCCGCGCTTCGCCCTGGAGCTGCAGTTCGCCCCCACCGATTTCATCCAGGTCAACGGTGTCGTCAACGAGTCGCTCGTAGAGCGTGCCGCGGAGCTGCTCGAGCTCACCCCCGCGGCCCGTGTGCTCGATCTGTACTGCGGGCTCGGTAATTTCAGTCTGCCGCTTGCCCGCGGCGCAGCGCAGGTGACCGGGGTCGAAGGGGACGCCGCTCTCGTCGAGCGCGCCCGCAGCAACGCCCGCCTCAACGGCCTCGGTAACCTCGACTTTCACGTTGCCGATCTTACGGCCGAGCCCGATCCGGCGTTGCCGTGGATGCGCCGCGACTACAGCCACGTGCTGCTCGATCCGCCGCGCACCGGCGCGCGTGCGGTGCTGCCTGCCCTCGCGCGGCTTGCGCCGCGGCGGCTGTTGTATATTTCCTGCCATCCGGGGAGTCTGGCGCGCGATCTGGGGGTGTTGGTGCACGAGCACGGTTTCACGCTCGCAGCTGCCGGGGTGGTCGATATGTTCCCGCACACCGCGCACGTTGAATCCCTGGCGCTGCTGACGCACTCGGGCGGCGACCGCGAGGCGGCCCTGCACGCATGAGTCTCGGCCCGCTGATGATCGATCTCGCGGGGACCGAGGTTCTCGAGGAGGAGCGCGAGCTGCTGCGCCATCCACTGGTGGGTGGGGTGATCCTGTTCACACGGAACTACCTCGATCCACAGCAGCTGTCTGCGCTCGTCAGCTCGATACACGCGGTGCGCTCACCTCCGCTGATCGTGGCAGTGGACCAGGAGGGCGGCCGGGTACAGCGCTTTCGTCAGGGTTTTTCGCTATTGCCGCCCGCGCGCCGCATCGGGCACGAGTTCGATCTGGGTGCACGCGCAGGCGTGGCGCTCGCGCGTACCCTCGGCTGGCTCATGGCGGCCGAGCTGCGCTCCCATCGGGTGGACATCTCCTTTGCCCCCTGTGTCGATCTGGACCTGGGGGTGAGCGAGGTCATCGGGGAGCGGGCGTTCCATGCCGATCCCAACGCGGTTGCCCAGTTGGCCGGTGCCTGGATGCAGGGGATGCGCGAGGCAGGTATGGCGGCGACCGCCAAGCACTTTCCCGGCCACGGGGCTGTGGTGGCGGACTCACATCACACCCTGCCGGTCGATCGGAGGACACTCCCGGACCTCGCCCCCGACCTCACCCCCTACCGGCGTCTCATTGCCAATGGCCTGCCCGCGGTCATGGCCGCCCATGTGCTCTATCCGGCCATCGATTCGGCCCCTGCCAGCCTCTCGGCGCATTGGATTCGCGACGTGCTGCGCGGAGAGCTGGGGTTCCAGGGGGTAGTGTTCAGCGACGATCTGTCCATGGGAGGGGCAGCCGCTGCCTACGGGGACGTGGTCGCCCGGGCGCGGCAGGCCCTGTCGGCGGGTTGCGACATGCTACCGGTCTGTAACAATCGGGCTAGTGTCCTGGAGCTGCTGGCGAGACTCGACCTCGAGCCGCAGCCGGCTTCCAGTCTGCGTCTCGTGCGCCTGCACGGGCGCACTGGGCCGCCCGAACGCGCGT
This sequence comes from Steroidobacteraceae bacterium, assembly GCA_036498445.1. Taxonomy (GTDB): domain Bacteria; phylum Pseudomonadota; class Gammaproteobacteria; order Steroidobacterales; family Steroidobacteraceae; genus 13-2-20CM-66-19. Next base: position 12,206 of record DASYFL010000034.1, read on the forward strand.
CCCTGGAGGCTTCACCCGAGTGGGGGCGGGCCCGCGAGCTGCTCGCGCGGACGAATGCGGCTCCGGCCCTGACCCTCGACCCGGGAAGCCGTGCATGAACAACTGGACGGCGGAGGCCTGGCGCGTGGTCGTGGAGAGCGCGCCCGAGGGCGTCGTGATCTGCGATGCCACATCGAGCGATTGCCCCGTCGTGTTCGTCAATCCAGCGTTCGTGCAGATGTGCGGTTATCCCGCCGCGGCGCTCCTTGGCACCAACCTGCGCATCCTGCAGGGAACCGATCGCGACCAGGAGGCCCGCACGCGCCTCGCCGAAGCGGTCAGCAAGGGCGAGACGGCGCGCGTGCTGGTGCGCAACTACCGCCCGGACGGCACGATGTTCTGGAACGAGACCGTGATCCATCCGCTGCGCAGCGCGGACAAGCTCACTCATTTCATTGGCTACCATCGCGACGCCAGCGAACGGCTGAAGCAGGCCGAGCGGCTTCCCTCGGGACTTCCGTCCTGGCTGCGGGAGGACCGGCTCACGGGACTCCATTCCCGCGCTTACTTCGAGGAGCTGCTGCAACGGGACTGGCAGCTCGCGCAGCGCGACTCGCACGAGATCGGCTTGACGCTGTTCGACATCGACGACCTGGGCGCCTACAACGAAAAATTCGACCGCTCTGCAGGTGATGCCTGCATCCGGCGCATAGCGCGCGTGATCGGCGCTTCGTATCGCCGTGGCGGCGACCTCGTGGGACGCTGGGAGGGCGGCGCCTTCGTGGTACTGACACAGGGCGAGGCGGCTGAGAAAGCGACGCAGTACGCTCAGGTAGTGTGTCAGCGCGTGCGCGATCTGCTGATGCACCATCCCACCGCGGGCGCGGGGCGCTACGTGACCCTGAGCGCTGGTATTGCCAGCCTGGTGCCCCCGCGGACTCTCGCGCTCGAGGGACTGCTCAAGGCGTGCCAGGCCGCGCTGCGGCGCGCGAAGAAGAACGGCAAGGACAGCATCGTCACGGCAGAAGCCGGAGACTTCCAGGGACTCTCCGCCGCCGAGAGCTCCGTGGCCAAGCCCTCCGCGGTGAGGACCTCGGCGCGCTGATTCGCCCGGCAAACGCCACGCGGCCGGGATCGCAACGTCGCGCTACCCGATCGATCGACCGACTGAGCCTCCGCCGCCAGGGGCCGGCACCCCGGCACTCATTTTCTATAGAAACCAAAATGGCGTATTATTGCTAATGAAATGAAAGCGCGCCGCACCTCCCGTCCGCGTCCGGCAGCTGACCCGGCGGCCACGCTGTCGAAGGCTACCGTGCGCGCCGCACGATTCCTCGCGCTGGCACAGTCCGACCTGGCACCGGTCCTCGGGGTGAGCGCGGCGACCCTGTCCCGGCTCGCCAACGGGCAGCGGCAGCTCGAACCAGGGTCCAAGCCCTGGCAGCTGGCGGCGCTGTTCGTGCGGCTGTTCCGCGCGCTCGATGCGATCGTGGGCTCGGACGATGCGGCGGCACAGGCCTGGCTGCGCAGCGAGAACAGTGCGCTTGGAGGAGTCCCGCTGCAGTTGATCCAGGAGCCCGCCGGGCTGGTGCGCGCCGTTGACTACCTGGACGCCGCGCGCGCTCGCATCTGAGGCGCGCGGCTATGCCCGGTGGCTATGGCGGGTCGTAGAGGCCCAACATACTGCCTCGACCATGCGGCTCACGGATTCGCTCGAGGAGCAGACGCTGCTCGAGGCGGTTCTCGAGGAGAGTAAACCCGCGCTTCCTGCAGCGGTGCGTCCGTTGCATTACCTGCTCGCGACGCCCTATCGCTACCGGCCGCACCTCGGCTCGCGCTTCCGCGCGCCGCTCGAGCCGGGTGTCTGGTACGGCGCCGAGGCGCTGCGCACCGCGCTCGCCGAGAAGAGCTACTGGCGGCTGCGCTTCCTGCTCGACTCTCCAGCGACACCCGACCTGAAGCCCGTGCCACATAGCGCTTTTCAGGCGGCGGTACGCACCCGGGCGGCGCTCGATCTGACGCGCGCACCACTCGCGCGCGAGCGCGCCCTGTGGACCCATCCGACGAGCTATGAGAGCACCCAGGCGCTCGCCGCTGCCGCGCGCGAAGCTCGCATCGAGATCATCCGCTACGAGTCGGTGCGCGATCCCGGTCACGCCCCATGTGCGGCCGTACTCGCGCCGAGCGCCTTCGGCCGCGGCCAGCCGCGTGCGCTCGAGACCTGGTTCATCGCTGCCGCGCGCAGCCGAGTCCGTTGTGCGCTGCAGGGGAGCGACGTGCCGCAGTTCGAATTCAACGCGGCGCAGCTGCTCGGTAAGAGCTGAGACGGCAGCGTTAACGACCGGGCGGCCGTGCGCCCTGCACCGGGCTTACCAGCGCGATGACGCCGAAAGCGGGGTGGTCGAAGTAATTGCGCTCGTAAAAACGCACCCGTCGGCTTTCGTTGATGGTGAAGGGGGTGTCGGGCGCCGCACCGAGCCCCTGCGGCGGAGAGGGCATGGCATAGGTGAGCGCCATCCCGAGGTGCAGCCACTGGCCGCGCTCGAGGAATACGCTCCCGGAGAGGCCCGGCACTTCGATACCGAGCTTCTGCACCGAGAAGCCGGCGCGCGTTCCCCAGGAGCTGGCGGTCTGCGACCACGCGGTGTGTGCGACTGGGGCGTATAGCCCACTCGCGCGCAGGCGATTCTCGAGCTCGCCGAGCTGCCAGGCAGAGGAGGGGACTGCCGCGACGAAGTGTCCGATCTGCGCGCCGCCGCTCGTTGACTCCTCGCCGGCGATATTGCGGGCGCCCGCCTCCGCGCCCCAGTTCTCCGGCGCGCCGAGCGCGCTCGTGGCACGGAATACGATGATCTCGATGTTGTAGACAGTGCCGCCGGGGCTGGTGGCGCCGGGCGCGGGCACGGAAGCCGCTGCTGCCGGCTCCTGAGAGAGCGATGCGGCGCTGCTGCCAAGCAGCGTCACGAGCAGCAGACTCACCGCGAGCCGCGACGCACGAGGAACGCTCATGCGGGCCATTCTACATGCCGGCGTGTCAATGGATGCGCGGGCGCTCGCCGAGACTGCGCAGCAACTGCGCGGCAAAATCGAACCGTGCGCTCTCGGCCGGCAGCTGCCGCGACACCCGCAGCTTCAGTGGACCCTCGAGGCGATACTCGCGCGCCCCCTTCTGGATCATACGTACCAGTGTCGACGGATCGACTCCAGAGCGCTCCTCGAACAGCACCGATCCGCCCTGCGGACCGAGATCGAGCCGCCGCACGCCGAGGGCACGCGCAGCGAGTTTGAGCTTGGCGATGCGCAGCAGGTTCTGCGCCGCGGGCGGCAACGGACCGAAGCGGTCGTGCAGTTCGGCGGTGAGCTCATCGAGCGCCGCCTCCTGCGGTGCGGCGGCGATGCGCTTATAGAGCGAGAGCCGCACGTGCACATCGGCGACATAGACCTCCGGTAGAAACGCCGGCAGGCGCAGCTCGACCTCGGTGGCCGCGGCGAGCGGCTGATCGAGCAGCGGCTCGCGTCCGGCCTTCAGCGACTTCACGGCGTGCTCGAGCATGTCCAGATACAGCGCGAGCCCGATCTCGGTCATCTGACCGCTCTGCTGCTCACCGAGCAGCTCACCGGCACCGCGGATTTCCAGATCGTGCGTCGCGAGCACGAAGCCGGCGCCGAGCTCCTCCATCGATTCGATGGCCTCGAGCCTTTTCGCCGCATCGGGCGCCAGCGCCTGGCGCGGAGGCGCGATGAGGTAGGCGTAGGCGCGATGGTGCGAGCGGCCGACGCGGCCGCGTAACTGGTGCAGCTGGGCGAGGCCCATGCGGTCGGCGCGGTTGATCATGATGGTGTTGGCGGTCGGCACGTCGATGCCGCTTTCGATGATGGTGGTGCACACCAGTACGCTGAAGCGGCGGTGATAGAAATCGACCATGAGCTGCTCGAGATCACGCTCACGCATCTGGCCGTGCCCGACACGCACGCTCGCCTCGGGCACCAGCGTCTGAACCTCGGCGGCGAGCTTGTCGATGGTGCGCACCTCGTTGTGCACGAAGTAGATCTGGCCCCCGCGCCGCAGCTCGCGCAGGGCCGCATCGCGCAGTGTCGGGGCGTGCCACTCGATAAGGAAGGTCTTGATGGCCAGCCGCTCCGCTGGCGCGGTGGTGATGAGCGACAGATCGCGCAGCCCGCCGAGCGCCATGTTGAGCGTGCGCGGAATCGGCGTGGCGGTGAGGGTGAGTACGTGCACGTTGGCGCGCAGCGCCTGCAGCCGTTGCTTGTCACGCACCCCGAAGCGGTGTTCCTCGTCGATGATGAGGAGTCCGAGATCCCTGAAGCGCGCATGCGCATGCAGCAGGCGGTGCGTCGCGATCACGATGTCGACCTTGCCCTGCTCGAGTCCCTCGAGGACGGCCTGCGTCTCCTTCGATGAGCCAAAGCGCGATAGTCCCTCGACGCGTATCGGCCAGTCGGCAAAGCGGTCGCGGAAGTTCGCCAGGTGTTGCTGCACGAGGAGTGTGGTCGGCGCGAGTACCGCCACCTGCTTGCCGGCGTGCGCGGCGATGAACGCGGCGCGCATCGCCACCTCGGTCTTGCCGAAGCCGACATCGCCGCACACGATGCGGTCCATCGGGCGATCGCCGCCGAGGTCGGCAAGCACCTGCCGTATCGCCTGCGCCTGGTCCTCGGTTTCCTCGAACGGGAAGGCGTTGGCGAACGCCTGGTAGTCGAGCTCGCTCACCGCGAGCGCGAGTCCCGGCTGGGCCTTGCGCCGCGCATGCAGGTCGAGCAGCTCCGCGGCCACATCCCGAATCTGCTCCGCGGCGCGCCGCCGCGCACGCGCCCATTGATCGGTGCCGAGCTTGTGCAGCGGCGCATTCTCCGGCGCCGCGCCGGTGTAGCGGCTCACCAGATGCAGCGCGTGCACCGGCACGTAGATGCGGTCGCCGTCCTGGTACTCGAGCACCAGGAACTCACCGGGCTGGCCGCCGACCTCCATCGGTTGGAGTCCGAGATAGCGGCCGACGCCATACTCCTCGTGCACTACCGGGGAGCCCGGATTGAGGTCCTGCAGATCGCGCAGGATCGCCTCGGGGTCCGAGACCCGCTTGGGCCGTCTGCGCTCGACCGGTGCGCGCGGCCCAAAGAGCTGCGCCTCCGCGATGACGGCGACCGGCGGTACGGTCAGCGTCAACCCGCGCAGATCCGGCGCCACAGTGAGCGCAAGCCGTGCATCGCCCGCGGTGAACGCGTCCCAACCTTCGAGCAGGGTCACTTCGTGCTGATGGGCGCGCAGCATCTCGTGCAGCATTTCGCGCCGCCCGGCCGAGTCGGCCGCGAGCAGTACGCGCCCTTCGAACGAGCGCAGGAAGGCATCGAGTGGCGCGAAGGGCTCCGCCGCGCGCACGTCGATGCGCAGCTCCCGTGGTGCGGTGGTGGGGAAATTGCGCACCAGGGCCGATTCACCGCGCAGCTCGAGGTCCGCCTTGAATGCATCGAGCGTGATGCTGGCGAAAGCTTCGAAATGCGCTGCGAGCTGCTCGGGCTCGAGGAAGAGCTCGGCGGGGGCGAGGAGCGGCCGCTCGAGATCGTGCCGCCGCTCCTCGTAGCGCTCGCCGATCTGCTGCCAATCCCTGCGCAGCGATCCGCTGAGCGATGCCTCCTGCACGATCACCGCATCGCCGGGCAGGTAATCGAACAGCGTCGCCATCGACTCGAAGAACAGCGGTTGATAGAACTCGACCCCGGCTGGCGCGACACCATCGCTCACGCCGCGATAGATGCTGCCCCGGTTCGGGTCGCCCTCGAAGCGCGTGCGGTAGCGGCGGCGGAAGTCCTTGATGGCCTGTGGGTCGAGCGGGACCTCGCGTGCCGGCAGCAGCCGCACGCTCGGCAGCGTGTCGAGTGAGCGTTGCGTGTCCGGATCGAAGCGGCGGATGGCCTCGATCTCATCGTCGAACAGATCGATGCGCAGCGGGGTCGTGGCGCCCATCGGAAACACATCGAGAAGCGATCCACGCACGGCGAACTCCCCGGGACTCACGACCTGGCTCACGCTCGCGTAGCCCGCTTCGATGAGCCGCTCCCGGAATGGCTCGATGGCGAGCGCCTGGCCCTTCACGAGCTCGAACGCCCGGCCTTGTACGTATTGCCGTGGCGGCAGGCGCTGCATGAGCGTGTCGGGCGTGACGATCAGGCAGCCGCTGCGCGTGTGGGGCAGCTCATAGAGCGTCTGCAGCCGCTCGGAGATGATGTCCGGGTGCGGGGAGAACAGGTCGTACGGCAACACTTCCCAATCGGGGAGCCGCAGCAGCGGCAACGCGCCCGAGGTGAAGAACTGCAGCTCCGCAGAGAGACGTTCGAGCTCGCGGGCCCCATCGGCGATCAGCACATACAGCCTGGCATCGGCTCGCACCGCTTCCGCGAGCGCGAGCGCCGCAGCGCTGCCGTAGAGCTGATGCCAGCGAAGGCGCGGTGCGGCGCTGCCCGGGGTCGGGGGGTGGAGGAGGTCGGTCACCGGATCAGCTTACCTGCGCGCGCCCCAGCCGGGCACGCAAAGCGCGATCCGCTTCAGGCTGCGAGCGGCCCTTCGGTCACCTTGATGCGCGACACGCGTGGCACGCAGTAGAGCTCGATCGGGTGCGAGCGGCCGCGCAGCTGCAACGGGGGCAGAGGGGTCGCACCGATGTCCACGCCGCTCGTGTCGAGCGAGCGCTTGAGCGTGCTCGAGAACAGGATCTCGCCCGCGCGCGCCCGCTGGCAGAGCCGCGCGGCGATGTTCACCGCATCCCCAATGATCGTGTAACTCATGTAGCTGGAGGAGCCGATGTTGCCGGCCACCACATCGCCCTCATTGATGCCGATACCGAGCCCCGCTTCGACGTGGTAGCGCTCCTTCCAGGAGCGCGCCAGCTCGCCGAAGCTCGCGAGCATCTCGCGTGCGGCGTTCACGGCGCGCTGCGGACTGTCCGGCTGCTCGAGCGGCACACCGAAGCCAAGCATCAGGCAATCCCCCGCCATGTGGAACACCGTGCCCTCGTGGCGGAAGGTGATCTCGGTGAGCAGCGAAAAATACTCGTTGAGCAGCGGCACGACGCGTGGCGGCTCGAGCTGCTCGGATATGCTGGTGAAGCCGCGCAGGTCGGCAAACAGCACCACCGCGTGAGCGCGCACATCGGCGCTCGACAATAGTGTGTCGCGCAGCTGCGCGTCCTCGAGGATCTTGTCGGCGACTTTCGGAGAGACGTAGCGGCGAAAGGTCTGCCTCAGGACTTCTTCGCGCCGGCGGATTTCCGCTTCGAGCCGTGCGGCTGCGGTTTTTCTCCGCACCGCCCCGGCATGGACCAGGGCCTCAATGTGCCCCCTCAAGGCTTTGTCCAATGCCATTGAATCCTCAAGAGATTTTTGTCTTCAGCGGGAGCCTAGCACATTTAAGTGAAATCTCTGGTGTCACGAGGAGATAGGTGAAAGCACTGAGGCGCCGAGAGCTCGGCGCGTGGGGAGAGGAGAGGAAGGCCGCGCGCGCAGATGCGCGGCGGCGGGATCTTCAGCTGCCTGCGGCGACCGAGCTGCCCGTGACCATCGAACCGCCGACGACGACCGAGTCGATGACCCGATCGTGCTCGAAGAACACCGAGAAGCCGCTGTAGTCCCAACGGGTGATCGGTGGCTGCTGCTGGGAGCTGCCGCCGACCGCCGCATGCCGGGTGGAGGGCGCGCCGAACTGCTTTTCCACCTGGTCCATCGTGAGGCCGCGCTTCGGACGCTGGAGCTGTGAATCGCGCACCTGCACCTGATCGTCCACGACGATGGTTTCGGCAACAGCGGCGCTCGCCAGCGCACAGCCGCATAACACTGCGGCGAGGATGCGGGTCTGCATGCGACGACTCTCCTCGAGACTCCTTGCGACTATAACACCGCGGAAAATCTGTCAAAACCCGCGGCTACCGCACGGTACGCGATTTGTGACGCAGGTCTGATAACGGGCCCAACTGTGGTTAAATCGCCACGATGTTTCATCCACTGCCGATCTACGTCGGCCTGCGCTATGTGCGCGCGCGCTCGACGCGTTTCTTCGTGTCCTTCATTACCTGGGCTTCGCTCATCGGGGTGTGCGTGGGAGTGGCGGCGCTGATCGTCATTCTTTCGGTCATGAATGGCTTCGAGAGCGAGCTGCGCGACCGGTTGCTCTCGCTGAGCTCCCCGGTGCGCATCACCGCATTGCCCAGCTACCGGCCGCTGCCTGCAACGGCGCAGAGGAGCGATGCGGCGCAACCTGACTGGCCACAAATCGCGCAGCTCGCGCGCACGACCCCCGGCGTCAGCGGTGCCGCCCCTTACGCCGAAGTGCAGGCGCTCGCGGTGCACGGTGCGGAGATGGTGCCGGTGATATTGCGCGGCATTGATCCTGACGCCCCCGACACGGTCGCCGAGCTCGGACACGCCATCGCACAGGGCCGGCTCGCGGATCTCACACCCAAGTCCGGACGCGCGATCGTGGGCGAGGTGATCGCCGAGCGGCTCGGGCTCTCGCCGGGCGACAGTCTCACTCTGCTCGTGCCGACGCTGGCGGCCGACGGTACACCGGCCCCCAAGCTGCGCGAGCTGCGGGTCGCGGGGGTGTTCGAGGTCGGGTTGCAGGACCACGATGCGACGCTCATTTTCGCCGAGCTCGCCGACGTGCGCGGTCTGGGACCCGCGGGGACGGTGAGTGAGGGTCTGCGGGTGCGCGTCCGCGACGTACTCGCGGCACCCGTGGTGGCCGCAGCGCTGCGTGCGCAGCTGCCGCGGACACTCGAGGTGAGCGACTGGACACGGGACAACGCCAACTACTTCCGCGCCATCCGCATCGAAAAGACCATGATGTCGCTCATCCTGCTGCTGATCGTGGCGGTCGCGGCCTTCAACATCGTGGCGATGCTCGTCATGGTGGTAACCGACAAGCGCACCGACATCGCCATCATGCGCACCTTCGGGGCCGCGCCTCGCCGGGTAATGGGGATATTCATCACGCAGGGGCTGGTCATCGGCTGGCTCGGCGTCGCCCTCGGCGCGGCGCTCGGGCTGCTGCTGGCGCTGCACGTCGATCGCATCGTGCCTTTTCTCGAACGCACGTTCCGTTTCCAGATCATGGATTCGGACGTGTACTACATCACCGCCATTCCCTCCGAGGTGCATTGGAGCAACATCGCCATCATCGCGCTCGCGGCGCTGCTGCTCACCGCGCTGGCGACGATCTACCCGGCCGTCCGCGCGGCACGCACGGCGCCCGCCGAGGCGCTGCGCTACGAGTAGCACGATGAGCGCCTACGAATGGCTGATCGGAACGCGTTACCTGCGCTCGACGCACCGGCGAGGGTTCGTGTCTTTCGTCGCACTCATGTCCGTCTGCGGACTGATGCTGGGCGTGGCGACGCTCATCGTGGTGCTCTCCGTCATGAACGGTTTCGAGCGCGAACTGCGCAATCGGATCCTCGCAGTCACCGCGCATGCCACCATCGCCGGGCTCGATGGCACCCTGCCCGAGTGGCAGGCGGTGCAGGAGGCGGTGCGCCGGGAGAGCGGGGTGCAGGCAGCCGTGCCGTACATCGCGAGCCAGGCCATGTTCGCCCACGGCACCGTCATGGCCGGGGCGGGCGTGCGCGGGGTGCTGCCCGAGGAAGAGCGCACCGCCACCGGTCTTGCGCAGCATCTCCTCTCGGGGCGGCTCGAGGACCTCACGGCCGGCGGTTACGGTGTCATCCTCGGCAGTGCGCTCGCGCACGAGCTGCACGCGGGTGTGGGCGATGACATCGTGCTGATCGCGCCCGAAGGCACCGCGACACCCACGGGAGTGGTGCCGCGCATGCGCCGCTTCCACGTGGTGGCACTCTTCAGCAGCGGCATGTACGAGTTCGACCGTGGGCTCGCACTCATACACCTGGAGGATGCGGCACGCCTGTTTCGTTCCGCCCGGGGAGTGACCGGGCTGCGCCTCGCGTTCGCCAACCCGCTGCGCGCGCAGACGCTCGTGCGCCAGATTGCGCGCCGCGTCTCACAGCAGCTCGGCATCCAGGGGTTCTATGTGACCGACTGGACCCAGGACCACGCCAATTTCTTCCGCTCCATCGAGCTCACCAAGTCGATGCTGTTCGTCATACTGCTCATGTTGGTCGCGGTGGCCGCGTTCAATATCGTCGCGACGCTGGTCATGATCGTGAAGGAGAAGCAGACGGATATTGCCATCCTGCGCACGCTCGGGGCCGCGCCGCGCAACGTGTTGCTGACCTTCGCGGTGCAGGGCGTGCTCATCGGGCTGGCCGGCACGTTGGCGGGGGCGGCGCTCGGCACGGTGCTCGCCGACAATCTGCAGTCACTGGTGGCGGGGCTCGAGCGGCTGCTCGGCACGCAGTTCCTGGATGCGCGCGTCTACTACATGAGCGATCTGCCGGCGTACGTGGAGCTCACCGACGTGCTCAAGGTGTGTACGGTGGCGCTCGCGCTGTGCGTGCTCGCCACGATCTACCCGGCGTGGCGCGCGGCGCGCACCGCGCCCGCGCAGGCGCTGCGCCATGAGTGACAGCGTTCTCGAGGCGCAGGCGGTCCACAAGAGCTTCCGCCAGGGGCCGGTGCTGCTCGAGGTGCTGCGCGGCGTGGCACTCACGGTAGCGCCCGGAGCGCGCGTGGCGATCGTGGGGGCATCGGGCTCGGGCAAGACCACGCTGCTGCAGATCCTCGGCGGACTCGATCCACCGAGCTCCGGGATGGTGCGCGTCGCCGGGCGCGACATCCATTCACTCGGCGAAACCGAGCGCGGCGTGCTGCGTAACCGCACGCTCGGCTTCGTCTATCAGTTCCACCATCTGCTGCCAGAGTTCTCGGCCCTGGAGAATGTGGCCATGCCGCTGCTGGTTCGGCGCAGCCCGGTCGCCGCCGCACGCAGCGCGGCGCGCGCGCTGCTCGAGCGCGTCGGTCTCGGCGCGCGGCTCGATCACCGGCCGCATCAGCTCTCGGGAGGCGAGCGCCAGCGGGCCGCGGTGGCGCGAGCGCTGGTGACACAGCCGGCGGTGGTGCTCGCCGATGAGCCCACCGGAAATCTCGATGGCGCCAATGCCGAGAGCGTTTTTGCCCTGATGCTCGAGCTCAATCGCGAGCGCGGTACCAGCCTCGTCGTGGTGACGCACGACGTGCGACTCGCCGGCCGCATGGAGCACATCTACGAGCTCGAGGGCGGAACACTCCTCACCCGTGCCGGCGCATGAGGGCGCCTAGGCCGAAGCGGACTGGGTGGTGTGACGCTCGTGGCGCGTGCGATAGCGGCTCCTCACGCTCCAGCGCCACAGCACCTCGAGAGCGAGCCAACCGAGCACACCACCGACCAGCGCACAGGCGACGCAACCGACCACGAAGGGCTGCCAGACCGGCAGGAGTCCATGGCGAAACCACTCCCAGGTGGGATGGAACCTGAAGTGGCTGGTGCGCACGTGCAGCAGCGCGGTACCCACCCGGTAGGCGAGATAGTAGATCGGCATGGCGGTGAAGGGGTTGACGAAAAAGGTCGTGCCGCAGATCACCGGAACATTGAGCCGCCAGATCATCGCCACCGTGCAGGCGGTGAGCAGGTGTACCGGCAGCGGGATGAAGCCGATGGCGATTCCGGCGCCGAAGGCGTAGGTCACGCCGCGGCGATGCAGGGTCCACAGATGCGGGTCGGAAATGCGCTCACCGAAGATCCGTACGAACCAGCGCTCCTGCAGCGAGTGCGGGGCCGGGACGATTCGTTTCAGGAGATGGCGCGGCATCGGCCCCGCCGACTGTACCAGAAGCCCCCGGCACGCAATGTGCGCTACGCCCGGGACGCAGTTCCTTGAGCGCGCGCGCTCCTCCGGTATGATGCCGCCTTTGCAGTCGCGGGCTGTGTGAGGATCGCGTCGGATGTGGGAAATAGTGCGGGCCGGCGGCCCGCTGATGTGGCCGATCATTCTGTGCTCGATCACCGCCGCAGCCATCATTCTCGAGCGCTTGTGGACGCTGCAGGACAAGCGGGTACTGCCGCGCGAGCTGCCACAAAAGGTCTGGCAGCTGATCGAGTCCAACCAGGTGAACGACAAGGTGATCGCGGCGCTCGAGCAGAACTCCCCCCTCGGGCGTTTGCTCGCCACCGGCCTCGCCAACCGCCACCGGCCGCGCGAGATGCTCATGGAACGTCTCGAGGACACGGGCCGCCACGTGGTGCACGAGCTGGAGCGGTTCCTCAACACGCTCGGCACGATCGCGGGTGTGTCGCCGCTGCTCGGGCTGCTGGGCACCGTGACCGGGATCATCCGCGCGTTCAATGCCATCATGGCCGGCGGCATGGGCGACCCGCGTGCGCTCTCCGGCGGCATCGCCGAGGCACTGATCGCGACAGCCGCTGGACTGTGCGTGGCGATTCCGGCGCTGATTTCCTACCGCTACCTGCGCGGTCGCGTGGATGGCATCGTCGTGGAGATGGAAAAGCACGCCATCCGCATGGCCGATGCGCTCGAGGCGGCGCGCTCGCGCGAGCGCGTCGGGCCCGCCGCCGTAGCCGTCGCCTGAGCCCGGCCGCAGCAACCGCGCAATGAATCTCAAGCCCCGCCGCCACGAGGAGCCGGAGATCAACGTCGTGTCGCTGATCGATGTGGTGCTGCTGCTCGTGGTGTTCTTCATCCTGTCGAGCAAATTCACCGACGAGGGGCGGCTGCGCGTACATCTGCCGCAGGCGAGCGCCGTCCCCACGCAGAAGGTGAGCGGCGAGCCGCTGGTGGTGAGTGTGACGCAGCAGGGAAGTTATCTGGTGAATCAGCGCGAGCTGATCAACTCGAGCCCCGAGACGCTGCGCGCGGCGCTGCTCAAGGAAGCCGGCAGCAATCGTGCCGTGCGCGTCACGCTGCGGGCGGACGCGCACGCGACCCACCAGTCCGTCATCACCGCCATGGACGTGCTCGGGCGCCTGGGCTTCGCCGAGGTTAATATCGCAACGGTCAAGGAAGAGCCGGCGAGCAAGCCTTGAACGACACGAGCCGAGCGGCGCGCGCGACGGGGAGCAGGCTGCCCCTCGCCGGCGCCGGTGCGTTTCCCACCTATCGACGCCTGCTCGGCTACCTGGCGCCGCACAGCGGCCGCTTCCTCCTCGGCATACTCGGCGGGGTGCTGTTCGCCGCCACCATGACGAGCTTCGCGCTGTTCGCCAAGAAATTCGGCGACGGCACGCTGGTGCATCAGGACCCGCGCACCATCGTGTGGATTCCGGTCGGGCTGGTGGGACTGTTCGTGCTGCGCGGCATCGGCGATTTCACCCAGACGTTCTTCATGGGGCAGATAGGCCGCGAGGTCATCAGTCAGCTGCGGCGCGAGCTGTTTCGTCACATCCTGCAGTTGCCCATCGGCTACTTCGACCGCAATTCCTCCAGCGCGCTGCTGTCCCGGCTCACCTATAACAGCGAGCAGATCGCACAGGCCGCCACCGATTCGGTCGTCGTGGTGATGCGCACCGCGCTCACCATCAGCGGCTCGCTCGGTTTCCTGCTGTGGATCAATGTGCGGCTGACGCTGATCGCGCTCGTGCTAGGTCCGCTGGTCGGCTGGCTGGTCTCGGTCATCAACTACAAGTTCCGCCGCTACGGGCGCCGCATTCAGGACTCGATGGGGGACGTCACCCGCGTCGCGCAGGAAACTCTCGAGGCGCCGCGGCTCATCAAGGTGTACAACGCCGAGGAGCACTTCAGCCGCCAGTTCGATGCGGTGGACGCGCACAACCTGCGCTCCAACATGAAGCTGATCCTGACGCGCGGAATATCCAATCCGGTGGTGCAGCTGGTCACTGCCATCGGCGCCGCCATCGTGCTCGCGATTGCCATCCGCGACGCAGTCAATCAGCGCATGAGCATGGGCGACCTGCTCGGGTTTCTCACCGCGCTCGTCAGCATCGCGCAGCCGCTGCGCGATCTGGTGGGGGTCGCGGGTCCCCTGCAGCAGGGTATTGCCGCCGGACAGAGCCTGTTCGAGGTGCTCGATGAGCAGCCCGAGCCGCAGGGTGGCGCGTTTCGCACCAAGCGCGTGCGCGGCGCGGTGGAGTTCGAGCACGTCTGGTTCAGCTATCCGGCAGGCGGGCGCGGAGCGGCGGCGGAGGGCGAGCTGCCGAGGGCGCTCGCGGATGTCTCGCTGCAGGTGGCGCCGGGCGAGACGCTGGCGATAGTCGGGCGCTCCGGCAGCGGCAAGTCGACCCTGGTCAACCTGTTGCCGCGCTTCTACGACGTCGCGCGCGGCAGCGTGCGCATCGACGGCCGCGACGTGCGCGAGTTCGAGCTGCGCAACCTGCGCGAGCAGATCGCGGTGGTGAGCCAGGAGGTGGTGCTGTTCAATGACACCATCCGCGACAACATCGCTCTCGGACGCGAGGTGCCCGATGCCGACATCGAGCGTGCCGCGGAAGCCGCGCACATTCTCGAGTTCATCCGCACCCAGCCCGGCGGACTCGACGCCGTGGTCGGCGATCGCGGCATGCTGCTCTCGGGCGGACAGCGGCAGCGCATTGCCATTGCGCGCGCGCTGCTCAAGGACGCGCCGATATTGATCCTCGATGAGGCCACCTCCGCCCTCGACACCGAATCCGAGCGGCACATCCAGGCTGCCCTCGGCGAGCTGCTGCGCGATCGCACCACCTTCGTCATCGCGCATCGTCTTTCCACCGTGGAGCAGGCCGACCGCATCCTGGTGCTCAACGCCGGCACCATCGCCGAGAGTGGCACGCATGCGCACCTCCTGGCGCACGGCGGCCTGTACGCGCAGTTGCACCGGCTGCAGTTTTCCGACTGACGAGCCCGGCGGCGATGGAGCGACAGCTCACGCAGCTGTGGTACCGCGAGCAGGCGCGTGCGCCGCTGCTGCGACCGCTCGCGTGGCTGTACGGACGGGCGGTGGCGCTGCGCCAGCGCGCCTATCGATCCGGGTGGGCGCGCAGCGCGCGCGCCGGGCGGCCGGTCGTGGTGGTCGGCAACCTCACCGTGGGCGGCACTGGCAAGACCCCGCTCACTCTCTGGCTGGCGCAGGCGCTGACTGGCGCGGGGCTGCGTGTTGGCATCGTCGCGCGCGGCTACGGCAGCCGTAACGGCCGCGAACCCCGGCGAGTCGACGCGGCTTCCCGCTGGCAGGATGCAGGCGATGAGCCGCTCATCCTGGCGCGCCGCAGCGGCTGCCCCACCGTGATCGGCACCGATCGGCTCGCCGCGGCGCGGGTACTCGCAGCTGAAGGCGTGGACGTCATCATCGCCGACGACGGGTTGCAGCACCTGCGCCTCGCACGCGATTGCGAGATCGTCGTGGTCGATGGCGCGCGCGGCATCGGCAACGGCCAGCTGCTGCCAGCCGGCCCACTGCGCGAGCCCACCACACGTTTACTGCAGGTCGATGCCATAATCGTGAATGGCAACGCGATCCACGGCTCGCTCGCTGCGCTGCTGCCGCCTGCGGTACTCGGCATGCAGCTCGTGGCCAGCGAGGCGGTGAGCCTCGATGAGCGCGAGCGCCGGCCACTCGCGTCCTTTCAGGGTGAGCGCGTGCACGCGGTGGCGGGCATCGGCAACCCGCAGCGCTTCTTCGGCGAGTTGCAGGTTCGGGGCATGGAGGTGATCGAGCACGCATTTCCCGATCACCATCCGCTCACCGCCGCCGAGGTGACATTTGCCGACGCGCTGCCCGTGCTCATGACCGAGAAAGATGCCGTAAAATGCCGCGCATTCGCCAACGCACGGCTGTGGTACGTACCGGTCAGCGCACAGCTCGCGCCGCACGATGCGCAGGAGCTGCTGACACGCGTGCTGGCGAAGGTACGCGGCACCGCGCGCGCGGGAGGTCCTTAGCTGTGGATACACGATTGCTCGAGATACTCGCATGCCCCGTGTGCAAGGGACCGCTGCAGTTCCGCCGCGAAGCGCAGGTGTTTGTCTGCCGCATGGACCGGCTCGCGTACCCGATACGCGACGCAGTACCGGTGATGCTCGAGGAAGAGGCGCGTCAGCTCGCAGCGGACGATCCGCTGCTCGATCGCTGAGCAGTGCAGCAGCGGGCCCCGCAGGCTGCGCAGCCGTTCCGGGTGGTGATTCCGGCGCGCTATGCCTCGACCCGGCTTCCCGGCAAGGCGCTGCAGCCGATCGGTGGCAAGCCGATGCTGCAGTGGGTGTACGAACGGGCCCGTGCCGCCGGCGCACGCGAGGTGCTGATCGCCACCGACGATGCACGCATCGTCGCAGCCGCACGGGGATTTGGCGCCGATGCGGTGCTTACCGCGAGCGCACATGCATCGGGGAGCGATCGCATCGCGGAGCTCGCGCGCAGGAGCAACTGGGCGCCCGACGACATCGTGGTGAACGTGCAGGGCGATGAGCCACTCATTCCGCCGGTACTCATCGCTCAGGTCGCGCAGCTTCTTGCCGGCCATGCCGCGGCACAGGTCGCGACGCTCGCCACCCCAATCGCATCGCTCGCTGAGCTGCTCGATCCCAACGTCGTCAAGGTGGTCACGGACCGTGACGGGTTTGCGCTCTACTTCAGCCGTGCGCCCATTCCGTGGAATCGCGACAGTGCGCCCGCAGGCCTCGGGACGCAGATGGACTTCGCCGGCGCGCGGCGTCATCGCGGTCTTTATGCCTACCGCGTGGGCGCGCTGCTGCGCCTTGCGCAGCTGCCGCGCGGAAGTCTCGAGGAGCGCGAGAAGCTCGAGCAGCTGCGGGCGCTCGAAAACGCCATGCCTATCGCGGTCGCGGATGCGCTCGAGATGCCCGGCCCGGATGTGAACACGCTCGCAGATCTCGAACATGTCAGGGCGCTGATCGCTTCATCGGCGCCGTGAGCGGGCTAGACTGAATATGTCCGCAGCCGTTTTCGCGTCGACACAGTTGCTCACACTGGCCTCGAGCGCAGGCCGCGCCGGAGTCGCCGGGCAGCAGGAACTTGTCGCCCGCCAGCGGCGTCAAAACTCGAGGTACTTCCGTAAGTTGCATTGTCAACGGTGGGGTTGCCAGCGGCGTTTTGCGGGGAGTGGGTTTTGATGCTGGAGCTGACACGATGAAGACTCTCACGCGCATTGGTCTGCGCAGCGCGATGCTGACATTGATGCTCGCAAGCTATGCGGCGCTCTTACCTGGCTGTGCGACGACGCCGCCGCCGGAGGAGCGGCCCGCACCGCCACCGCCGCCGCCGGTCGGGACGGTGTATGCCCCGCGCCCGCCGCCGCCGCAGGTGAGCTCCGATGTCTATGCGTATCCGACGCGCGGCCAGTCTCCCGAGCAGCAGGACCGCGATCACTACGACTGCAGCATCTGGGCGACGCAGCAGACGGGGTTCGACCCGAGTGCACCTGGTGTGCCGCCGCAGCACCAGGTGCACGTCGTGAGCGGGCCGCCGCCCGGATCGGGGACTGCTGCGGGGGCCGTCACCGGCGCCATTCTCGGTGCGGTCATCGGCGGCCCGTACCGCGGAGCGGGTCCTGCGCTCGCAGGGGCAGTCGTCGGCGGTGCGATCGGTACCGCCGCGGAGCAGAGCGCGCGTCAGTCGCAGACGGTCACCGTGACCGACCAGCGTGCTCTCGCCCAGGTGCAGCAGAGGGCTGCCAATTACCGGCGAGCACTCGGTGCGTGTCTCGATGCACGTGGCTACAGCGTGAAGTGACCTCGTGAGCACAAAGCAAAAGAGCTGCATGGCGGCTGCGGCGGGACTTTCGGTTTTGTTGACTAGCGGCGCGCTGGCGCAGCAGCCCGAGCACGGCCACGGTGGGCACGCGCCACGCGAGGCACCGTACTCGGTGCACTACGACAACCGTTACAGTCACAACCACTACTACACGACGCCCGGTGTCGAAGTGGCCACCGTGCCCGGCAGACCCTACGTGGTGGCGCACGGAGGCGAGCACTTCTATTACACCGGCGGTGTGTGGTACGCCCCGCGCGGGCCGCGTTACGTGGTCGTAGCCCCGCCGGTCGGAGTGTTTGTGCCGGTGCTGCCGCCCTTCTACACCACGGTGTGGTTCGGCGGGGTTCCGTACTACTACTCGAACCAAACCTACTACGTTTACGGCGGCCCGCAGGGCTATGAGGTGGTCCAGCCACCCGGCGATCAGGGCAGCGCGGTTCAGGGCCCGCAGGGCCCGGCTTATCCCGGAGCACCTCCGCCGGCACCCGGGGATGCGCACCCGGAAGGCGAGGACATCTACGTCTACCCGCAACACGGTCAGTCGCCCGACCAGCAGGCCAACGACCGCTACGACTGTCACAAGTGGGCCTCGTCACAAACCGGCTTCGATCCCACTCAGGCGGGCGGTGGCGTGGCCCCGGACCAGACCGTTGCCAGGGGCGAGGAGTACCGGCGCGCCATCCGGGCCTGTCTCGAGGGCCGGGGCTACAGCGTCAGATAGACTCGGCGATAAAATACAGACCCATGCGGGTACTGTTCGTTTGCCTGGGAAATATCTGCCGCTCGCCCACGGCCGAAGCTGTGGTGCGAGCGCTCGCGGCACTCGAGGCACCCGAGCTCGAAGTCGAAGTCGATTCAGCCGGAACCGCGGGCTACCACATCGGGGACGCGCCCGATCCGCGCATGCGCGCGGCCGCGGCCCGCCGTGGTTATGACCTCAATTCGCTGCGTGCGCGCGTCGTCGAGCCCGGCGATTTCGAGCGTTTCGATCTCATCCTCGCCATGGACCACGAGAACCTCGCCGCGCTGCGCAGACGCGCGCCGGAGCACGTACGCGAGCGCGTGCGTCTCTTTCTGGAATTCGGTCCTCAGCCCGAGCGCCAGGAGGTCCCCGATCCCTATTACGGCGGGCCCAATGGTTTCGAAGAGGTGCTCGATCTCGTCGAAAGCGCCGCGCGCGGGCTGCTGAGCTACCTCCGTCAGCGCACCCGCGCGGCTTAGCGCTCAGGCGCGCAGGATGCGCGCCGCTGCCGCTCCGTTGCGATCATTCCTCCGGACCGCGGTCGCCAGCGTCCTTCTGCGACGGCGCCGATGACCACACCACGTAGGGCTTGTTGGCAGCGTTTCCGGGCTCGGGCTTCGGGGTCGGTTCGAAGTGGCCAAGCGGCACGCTCTCATGGGGAGTCGCCGGCTCGCGTGGCTCGGAACGGTACTCGTGTGCCGCGGGCTCCGCCGCCTCGGGACGTCGCTCGCGCGCCGGCTCCTGCGCTGCTGGGTCGGCCGGCGGGTTGGGCCTGTCATGCTCGCCGTTGCCCGAAGCGGCCGATGCCGGAGCGGACGGAAATTCACCGGAGTTAGAGGCGAGACCTTCACGTGCACCGCCGCCCCCGCGGCGCCCACGACGCCGTCCGCGGCGTCCGCGGCTGCGGCCTTCGGGACGTTCCGCGCGTCCTTCACCGGATGGCCCCGGGCCCTGGTTCCCACCAGCCAGCTCCGGACGTGGCGCCTCGGACAGGGCGTTGCGCTCGCGCTCACCGTTGTTGCGGTCGACGTTGCGCTCGCTGACACGCTCGCCGGCGCGCTCGCCGCCACGCTCGCCGCCACGCTCGGCCGGCGGTTCGTGCCGCCGGCTGCGGTCGCGATTGCGATCACGCTCGCCATGATCGCGCCCGCGCTCCCGGTCGCGTCCGTCGCGGCGACCGTCGCGCTCACGGCGTGCACCGTCGGCGTAACGGCCATGGCGGGAATGCTCACGGCGACCGTCGCGCCGCTGTCCGTCATCGCGCCTTGGAGCGCGGGCCGCGCGGGGAGCACTCACCTCCGGCGCCGGCTCGGGCGCTTGTGGAGTCGTCGGCTCGCCAGCGAGCATCCGCTTGAAGCGTGACCAGAAGCCTCCGTGGGCCCGAGCCGCCGGCGCAGAGGCTGTTGCCGGCTGCGCGCCCATGGGGGCGGAGGTGGCGGGCATGAGCGGCGCCACGACAGCCGCTTCCTGCGGAGGCTTGCGTTCCTGTGTGCCGGGCTCGGCGACTTCCGGCGCCGTCGGCATGAGGTACGTCGCCTGGCGCTGCTCCGGCAACTCCATCTCATCATCGCGCACGCGCTTGATGGAATACTCCGGAGTCTGGATGTTCTCATTCGGCACGATGATGAGCTCCGCCTCGCTCTTGTCCTCGAGCGTACGGAGCCATTCACGCTTCTCGTTGATCAGATAAGTCGCCACGGAGACCGGCACCTGCGCGATGACCCGCGCCGTCCGATCCTTGCGCAGCTCCTCGCCGATGAGGCGCAGCACGGCGAGCGTCATCGACTCGACGCTGCGGATGCTGCCAATCCCCACGCAGCGCGGACAGACGATGTGACTCGATTCCCCGAGTGAGGGTCGCAGACGCTGCCGGGACATCTCGAGCAGCCCGAAGCGCGACAGGCGGCCGATCTGAATGCGTGCGCGGTCCATCTTCACGGCATCGCGCAGGCGGTCCTCGACATCCCGCTGATTCTTGCTCGACTCCATGTCGATGAAGTCGATGACGATCAGCCCGCCGATGTCACGGATGCGCAGCTGCCGCGCGATCTCATCGGCCGCCTCGAGGTTGGTATTCGTTGCGGTAGTCTCGATGTCGCTGCCGCGCGTCGCGCGCGCAGAATTGATGTCGATCGACACCAGCGCCTCGGTGTAATCGATCACGATACTGCCGCCGGAGGGCAGCTGTACCTTGTGCGCGTAGGCAGACTCGATCTGGCTTTCGATCTGGAAGCGGGTGAAAAGCGGAATGTCATCCGTGTAAAGCTTCAGGCGGCGCTGTGCATCGGCCGGCATGAAGCGCTGCATGTATTCCTGCGCTTTCTGGAAAGCCGCCTGGCTATCGACCAGCACTTCGCCGATGTCATCGGACAGGTAGTCGCGCATGGCCCGGGTGACCGCATCGCTCTCGCGAAACACCAGAAAGGGCGCCGCGCGATCCTTCGCTGCGGCTTCGATCTGCTCCCACTGGACCTTGAGATTATCGAGGTCCCACTGCAGCTCTTCGGCCGAGCGGCCGACGCCGGCGGTGCGGACGATGGCGCCCATGCCGTCGGGAATCTTCAGCTGGCTCATGACCTCACGCATCTGATCGCGGTCTTCACCCTCGATGCGGCGCGAGACCCCTCCGGCGCGGGGGTTGTTCGGCATGAGCACGAGGAAGCGCCCGGCGAGGCTGATGAACGTCGTGAGCGCGGCTCCCTTGTTGCCGCGCTCCTCCTTCTCGACCTGCACGATGACTTCCTGGCCCTCCGCGAGCAGCTCGCGGATGTTCATCCGCCCGCCCTGCGGTGTCTGGCGGAAATACTCCTTGGAAACCTCCTTGAGCGGGAGGAAGCCGTGGCGCTGGGCGCCATAGTCGACGAAGCAGGCCTCGAGTGAAGGCTCGATGCGCGAGATACGCGCCTTGTAGACGTTGGCTTTCTTCTGTTCGCGGGAAGGTAAGTCGATACTCAGGTCAAATAACTTTTGTCCATCAACCAGAGCGACGCGCAACTCCTCTTCCTGAGTCGCATTCACTAGCATTCTCTTCATGTGCCCCTACTGTGCAGTAAAGGGCCGTCAAGCACACCGCGGGAGGCCACGGGAGCTTATGCCCGCGGCCGCGAAGATTTCCTAAACCCGGCGAATGAGAGAGAGTCTCGTTATTCACGTTAATGACCGCGGTCCAATAGGGCGGTCGTAAAGGTAATCTTCGGTGAACTCAACCGACGGCGCGGGCTGCGGAAGTCCGAAAAACTGGATGCTCGACGCAGCTGACGCGTTCCTGGCGGCCCAAACGATGGCCTCGCTTCAGGAGACCAACTAAACGGGCGACGGCTGTGCCGCCGCCGATTGGTGCGTCCGCTTGGCGGACCACGGCCAGAGTATACTCGACAGACCATTGTAGAAACAATGTCTTACGCAAAAAACTCGACGCGGGCGCAGCACCGGGGCGAAAGCCACTCGGGAGTGCAGCATTTCGAGGTCGGCGAGGAGGAGGCAGGACAGCGTCTCGACAACTACCTCCAGCGCCTCCTCAAGGGGCTTCCCCGAAGCCGCGTTTACCGGGTGATCCGCAAGGGCGAAGTGCGGGTGAACGGACACCGCGCCGGCCCGGAGCAGCGGTTGCGTCTGCACGACCGGGTGCGTGTTCCGCCGGTGCGCCTCGCGCCCCCTCAAGAGCCGGGCCAACCGCCGCGGGAGCTCGTCGCCCGCCTCGAGCGCGCCATCGTGCACGAAGACCAGAACCTCCTCGTCCTCGATAAGCCCACTGGCGTCGCCGCGCACGGGGGAAGCGGGGTGAGCTTCGGCGTCATCGAGGCATTGCGTGCGGCGCGGCCCGGTGAAACGCTCGAGCTCGTGCACCGGCTCGACCGTGACACGAGTGGCTGCCTGCTGATCGCCCGGCGCAGGCCGGCGCTGCGCGAGCTGCACGCGCTCATGCGGGACAACACGTTCGAGAAGCGCTATCTGGTGTTGGTCAGGGGCAAGTGGGACTTTGGTACCCGGCGTATCGACGTACC
Organism: Steroidobacteraceae bacterium; assembly: GCA_036498445.1. Classification (GTDB taxonomy): domain Bacteria; phylum Pseudomonadota; class Gammaproteobacteria; order Steroidobacterales; family Steroidobacteraceae; genus 13-2-20CM-66-19. The sequence continues at coordinate 34,610 of DASYFL010000034.1, forward strand.
ACTGCGTACCGATACCCGCGCCGGCGGCGAGCGCACGGTGCGCGCGGGATCCTCCGGCAAGCCTTCAGTGAGCGACTTCAGACCGGTCGAGTTCTTCGGCAGGACCGCGACGCTCATGGAAGTGACCCTGCACACGGGACGAACGCATCAGATCCGCGTACACGCGGCACACGTGGGTCATCCGGTGGCGGGCGATCAGAAGTACGGCGATCCGGCCTTCAACGAGACCCTGCGCGCCCTCGGCCTCACGCGGATGTTCCTGCATGCCCACAGCCTGAGTTTCTCCTGGCCGCGGGGCGGGGAGTTCAGTATCAACACGCCGCTTCCGGCGGAGCTTTCGGCATTCATCGACAGGCTCGCCGCGCATCGCGGTCGCGCCCGCGGCACAAACCTCAAGGGAGCGGGAAACCCGCTTCGCGCAGCGCCCCGGCGAGCCAAATCAGCGGCAGGCCGATGAGTGCGGTCGGGTCGCGGCTCTCGATGCATTCGAAGAGCGCAATCCCGAGGGATTCCGCCCGAAAGCTTCCCGCGCAATCGTAGGGCCGCTCGCGCGCGATGTAACGCTCGATCTCCGCGGCGCTCAACTCGCGCACCAGCACACTGGTGGTATCGACATGCGCGAGGTGCACCTCCCGGCTGCCGCCCATCACTGCACAGGCGGTGTAGAAGAGCGCCGCGCGGCCGCTGAGCACCTCGAGTTGCTGCCGGCTGTGCACGGCATCACCGGGCTTCTCGAGAATCCGGCCGCTACAGGCGGCGACCTGATCCGCACCGATGACGACCGCCTGCGGATGTGCGCGCGCCACGGCGCGTGCCTTCTCGAGCGCGAGCCGCAGCGCGCGGTCGGCGGGAGATTCCTGAGGACGGTGCGCTTCGTTCACTCCCGGCGCGAGCGTCTCGAAGGGGAGTCCCAACCGAGCGAGGAGCGCCTGGCGGTAGACCGAGGTGGAGGCAAGGATCAGTGCAGCCACTGAGCTCTTTCGGCGATGAGAATCGCCTTCTGGAAACAAGGATTTAGCTTGGATCCCGTTTTGACTTGGGCGAGGTCGGTACCTATTATACGCGCCCCATGCGAGGCCCCCGGGACTTGCAGAGAGGTGGTTTGACGTGACGCCCTGGTCGCAGCCGCTCGAGGTCGACCGGTTGGCCGATGGGGAAGCCGACGTCGATTTTGCTGTGCCGCTCGCCGAGCTTTCCGGGTTGCGCTCGTTGCGGGCCGGGGTGGCCGGCACTGTGCAGGGCCGTGCGCGATTCGGGCGCGAGGAGGGCATGCCGGTCGCTGACCTGCGATTCAGCGGCACGGTCACTCTTCAGTGCCAACGCTGCCTGCAGCCGTTGGAGCGGCCGCTCGCGGCAGAAAGCCGCATCGCACTGATTACTTCGGAGTCGCAGACCGCCCGCGTGCCCCTCGAGCGCGAGCCGGTGCTGGCTCCCGGGGGCCGCATCAGCCTCGGCGAGCTCCTCACGGAGGAGCTGCTGCTGGTGCTGCCGATCGTGCCGCTGCACGAGGACCGCGAACGCTGCGCGAGCGGGTCCACGCTGGCCGAGCGAGACCCGTCGGTTGGCGAGACTCATCGGCCGTTCGCGAACCTCGGGGACCTGTTGAAACGCTAGAGTTGCAGAGTTCGATTCAGGAGCTGATCCATGGCTGTTCAGAAAAGCCGCAAAACCCCCTCGCGTCGTGGCATGCATCGCTCACACGATGGGCTTGCGAAGCCCGCATTGTCGAGTGATCCGCAGTCGGGTGAGACACACCTGCGCCACCGCATCACCCCCGACGGTTTCTACCGCGGCCGACGGGTACTCGAGAAGCCCGCCGAGACCGAAGAGAAGGACTGAGCGCGTATCGCATCCATAGACCCCGGGGCCGGCGTGCTGCCGATCGCCATCGATGTGATGAGCGGCGACTACGAGCCGCGCGAGTACCTTGCCGGCGCGCTGCGCGCGTTGGCCGATGATCCGCAGCTCGAGGCGCTCCTGGTCGGAGAGCCGGGACTGATCGGTGCCGCGCTCGCGCCACTGCCGGCTGCGGTGCGGACGCGCGTCGCAGTGGTGGCCGCCACCCAGGTGGTGGGCATGGAGGAGAAACCTCGCGAAGCCATCCGTCGCAAGAAGGACTCCTCGATGCGGGTCGCGGTCGATCAGGTGCACACCGGGCGCGCCGCGGCGTGCGTGAGCGCCGGCAACACCGGAGCGCTGACCGCGATCGCGCATTTCGTGCTCAAGACACTCCCGGGCGTCGAGCGGGCCGCGATCATCTCGGCCATTCCGGCCGCCCACGGGCACACCTACATGCTCGACCTCGGCGCCAACACCAAGGCGACTCCCGAGCAGCTGCGGCAGTTCGCCGCGATGGGTGCCATCGTGGCCCGCGACGTGTACGGCGTAGCCTCTCCGCGTATCGGCCTGCTCAACATCGGTGAAGAGGACATCAAGGGACACGAGCTCGTGCAGGGGGCACACGCGTTGATCGGCGCGAGCGGTCTCAATTACGTCGGATTCGTCGAGGGAGACGACATCTTCTCCGGGGACGTCGATGTGGTCGTGACCGACGGTTTCACCGGCAACGTGGCCCTCAAGACCATGGAGGGCGTAGCGGGGCTGATCGCCGACCGGCTGCGCCAGGAATTCCAGATGTCGCTCCTCGACCGCCTGGCCGGGCTCATCGCGCGCCCGGTGTTGCGACGTGCGGCGACCGGGCTCGACCCACGACGCTACAACGGCGCCTGCATGGTCGGGCTGTCGGGGATCGTGGTAAAAAGCCACGGTCGCGCCGACGGTGTGGCGTTTGCGCGGGCTGTCGGCACGGCGGCGCTTGCCGCGCGGCGCGGGCTGATGTCACACATTGCGCAGGCACTCCAGGCCGAAGGGGCGGTGAATTGATTTATTCGCGTGTTGCCGGTACCGGCTCGTACCTGCCGAAGAAGATCATCACCAATCATGACCTGGAGAAGATGGTCGATACCACCGATGAGTGGATCCGCACGCGCACTGGCATCGAGCGGCGCCACGTTGCCGCAGACGGAGAGACCACGGTCGATCTGGCGGAGCACGCCGCACGGCGCGCGCTCGAGGCAGCGGGAGTCGCGCCGGCGGAGGTCGACTTCATTGCCTTTGGCACCACCACCCCGGACCTGGTATTCCCGAACTGCGGTACGCTCCTGCAGCAGCGCCTCGGGTGCCGCGGCGTCCCGGCCTTCAGCCTCGAGACCGCATGTGCGGGCTTCATGTATGCGCTGTCGATCGCCGACAAATATGTGCGCTGCGGAGAGGCGCGGCGGGCGCTGGTGATCGGCGCCGAGACACTCTCGCGCATTACCGACTGGAGCGACCGCGGCACCGCGGTACTGTTCGCCGACGGGGCTGGTGCGGTGCTGCTCGAGCCCGCCGCGACAGCGGGTGTGCTCTCGACCCATCTGCACTCGGACGGCGAGTACAAGGATCTGCTTTATTGCGCCAGCGGTGTGTCGAAGGGTTTCGGAGCGAAGCTCGCCATCAGCATGGTGGGGAGCGAAGTTTTCAAGATTGCGGTCACCAAACTCGGACAAGTCGTGGACGAGACGCTGGCGGCAAACGGACTCGATCGCAGCTCACTCGACTGGCTCGTGCCGCATCAGGCCAATATCCGCATCGTCCAGGCGACCGCCCGCAAGCTGGAAATCCCCATGGAACGCGTCATCGTCACCGTGCAGGATCACGGCAACACCTCCGCCGCATCCGTACCGCTGGCGCTCGATGTAGCGGTGCGCGATGGGCGCATCCGCCGCGGAGAGCTGCTGCTGCTCGAAGCCTTCGGTGGCGGCTTCACCTGGGGATCAGCGCTGGTGCGCTACTGAATGCCACGAGCCTGGGCCGGCCTGCGCGGGCGGCAGTCATAAAAAAACGCCGCGCATCTGCGCGGCGTTCTGACATGCGGCTAAGAAGAGAGCTTTACTTCGACACCGACCGCTTGAACATGCGGTCGATCTTCTCATTCGTAGCGTCACAGCAGGACTGGCTGGCATGCGCCGCAGCCAATGCCTGGTTCGCCGTGCTCTGCGCACCGCTCGCCGCCTGACTGGCCGACTGTGCCGCGCTGTTGGCCGAGTCAGCTGCGCTCTTGGCGCCGGCCAGATCACTGGCGTTCTTCGCCACCTGGGCTTTCAGGTCATCGACCTGAGCCTGGAGGGGTTTCAGATCCGTACAACCTACAATTCCGGCTACCGCTGCAACGGCAGCCGCGACCTTTACAACGCTCGCACACTTCATAAACGTCCCCTTTGGGTTGTTGATTCGGGATTCCTAGCTAACGGATGCGACTCCGGTGAAGCAAGTCCGTACTCGTCGGACGGTAACTGCATCAAATTTACCCCGGGAATGCAACTCCAAACACGGAGTCTGTCTTTTGCATGCGACAGCTGGCGCGTGGAGCGTACGAATGAATGCAGGATGAACGTGTACGCGTTGGAAGCGGATTCGGCAAGGAAATTTTCCTCCTGCAGCGGCAGCGCGGCCGCAAGTGAAGCTTCCGGCGCAGTGCTTGTTGGTACCGCGGGCACAGTACCTGCGGACTTCAGGGCGGGCAGGGCGCACAGCGAGGCTCGAGTCGCAGCTGTGTTGTTTTCAGCAGCGCTGCCGCGCGGAAGCGTTGCCGGCGGCGCAGCCCTCGTGCGGATGGACTGCGAAGCCACCTGGCGGTGGAGAGAAGAAATGAGGCTCTTGCTGCGGCCCTCGATCTGGATATAATTACAGCTGTATATTCAGACAGGCAGATCAAAATGTCCGATCTCACCCCCCGTCAGACACAGATCCTGCGCCTGGTCCAGCGTTTCATAGCCGAAACCGGCATGCCGCCGACACGGGCGGAGATTGCTCATGAGCTCGGGTTCCGTTCGGCAAACGCTGCGGAGGAGCATCTGCGGGCACTCGCCCGCAAGGGCGTGATTGCACTGGTGCCGGGCACCTCGAGAGGGATACAGCTGAAGGACACCATACGCGAACAGATGGGGCTGCCACTCATCGGCCGGGTGGCCGCCGGCAAGCCCATCTTCTCGGAGGAAAATTTCGAGTCGCGACTGCAGATCGATCCCGAGGTATTCCAGCCCCGGCCGCATTACCTCCTGAGGGTGATCGGCATGAGCATGAAGGATGCCGGCATCCTCGATGGGGATCTGGTCGCGGTGCACCGCACATCCGAAGTGCGCAGCCGGCAGATCGTGGTCGCGCGGCTCGAGAACGAGGTCACCGTGAAGCGCTATCGCCAGGAGGGTCCGGTCGTGTGGCTGCTGCCCGAGAACAGCGAGTTCGAGCCGATCAGGGTCGACCTGAGAGAAGAACCGCTGCTCATCGAGGGGATCGTGGTCGGCGTGGTGCGGCGCGGACGTGCCAGCGGGCTGATGTGAGCGCGGGCCGCTGCGCTGCGGCAATGCCGTTCCCGTCAGAGGTTCAATCCGAGTTCTTGCGTGAGCTGGCATGGTGGTCGGCGATCCGAAAATCACGCGGCTGCTCGAGCATCCTGCCATCTGGCGCGGGCGCAGCGCCGCGCGGCGATCGGGATTGTCGACCGGATTTGCGGCGCTCGATCAGCACCTTCCCGACCACGGTTGGCCGCGCACCGGGCTGATCGAGATCCTGGTTTCCCGCTTCGGCAGCGGCGAGTTGACAGTGCTCGTGCCCGCCCTGGCTGCGCTGACACGGGCCACCGCGGCGCGTTGGTGCGTGTGGGTGTCACCGCCACTCGTGCCGTTTGCACCGGCACTTGCTGCGCGCGGAGTGATGCTCGATCGGGTAGCGGTCGTCGCCGGAGCACAACCTTTATGGGCTCTCGAGCAGACGCTCGGCTCAGGTGCCTGCGATGCAGTGCTCGGCTGGGTGCGGCAGCCGAAACCGCGCGATACCCGCCGTCTGCAACTCGCTGCCGAGCGCGGCCGCACGCTCGGTGTGCTGTTTCGTCCGCAGCGCGCAGCGCGCGAGGCCTCCGCAGCCTTACTGCGCGTGGGTCTCGAGCCGTCGACTGCCGGCATACGGCTGACTCTTATAAAAGGACGCAGCGCCTGGCGTGGTGCCCTCGATCTTCCCTGGCCCGGCAGTTGACTCATGCGTCCGCTGCCATCCATCGGCATATCCCCCGCGCGAAGGGGTTCCGAACCGCCGAATGTGCCACTGCGCAGCGTACGGCGCACGGTACGCGCATCAGTCCACCATGAGCTCTGGGCTGGCCTGCATCTGAGCGGAGTCGAACCGCTGTCAGGACTCACGCCGCTGGCGAACCTCGCGCAACGCTTCACTCCACGTGTGAGTCTCGCACCCCCCGATGGACTGTTGCTCGAAATCGCGGGGAGCCTGCACCTGTTCGGGGAGGTGGAGGGTCTGCGTCGTGAGATCAGCGCAGAGTTCCTGCGTTTTCAGCTCCGGCCCGTGCTCGCATTCGCACCCACACCGCTTGCGGCCATTACCGCGGCGCGCGCCGGTCAACCGCTGGTCGTCACGGAGCTCGCACAGCTGGTAGGTCAGCTCGCGCCGCTGCCGATCGGGGCGCTGCGCTGGCCGGAGGAAACACGTGCGCGTCTGGCACGCGCCGGTGTACGCACCATTGGCGCTGTGCTGCGCTTGCCACGCGCGGGTTTTGCACGCCGCTTCGGTGTGGCGCAGCTCGCCATGCTCGATGCGCTCACCGGGCGCAGTCCCGAGGTGCGCGCGACTCATCGTGCACCGGTGCGCTTTCGCCGCCGCCATGAGCTCGACTGCGAGCTGAGCGATCATGGCCGGCTGCTCACCGCACTCGAACCGCTGTTCGATGCACTCGGTAAATTTCTTACCGCACATCAGCGCGGTGTGGTGGAGCTCGAATGCCGGCTCGTGCACCGCAACGCCCCACCGACGAGTTGCGTGCTCAGCCTCGCGGCGCCATGCGCCGATGGGCCGCAGCTCAGTGCACTTTTTGGGGAGCATCTGCAGACACTGCAGCTGCCCGAGCCGATACGCGCATTCGAGCTGCGGGCGGATCAGCTGATGCCGCTACGCTCCCCAAGGCGCGGGCTGTGGCAGCCCGGCGAGCAGGGCGGTGAGACTGGTGAAGAGAGCGAGGGTCTCATCGACCGCCTGCGCGCCCGATTGGGTTCCGAGTCAGTGCATGGCCTTGCCCTGCGCGCGGAACATCGGCCGGAATTCGCCTGGGCAATCACCCCGCCGCCCGCGGTCGCTCCCCGGCGCCTGGCAGGCACTTGCGCACAGGAGGAAGCGCTGCCGAGCCGGCCCTTGTGGCTGTTACCCATACCGCAACCGCTCGCTGCGCCCGATGGCCTTCCTCGCCGTCGCGGCCCGCTGCGGCTGGTCAGTGAACCCGAGCGGGTCGAGACCGGGTGGTGGGATGGGGCAGAAGTCGCGCGTGATTACTACAGGGCGCTGGACCGCTACGGCATGCGGCTATGGGTGTTCCGCGAGCGCACCGAGCCTCACCAATGGTTCCTGCACGGGGTTTTCGGGTGAGCGAGCCTGCGTACGCGGAGTTGCATTGTCTCTCGAATTTCACCTTCCTGCGCGGCGCCTCGCATCCGCACGAGTTAGTCGAGCAGGCCGATGCGCTCGGCTACAGCGCGCTTGCCATCACCGATGAGTGCTCGGTGGCCGGGGTCGTGCGGGCGCACATGGCGGCGAAACGCCGTCAGCTCAAACTCATCATCGGCGCGGAGTTCCAGCTCCGCTGCGGACTGAAATTCGTGGCTCTCGCCATCGATCGGCACGGTTACGGCCGGCTGTGCCGCCTCATCACCCGCGGCCGCCGGGGAGCCTCCAAGGGGCAGTACAACCTTACGCGCGAGGATCTTCAGGCGCTCCCTCCCGAGCAGTGCTTCATCCTGTGGCTGCCCTCGGCCCGGCCGCAGTCCGAGGAGCTGCTGTGGCTCGCCGCGCGCTTTCCGCCGGGCCGCTTGCGCATTGCGGTGGAGCTGCTGCGCGAGGGAAAGCATGCCAGGCGCCTCGCCACGCTGACCCGCATCGGCGCGGAGTCCGGCATCGGACTCATCGCCAGTGGGGATGTGCACATGCACGTGCGCGACCGCCGGCGCCTGCAGGATGCACTCACGGCTATCCGCCTGAACGAGCCGATCGCTGAGCTCGGCACACGCTTGTACGCCAATGGCGAGCGTTACCTGCGCGAGCGCACACGGCTCGAGCGGCTTTATCCGCGCGAGTTGCTCGCGGCTACCGTGGAGCTGGCGCGGAGTTGTCACTTCTCGCTCGATGAGCTGCGCTACGAGTATCCACACGAGCTGGTACCACCCGGAGAGACTCCGACGAGCTACCTGCGGCGTCTGACGGAGGAGGGAGCCCGTTGGCGCTGGCCCGGCGGCGTGCCGGCTGCGGAGCGAGTGGGTATCGAACACGAGCTGGCACTCATCGAGGAGCTGCATTACGAGCCGTACTTCCTCACGGTTCACGATGTCGTGGCGTTTGCACGCAGCCAGGGGATCCTGTGCCAGGGGCGCGGCTCGGCGGCCAACTCGCGGGTGTGCTATTGCCTGGGCGTCACTTCTGTCGATCCGCAGCGCGGGGCGTCGCTGCTGTTCGAGCGGTTCATCTCGCGCGAGCGCAACGAGCCGCCCGACATCGACATCGACTTCGAGCACGAGCGGCGCGAGGAGGTGCTGCAGTACGTCTACCGCAAGTACGGCCGCAATCGTGCCGCACTCGCCGCCACCGTCATCATGTACCGCCCGCGCAGCGCGCTGCGCGATCTCGGCAAGGCCTTCGGCCTGACACCGCAGGAGTGCGGCCGTCTCGCGCAGGTCATGCAGTGGTGGGACGGCAGCGCCACCATTCCCGAGCGGGTGCGTGAGGCAGGCTTCGATGCCGGCAGTCCCTGGCTGCGACGGCTGCTGCCGCTCGCCTGCGAGTTGACGGTATTTCCCGGCTTTCCCCGGCATCTGTCGCAGCATGTGGGCGGCTTCGTGATCGCGCAGGGCCTGCTGGAAGAGCTGGTGCCCATCGAGAACGCCGCCATGCCCGAGCGCACCGTGGTGCAGTGGGACAAGGACGATCTGAACGATCTAGGTCTCCTGAAGGTGGATCTGCTGGCGCTCGGGATGTTGACGGCGCTGAAGCGGGCCTTTGCGCTCGTGAACGGCTATCGCGGCACGCACTACTCCCTCGGTGAGCTGCCGGCCGAGGATCCCAAGGTCTACGACATGATGTGCCGCGCCGACACCATCGGCGTCTTTCAGATCGAGTCGCGCGCACAGATGGCGATGCTGCCACGCCTCAAGCCGCGTTGTTACTACGACCTGGTGATCGAGGTCGCGATCGTGCGTCCCGGGCCCATCCAGGGCGACATGGTGCATCCCTATCTGCGCCGGCGCTCCAGCGCGGAGGCGCTGGACTATCCGGGCGAGGAAGTGCGCGCGGTACTGCATCGCACACTCGGCGTGCCGATCTTCCAGGAGCAGGTGATGCAGATCGCGATCGTCGCCGCGGGCTTTTCGCCTGGCGAGGCCGATGCACTGCGCCGCGCCATGGGTGCATGGAAGAGGAGCGGCGGGCTCGACCCGTTTCGCGAGCGGTTGCTGAGCGGCATGCACGCCAAGGGCTACTCAAGCGAGTTCGCACAGCGCATCTATCAGCAGATGCTGGGGTTTGGCGAGTTCGGATTTCCCGAGTCTCACGCCCTGAGCTTCGCGCTGCTCGTTTACGACTCCGCCTGGCTGAAGTGCCACGAGCCCGCCGCCTTCACCTGCGCGCTGCTCAACAGCCAGCCCATGGGCTTTTATGCCCCGGCGCAGCTGGTACGCGATGCGCGCGCACACGGTGTCGAGGTGCGACCGGTGGATGCCTGCATAAGTCACTGGGATTCGACCCTCGAGCGGCGGGAAGATGGCGAGCCGGCACTGCGGCTCGGCCTGCGCCTGGTCAAGTCTCTCTCGCAGAGCGGGGCGGAGCGCCTGGTCGCCGCGCGCAACACATGTGCCTTCAGGGGTATCGAGGATCTCGGCGTCCGTGCCGCGCTCGACCGCGGCGATCTCGAGGCGCTCGCGGCCGCCGGTGCGCTCGCAGCCCTGAGCGGCAACCGGCATCTCGCCTTCTGGGAGGTGGCGGGCACCGAACGGCCGTTACCGCTCGTGCCGGCGGCCACATCTCCGGGGAGCGTGGCAGAAGGGCGGCCGTTGCTCAGCGCACCGACCGAGGGTCAGGCGATCGTGGCGGATTACGCTTCCCTCGGGCTCACCCTGGGGAGACATCCGCTGGCACTGTTGCGCAAAAGGCTGAGCGCTGCGGCGCTCAGCTGCGCAGCCGAGCTGATTGCGGCGGGGAACGGCGCACGCGTGCGCACCGCCGGTATCGTGATCATGCGCCAGCGGCCTTCGACGGCGAGCGGCGTTACTTTCATCACTCTGGAAGATGAGAGTGGGCAGGTGAATGTCATCGTCTGGGAGAGCGTCGGCCGGGAACAGCGCCGCGCCATGATCGAGTCGCGGCTACTCGAAGTGCATGGCGAGCTACAGCACCAGGAGGGTGTCACGCACCTGATCGCTCACCGGCTCATCGATCGCTCGCGGCTGCTCGGTGAGCTCACGACGCGCTCGCGGGATTTCCACTGACAATCAACGAGCGTTGAGTGGCAGTCCACACGCTGTCTGCGCGCGGCGCACTCGCGCCACACTGTTATGTTCAGCCGCGCTCGCGTACGACTCTGCGCCGATGACATAACAGCGGCGCACTTCAATGTTTGCGACGCAGATCGCACTTCCGCCCGCGTGATGTCCCTGTCTGGCGACAGCCGCGCGCGGGACAATGCTCGCAAGCGCTAACACCAAGAGTTGCATGCGGTCATGGCGATGAAGGATCACACGGAGCGTTGGTTGCTGGCGGCGTGCACCCTCCTGCTGCTGCTGGCGTTGGTGGTCTGCATGCGCGCCGAGCCGCCGGCTGCGGCCACGGTGGCGGCCATACGCGCACCGATGTCCGCGGCGGCCTCCGCCGCACAGACGCCCGCGAGGACCGCGCCGCAAGCGCCGCGCCCGGCCGCGCCGCCAGAGCGGCAGGCCTACATCGTGCAGGCGAGGAGCGCCGGCGAGGCTGGCAGCGCCGTGGGGCGCGCCGGCGGCCGGGTGACCGGCGATCTGTCCATCATCCGCGCGGTCGCCGCGGAGCTCGCGGCCGAAGAGGTGGAGGCGCTGCACCACGCAGAGGTGCCCGCTCTGGAGATCTACGTGGATGCGCCCGTCACCGCGAGCTCGACGCGCGGCAGCCTGCCAGAGACCTACTACCCGAGCGAGGTGGCGGCGCAGCCGCTGCAGCTCGGCGGCGTCACCGGTCAGGGCGTGACGGTGGCCGTGGTCGACTCGGGGATCTGGAGCCAGCTCGGACCCGACCAGAGTGCTCCGGGCCAGACCCGCAGCCGCGTGCTGGCGCAGTACGATGTGATCGCGGCCAGTCAGCAGCCGGCATTGACGCAAGTGCTCGGCGGCCTCACGACTGCGGTCGCGAGCAACAACACCAGCATCAATGATCTCTACGGACACGGCACGCACGTGTCCTCCATCATCGCCAGCAGCGGCGTCGCCACTACCGGCAACTTCCAGGGCGTCGCCCCGGGGGTGAACCTGGTCTCGGTGCGTGTGCTCGATGCCAACGGCGTCGGCAGTTACTCGAACGTGATCAAGGGCATTCAGTGGGTGCTGACGCAGAAGCTGCGCTACAACATCCGCGTGATGAACCTGTCATTGAGCGGACCGCCAAGCTCGTTCTACTGGCAGGACCCGCTCGATCAGGCGGTGATCGCGGCGTGGAACGCCGGCATCGTGGTGGTCGCGGCGGCCGGCAACCGTGGACCCAGGCCGATGACCGTCGGTGTGCCCGGCAACGTGCCATACGTCATCACCGTCGGCGCGGTCACCGACAATTACCACCCGCTGCAACCGGGCCGCTACACGTTGGCCTCCTTCTCCTCGGTCGGCCCGACCTTCGAGGGCTTCGTGAAGCCCGAGGTCGTGGCCATGGGCGGCCACATACTCGCCTACGCGCCCAACAACGGTACCCTCGCCCAGGAATTCCCTCAGTGGGTCAATCCGACCTTCGATGAGTTCACCATGTCGGGCACGTCGCAGGCGGCAGCGGTCACGAGCGGTGTGGTCGCACTCATGCTGCAGGTGAACCCCTCGCTCGGTCCCGACGACGTCAAGTGCCGCCTGATGTCGAGCGCGCACCCCGCCGTCAACTCCAACGGCACACTCGCCTACTCAGTGTTCCAGCAGGGTGCGGGCCTGGTGAGCGCGACCGATGCGGTGTACAGCACCGCGAGCGGCTGCGCCAACCAGGGATTGAACGCGACACTCGACCTCCTCGGCCTCCAACACTATGGCGGGCGCGCCAACCAGGACCCGGCAACGGGCGAGTACTACATCATGGCGACGACCTCCGCCCCGACGGGTGGCGGTGGGCTCATCGGCGGGGTGGTCTCGCTCGTCGGGCAGCTGCTGTGGGGCGTCGAGGCGCTCGGCGACGGGCTGGAGTGGAATGGCAGCTATACCGGTGGCAGCGGCTACACCTGGAGCAGCGGTTACACCTGGAGCAGCGGCTATACCTGGAGCAGCGGCTACACCTGGAGCAGTGGCTACACCTGGAGCAGCGGCTACACCTGGAGCAGCGGCAGCACCGCAAGCGCCGGCTACACCGGCGTCAGCAACATTCCGGCGCAGCAGTAAAGGATATGGCATTCCGCAACCGGGGAGCAGGATGCGCGCCCGCAGCCTCGTCATTACTCTCCTAGCCGGCGCCGTCTGCTGCGCACCCGGTGGACTCGTGCAGGCGGCCGCACCGCTTCCGGCGGTGCGGCCGATGTATTTCGAGCATCTCACCATGCGCGATGGACTCTCCCAGAGCACCGTCGAGAGCATGCTGCAGGATTCACGCGGCTATCTGTGGCTGGCAACCGAGAGCGGGCTCGATCGCTACGACGGCTACTCGGTCCGCGTCTATCACCGTGAGCGCGGCAATCCGCGGGCGCTTGCGAGCGACTACGTGTGGACGATCGCGGAGGACGCGCACGGGGATCTGTGGCTCGCAACCATCGGCGGTGGAGTGGAGCGCTGGCAGCGCAGCAGCGATGAGTTCCAGCAGTTTCGCCACGACCCGCAGCAGCCGGCCTCGCTCGCGAGCGATGCGGTACGCACGCTGCTCATCGACGGCGAGGGCCGCATCTGGGCCGGAACCCTCGATCGCGGCGTCGACGTGCTCGACCCGCGCACCGGCGCGGCGCGCCACTTCCGGCATCGCGACGGTGACCCGCGCTCCCTCGCCGCCGACGCGGTGTTTGCACTGCATCGGGACCGCTCCGGCGGCATCTGGGTCGGCACCGACGGCGGCCTGAGCCGCTACGAGGCGGCATCCGGCACCTTCATCAACTACGGCAGGGCCGCCGACGGTGCGGGTCTATCGGACCTGCAGGTGCGCGTCATCAGCGAGGATCACACCGGTGCGCTGTGGATCGGCACCCTGCACGGCGGTCTCGATCGACTCGAGCCCGGCAGCGGCCGCGTGACCGCATTCCGCCACGACCCGACCAACCCGCGCTCCCTGAGTCACGATCGCGTGACCGCAATCCTCGAGGATGACGCGCAGCGGTTGTGGGTGGCTACGGCCGACGGCCTCAATCTATTCGACCGCTCGCGCGAAGGCTTCGTGCGCTACGGTAACGACCCTGACAATCCGCAGAGTCTGCGCGACAGCAACGTCATGTCGCTCTACCAGGACCGCGGCGGCGTGCTGTGGGTCGGCACGCGCTCGGGCGGCGCGAGTCATTGGAATCCCAACAGCTGGTGGCTCGGGCATTACCGCAGCCCGAGCTTCCACGACACCCAGGTGACCAGCTTCGCCGACGACGGCGCCGGCCGTGTCTGGGTCGGTACGATGGGCGCTGGGCTGGTCGAGCTCGACGTGCGTACCGGCCAGGAGCGCCGCTACGGGCGTAACACCCCCGGCGTGCGCCTCAGCGACGACCACGTCATGGCGCTGCTGTACGACCACCGCGGCGGCCTGTGGGTAGGCACCATGTCGGGCGGTCTCGACCGCCTCGATCTGGCGAGGGACAAGATCAGCGAGTGGCGCGCGGCCGTGGCTCCAGGCGCACCGAGCGAGCGCTCGCTGCCCGCCGACGGCGTGATGTCGCTGTACCAGGATCGGGGCGGCACCGTATGGGTCGGAACCTTCGGCGGCGGAATCGCGAGCATCGAGCCGGCGAGCGGCCGCGTGTCGCGCTACCCGTACGGCGGCGAGTCTGCGGCCGCGCTGAGTGATCCGCACGCCAGCGCCATCGCCGAGGATGCGCAAGGAAATCTGTGGATCGGCACCGTCGGCGGCGGGCTCAATCTGCTCGAGCGTGCGAGCGGTCGTTTCTACCACTACCGGCGCGACGATCGCGACGCGGGGAGCCTGGCCGACGATGCGGTATTCGCGCTGCACGTCGACCGGCGGGGCGAAGTGTGGGTGGGCACCGCCAGCGGCGGCCTCGATCACATCATCGGTGGCTCGCAGGCGCCGCAGGCGGTGCGCTTCGAGAACTTCGCCGCCATGCTGCCGAGCCGCGTGGTGTACGGCATCGAGTCCGACGGCGCCGGGCGGCTGTGGCTCAGCACCGCAAACGGCCTGGTGCGATTCGAGCCGCGCACGCGTGGCGTCAAGGTGTTTCACGAGTGGCACGGCCTGCAGGGCGAGGACTTCAACATCAACGCCCATTACCAGGATCGCGACGGCACGCTGTACTTCGGCGGCAACAACGGCTTCAACGCCTTTGCGCCCACCGCGGCGGAATTCACTGCGCCGCCGCCGCGCCTGGTGCTCACCTCGGCAGCCCGCCTCAACCGGGCGCTGTCGCCGCAGGAGCTGCCGCGGCCTGACCGGCCGCTGGCGCTCGGCTATGACGACAGACTGGTGAGCTTCGAGTTCGCCGCGCTGGATTTCACCTCGCCCGCCAACAACCGCTACTCCTACCGCCTCGAGGGCTTCGATTCGGCCTGGATCGACGCCGGCGCGCTCAACCGTGCGACCTACACCAACCTCGATGCGGGCGATTACGTGCTGCGGGTGCGGGCCGCCAACGCCGACGGCGCCTGGAGTCCCGAGGAATTACACGTACCGTTGCACGTGGCACCCGCGCCGTGGAACACCGCGGGCGCGCGCGCCGTGTACCTCGGCGCCGCGCTGCTGTTGCTCGCTTACGTGTGGCGCCGCGTGCAGGCGCGCCGCCTGCATGCGCGCCGCTACAGCCGCCACCTCGAGGAGACCGTCCGCCAGCGCACGCACGAGCTGCAGGAGCGCAACGCGCAGCTGCAGGTACTGGCACGCGCAAAGAGCGACTTCGTCGCGCGCATGAGCCACGAGCTGCGCACGCCGATGAACGGCGTGCTCGGCATGACCAATCTGCTGCTCGATACCCGCCTCGATGCGGCGCAGCGCCGCTTTGCCGAAGGGATCCACCGCTCGGCCGACTCGCTGCTCGGCATCGTGAGCGACGTGCTCGACCTGTCAAAGCTGGAGGCGCACAAGCTGCGGCTCGATCCCACCGAGGGCGATCTCGTGGAGCTCATCGAGCAGACCGCCGAAGTACTGGCGGCGCGCGCTGCGGGCAAGGGCATCGAGCTGCTGTTCGATGCGCCGCTCGCACCACTGCCGCGGGTGCAGGCGGATGCCGTACGCCTGCGGCAGGTGCTGATCAACCTCGGTGGCAACGCTGTCAAGTTCACCGAGACGGGCGAAGTGACTTTCCGCCTGGTGCCGCTCTCGGACGGGGGCGGGAGCCTGCGCGTGCGCATCGAGGTGGCGGACACCGGCATCGGTATTGCGCCAGAGAATCAGCGCCGGATCTTCGACGAGTTCGCTCAGGAGGATGCCTCCACCACCCGGCGCTTCGGCGGCACCGGTCTCGGGCTGGCCATCTCGCGGCAAATCGTGGAACTGATGGGTGGACAGCTCACAGTCACAAGCGTGCCAGGCGTGGGCTCCACCTTCTCGTTCGAAGTCACTCTGCCGCTCGCGGCCGACACCGTCCAAGCCGCAGCGGCGCCGCCGCGGCTCGACGGCATGCGGGTCCTGATCGCAGACGACAACGCCGCCGCGCGCGTTCTCGTGGCGAATGCGTTGCGCGCCTGGGGCGCACGCACGACGCAGGTGTCGTCCCTCGAGGCGGCGCTCTTGGAACTGCGCGGCGCCGCCTACGAGGCAGTCCTCATCGATGACCCGCTGCCTGACGGCGCTGGGCAGGGGCTGCTGCAGCAGCTTCACGCCCGGCGCGTGGTGCGGCCACGGGTCGTCCGCATGGTGAGCTTCACGAGCCTGACACCGGTGGCGGCGAGTGCAAACCGCTGGTTCGACGCCGAAGTCACCAAGCCGTTGCGGCTCGCTCAGCTGCACGCCGCCCTCACGGGCTGCCGGACTGCGGGCGATGACACCGTGCGTGTTGCGCGGCTGCAAGCACTGCGGCCGCTCAGCGGGCGCGTCCTGGTGGTCGAGGACCAGGCCCTGAACCGTGAGGTGGCCCAGGGCATGCTGGCCGCGATCGGTGTCGACTCCGACACCGCCGCCGACGGACGCGAGGCTCTCGAGAAGCTCGCCCGCGAACGCTTCGATGCCGTGCTCATGGATTGCGAGATGCCGGTGATAGACGGATGCGCGGCCACGCGTGCGTTGCGCGAGCGCGAGGCAGGCGTGCCGCGCCTGCCGGTAATTGCGCTCACCGCCGATGGCACGCAGGCGGGACGCGCTGCGTGCCTCGCCGCGGGCATGGACGACTACCTTGCGAAACCGGTCACGCGCGAGGCGCTGCATGCTGCGCTCGCACGCTGGCTTTCGGCAGCGGACGTGCCGGCCGAAGTCGTAGCCGCGCCGTTCGGCCGAATGCCGGTGGGTGCGCAGGACCCGAAGGACAGCGCGCAGGACGTCCGGGTTGCGGAGACGCTGCTCGATCACGCCACCCTCGATGGCCTGCGCGCGCTACCGCCGCGCGGCGAGCGCGACATGCTCAGCCACATCGCAGAGAGCTATCTTGCCGACTCGCAGCACCTGGTCGCGACCATCGAGCACGCCCTCGGCGCGGGCCAGGCAGCGGAGCTGGCACGCGCTGCTCACGCCTGGCGCTCGTGCAATGGCCACATCGGCGCGCTCGGCCTGGTGAGCCTGTGCCGCGAGCTCGAGGCCTGCGCGCGCGCCGGCGACTTGCGCAGCGCGCCGATGCTGATCGCGCGGATTCGCGCCATGTACGCCCGCGTCAGCGAGGAATTGCATGCCCAGATCCGGAGATCCGCGTGAGCGCCGCGGGGACGAGCGTACGGGTGCTGGTGGCCGACGATGACGGGCTGCTGCGCGACATCGCCGCCGCAACCCTCGAGGGCGCGGGCTTCATCGTCGAGACCGTGCCGAGCGGCGATGCTGCCCTGGCCGCTTGCGCGCGGCATATGCCCGATATTGTGCTGCTCGATGTCGAGATGCCGGGCGGCGACGGCTATCAGGCGTGCAGCAACATCCGCACCTTGCCGGGTGGATTCGACGTACCGATCGTGATGGTCACGGGCCTCGACGACCCGACGTCGATCAATCTCGCCTATGACGCTGGCGCCACCGACTTCGTGGTAAAGCCGATCAACTGGGCGCTGCTGGTGCATCGTATCCGCTACGTGCTGCGCGGAGCGCGCACCATCGACGCGCTGCGTCTCGCGGAGCAGAAGAACGCCGCACTGCTCAAAGCGATCCCGGACGGCATCTTCCTGCTGAATGCCGCCGGGATGGTCAGCCACTGTTTCTCGCCAGTGGCGGGCCTCAACACGCCTTCGCACCGCAGGATGTTCCATCTGCGCGAATTCCTCCCCGAGGGCGCGCTGGTGCAGGCGATGCAATGTCTCGATGCAACCCTGCGCGGCGCACCCGCGGCGTTCGAGTTCTCCCTGCCGGGGGAAGGGCCGGCTGTACGGCAGTTCGAGTGCCGCTACCTGCCCAATGCCTCCGGCCAGGTGCTCGCCATCGTGCGTGACATCACCGAGCGCAAGCAGACCGAGGCGCACATCCACCGCCTGGCGTACTTCGATGCGCTCACCGGGCTCCCGAACCGCGAGTGGATCGGCGACTACCTCTCGAAGACACTCGCCGACGCGGCCCGCTCGGACGGCCGCATTGCGCTCCTGTACATCGACCTGGATCAGTTCAAGCGCATCAACGACACGCTCGGCCACGAGACGGGCGATGCGCTGCTGGGCCAGGTCGCCGCACGATTGACCCACGCGCTGGCGTACATGGGCGCGAGCGGACGGCTGGCGCGTGTCGGCGGTGATGAGTTCATCGTGGTGCTGAGCGGCAACCCGGCGGCGACGGCTGCGGAGCAGGCAGCGCAGCGCATTCAGGCCGGGCTCGCCGCGCCTTTCCGGCAGGGGGGCTACGAGTTCGTGGTGACGCCGAGCATTGGTATCGCGCTCTTTCCCGAGCATGGCACGGACGCGCAGACGTTGCTGAAGAATGCCGACGGCGCGATGTACGAGGCCAAGGCCAGCGGCCGCAACCAGTACCGCGTGTTCACCAGCGCCGTCAATGCCCGCGTCACCAAACGCTTGTCGCTGGAGATGGAGCTACGCCGCGCCTTCGAGAGCTCGCAGCTCGAGGTGTACTACCAGCCGCAGTACGACGCCCGCACTCTGCGGCTGGCGGGCGCGGAGGCGCTGCTGCGCTGGTTCCACCCGCGGCGCGGGCAGATCTCCACCGGGGACTTCATTGCGGTGGCCGAGGAGACCGGACTGATCGGCGACATCGGCCGTTGGACCCTGCAACAGGTGTGCCGCGATCTGAAACAATGGCGCGCTGCCGCCCTGCAGGTGCCGTCGATTGCGCTCAATGTGTCCGGTCGTGATTTCATGCGTCAGGACGTGCTGCTGCGGATCTCGCGCGTCGTCGAGGAGGCCCACCTGCCCGCATCGCTGTTCGAGCTCGAGCTCACCGAAGGGGTGCTGATGCAGGATATCGAGGGCGGACAGCGCTCGCTGCACGCGCTGAAGGAATTCGGCTTCGCGCTCGCGGTGGATGATTTCGGTACCGGCTACTGCTCGCTGAGCTACCTCAAGCGCTTTCCGCTGGACACCCTCAAGGTCGATCGGGCGTTCGTCAATGACATCACGGTCGATGAGGAGGACGCCGCCATCGTGCGAGCCATCATCGGCCTTGGGCACAATCTCGGACTGAAGCTCGTGGCGGAGGGGGTGGAAACACCCGAGCAGCTGCAGTTCCTGCGGGCCGCAGGCTGCGATTTGATCCAGGGCTTTCTCATGAGCCGTGCGATTCCGGCCGCCGCCTTCGCGGAACTGATCCGCGGCCGCGCTGCAGCGGGCGGCACCTGCGAGACGGTTACATGCGAGGCTGCCGGCGGGTGATTCCTAGCGCGGCTTGCGGTGCTTGGGCGGGCTGTCACCGCCCTCATCGCCGATGTCGTAGTCCTCGAAGTCGCTGGTGAGCTCGGCGGTGTGCTTCTCCTCGAGCAGCCGCTCGAGGCGCCGCCACGCGGGATCCCCGGCCTTCTGACCGCGGCGCTTGGCGAGGTCCAGGTCCTTGATGACCTGGTCGAGATCGACGTCCCCATCCTCGATGACAGGCTCGTCGGCCTCTTCGTCCTCAAATTCGTCTGATTCCGGCTTCTCGCTCATGCGGGACGGCAGTCTGCAGGAATTGGACGGCGCGAACTTAAATCAGCCACGGCGGGACTGCAATGTCATCGGTGCGGTTTGTGAAATGCGGCCCTTTTTTGCCACCACCCTGGAGGACACCACTCAGTGGATCAACTGGTTGATCTCGAAAATCGGCAGCAGCATCGCGAACACGATGCCCATGACGAACAGCCCCATGCAAACGATGAGCACAGGCCCGAGCAAGCCCACGAGTGCCGCCAGCAGCCCGTCGAGCTCGCGTTCCTGGCTGATGGCGGCGCGCTCGAGCATGTTCTCGAGCTGCCCGCTGGACTCGCCGCTCGAGATCAGGTGGATGGTCATGGGCGGAAACAGCCGGCTCGCGGCCAGGGAGCGGCCAATGGGCGCCCCCTCGCGCACCCGGGAGGCGGCTTCGGTCACCGCATCGCGCATCGGAAGATTGGTAACCACCTCGCCCGCGATGCGCAGCGCCTCGAGCACCGGCACAGCGCTCGCCGACAGGATGCTGAAGGTGCGCGTGAAGCGCGCCGTATTGAAGCCGCGCGCGAGCTTGCCGATCAGCGGCAGGCGCAGCTGGAAGCGCTGAAAGCGCCGCCGTGCCTCGGGGTTGCGTAAGGAGCGGCGGAACAGCACCACCGCGAGCACCAGGGCGATCAGCAGATAGATTCCGTAGGCGCGCAGGAAGCCGCTGGTCGCGATCAACACCTGAGTCGCCAGGGGTAGCTTCGCCTTGCTCGATTCGAATACCGACACGACCTGCGGCACCACGTAGACGAGCAGCGCCGAGACAATCGCGAAGCACAGCACCGTGAGCACAATCGGATACAGCATCGCCGCAACGACCTTCTGGCGCAGCGCATCGCGTCCTTCGGTGTAATCGGCGAGCCGCTCGAGCACGTTGTCGAGGTGCCCGGCCTGCTCGCCGGCGGCGACGGTCGCACGGTAGATCTCGGGAAAGACGCGGGGAAACTCGGCAAAGCCATCGGCGAGGGTGTGACCCTCCATGACGCGGGCACGCACGCCAAGCACGATGCTCTGCACGCGCGGCTTCTCGGTCTGCTGCGAGACTGCGAGCAGCGATTCCTCGAGCGGTAGTCCCGCGCGCACCAGGGTGGCAAGCTGCCGGGTGAACAGCGCCAGGTCCGCCGCCGACACCCGCCGCACGAAACTGAACGAGCGCTGGCGCTTCGCTTCCTTCTGCGCGACCTCGGCGACCGCTACCGGCAGCAGTTGCTGCTCGCGCAGCAGCTGACGGATGTGCCGCGGCGTATCACCTTCGAGGATCCCCTTGCGCTCCTTGCCGGAGGGATCGAGGGCAGTGTATTCGAATGCGCCCATTCTTAGATTGGCTGAAAGTCGCCTGCAGCGCTTTCAGCGGAATGAGGCCCGAGTGTCATTCAGCTCCGGGGCGAAAGGCGTGACTTTCGCCCCTCCGTTGCAAGTCTCGGGCGCGGGCAGCCAAGCTCTCAATCCTCGCGAGTGACGCGCAGCACTTCCTCGATGGTGGTCTCGCCACGCAGCACGCGCGCGCGGCCATCGTCACGGATCGAGGGGGTGCTGAGCCGTGCATGCCGTTCGATCTCCTGCTCCGATACCCCATCGTGAATCATGGTGCGCATGGTGTCATCGACGATGATGAGCTCGTAGATGCCGGAGCGGCCGCGATAGCCGCCGGTGGTGTCGCGCCCGGGGCGGTAGAGTGTCGGCGAGGGCTCATCGGGGCGCAGGTTGAGCAGCCGCCGCTCGTATTCGCCCGCCTGGAACGGCTGCTTGGTCTCGGGATTGAGCACGCGCACCAGGCGCTGCGCGAGCACACCGATGAGGCTCGAGGAGAGCAGGAAGGGCTCGATTCCCATGTCGCGCAGGCGCGTGATGGCGCCGGCCGCGGTGTTGGTGTGCAGAGTCGAGAGCACCAGGTGGCCGGTGAGACTCGCCTGCACGGCGATCTGTGCAGTCTCGAGATCGCGGATCTCCCCGATCAGCACCACGTCCGGATCCTGACGCAGGATCGCGCGCAGGCCGCGGGCGAAGGTCATCTCGACCTTGGTGTTGACCTGCGTCTGGCCGATCCCATCGATGTAGTACTCGATCGGATCTTCCACCGTCATGATGTTCTGCGTGTTGTCATTCAGCCGCTCGAGGGCGGCGTACAGCGTCGTGGTCTTGCCGGAGCCGGTAGGACCTGTGACCAGAATGATGCCGTGCGGCTTGTGGATGAGCTCATCCATCGTCGCCTGAGTGCGCGGATCCATACCGAGGGAGTTCAGGTCGAGTCTGCCTGCCTGCTTATCGAGGATGCGCAGCACCACCCGCTCGCCGTGCCCCGAGGGTATGGTCGAGACACGGACATCGACCGCACGGCCTGCGATCTTCAGGCTGATGCGACCATCCTGCGGCAGGCGCTTCTCGGCGATATCGAGGCGCGACATTACCTTGACGCGCGAGACCACGAGCGGCGCTACCGCACGGCGCGACTGCAGCACTTCGCGCAGCACCCCATCGACACGGAAGCGGATCACCAGGCGGTTCTCGAAAGGCTCGATGTGAATGTCCGAGGCGTTCTCCTTGACCGCCTGGGTGAGCACCGCGTTGATGAGCCGGATGATGGGAGCATCGTCCTCGCTGTCGAGCAGGTCTGCCTGCTCCGGCAGGTCCTGCGCAAGGTGGGCGAGATCGGTGGTCTCATCGAGCCCCTCGACCGCCTGCATGGCATCCGAGCCCGCCTCATACGCCTGGCGCAGCAGCTGATCGAACTGGGCTTCCGGGACGCGCTCGAGCCGTATTGAGCAGCGCAGGTAGCGGCGCACCTCGGCGAGCGCGTGGGGCGAGGCCGTGTCCCGATAGATGCACTCGGCGACCCCTTCGACGAGGCGATGTACCAGCACGCCGTGGCGCTTGGCGAAGGCGAATGACAGACGCCTGCCCGCGGCGTTGTCGGTGGCTGTCGGGGCTACCGCCGCGTGGGCCGCGTCGTTCATGGCTTGCCTTGCGGTGGCGGGGTGGTATCGGCGGGCGGCGGCGCGCTGCCCGCCGGAGCGGCGAGGCTGTCGGGGGCCGGGGTGCCGGGCATGATCGCGCCAGGTGGCGTCGTGGGCACGCCAGGCTGAGGCGCAGCGGGCTTGGAGGCTGGCTGCGTAGCACCGGGCGCATTCGGCGAGGGCGCGCCCGTCGCGCTGTCGGTGCCCGGCGGTGGTGGCGGCGGCAGCGCCGGGAGCCTCCCGGGCGGGGTGCCCGGCAGGAGCGGCGGGATGTCGTGCGCAGGCGTGTGGAAGATCGGCTGCTGCTGATCCTGCATGTAGTTGTACTTGAGCTCGGTCTCGTAGGCCGCCTGGTTCGCATCGCGCATGATCTTCGGACGGATGAAGATCATCAGGTTGGTCTTGGCGGAGGTCTGGTTACGCGTCTTGAAGAGCAGCCCGAGGAGCGGAATGTTGCCGAGGTACGGCACGCGGGTCTCGCCCTTGGTGGTGTCATCCTCGATGAGCCCACCCAACACCACGATTCCGCCGTCCTCGATCAGTACCGTGGTGCTGACCGTGCGCTTGTTGGTGACGAGGTCCACGGCGCCCGCGGGCTTCTGGCCGAGGCTCGAGCTCTCGATCGAGATCTTGAGCATGACCTGGCTGCCCTCGGCAGAGATGGTCGGGGTGATCTTGAGGATCGTGCCGACCTCTTCGCGCTGAATCGTCTGGAACGGATTCACCGCGCCGCCAACGACCGCCGTGTTGTTGGCGGTGTACTGACCGGTGATGAACGGCACCTCCTGCGCCACCTTGAGCTCCGCCTCCTGGTTATCCATGGTCATCGCCGAGGGCGTGGCGATGATGTTGTTGCTGGTATCGGAGCGGATCGCGCGCACCATGGCGGCAAAGTTCAGTCCGGTGGCGGCGATTCGTCCGACACCGAAGGTCGTTCCCTGCAGCAGCGTGGTGCTGACGTTCGCCGGGTTCTGTATCGCGCCGGCGAGGTCCACGATGCTGGTGCCGCCTACCGGGCTCACGAACGAGCCGGCCGGCACGTTGGTGCCACTGTTGGAGTAGATGGCCCAGTTGACGCCGAGCTCGGCATCCTTGTTGTAGTCGACGTCGGCGATGATCGCTTCCACCAGCACCTGCGGGCGGCGGATGTCGAGCTTGTCGATGATGGCCATCATGGCGCGCATCAGCTTCGCCGGCGCGGTGAGGATGAGCGCGTTGTTGGTCGGGTCTGCCCACACCATCGCGCTTTTCTCGGCAGACTGCGCGGCGCTCGCCGCACCGCCCTGCGCACCGGGCCCGGCAGCCGCAGCCGCAATCCCGGTCATCTGCTCCTTGAGTTTCGGCGCGAGCTTCTCGGCATTGGCGTAGTGCAGGTAGCGCACCCGGGTATCGCCGCCCGCTTCGAGCGGTGTGTCGAGGTGCGCAATCAGCGCGCGCAGGCGCAGCCGCTGGGCCTGCTCGCCACCGATCAGCACGCTGTTGGAGCGCTCATCAGCCACGACCTTCACCGCGGTGCCTTCCGCGGCGGCCGCGCCCTGGTAGAGGGAGTTCACCACCCGCACGATCTCCGCGGCGCCCGCGTTCTGTAGCGGAACGATCTCCACATCCTGGTTACCCACCTGATCGATGCGCCGGATGATGCGCATCATGCGATTCACGTTGCTCGCGCGGTCGGTGATGATGAGGATGTTGGAGGCGGGATAAGCGACCAGGTGACCGTACTGCGGGATCATGGGCCGCAGGATCGGCACCAGCGCCGGAGCGTTGACATTGCGGACGTCGATCACCTGGGTGACGATCTCATCGGATGTCGCGCTCACCCGGTCGGGAAGATCGACCGCCGGCAGCGTGCGCGCATTGGTGTCGGGCAAGATCTTGACGACGTTCCCGGAGGGCACGGCGATGAAGCCGTACACCTGCAGTATGGAGAGGAACGTCTCGTAGAAAGCCTCAGGCGTCATCGACGTCGAGGAGAGCATCGTCACCTGCGCGCGCACCCGCGGGTCGATGATGAAGGTCTTGCCGGTGGCGGCGCTCACCGCTTCGGCGACCTGGGTGATGTCGGCATCCTTGAAATTGGGGGTGATGCGTTGCGCCTGCTGCGCCGAGACGAGCGAGCCGCTCAGCACGATAGCGAGCGCGCACACAGCCAATGAGCGAAAACCTGTCACTGCACCCTTTCCCCCGTGAGCGGCCGTTACTGGCCGCGACCCTCACCGGCCAGCTCCGAGCCTGGCGGTGAAGCTGATGCCCGCTCCCCCGTGGGCACTCCGGGAGCAGGCGCGAACGGTGCACCGGCGTTCCCGCTTGGGCCCGCGGCCGGGGCAGCGCCGGTGGAGTCGGGCGCCGCCAGGCTGTCGGCCTCCTGGGCGACCTGTGCAATGTTCAATACCAGATCCTGCTGCTGGCCGTTACGAATCACCGTGACGTGCGCCTCACTCGAGCTACCAAGGGTGTGCAGAATCTGCTCGGCGCGGTCGCGATCATCGAGGGGGGTCCCGTTGATGGCGGTCACCTGGTCCCCCGGGCGCAGTCCCAGGCGCATGAAGGCCATGCGATCGCGGCCCGGGTAGACGCGGAAGCCATTCATACGGCCGTGATCCATGACCGGCTGCGGCCGCATGACATCCGCCAGCAGCCCGGGCTGCTCACTGATCATGCGCCGCATGCGCTCGATGGAGTTCGTCTCGCCCTGCAGCACGGCGGAGGAGGGCGGCGGGGCATTGCCGGCGTTCAGCTGGCGTGGCAGTGCGAGCGACTCCAGCTGCCCGTCACGGTCGATCACCACGCGATCACTGTATACGGCATGCAGTTTCGCCCCGCCCGGCACGTTGTCTCCGACCGCATAGACCTTGGCAGTCTGTGCGGTCTGTCCAAGGATCGCCAGGCCGTTTTGAGGATCATTGCCGGCAATGGTTCCAGTCAGCACGAGCGGAATGGAGGTCGGCGGCGCGCCCCGCCCAGCCTCTGCCGTGACGGGCGCCGCGCCGAACAGGTGCGCGCTGGCGATCACGCCGGGATCGAGCGCGTGGCTTGGTGCGGCGGGGCGCGCCGCGGGTGCCGTCGTAGCCCGGCGGCCGGCGCCGGCGAGATCGGTGACGATGAAGGCTGACTGCACGCCGAGGCCGAGCGCGAGCGCCCAGGTCGCGAGACGCGGCCCTTCCTTGAGCAGCAGCGCGCGCCAGCGCTCCTGCGCGGGGAAGCTTTCGAGCCAGGAAGCGGCGTTCATAGACTTAAGCGCAAGCGATCGATCATGGCCCTTCGTACCCGAAAAGGGCAGCGGGGCAGGCCACAGCCCGCGCAATCATACGCAGGCCGCGCTTGTGCTCTCAAGCAATTGTTTCTGCAGGAGTAACTGCGCCACATTCTGGCAGGCTTGTGTTGCCGTTTCGCGACCCCTATAAAGACATCCATGCCCGATCTGCATCCGGCCCGCCCTGACAGCGGCGTCCTCGTCGAAGAGGCGAAACCGGAGGTCAAACAGCCGCCTCTCTATCGGGTAGTACTGCTCAATGACGACTACACCCCCATGGAGTTTGTGGTCGATGTGCTGGAAAAGTTCTTTACGATGAACCGCCCGACCGCCACACGCATCATGCTCGAGGTCCATACCAAGGGTAAGGGAGTGTGCGGGGTCTTCACATACGAGATCGCAGAAACTAAGGTGGCGCAGGTGACGACCTACGCGCGCGACCATCAGCATCCGCTGATGTGCACGCTCGAGGAAGCGTGACGCCTGCTGCTGCCATGGAGAAACCGGGAACTAACGCCTCGCGCCGCATGCCCAATTTGAAAGGTCCGCTGAAGTGCTATCCAACGAGCTCGAATACTGTCTCAACGATGCGTTCCACCAGGCGCGCGAGGCACGTCACGAGTACCTGACGGTCGAGCATCTGCTGCTCGCGATCCTCGACACGCCCAAAGTGCGTGAGGTGCTGCGCGCCTGCGGCGCCGATCTCGCCAAGTTGAAGCAGGAGCTGCGCGACCACATCGAGCAGTCGACACCGCGTCTCGAGGAGGGTGAGGAGCGCGAGGTGCAGCCGACCCTCGGTTTCCAGCGCGTGCTGCAGCGGGCGGTGTTCAACGTGCAGTCGAGCGGGAGGAAAGAGGTCGGGGTCGCCAACGTGCTGGTGGCGATCTTCAGCGAGAAGCAGAGCCACGCGGTGTTCCTGCTCAATCGGCAGCGGGTGACGCGCCTCGACGTGGTCAACTACATCGCGCACGGCCTGTCGAAAATTGCCGAGGAGAAGACCTCGGAGAAAGACGAGTCATCCACCGATGCGGAGCGCGAGGGCGAGGGCGGCAGCGCGCTCGAGAAATACACGAGCAACCTCAACCGCATGGCGCAGGACGGCCGCATCGACCCGCTCATCGGCCGCAAGCTCGAGGTCGAGCGCACCATCGAGATCCTGTGCCGGCGCCGCAAGAACAACCCGCTGTACGTCGGCGAGGCCGGGGTGGGCAAGACGGCGATCGCCGAAGGATTGGCGCGGCTCATCGTGGAGGATCAGGTGCCGGAGGTGCTCTCCGACTGCACCATTTTCGCCCTCGACATGGGGGCCCTCATCGCCGGCACCAAGTACCGCGGCGATTTCGAGAAGCGCCTCAAGGGGGTCATCAGCGAGCTGAAGAAGCTACCGGGCGCGATTCTGTTCATCGACGAGATCCATACGGTGATCGGCGCCGGTGCGGCATCGGGCGGTGTGATGGATGCTTCCAATCTCATCAAGCCGGTGCTCACCAACGGCGAGATCCGCTGCATCGGCTCGACTACCTATCAGGAATACCGCCACATCTTCGAGAAGGATCATGCGCTCGCGCGGCGGTTCCAGAAGATCGACGTCGTCGAGCCCACGGTGGCCGAGACCATCGATATCCTGTTCGGGCTCAAGCCGCGTTTCGAGGAGCACCACGGCATCACTTATGCAGACGAGGCACTGCGTGCCGCGGCCGAGCTCGCCGCGCGTCACATCAATGAGCGCCACCTGCCGGACAAGGCGATCGACGTGGTCGATGAGGCCGGGGCGCGGGCGCGGCTGAAACCCGTGGCGGAGCGCGAGTCGACGGTGCAGGTGCGTCACATCGAAGACGTGGTCGCACGCATGGCGCGCATCCCCGCCAAGAGCGTCTCGACCTCTGACCGCGAGGTCCTCAAGAACCTCGAGCGCAATCTGAAACTCGTCATCTTCGGGCAGGACCGGGCGATCGAGGCACTGGCCGCTGCCATCAAGATGGCGCGCTCCGGCCTCGGCGAGGCGCGCAAGCCCGTGGGCAGCTTCCTGTTTGCCGGGCCCACCGGTGTCGGCAAGACCGAGGTGACGCGTCAGCTCGCGATTTGCATGGGCGTGGAGTTCCTGCGCTTCGACATGTCCGAGTACATGGAGCGGCATACGGTGTCGCGACTGATCGGCGCACCGCCCGGGTACGTCGGCTTCGACCAGGGGGGACTGCTCACCGAAGCCATCACCAAGCATCCGCACTGCGTGCTGCTGCTCGATGAGATCGAGAAAGCCCATGCCGATGTGTTCAACCTGCTGCTGCAGGTGATGGATCACGGCACGCTCACCGACAACAACGGCCGCAAAGCCGACTTCCGCCACGTCATCATCGTGATGACCACCAATGCGGGTGCGCAGGAGATGGCCCGGCCTTCGATCGGCTTCACGCATGCGGACAACGCGAGCGATGGGATGGAAGCCATCCGGCGCATCTTCACACCCGAGTTCCGCAACCGACTCGACGCCGTCATCCAGTTCGCGCCACTCGATCCGGTCACCATCGAGCGGGTGGTCGACAAGCTCATCGTGGAAGTGGAGTCGCAGCTCGAGCAGAAGGGCGTCACCATTACCCTCGATGACGCCGCACGGCGCTGGGTCGCAGAAAAAGGTTACGACGCCAAGATGGGCGCACGACCCATGGCACGCACCATCCAGGAGCACATCAAGCGACCGCTGGCGGAGGAGCTGCTGTTCGGACGTCTCGCCGGCGGCGGGCACGTACGCGTTTCCGTCGCAGCGGACGGCGCATCACTGACACTGACCTACGAGCCGGCGCAGTCGCCGACGGTGCCGGCGTAAAGCGCGAGGGATTGGGCTTAGCGACCGCGGTAGATGATGCGGCCCTTGGTGAGATCGTACGGAGTCATTTCCACGGTGACTGCGTCGCCCGTGAGGATGCGGATGTAGTTCTTGCGCATCTTGCCGGAGATGTGCGCCGTCACTACGTGGCCATTCTTCAGCTTCACCCGGAAAGTCGTGTTAGGCAGGGTCTCGACGACCTCGCCCTCCAGCTGTATCGCGTCTTCTTTGGACATACCACCCATGAACGGCTTTACGGGGCGCGAATTGGATCATAAAGCGCGCCGCCCTGGCTAGGGCACCCGGGCGGCAGACACCCCACAAGAAGCGCGCTCGGGGCGAGCGTGCTGTCAGCGCGGCAAGAGCGGCGCGCAGCTCCCGCGCGCGTGCTCGCGCAGCAACGCCCGAAACTGCGCGCGTGGGATGGTGCGCGCGCCAAGGCTGGCAAGATGCCGTGAGGGGAGCTGACAGTCGATGGCGACGATCGCGTTTGGCTGGCACAGCGCCACCAGGTGCGCGAGCGCGGTTTTGGAGGCATCGCGGGCGCGGCTGAACATCGATTCGCCGAAAAATACCCCGCCGAGGCGCACGCCGTAGAGTCCACCGACCAGCTCCTGCGCGTGCCACGCTTCCACGCTGTGGGCGCAGCCGAGGCGGTGGAGCTCGAGATAGGCGGCACGCATCTCGGATGTGATCCAGGTGCCGGGACTCGCTGGGCGCGGTGCCGCACATCCGTCGATCACGCCGGCGAAATCCCGGTCGACCGAGAGCTTGAAACCGCCGTTGCGCAGCGTCTTGGCGAGACTGCGGGTACAGCGGAACTCCTCCGGAAAGAGGACCGCGCGCGGGTCTGGCGACCACCACAGGACGGGCTGCCCCGGGGAATACCAGGGAAAGATGCCGCCGCGATAGGCAGCGATGAGCCGCTCGGGAGACAGATCACCGCCGGCGGCGAGGAGTCCCGCAGGCTCCTCCAACGCCTGCTCGAGCGGCGGAAACCACTCCGGTGCATCCTGTGGCGACAGCCATGTGATCCGCTTCATGCGCTCCGCCCGAGTGTGCGGCGCTCGCGGTAGGGCACGTGACCCTGCACCTCGAGTGCATAGGCATCCACCGCCGCACCCTCTCGCTCGAGGTACTCGCCGATAGCCGCACGAAAGTCGGCATCGGCGATGTAGTGCGCCGACCAGGTGATTGTGGGCTCGAAGCCGCGGCTGACCTTGTGCTCGCCCTGGGTGCCGGGCTCGAAACGCTCGATGCCCCGCTCGATACAAAACTCGATTCCCTGGTGATAGCAGGTCTCGAAATGCAGGCTGTGATACTCGGCGGCCGCGCCCCAGTAACGGCCGTAGAGCGCCCCACCGCCGAGGAAGAAGATCGCCACCGCCACGAGCGTCCGCCCGTGCAACGCGAGCTTGACCATCAGCGATTCGGGCATGGTGCGCGCGGCTTCGCTGAAGAATGCGCGAGTCAGGTAGGGCTCATGCCCGTGCCGCAGGAAAGTATCGCGATGCAGAGCATAGATGCGATCGAGCAGCGGCTCACCGAGCTCACCACCGAGACGCGTCTCGAAGTGCACTCCGGCGTCCTCGACCCGCCGGCGCTCGCGCCGTGCTTTTTTGCGCTTCTCGGCGGTGAAGGTAGTGAGATAGTGCTCGAAGCTCGTGTAGCCGCGATTGCTCCAGTGAAACTGGCAGTCCCGCCGCAGCAGCCAGCCGCGCTGCCCGCACGCCGCGCGCGCCGTCTCGTCCAGAAACAGGGCGTGCACGCCCGAAAGGCCGTGGCTCGCGGCGTAGCGCTCGAGCTCGGCGAGCAGCCTTGCGGCGAGCGCGTCGCGGTCGAGATCCGGCCGCACCAGCAGGCGCTGGCCGGTCGCCGGCGTGAAGGGTGCCGCAAGCGTCAGCTTCGGGTAGTAGTGGCGGCCGAGGCGTTCGTAGCCGCGTGCCCAGGCGAAGTCGAACACGAACTCGCCATACGAATGCGTCTTGACGAAGGCCGCCGCCGCGGCAGCGAGACCACGCGCATCGCGCAGCGTCAGGTAGCGCGGCTCCCAGCCGCTGCTGCGCCCGAGGCAGCGCGAGTGCTCGAGAGCCGCGAGGAATTCGTAGCGCGTGAAGGGATTGTCCGCGGCTCCGAGCGCATTCCACTGCGCGGCATCGAGCTGGCCGATGCTGTGGTGATACTCGGTCCTGTTCACGGAGCTGTCCGCGCCCGCGCCTCCCGCTGCGGCTCGGGCTGCGGCTCCCGCTGCGGCTGCGCCGCGAGCATCTCGAGATAGCGGTCCGCATCGAGTGCCGCCATGCAGCCGGCGCCGGCAGAAGTGATCGCCTGGCGGTAGACGTGATCGGCGACATCACCGGCGGCGAATACTCCGGGGACGCTGGTGGCGGTCGCATCTCCGTCGAGGCCGCCGCGAACCACGAGGTAGCCTTCGCGCATGGCGAGCTGCCCAGCGAAGAGCGTGGTGTTGGGCGTGTGCCCGATCGCGACGAACAGTCCCGTCAGCTCGAGCTCGCGCGGCCCGGCGCCACTTAGCGAACGCAGCCGCACGCCGGTGACCCCATGCTCGTTGCCGAGCACCTCATCGATAGTGTGGTTCCAGATGACGGAGATCTTGCCGTTGTGCACCTCGCGGAACAGCCGGTCCTGCAGGATCTTCTCCGCACGCAGCTTGTCGCGCCGATGTACCAGCGTGACGTGCTGCGCGATGTGCGAAAGGTACAGCGCCTCCTCGACCGCGGTGTTGCCGCCGCCGACCACGGCGACGCGATGCCCGCGGAAGAAAAATCCATCGCAGGTGGCGCACGCCGAGACGCCGCGGCCGCGAAACTTCTCTTCCGAGGGGAGCCCGAGGTATTTCGCGGTCGCGCCGGTGGCGATGATGAGCGCATCGCAGCTGTAGTGACCGATGTCGCCTTTGAGCAGCAAGGGCCGCGCCGAGAGGTCCACCGACTGCACGTGATCGACGATGATCTCGGTCGCAAAGCGCTCGGCGTGACGTTTCATCCGCTCCATGAGCGCCGGCCCCTGCAGGCCCTCGACATCGCCCGGCCAGTTATCGACGTCGGTCGTGGTCATCAGCTGCCCGCCCTGCTCGACGCCCGTGATCAGCAGCGGCGCACGGTTGGCGCGCGCTGCGTACACCGCTGCGCTGTAGCCGGCGGGCCCCGAGCCGAGGATGATCAGACGACTGTGACGGGTACGCGTCATGGGTATCTCACGGTACCAAGCCCTATAATGGCAGCCATCTATCTTAAGACGGAGCATCGCGGATTGGCGCAATCTTCCGCGCAGGCGCGTAATGCGTCGCGTTTCACTGCGGCCGTGAGCCGCGGCCTGCGCGAGAGCGCCATCATCGCGCTCGCGATCGTGGCCCTGGTGCTGTTCATGGCACTCGCCACCTACAATCCCGAGGATCCGGGATTCTCCTTCACCGGCGGCCCCGGCGTGGTGCACAACCGTATCGGTGTCATCGGCGCCTGGGTCGCGGACGTACTGTTCTTTCTGTTCGGGCGCCCGGCGTTCCTGTTCCCGCTGGTACTCGCCGCCGCCTGCTGGGGTCTGCAGCGCCGCTTGCGCACCGAGAGCGGCGGGTCGCGCGCCAACACCATGGTGCGCATGCTCGGTTTCGCGCTGGTGCTGGTCGCGAGCTGTGCACTGACGACCCTCCACTGGCAGCCCGGTGTGCTGCGCCAGAGCGCAGGCGGGGTGGTCGGCAGGCTGGTCGGGGAAGGTCTTGCGGCCGGGGTCGACTTCCTCGGCGCGACACTTCTCATGATTGCGGCCTGGATGGCGGGATTGTCCCTCGCTTTCGGCGTGTCCTGGCTCACGGTGATGGACCGGCTGGGGACGGCGACCTGGGCCGGTATCGGCTGGTTACGGGCCCGCTGGAGCTCATCCCGCGATGCCGCCGAAGGTCGCGAGCGGCGCCAGGCGCGCAAGGAGTCGGTCGAGAGCGCGCAGAAGAAGTCCGCGACGCGCGCACCGCCGCGCATCGAAGCTCCGCCGGCGGCGGTGGAGAAGAGCGCGCGGGTCGAGCGCGAGCGACAGGTGCCGCTGTTCGATCCGCCCAAAGCGAGCGAGTTGCCGCCGCTCAAGCTGCTCGACGACCCGCCGCCGCGCGAGCCGTTGTATTCCGCCGAGGCGCTCGAGGCGCTGTCACGACTCGTGGAGCTGAAGCTGAAGGACTTCGCCATCGATGCCGAGGTCGTGGCGGTGCAGCCCGGGCCGGTGGTGACGCGCTTCGAGCTGCGGCCCGCGCCCGGGGTGAAGGCGAGTCAGATCACCGCGCTCGCGAAGGATCTGGCACGGGCGCTCTCGGTGCTGTCGGTACGCGTGGTGGAGGTCATTCCGGGCAAGAGCGTGATGGGACTGGAAATCGCCAACGAGAAGCGCGAGATCGTGACGCTCGGCGAGATCATCCGCTCGAAGGCGTATGACGAGATGCATTCGCCGCTTGCGCTCGCCCTCGGCAAGGACATCGGCGGCGCTCCGGTAGTGGCCGATCTCAGCCGCATGCCACACCTGCTGATCGCGGGCACGACCGGCTCCGGCAAGTCGGTTGGGATCAACGCCATGGTGTTGTCGCTGCTTTACAAGTCGACCGCCGAGCACGTGCGTCTCATCATGATCGACCCGAAGATGCTGGAGCTCTCGGTTTACGAAGGCATCCCGCACCTGCTCGCGCCCGTGGTGACCGACATGAAGCAGGCGGCCAATGCGCTGCGCTGGTGTGTCGCGGAGATGGAGCGCCGCTACCAGCTGATGGCCGCGCTCGGGGTGCGCAACATTACCGGCTTCAATCGCCGCATCAACGAGGCGGAGGACGCGGGCAAGCCGATTCGCGACCCGGTGATGATGCTCAAGGCAGCGAACGATCCGAGCATCGACCAGCGCGAGATCCCCGATCTCGTGGCGCTGCCGTACGTGGTCGTGGTGGTGGATGAGCTCGCCGACCTGATGCTGGTCGTCGGCAAGAAGGTGGAGGAGCTCATCACGCGTCTCGCGCAGAAGGCACGCGCCTCCGGCATCCACCTGGTACTCGCCACGCAGCGGCCGTCGGTGGACGTCATCACCGGGCTCATCAAGGCCAACATCCCCTGCCGCATTGCGTTCCAGGTGTCCGCGCGCGTCGACTCGCGCACGATTCTCGACCAGATGGGCGCCGAGACCCTCCTCGGCCACGGCGACATGCTCTATCTGCCGCCAGGCACCTCGTTGCCGGCGCGCGTGCATGGTGCATTCGTCTCCGACCAGGAAGTGCATCGGGTGGTCGAAGCACTGAAGACCCCGGCGCCGCCCAACTACATCGAAGAAGTTCTCTCCGGGCCGAAGACGCCTATTCCAGGCTTGAGTGGCGAGGAGGGCGAGAGTGGCGGCAACGCTGCCGAGGATGCGGAAGCGGACCCGCTCTACGATGAGGCGGTGCGCATCGTCACCACCGAGCGCAAACCCTCCATCTCCTACGTGCAGCGGCGCCTGAAGATCGGTTACAACCGCGCGGCGCGGCTGCTGGAGGCGATGGAGCTTGCCGGACTCGTCGGCCCGCTGCAGGCGAATGGCGCGAGAGACGTGCTCGCGCCGGCGCCGCCCGAGGACTGACCGCTTGCGTCAGGGTCTGCCAGCACTTGTCCTGACTCTCGCTCTGCCCGTGGCGCTTGGAGTGGCGGCTGCGGCACCGCCTGCGCCCGGCACGCCCACCGCGGTGCCGGCCGCACCGCCCGCCGCGACGCAGGCCGCACCGGCCGCGACTTCGCCTGCCGTGATTCCCTCTGCCGCGGCCAACACGGCGCCGACTCCGCTCGACAAGTATCTCGACAATCTCCATACGCTCCGGACCACATTCCTGCAGACGCTCGCCGATCCCCACGGCCGCGAGATCGACCGCGCCACCGGCACGCTCATCGTGCAGCGGCCCGGTAAATTCAGCTGGGATATACATCCGCAGCCGGTGGCGACCGACGGCGCCGGCGCGAATACGAGCGCCGCGGGCGGCGCGGGGCAGCTCATGGTCTGTGATGGGATGAACCTGTGGTTCTATGACCGCGATCTGCAACAGGTCACGGTGAAGCCGGTCGATGCCGCCTTGTCCGCGACACCAGCGATGCTCCTCTCGGGTGCAGTGGACGTACGCAAGAGCTTCAAGATCTCTCCGGTCGGCGAGCGCGAGGGGCTCGACTGGGTGCTCGTGGAGCCAGCTGGGGCACAGGCGGATTTTCGCAGCGCACTGTTCGGTTTCGAGCACGGCGAGCTGCGGCGCATGATTCTCGAGGACAAGCTCGATCAGACCGCGACCATCGTCTTCCAGAAGATCGAGCGCAATGGGCCGGTCCGCCCTGGCGAAGTGAGCTTCAAGCCGCCGGCGGGAGCCGATGTCATCGGCACACAAGCCAAGTGAACGACCCGCTGCGACCGCTCGCGGACCGGATGCGGCCGCGCAATCTGGCCGAGTTCGTCGGCCAGAGCCATGTGCTGGGCCGCGGGAAACCGTTGTCGGCGAGCATCGAGGCGGGACAGCTGCACTCGCTGATCCTGTGGGGGCCACCGGGTACTGGTAAAACCACGCTCGCACGCCTCATTGCCGAGTCGGCAAATGCGCATTTCATCGCGCTCTCGGCGGTCATGGCCGGCGTCAAGGACATTCGCGCGGCGGTCGAGACGGCGCGCAAGGCGCGGGCCATGCATGGCCGCCCGACGCTGCTGTTTCTCGATGAGGTGCACCGTTTCAACAAGGCGCAGCAGGACACCTTTCTCCCCTATCTCGAGGACGGCACGCTCACCTTCATCGGTGCCACCACCGAGAACCCCTCGTTCGAGGTGATCAGCGCGCTGCTTTCCCGTGCACGCGTGTACGTGCTGCGTCCGCTCTCGAACGAAGATCTGCTGGCGCTGCTGCACCGGGCGCTGGAGGATCAGGAGCGAGGCCTCGGAGCGCTGCACCTCGAGGCGGAGCCGGCTGCGCTCGATCTTCTGGCCCGCGCGGCCGATGGCGATGCGCGCCGCGCACTCAACATGCTGGAGCTCGCCGCCGGCCTCGCCGAAGCTGCGGGCACCCGCTCCATCACCGTGGCGATGGCGCAGGAGGTGGCGAGCGGCACACACCGCCGGTTCGACAAGGGCGGCGATCAGTTCTACGAGCAGATCTCCGCGCTGCACAAGGCAGTGCGGGGTACGGATCCCGATGGCGCGCTCTACTGGCTGTGCCGCATGCTCGATGGAGGCTGCGATCCGATCTACATCGCGCGGCGCGTGACGCGCATGGCGGTCGAGGACATCGGGCTTGCCGATCCGCGGGCACTCTCGCTGTGCATCGATGCCTGGGAGGCCTATGCGCGCCTGGGGACTCCCGAGGGAGAGCTGGCGATCGCGACCGCGGTCGTGTATCTCGCCTGCGCGCCGAAGAGCAACGCGGTGTATGTCGCCATGAACGAGGCGATGGCGGACGTGGAGGAGTTCGGCACGCTCGATGTACCACTGCGGCTGCGCAACGCACCCACAAGGCTCATGAAGAAGCTCGGCTACGGACGCGACTATCGCTATGCGCACGATGAGCCCGATGCCTTCGCGGCCGGTGAGCGGTATCTGCCGGATGAGATGCCGGATCGGCGATACTATCGGCCCGTCCCGCGGGGGCTGGAAGCGAAGATAGGCGAGGCGCTCGCACGGCTGCGGGCGCACAGCGCGACGAAAGGCCAGGCTCGGTGATCGATCCGAAGCTGCTGCGCTCCGATCCGGACGCCGTGGCGCGCAATCTCGCGCGGCGCGGCTTTGTGCTCGATGTGAACGCGCTCCGGGCGCTGGAGGAAAAGCGCAAGCCCTGGGCGGTGAAGGTCGACCAACTGCGCGCCGAGCGCAACGCGCAGGCCAAGGCGGTCGGTCAGGCGAAAGCGCGGGGCGAAGACCCGAGCGCTCTCATGGC
Source organism: Steroidobacteraceae bacterium (assembly GCA_036498445.1). Lineage (GTDB taxonomy): Bacteria > Pseudomonadota > Gammaproteobacteria > Steroidobacterales > Steroidobacteraceae > 13-2-20CM-66-19. Next base: position 71,229 of record DASYFL010000034.1, read on the forward strand.
GCGCGGCGAGGCGCTCACCGCGGAGCTCGCGGGCGCCGAGACCGAGCTCGAGGGGGTGCAGCGCCAACTCGAAGAGTGGCAGCTCGGGCTGCCCAACCTGCTGCATGAGTCCGTGCCCGAGGGCCGTGATGACAGCGCCAACAAGGAGCTCGCGCGCTGGGGCGAGCCGCGGCGCTTCGACTTCGCGGCGCGCGATCACGTGGAAATCGGCGAGCGGCTGGGCGGGCTCGACTTCGAAGCCGCGGCGCGGATCTCCGGGGCGCGCTTCGTGGTGATGCGCGGTCAGGTCGCACGGCTGCATCGTGCGCTCGGCCAGTTCATGCTCGACCTGCATACCCGCGAGCACGGTTATACCGAGCTTTACGTGCCCTATCTGGTGCGTCCCGACGCGCTCGTCGGCACCGGTCAGCTGCCGAAATTCGAGGCGGACCTGTTCGCGGCACACGGCGGCCCGCAGAGCTACTTTCTCATTCCGACCGCGGAAGTGCCGGTCACCAATCTGGTGCGCGCGGAGATCCTGCGCGCCGAGGCGCTGCCGCTGAAGTACGTGGCCCACACGCCGTGCTTCCGCTCCGAGGCGGGCGCGGCCGGCAAGGACACGCGCGGCATGATCCGCAATCACCAGTTCGACAAGGTGGAGCTGGTGCAGATCGTGCGCCCGGCGGATTCCTACGCGGCGCTCGAGCAGCTGACCGCGCACGCCGAGAGCGTGCTGCAGCGGCTCGAGATTCCTTTCCGCCGCGTCGCGCTGTGCGCGGGCGATGTCGGTTTCAGCAGCGCCATGACCTACGACCTCGAGGCGTGGCTGCCTTCGCAGCGGCGCTACCGCGAGATCTCCTCGTGCAGCAATTTCGAGGCCTTCCAGGCACGGCGCATGCAGGCACGTTGGCGCAACCCCGAGAGCGGCAGACCCGAGCCGGTGCACACGCTGAATGGCTCGGGACTCGCCATCGGGCGCACGCTGGTCGCGGTACTGGAGAACTATCAGCAGGCGGATGGCTCGGTGAGCGTGCCCGGGGCGCTGCAGCCGTGGATGGGCGGGTTGACGCGGCTCACCGCGTAGACTATCGATTATCGATAGCTCTATACTGCAGACAATGAAGCGCCCATCGCGCAAGGATGGTCCGCTGCGCCCGCGCGACCCGCTGTTCAACAGCTCGGTGCAGAAGGCGCTCGTCATGCTGGAGACCTTCGGCGGTGAACGCCGCGCGCTCGGACTCGCGGAGCTCGCGGCCGCCTCGGGCATGACCATCAGCTCGGCACAGCGCTGCATACATACATTGCTGCGGCTGGGTTACCTGCGGCGTGACACGCGGCTGCGCCGCTGGGTGCTCACGCCGCGTGCCTTGGCGCTCACCGAAGCCTATCTCTCCGGCCACACTCTGCTCGAGCATGCCAGCGCGCATCTCATCGCGCTCAACCAGGGAAGTGGCGAGTCGGTGAGCCTGTCGGAGCCCGACGGCACCGACATGGTGTTCATCGCGCGCTTTCCGAGCCTGCAACCGTTCCACATCCACATGCCGGTCGGACGGCGGCTGCCCATGTACTGCACCGCCTCCGGAAGAGCCTACCTCTCGGCGCTCCCGCCGGCGGCCGCGCGGCGCCTCCTCGCCCGCTCGCGGCTCGTGGCGCACACCGCGCAGACGCTGACCGACCTGCAGCAGGTCTGGAAGCGCGTCGAGGCAGCGCGCGAAGCCGGCTACGCCTGGGCCGATCAGGAGTACTACCGCGGCGATGTGACCATCGCGGCCGCCGTGCTCGGCGAGGACGGGCAACCGCTCGCGGCGGTGAACATCTCCGCGCCCACGAGCCGCTGGAACCTGGCACAGCTGCGCGCAAAGCTGGCGCCGCTGCTGCTGCAGAGCGCGCAGGCTGCCTCGCTCGGTCACACGCGCCGGCCGGAGCGGCGCGTGGCGCGATGACGGGAAGGGACATGTCGGAACTCAGCCGCTCACTGCAACCGCGTCACGTCACCATGATCTCGATCGGGGGCATTATCGGCGCGGGCCTCTTCGTCGGCAGCAGCGCCTCCATCGCGGCCACCGGGCCGGCGATCGTGCTCAGTTATCTGATCACCGGCACTCTGGTGCTCCTGGTGATGCGCATGCTGGGGGAGATGGCGGTAGCGTTGCCGGCGGTGCGCTCCTTCACCGAGTTTGCGCGCGTGGGCCTCGGTCCCTGGGCAGGCTTCGTCGCAGGCTGGCTGTACTGGTATTTCTGGATCATCGTCGTGCCGGTGGAGGCGATCGCAGGAGCGCGGATCCTCCACGACTGGCTCGGCTTGCCCGCATGGCTCCTCGGGCTCGTGCTGATGGGTGTGATGACCGGCGTCAACCTGCTCTCGGCCCGCTCGTACGGCGAATTCGAGTTCTGGTTCGCGTCCATCAAGGTAGCAGCGATACTGGTATTCATCGCTTTCGCCGCGGCGTTCGCCTGCGGTTACCTCTCGCCCACCGGGCCGACCTTCGTCAACCTCACCCGCTACGGCGGCTTCGTTCCCAAGGGATGGCTGTCGGTGCTCGCGGGCGCTGTCACCGTGTACTTTTCGCTCACCGGGGCGGAAATCACTACCATCGCGGCGGCGGAGTCGCGCGAGCCGGCGCGCGCCGTTGCCCGTATGAGCAGTTCCGTCATCGTACGCATCCTCACCTTTTACGTCGGCTCGGTGCTGTTGATCGTGACGGTTGTGCCGTGGATCGACGTGCGGCCCGGAGAGTCGCCATTCACGCTCGCACTCAGCACCATGCACTTTCCCTGGGCGAGCCTGGCGATGAGCGCCATCATTCTCACCGCGGTGCTCTCGTGCCTGAACTCGGCCTTCTATGTGTGCTCGCGCGTGCTGTTCGTGCTCGCCGAACACGGCGATGCCCCGCAATGGCTGGTGCAGCTGAACGAGCGGCGCGTGCCGACGCGCTCGGTGTGGGTCGGAAGCCTCGCCGGCGTGCTCGGCATCCTGGCGGCGATCAATTACCCACAGACGGTGTTTGCCTTCCTTGTCAATGCTTCGGGCGCACTCATGGTGTTCATCTACATGATCGTGGCCCTCGCGCATATTCGCCTGCGCCGCGAGCGCGAGGCGCGCGGTGAGCCCGAGCCGGCCGTGAGGATGTGGTTCTTCCCGTGGGCGAGCTACGCCGCAGTGGGCGGCATGGGGGCGATCCTCGTCGCGATGGCCTTCACTCCCGGGGAGCTTGCCACCGAGCTCCACGTCAGTGTGCTCGCGCTCGCTCTGGCGGTGGTCGCGTACCTGATCCTCGATGCACGCCGCAAGACGCGCGGCACGCGCCCGATCGCGGCGCCACCGCGTACGGAGCGACCGTGACGGAGACCCATGGATTCCTGCGAGCTTGAGCCTCGGTCTGAGCCTGTGACAGTCTTTGTAACGGAGTGATGCCGGCCGAGGGACACAATCGAAATCACCAGGGGAGATGAGGATGAAGCGCATATACAACGCCCAGACGACGCGCTACCGCGGTGTGGCAGCGTATGTGGGGTTGGCTCTGTTCGCGGGAGTCGGGGTCACTCAGGCGCAGGAGCAGGCACCAGCGGCCGAGACCGGTGCAGTGGCCGGCCTGCAGGAAGTGGTGGTCACCGCGACGCGCCGCGAGCAGAGTCTCTCCAAGGTGCCGATCAGCGTGAGCGCCCTGACACAGGACGCGCTCGATGAACGCGGTATCAAAGACTTCTCCGAAGTCGCGCGCTTCACGCCGGGGGTGAATTTCGACAACTCCGGTACCAACAACATCTCGATCCGCGGCATCTCCGGCACCGGCGGTGCGGGTACCACCGGCATCTACCTCGACGACACGCCGATTCAGATGCGCGCGCTTGCGTTCAACCCCGACGAGGCTCTGCCGAAGTCCTTCGACCTCGACCGCGTCGAAGTGTTGCGCGGCCCGCAGGGCACGCTGTTCGGCTCAGGGTCCGAAGGCGGCACAGTGCGCTACATCACCACGCAGCCGAGCCTCAGCAAGGCGAGTGTTTATGCCCGCGCGGAGCTTGCCACGACCCAAGGCGGCGATCCCAGCTACGAGGCCGGCATCGCGGTCGGCGGCCCGCTGATCGACAACACGCTCGGCGCGCGGCTCAGCGTCTGGTATCGGCGTGACGGCGGCTGGATCGACCACGTGGACCCATACACGCAGACCGTCGACGACAAGAACGCCAACCACGCAGAGTCCGCCTTGGTACGGCTCGCGTTCCTGTGGGCGCCGTCGGACAAGTGGTCCGTCACTCCGAGCATCTACTACCAGGACCGCAAGGAACACAACACCTCGAATTACTGGCCGCTGTATTCCAATGCGGGAAACAATCAATTCGCGAGCGCCGACCCGAACGAGCGCAACTCACCTGACAAGTTCTATCTCCCGGCGCTGAAGATCCAGGGAGATCTCGGCTCGGTGACGTTGATCTCCAACACCTCCTTCTACCACCGCGAGAATACGACCGGGTATGAAGCCACGCTGTATAACCTTGGCTATTACCAAACGCAGAACGCCGCGCCGATATTCTGCAACCCGGCTGTATCGCAATACTGCGCCTCGATAGGGGCATCTCCGTGGCTGGTGCCATACCCGCTTCTCGATGGCAAAGGCCTGCACGTGCCGGGGGTCGACTATCGCGCCTCGGGCTCGAGCGTCCAGAACGGGCAGGAGAATCTCACCCAGGAAATCCGCCTACAGTCGACGGACCCGAATGCACGGCTCTTGTGGACTGCGGGCATCTTTGCGAACGAGAACCGCCAGACCTATCTCGAGCAGATCCACGACCCGATGCTCAATCAGCTCACCCAGGCCGTGCTTGGGGTGCCCTATACAGATGTGTTCTGCTACCTCGACAGCTCCGGGAACTGTACGGGGCCCGCAGCCTTCGACCCCGCTTATCCGGAGGACTCGTACTTCCTCAGGACGAGCTCCAAGGACACGCAGCTGGCCGTGTTCGGCGAAGCGACCTACGGGCTGACGGAGCAACTGAAGCTCACGGTCGGCGCGCGCTATTCGCACATGAAGTATTCCTTCGACACGCTTACCGGCGGCCCGCAGCTGTATGCGCCCAACCGAACGGGCTCCGGTAACAACACCGAGAACGCCTTCACCCCCAAGGTGAGCCTGCAGTACCAGGCGGACCCGAACGACATGTACTACGCGACGTACGCCAAGGGTTTCCGGCCCGGAGGTGCGAACAACCCGATTCCGGCGGCGGCGTGCCCCACAGACTTCCCGAACTTCGGCTTCGACCACGTCGGCACCGACCCGGGCGGCTCACTGGGCACCTTCAGCTCCGATTCAGTGAAGAGCTACGAGCTGGGCGCGAAGAATAACTTCAATAACCGCGTGCGCATCGCAGCCAGCATCTACTACATCCAGTGGAACAACATTCAGCAGCTCATCGTACCGCCGGTATGCCAGATCTCCTTCATCGCCAACACCGGCAACGCCACGGTGAAGGGCGCGGATCTGCAGGCGGACTTCTCGGTGACGAGCGCGTTCACGATCGAGCTGGCGCTCGGCTACACCCAGGCGCGTTACAACGAGGACTTCCGCTTCGCTCCACCGTGCCCGGGGGGCGTGTCGCAGCCGGGGTGCGCCGTCGACCCGCGTCCGCTGGTGGCCAACGGCGATGCCATCGTGAGCTCGAGTAGCGAGACCGGCGGCGGTCAGCCCACGGCGCCGTTCACCGCCGCGCTCGCATTGGAGTACCACTTCCCTTTGTTTGCGCGCGATAGCTTCGTGCGGCTCGACGGCCAATACGAGGCGCACGCCAAGTGGCCGACGGCGGGCCTGGATTCGAACACTTCGCAGTACCAGACGGTGAACTACGTGCTACCGTCGACGACCTTCGTAAGCTTCCGCGGTGGTATGCAGTTTGGGGCGGTGTCGATGCAAGCCTTCGTCGACAATCTCACCGACTCGCACACGGTCACGGATTACAACTGGACCATCGATCCGCTGGTGACCGGCGTCAGCCGGCTGCAGCGCAACTACTCGTTCCGGCCGCGCACCTTCGGCATCACGGCCATCTATCGCCAGTAGCGGTGCTGTGGTGCGTGCGGGTCAGTACTGCGCGGCGGGTGCCACACCGGCCGCCGCGAGCGCGCGCACCACTTCCCGCCGCCTCGCCTGCACATCGGCAAGCGGCGTGCGGCGCACCTTCGTCACCTCATCGACGGTGAAGGGTGCGGGCGGCGCGGTAGCGGATGCGCCATAGCTCGCCGCGAGCCAGTTGAGGACGCCGGCGAGCTGTGCATCGGGGAGCGCCGAATTGGCGGCTCCCGGGACGCGCAATACGTAGTCGCGTCCTTCCGCGGTGCGCATGAACAAGGCGAGCGTACCGGCGAGCGGTGGCACCTTTCCGGGCACACCCTGCGCCTCAGCGCCGTGACAGCCCATGCAATAGAGCATGTAGTCCTGCGCGGGACTCGCGCGCAGCACAAGGCTGAAAAGGCTCGCACCCAGCGCCATGGTGAGCGTCGCAACAGGCGGCGACACGTTCACGACCCCGCTGCAGCGAGGCTCTTGCGATGCTCGCGCACCGCGGCGCCATCCATCGCGTGGGCGCGCTCGGCAGCGATCTCCATGGCGCTGATCGGCTTCAGGTCGGGCGCTGCGTGCGCCAGATCGAACACCACGAAGTTCAATGCCGCGGCGAGCGTTGCATCATCGAGCCGGGCGAAATCCGGCATCTGCGCGTTGAAGCGTTTCTCGCCGAGGGTGATTTCGCCAAACATTCCATACAGCACCGTCATGACCAGCTGCCGCCGTCCCTCCGCGGTTGTGGCAAAGCGGGCCGGGTAGGAGGTGATCGGCGGTGCGAGTGCGGGCACCCCCGCACCGGCAGCGCCATGGCAAAGCGCGCAGTTGCTCTGGAAGCTTGCTGCGCCCTGGGGATACGCCGGCGTGTCAGCCGCACGCGCGGCGCGCGCAGGCATCAGACCGGTGGCGAGCCCCACCATCAGCACCATCGGCAGCGTGAACCGGGCATTGCCACCCACAGGGGCCATGGCGAGCGAAGCCCGGAAGTCGCTCATTTCTCCGCAACACCGAGGATCACCGACACCGTGCAGTGGTAATTGATGTCGGCATTCGCCATGCACCAGTTGAGATCGTTGTTGCGCGAGGGCCGGTAGATGGGCTTCTCGCGCTCGTTGCGATTGCAGTCGCAGCTGGCGCAGCTGCTCTTTCCGCAGCAGTCGTTATACGACACGATATAGTCACGGCCGTCAGCAGAGTTATGACAAGTGCCGACCCAGGAGATGGGCGAAGAGGCAGTCCCCGGCGGGCAGGAGGAAGAGGTGCCACCACAACAAGAGCACAGGAAGCCATCGATCGCGCAGTACTTCCAATACTCGCAGCTCTCCGGGCTGTCAGGCTTGGCGTCCGCAGCATGGGCGCGGCCCGCACGATCCACAGGCAGCAACGGGAGTAGCGCTGCGCCGGTGAGCAGCTGTCCGAGCGACGCGAGCAGGCTGCGCCGTGAGGTGCGCTGCGCCAGCGAGCGGGTGGAGCGTTCGAACAAGCGATCGAATGTACGCATCGGCTACCCCGTGCCGTTAGGGATTGAGCAACATCCAGGGCGACTGTGCGGCATGTTTATCGATATTCCGCAGCCGGCCCGTGAGGGCATCGAACACCGCCAGGTCGCCGGTTTCCGTGGCGACGAACAGGATCGGCGCCGCATCCTGGGAAACCTGGGCGGCGATCGTGCGCGAGAGCCCCTGCACCTTCACCGGCCAGCGCGCCAGGCGGCGGTGAGTCGCGAGGTCGTACACCCAGATTTCGGTGCCGCCGTCCTTATGGGTCCCTTCACCGCCCTCGTGCATGGGCACGTACAGCCGCCCGAGCCCCTTGTGGATGGCGCCCACCTGGTAGGCCCCCGGCCGCCAGTGTCCTTTCTCGCTGGGCCCGAGCAGCGACCAGGGTGGGGCAAACGCCGGCTGGTCCCCGCTGAAATCGATATCGTGCACTTCCCCGAGGAAGGAGAGGAACAGATAGCCGCGATTGGTGGGGATGCCCTGAACGAACACCGGGTCGGTATCGGCATCGAAGAAGGCATCCGACATAACGCGCGCGACCTCGTGCCCCTGCGCATCAAGCGTCACGGTGAGGAGCCGTCCGCTCTCGCAGAGCGAAGAGACCCGGTAGCGCCCCCACGGAATGACCAGCACGCACCCGGCCGTGTCGATCTCCCCGAGCACGGTACCAGCAGCCGGATCGAGCACACCGAAGGAGGCCGCGGGTGTCATGTACGCGGCATAGAGAAGGTGCGCATCGGCACTATAGGCGATATTGAAGAGGCCAGGTCCGGCCAGGGCGCGCTTGGGGGGCAGGAGGATCTCGTGCGTCACCGCAAGTGTGGTGTTGTCCGTGAACTCCACGACGTCGGTACGCGCCCCGCGGCTGCCCCGCGCAAAATAGGTGGCAGCCACCGCGGTCGTCGCGCCGTCCGGGGAGAGATTGACACTGGTGTAGAAGCCACCGCCGATCTGGCCAAGCCGCCGGTGGCTGTCGCCATCGTAGAGGTACACGCGGGCATCGATCTCGTTGTCGAACACCTCGTCGTAAACGTAGACCCAGTGCGGACTGCGCGGCGGCAGGCGCTCGATGGTGATGTGCTCGGCCGGCAGAGGCGGGGCGGCCCACGTGTACGCCGCGAGGAGTGGCCACGACAATGCCGCGCAGAGCAGGTGGGCAGATCGCATCGGTCACCCCGTGGGCCGCGGGTGCTTCGGTGGCGACACTCGGCTGTGTTCCGTTTCGCGGCCTGTGGCGAGTCTCGCACAACAGCGCAGGCCGCGAAAGCCGCGAGCTCAGGCATAATGATCCTGGGCCACGGCGACGGTGAGCCCCCGGCCCGACCCTGCGGTACGATATAGAACAATCGATAATCGATACACCATGCCGGTGCTGAAGCTGCAATCGCTCTGGTCCGCCACGGCCCCGGCCGGGCCGCGCTGCGAACCACTCACGGGAGCGCAGCGCGCCCAGGCGGCGGTCATCGGCGCCGGCTACACCGGGCTGTCTGCGGCACTACACCTGGCGGAAGCCGGGCGCGAGGTCGTGGTCGTGGAGGCGGTCGACATCGGCGAGCGTGCTTCCGGGCTCAATGGCGGTCAGGTCATTGCCGGCGTCAAGCCGGACCCCGATACGCTGGAGAGGCTGCTCGGGCCCTATGCGGGCGGCCGCCTGGTGGCTACCACCGGCACAGGTCCTGACCTGGTGTTCGAGCTGATCGCGCGCCATGGCATCGAATGTGAGGCAAAGCGCAGCGGCTGGCTGCAGCCAGCGACATCGGTGGCTGCGTTGGAGCAGCTCGCACGGCGCGTGGAGCAATGGTTGCGGCGCGGTGCGCCGGTTTCGCTGCTGTCGCGCAGTGAAGTGCTGCAGCTCACCGGCTCCGCGATCTACTGCGGTGGTCTTCTCGATCGTCGTGGCGGCACGGTGCAACCGCTCGCGTACGTACGCGGTCTCGCGCAGGCGGTGCTGCGCGCCGGCGGGCACATTCATACCTACAGCCCGGCGCTGCGGCTCACACGCCGCGCGGGATCCTGGAGCATCGATACACCCCAGGGCAGTGTCAGCGCGCCGGTCGTCATCATCGCGACCGACGCCTATACGGACGCGGTCAGCGAGGAGTTGCGGCGCACCATGGTGCCTGTGCCTTCCTTCCAGGTGGCGACCGCGCCCATCCCCGCGGAGTTGCGCAGCACTATACTGCCGGAGGGCCAGGCGGCGTCCGACACCTGGCACCTGTTGCGCTACTTCCGCCTCGATGCCGGTGGACGCCTGGTCCTCGGCTCGCGCGGCACCTTCTCCCAGTCGCCACAGCTGCGTGATGTCCAATACCACTACCATGCCGTGCACGAGATCTACCCGCAGCTCAAAGGCGTACCCTTCGAGTATCACTGGGGAGGCCTGGTGGCGATGACACCGGACCAACTGCCACATCTGCATGAGCCAGCGCCGGGACTGCTGGCCGGCCTCGGCTACAACGGTCGCGGTGTGGCCATGGCCACCGTCATGGGTCGGCTGCTTGCGCGGCGCGCGCTCGGTGCGCAAGTGGTGGAGCTCGGCTTCCCCGTCTCGCCGGTGACGCCCGTTCCCTTCCATGCACTGAGTGGTATCGGTGCGCGTGCCACGATCCAGTACCTGCGCTGCATCGATGGGCTCGCGCGGCTCAGCGGTCGGCTGCGGGCACACGTTCCTTTCAAGGTCTAGTGGCATCGATGAGCGTGATGAAAGCCGGGCTGCTGACCGCGCTCGTGCTGGTCAACATCGCTTTCGTCATCGGCTGGATCTGGGCTGTGCGCCGCCACCGCCTGCGAGGCCGTCCCGATCTTCCGGGCATCGCGATCGGCTCCCTCACCACGTTCCTCGATACGCTCGGCATCGGCTCGTTTGCGCCGACCACCGCGCTGTTTAAATTTCGCGGCAAGCCGGCGGATGAGTTGATCCCAGGCACGCTCAATGTTGGACTCAACCCTGCGGCCTTCGTCGAAACGCTGCTGTTCGTCTCGGCGGTTGCCGTACAGCCGGCGCTGCTCGTATGCATGGTGGCGACCGCGACCGCCGGAGCGTGGCTCGGGGCGGGAGTGGTGAGCCGCATGCGACGGCGCTCCATTCAAGTGTTCATGGGAGTGGCGCTGCTCGTCGCCGCTTTCTTCTTTGCGATGACGAACATGCACGAGCTATCGGTCCGGCACGGCGACTTCGCCCGCTTCTTCGACATCTTCCCGCCCGGCGGCGAAGCATTCGGGCTCACGGGCTGGCGCTTCATCGTGGCGGTGGTCGTGAGTTTCGTACTCGGTGCACTGATGTGCATCGGCATCGGAAACTACGCACCCCTGATGATCCTCCTTGCACTGCTCGGCATGCATCCGCTGGCTGCGTTCCCGATCATGATGGCAAGCGACGGCATGCTGCAGCCAGTGGCGAGTCTGGGGTTCTTCCGCTCGGGCCGCTTTGCGCACGTGTCGGCACTGGGCCTCACCGTCGGCAGCTTCATCGGAGTGCCAGTGGCCTTCTATCTGGTGAAGAACCTGCTGCCGGTCCCGATCATGCGCTGGGGGGTCACCGTGGTGGTGGCCTATGCTGCCGTGTCGATGCTGCGCTCGGCGCGCTCAGCGGTGACCGCAGAGAGCATCGCGCTCAGCTAAGCCCAGCTCGGCGAATCAGCCCATCGCCCAGCCCATGCGCACGGCAACGATGTAGCGCTGTCCGGAACGGGCAGGCTGCCCGGGTGCCTGGCGGCTGGGCGCGGAGGCATGTGTCGGGCATTGTGCCGATTCCGCGGCTGTCGCCGGGCGCGACACGCTGAACACGGCCGCCACAACCAGCCCCAGCATCAGGTTGATCACCAGCGATCCCAGAATCGCCCAGGTCGTCATCCTCATGCGTCTCTCCCCGCCTTTTGCTGGGTATATGAGACGCCGCCGCGGGGCTCCGGCGTGAGGGGGTCGACCGCGGATCCATCCTCGCCGCCAACGGGTTCGTCCCGCCCCGGTGTTACACTAATAAGACAGTGGAAGGCATCGCTTGAAGCTCAAGGGAGGCAACATGAAGCGTATTGCCATGATGGCCAGCGTCGCTTCCCTCATGGCCTGCGCAGGGGAACCCCCAGTCGATAATCCGTCGGCGCCCGGCGCGATGCGACCCGACGTCGATCAGGCACGCGAAGCGCGCGGGTTGGAGCAGGCGGAATCTGAGTGCGCCAAGCAGGGTAAGCACGCAGTCTCGCAGCGTGTTGAGGGCGAGACCGTTTACGGCTGCGCTGAGTGAGTGCATCGCTTCGGCCGGCGGTTTTCTGGTCGAGCCGGCCATCATGAGGGCCGATACCCATGGGTAGTCAGGCTCCGTTTGTCTCGGAATGTCCGAGATGCGCTCACGAGCGTGTGCTCACCGGGTACGCAGCGGACGAACTCGTCGAGTTGCTCGCATCGGGAGCCGAGATCGAGGCGTACTGCAGCAGCTGCGACGTGCACTGGCCGATCTCTACCGAGGAGCGCGCGGATCTTTCTCGGGCCCTGTCCCGACGCGCATGATCACGCACGGGAAACGACGAAGCCCGGCGCGAGGCCGGGTCCGGTGTCGCAGCGTGGTGTCAAAGGATCGAAACTTGCGACGCAATCCCGAGGACATCACCGGGCTTGAGCAGCGGGTTCTGCTTGCTTCACTCCGTTTCCCGCGATCGTGATGATGATGCTGACTTTCGGAGCATCCACGTAGTAGGCGGACAACGCCTTCTCCATGTCACGCGCCAACTGCGGTGGAGTCTTGCCGACCGCGACCATGTCCTCAACCAACGGGGTCGATATCTTGCCATCCGGATGTACCGGAACCGTCATGCACAATTCGGGATGGTGCCAAACAAACACCTCGAGCGTGATGCCGGGGCCAATGACGTAGTTGCCGCCGCCATGAGTGGCGGCCTCCGCAGCCAGCTGGTCAAGTGCGTCCATTAGCGTTCCATTCAGCCTGCGAACGGACTGGACGGAAGATCTCCTCTCGCGACCAGAGGGATAGACTCTGGGACCCGTTCGATCCAGGGTAGGGCGTTACGACTGGCCACGAAAACGAAAACTCACCGCCAAGTGAACCCTTCGCGACGGCGCCAAGCAAGACTAGCAAGGCCAGATTCTTAGTCATCTAACGAATGTAAGTTGAGGGGCCGCCCAGAAGCGCCCATCAAGCGCCGCGGGCGCACACTGTCTTCTCGCGCCCTGCTCGCGATGGCGTCAGCGTCCTCGGTTCTACTCGGGGAGTGCCTCAAGCAGGTACATCGCCCTCAGCACGGGTGT
>DASYFL010000035.1:0-6004 GCA_036498445.1 Steroidobacteraceae bacterium
GCACGACTCCGTCGAAGCTGCACTGCGCGAGGTCGATCACCTGCAACGTACGCTCGCGACGCTGCTGCAGATCGCACTCGCCGAGTCCGGCACGCCGCTGGCATCGCCGGCGGCGGTGGATGTCGGCGAGCTCGCCGCGGAGCTCGTCGAGCTGTTCGAGCCGGTGGCTGGAGCACAGGGATTGACGCTCGACTGCCATCGCGAGACCGCGGCGATCGTGCAGGGTAACCGGCAGCTGCTCGCGCAGCTGCTCACCAACCTGATCGAGAATGGCCTGAAGTATGTCCCCGCGGGCGGTCGCATCGAGGTCGCCGTGCGCCGGCTTGCCGATCGGGTGAGGCTCGTCGTGAGCGATAACGGGCCCGGCATCGGGGCCGAGGACCGCGCGCGTGCCGGGCAGCCTTTCATGCGCTTTGCCAGCGCGGCGAAACGCGAGGGGAGCGGACTCGGACTGTCACTGGCCGCCGCGATCACGCGCCTGCACCGCGGCCGGCTCACGCTCGAGAGCAACGAGCCGGGGCTCAAAGTGGTGGTGGATTTGCCGGCGTAGCGCCCGTGGCCGGTGGTTCAGGAGCTCTTGCCGGGGCTGCCATCGGAGCTCTTCGTCGCGGGTTTGCCCGCGCTCCTGCCCGCGTGGCAGTCCTTCACGTACTGCGAACGCGCCTCGCCGGTGAGCTGCTTGGCGTCCGCCTGCTTGTTGCAGACCTTGAGCGAGGGATGTCTCACCGGTGTCGCCGTCGGTGCCGCCGGCTGACCGGCAGCAACGGCGGGACCTGCGCCGACGATTGCGAGCGCAGCGAGCGCGGTGATGGCTTTCATTCCTCTCTCCCAGCCTGACGGTGCTGGGGTCAGAAGTTAGAGTGCCGCGCGGTGCGGGGCAACGCCGGCGGCATTAAGAAATCTTCATGCGGCGCTGCCGGTGCGCGCGCACTGCGCCCGCTTCAGGCGTCTTTATCGCGTTCGATGCGGGCGTAGGCGGAATGGTTGTGGATGGATTCGAAGTTCTCCGCTTCTACCACGTAGGCGGCGATACGCTCATCGTCATTCAGCCGCGTGGCCACATCGCGCACCATGTCCTCGACGAACTTGGGATTGTCATAAGCGCGCTCGGTGACGTACTTCTCGTCGGTGCGCTTGAGGATGCCGTACAGCTCGCACGAGGCTTCGCTCTCGGCGACCTCGATGAGCTCCTCGATCCACATGTGACTACGCAGCCGCGCAGTGATCGTGACCTCCGAGCGCTGGTTATGGGCGCCATGAGCGGAGATCTTCTTCGAGCAGGGACACAGGCTGGTCACCGGCACCACGACGCGCAGCGATATCTCGGTGTGTCCGCGGGTGTGCTGGCCGATGAGACTCGCGCGGTAGTCCATCAGGCTCTCCACGCCCGAGACCGGCGCCCGCTTCATGACGAAGAACGCAAAGCTCATCTCGATGTGACCGGTATCCGCCTCGAGCCTCGAGGTCATGGTGCGCAGCATGTGGCCGAAAGACTCGACCGAGATCTCGCGCTCGGCGTGCAAGATCTCCACGAAGCGCGACATGTGCGTGCCCTTGAAGTTGTGCGGCAGGCTCACGTACATGTTGAAAGTGGCAATGGTGTGCTGCTCGCCGGTGGAACGGTCCCTGACGCGCACCGGGTGACGGATCTCCTTGATGCCGACGCGGTTGATCGGCAGCCGGCGCGTGTCGGCGTGCGCCTGTACGTCCTCTACTACTTCCCCGAGGGCGGCGCGGGGAATCTTAACGATACCGGCGGGAGGATTCATGGCGAGAGAAGCCTAACACCGAAAGGCGCGGAAATCCGTAACCTCAGCGTTTCCATCCGGGAAAGCCGCGTCCGGTTGAGCCCTCAGCCTGTGCCGGCCGAGCGCATGCGTTCCCGGGACTGCAGCGCCCACCAGCGCTCGATGCTCGCCCGCAGGCCCGCGGCATCCAGCCCCGCGGCCGCGAGGCAGCCATCGCGCGAGCCGTGCGGGATAAACCGGTCGGGGATGCCGAGCTGCAGCAGTGGCAGCGACACCCCCTCGGCGGCGAGCAACTCGATTACCGCCGAGCCCGCGCCGCCGAGCACCGCGTTCTCCTCGATGGTGACGAGTGCGCGATGGCGCGCGGCGACCGTGAAGATGAGCTCCTCATCGAGGGGTTTGATGAAGCGCATGTTGACGAGCGTGGCGTCGAACGACTCGGCGATCGCGGCCGCCGGCGCGACGAGTGCTCCGAAGGCGAGCAGCGCAAGCCCGCTCTTGCCCTCGCGCCGCAGCTGCGCCTTGCCGAGCGGCAGGGCGCTCATGTCGCTCTCCACCGGCACTCCCGGGCCACTGCCGCGCGGATAGCGCACGAGTGCCGGGCAATCGAGTGTGGTGGCGGTATAGAGCATCTGCCGGCATTCATTCTCGTCCGCCGGCGCCATGATCACCGTGTTCGGTATGCAGCGCGCGAACGAGAGATCGTAGCTGCCCTGGTGGGTGGCTCCATCGCTGCCGACGAGACCCGCGCGGTCCACTGCGAACACCACCGGCAGGTTCTGCAGCGCCACATCGTGGATGAACTGATCGTAGGCGCGCTGCAGGAACGTCGAGTAGATGGCCACTACCGGCTTCAGTCCCGCCGTCGCGAGACCCGCCGCGAAGGTCACTGCGTGCTGCTCGGCAATGGCGACATCGAAGTACCGGTCGGGAAAACGCCGCGAGAATCCCACGAGGCCCGAGCCCTCACGCATGGCGGGAGTGATGCCGATGATGCGCGGGTCCGCTGCCGCCATGTCGCACAGCCACTCACCGAAGATCTGCGAGTAGGTCGGTCCGGTACTCTTCTCCTTGAAAATTGTGCCGCTCGCCGGATCGAACGGCCCGGGCCCGTGCCATTTGATCGGGTCGGCTTCGGCCGGCGGATAGCCCTTGCCCTTGCGCGTCACGACGTGCAGGAACTGCGGTCCGCGCAGCTGGCGGATGTTGCGCAGGGTGCGCACCAGCGCCTTCACATCATGCCCGTCCATGGGACCGATGTAGTTGAAGCCCATCTCCTCGAAGAGCGTGCCGGGCAGCACCATGCCCTTGAGATGCTCCTCCGAGCGCCGCGCGAGCTCCCACACCGCCGGCATCGGCCGCAACACCTTCTTGCCGCCTTCGCGCAGATGTGCGTACACCCGCCCGGACAATGCGCGCGCGAACTGGTTGGAGAGCGCACCGACATTTTCGGAGATGGACATGTCGTTGTCGTTGAGGATCACCAGCAGGTCCGCGGGCAGGGAGCCGGCATGATTGAGCGCCTCGAACGCCATGCCGGCGGTCATCGCGCCATCCCCGATGATCGCCACGACCCGCCTGCTCTCACCAGCGCGCGCCGCAGCGATCGCCATGCCGAGAGCCGCCGAGATTGAGGTGCTCGAATGCCCGACACCGAAGGTGTCGAACTCGCTCTCTGTCCGCGTCGGGAAAGGAGCGAGCCCGCCGTCCTGCTTGATGGTGTGCAGTTGCTCACGGCGTCCGGTGAGCACCTTGTGGGGGTACGCCTGGTGGCCGACATCCCACACCAGGCGGTCGTGTGGGGTGTCGTAGATGTAGTGCAGCGCAATGGTGAGCTCGACCGTTCCGAGGCCCGCCGCGAAATGACCGCCGCGGGTGCTCACCGTCTGGATGAGAAACTCCCGCAGCTCGCTGGCCAGCGCCGGGAGCTTGCTCGCCGGCAGCTGACGCAGGTCAGCGGGCCTCGCGATCACTGTGAGCAGCGGATACTTGTCCGGAACGTCCATCATGTCAGTCTACACGTGCAACCGGCCGAGGTAAGAGCTCGAGCGCAGCGCGACGGCAGCGCAGCTCACGTCCCCTCAGCTCGCCCGGTTGACAATGAAATTCGCGAGCTGCACGAGGGCGGTGCTGCGGCTGCCGAGCGGAGCGAGCGCAGCGATCGCGTTATCGCGCAGCTGGCGTGCCCGGGTACGGGCGTGCTCGAGCCCGACGGTGCTCGGGTAAGTAGGCTTGGAGTGTGCCGCATCGGCGCCGGTCGATTTGCCGAGCACCGCCGGATCACCCTCGACATCGAGAATGTCGTCCTGGATCTGGAAGGCGAGACCGATGTCGGCACCAAACCGCTCGAGACCTGCGAGCTCCGCCCCACCGCTGACACCTGCTGCGAGCGCACCGAGCAGCACGCTGCCCTGGATCAGGGCGCCGGTTTTGCGGCGGTGCATGTCCTCGATTTCCGTTACCGTCAGTGTGCGGCCCACCGCAGCCAGATCCACCGCCTGCCCGCCGGCCATGCCGCTCGTGCCGGTGGCGCGTGCCAGCACCCGGATCATCTCGAGCCTTGAGGGGGTACCTGCGCCCGAGGACGGCCCCTTCGCCAACACCGCGAAGGCGAGCGCCTGCAATGCATCGCCGACCAGAATCGCTGTGGCTTCGTCATACGCACGATGACAGGTCGGCCGTCCCCGCCGCAGATCATCATTGTCCATCGCCGGCAGATCATCGTGCACGAGGCTGTAGACGTGTATCAGCTCGACCGCCGCCGCGGGACCATCGAGCTGCGTGAGCGGCGCTCCGAGCGCCTCCCCAGTCAGGTATACCAACGTCGGCCGAAGCCGCTTGCCCGCACCGAGGACGCTGTAGCGCATCGCCTCACGCAGCCGCGCAGTGCCGGAGTCAGGTAACGACAGGGCCTGCTCGAGCACGCGCTCGATACGTGAGCGACAGTCGGCAACGCGCGCGGCGAAGGCCTGCGCCGCCGCAGCGCCATCGGAAACCGGTGTTGCACTCACTCCCTGTCCACGTTCCCGGGGCTGTTGGCCTCGCCACCGAGCTCCTCGAAAGGTTCTACCCCGGGCTGTCCGCTGCGCCGCAGGAGAATCTCCACCTTCTGTTGCGCTGCCTGCAGGCACGCCTGACAGTGGCGCGTAAGCGCCACACCACGCTCGAAAGTCCGCAAGGCCTCATCGAGCGGCACATCGCCGCGCTCGAGGCGCTCGACGAGGCTCTCGAGCTCTGCCAGGGCCTTTTCAAAATCGATGGGTTTGTTCTCGACTGACACGTATCACCTGGCGCGGGCCGTTGCGCGAGGGCGCGCAACGTTACACAGGGGCGCTGGCCAGGGTCAACGCAGGGGCTCCGGCCGGGGTTGCGCACCCTGCAGGAGGGCGATACAGTCCCGCCCCTGCATTAGACCCAGTCTAAGTGAGGAGCGACATGAATCTCAAAGGCACCAAGACGGAGAAGAATCTGAAGGATGCGTTCGCTGGCGAGTCGCAGGCCAATCGGCGCTACCTGTACTTCGCCCAGAAGGCTGACGTGGAAGGCTTCAACGACGTGTCGGCCGTGTTCCGCTCGACCGCGGAAGGCGAGACCGGTCACGCACACGGCCATCTCGAATATCTCGAGGCGGTAGGTGACCCGGCCACCGGTCTCCCGATTGGTGAGACGCGCTTGAACCTGAAGGCAGCGATTGCCGGCGAGACACACGAGTACACCGACATGTACCCGGGAATGGCGAAGGCCGCGCGCGAGGAAGGTTTCGGAGAGATTGCCGATTGGTTCGAAACGCTCGCGAAGGCAGAGCGCTCGCACGCCAACCGGTTCCAGAAGGCCCTGGACGGCATCTGAGCAGCTCGCCGCGGAGTTTTTCCCGCTGGGTCGTGCAGCTCCGCGGCGCTTCGCGCCGCGGACGCTCCGCCGCGCCTTGCAGCGGTTGATGCCGCGATGAGCACCACGCCTGGCGGCACCGGCGCAGGGGAGGGGAGCCTCCAGGCGCCCACCCGCTATCCGCTGGACTGGCGCAGCGAATCCTTCTACGACACCGCCGCGCTCGATCGCGAGCTCGAGCGCGTATTCGACATTTGTCACGGCTGTCGCCGTTGCTTCAGCCTCTGCAACGCCTTCCCGACGCTCTTCGACGCGGTGGACGCTACCGACAGCGGCGAGGTCGCAGCGCTGGATCGCAAGGTGTTCTGGGAGGTCGTGGATCACTGCTACCTGTGCGACATGTGCTTCATGACCAAATGCCCGTATGT
>DASYFL010000036.1:0-2732 GCA_036498445.1 Steroidobacteraceae bacterium
CGTCATGGATGAAGCGCCCCGCGCGCGGCCGTGGCGGGCACGATGTCCGCCGTCCAGATCGGATCGCTATAGGCCTTGCGGCCATGCTGATCCTCCACCGTGAGCGCATACCAGCCCGCACTCTCCAGCGGGACCTCAAACTGCACATGGCTCTCGCGCAGCCCCTGCGGGAATGACTGCGTACGCTCCACGGTTCCACGGCCCACCAGCTGCACCTGCTTGAGTCCGGTGACGGAGGCCAGATCGAAGCTGAGCGTGACCTTCGTGCCGGGCGCGCCGTGGAGCCCCTCGCCGAACATCACGCCGGGAAATATCAGTGGCCCGAAGGTGACGTAAGCATGTCCGGCCTTGAGCGCTGCGACCAAGTGCTGGGGATCGGGTGGACCGTCCGGGTGCACGTAGGCGCGCACGCGCCCCGACTCTTCATTCCACACATCGTGCGTGTCGCTGCCTGCGCTCAGGTAATAGCGCTTGCCTTCGTTCCAGAAGCTCCAGGCGCGGGTGAGCGCTTTGCTGTTGTCGGCGTCGGACACGGCCGAGTTGATCTCGATCAGATCGAAGCCTGTATTGAAACCTCCCGGCGCGACCCCGCTCTCGAGGCTGGCGAAGTACCCGTAAGGGATGAATGGGTGGTTGACCTGTACCGCCATGGCACCTTCGCGCCGGGCCTCCGCAAAGAGCTGGGCGACATTCGCAGTGCTGGTGTCGAGGGCGAGCGTGGCCCCGGGTGCGAGCGGGTAGGCGTTGAAGTGGCCCCAGGAAGGCGACAACTCGATCCCGGCGATGCAGCTCATGTTGCGGGCGAGGGCGATCTGACGCAGAGCGGCGGTGTTGATGGTCGAGTCATGGTCGCTGACGAAGAGGACATCGAGGCCGGCCGCGAGCTCTGAACGTGCCAGCTCGCGCGGCGGAGTGACGGCTTCGGCCTGATCGGCGTGGTGGTGCAGATCCGCCGCGTACCACCCGCGTGCCGGCGGATTGAAGAGCCGCTCGATCGCGATGCGCTCGCGAGCCACGCCTCCCGGTGCCACGCGCAGCTGCACGGCGGCACTCTCGGCAAGGAAGCCGGCGCCCGAGGAGGCCGCGAAGCGGTAGGCGCCGGGGGCAATGGGCTCGGCGAGATGGCCCTTGCGCTCGAGTGCGGTGAAGAAGGTGGTGCGGCCGAGAAACTGCACCAAGGGCCTGGTGCCTTCGCTGATCGTAATGCGCGCATCGAGGGGCACGCCGCTGTGCGCCTCGGCGACCTCGAGCTCGATGCGGCCGGGCGGCTCGAGGTCCTGAAAATCCCGCACCTCGGTGGCGCCCGGCACGAGCGAGAGTGGCGAAGCCGCGCTTTGCGAGTAGTGCTGTGCAGTGGCAAACAGACGGTAATCGCCCGCCGGCAGCGCCAGCCGGTAAGCTCCGTTGACTCCCACAGTCCATGCGTACGGTTTGCCGTCTTTCTCGACGACCACGACGGGCTGCGCGATGGGCTGACCCGTGGCGCTCCTCACGCGACCGTGCACCGTCCCGGCTAACAGGCGCTCGCGCGCGATCTCCCTTGCCACCACTGGTGCGAGATCGCCGCTCGCGCCAACCTGCAGCCAGCCCTCGAAGGTGCGGCTTTCACCCGGCGCGAGCGTGTGCCGACGGAACAGGTCCCTGGAGGAGGAACCGACGCGATCGAGATACGGGGCGTGCAGCGTCAGCGCCCAGTCGGAATCGTAGGCAACGACTCGCTTGGACAGGGCGCCCGCGGCGCTGCCTTCGGTCACACCTGCGAGCCCCGGCACGGCAAAAAGAAACCCGCTGTTCGGCCACAGGGTAAGGCCGGACAAGAGATCTCGCAGCGGTTGCGTGCCGCCGTTGGCCATGGTGCTGCTGATGGCGATCTCATCGGAGCCGGAACCGAGCGTGTATACCGTGGTAATGGTGACGTCGCCCCAGTCGCGCACCGCGCGGATGCGCACCTGCCGCGGGCCGTGCTCGAGGATCTCCACGTGGTGATAGGTGTTGGGCCACGCGGACCAGTTGTTGGGAATGAAGTCGGCGAACACCACGCGGTTGCGCTGGATTTGCCCGTGCCGCACGGGTGCCACGGCCACGATCGCTCCACGGGGCACTCCATAGGGTGCAGCGGATTGCACTGCGAGCGCGAAGGCGAGTTTCTCGTTGATGATGGTGATGTCGCCCGCGGCACGCGCATTGCCCCGCGGGATCGGTGTCGGTCCCACGAGCACACGCACCGACGCGGGCGCACGCGTCAACCCGGTGAGGGCCACGAGCGATGCCAACAGGGTGAGCGACACTCTCATGCGGTGACTGGATGGCCCATGCGCGCTGCCGATACTAATCGACCGCAAGCGTGACCGCGACAGCCAGAGGAAACGTCGCCGCATGCAAACAAATGCGCCCCCGCACGGGCGAAAGGTGCGGAGGCGCGGTTGCGCAACTTCGAACGATCTCTAGCGCCGGTAGCGGCCGCCGTGGGCCACCACTCCGGAAGCGGAGACTACGAGGAATAACGCGCGCGGCGCACCCGGGCTGACAGGAGCGGCACATGCCGCGCGCAGCGGCACGGCGCGCAGCACCGCGGCCCTGATTCCCCGGGTAGCGCGAGCGGCATATAGCGGTAACGCCTCGCCCCGGACGCTGGCTCCTGGGCCGCGCGGGCCCCGGTGGGGGTGCCGGAGCCCGCGCGACTCGAGCCAGCCTTCCTGGCTGCGCTCGGGTCCAGGAGCGCGCACCTTAGG
>DASYFL010000037.1:0-43198 GCA_036498445.1 Steroidobacteraceae bacterium
CTCGACGAGAAGATCGGGCGCGACGACGTCGAAGACGCGCCGATCGTGCGCTTCGTCAACAAGGTCATGCTCGATGCCATCCGCCGCAACGCCTCGGACATTCACTTCGAGCCGTACGAAAAAATCTACCGCGTGCGGCTGCGCATGGACGGCGTGCTCAAGGAGATCGCGCAGCCTCCCGTGCAGCTCGCACCGAAGCTCTCGGCTCGCCTCAAGGTGATGTCGCGCCTGGATATCGCGGAGCGGCGCGTCCCGCAGGACGGCCGCATCAAGATGAAGCTGTCGAAGAATCGCGCGATCGACTTTCGCGTGAGCACCTGCCCGACGCTCTTCGGTGAGAAGATCGTGCTGCGTATCCTCGACCCTGCGCAGGCCATGCTCGGGATCGATTCGCTCGGGTACGAGCCGTTCCAGAAGGAGCTGTACACCAAGTACCTGGCCAAGCCCCAGGGCATGATCCTGGTGACCGGCCCTACCGGAAGCGGCAAGACCGTGTCGCTTTACACCGGCCTCAACATCCTCAACCGCGAAGATACCAACATCTCGACGGCGGAGGACCCCGCGGAAATCAACCTGCCGGGCGTCAACCAGGTCAACGTTAACCCCAAGGTGGGACTTACCTTTGCGACGGCGATGCGCGCCTTCCTGCGCCAGGATCCGGATGTCATCATGGTAGGTGAGATCCGCGACCTCGAGACCGCGGAGATCGCGATCAAGGCGGCACAGACCGGCCACCTGGTCCTCTCGACCCTGCACACGAACGACGCGCCGCAAACACTCACCCGCATGGTGGACATGGGCGTGAAGCCCTATGCCATCGCGACCTCCGTGAGCCTCATCATCGCGCAGCGACTCGCGCGGCGTCTGTGCGGAAACTGCAAAACGCCGCTCGACATCCCCAAGGAAGCTCTACTGAAGGAAGGATTCACCGAGACAGATGTCGCCGCGGGATTGAAATTATTCGGTCCAAAAGGATGCTCGAATTGTACGGACGGCTACAAGGGACGCACCGGCATCTACCAGGTCCTGCCGGTCACCGACGCCATCGCGCGCATTATTTTGGGCGGAGGCAGTGCGCCAGAGATCGCGGCGCAGGGCGCAAAAGATGGCGTGTGGGACCTGCGGCGCGCAGGGCTCGAGAAGGTGAAGAACGGTCTGACCAGTCTCGAGGAAGTCAACAGCGTCACGGTTGAGTGACGCAGGACGGAAGGTATATGGCTCCGGCAGCAACTGCGACCGTCAAGGCAATCAAACGCGAAATTCCCTTCGCCTGGGAGGGCCGGGACAAGAAGGGAGCGCGCATCAAGGGCAAGAGCCTTGCACCCGATGAGCAGACTTTGCGCGCAGAGTTGCGTCGCCAGGGCGTCGCGCCATCGAAAATCCGCAAGCAGCGCCAGGGCCGCAAGGGCGGCAAAGTCAACGCCGCTGATATCGCGGTCTTCGCCCGTCAGCTCGCCACCATGCTCGCCGCGGGCATTCCGATGGTGCAGGCGTTCGAGATCGTGGGCGCCGGCAACGAGAAGCCGGCCATGCAGAAGCTGATTCTCGACGTCAAGGCCGATGTGGAGGGCGGCACATCTTTACATGAAGCCCTCGCCAAGCACCCGCTATACTTCGATGACCTGTTCGTGAACCTGGTCGAGGCCGGCGAGCAGGCGGGCGCTCTCGAATCACTGCTCGACAAGGTCGCGACTTACAAGGAGAAGACCGAGGCGCTGAAGAAGAAAGTCAAGAAGGCGCTGTTCTATCCGGCGGCGGTGCTGGCGGTCGCGGTGATCGTCACCATCGTCCTGCTCGTGTTCGTGATCCCGCAGTTCGAAGCGCTGTACAAAGGTTTCGGCGCCAATTTGCCGGCCTTTACCCAGTTCGTAATCCATATTTCGCAGATAGTCCAGCACGACGGCCTGTTCATCGCTATGGTGGTGGGCGGCGCTGCATGGGCCTTCTTCTATTTCAAAAAGCGCTCCAAGGCCATGCGTCAGTTCCTCGACCGCCTGGCGCTGAAGCTTCCGGTGATCGGCCCGATTCTGAACAAGGCGGCGATTGCGCGCTACGCCCGGACGCTATCGACCATGTTCGCCGCCGGCGTGCCCCTGGTCGAGGCCCTGGACTCGGTCGCCGGCGCTACGGGCAACATCGTCTACGAGAGCGCGGTCATGAAGATGCGCGACGAGGTTTCCACCGGTCAACGCCTCCAGCGCGCGATGGAGAACACTGGTCTGTTCCCCAACATGGTGAACCAGATGATCGCGGTCGGCGAGGAGTCGGGCTCGTTGGACGAGATGTCCGGCAAAGTGGCGACGTTCTATGAGGCCGAAGTCGACAATGCGGTCGATGCCATGTCGAGTTTGCTCGAGCCTCTCATCATGGTCGTGCTCGGCGTGCTCGTGGGCGGCCTCGTCATCGCAATGTACCTGCCGATCTTCAAGCTGGCGTCGGTCGTCTAGCACAGGCGCGACTTCTCGAGCCCAAAGAAAAGCGCCGCGCTCTGCGCGGCGTTTTCATTAGGATAGGCAAGAAGAAATGTCTGCGTTCGAGCTCCTCGCCGCTTTCCCGGCCGCCTTTACCGGCGTGTGCCTGGTTCTCGGGCTCATGGTCGGGAGTTTTCTGAATGTAGTGATCTATCGTCTTCCGCTCATGCTCGAGAGGCAATGGCGCGAGGAGTGCGCAGAAAACGCACCGTCCGGCGCTGCGTTGGAGGGCTCGACGTCCTCGGGCGTGGAGCAAGCGGCCTGTGTGGCGGAAATGGCGAGCGCGGATCGTGCGACCGGTCTCCCCGCGACCGCGCCGGCACCGGCGGTAAAGGTCAGGCCCGAGCCCTTCAATCTGGTCTTCCCGCGCTCCGCGTGCCCAGCCTGCCGCACGCCCATCCGCGCGATCCACAACGTTCCACTTCTCTCCTGGCTGCTGCTGCGTGGCCGGTGCGCGAGCTGCGGTGCACCGATCAGTGCTCGTTACCCGCTAATTGAAGCTCTCACGGGTCTGCTGTCGGCCGTGGTTGCCTGGAAGTTCGGCGTCGGCTGGCCGGCGTGCGCAGCCTTGGTGCTCACCTGGTTTCTGATTGCGCTCACTTTCATCGACATCGACCATCAGCTGCTGCCCGACAGCTTGACACTCCCGCTCCTGTGGCTTGGCCTGCTTCTCAGTCTGTGGACCGCGCAGGGCGCGGGAGCGGCGTTGCCGGTGGACACCCGATCGAGCGTGATCGGGGCCATGGCGGGTTACGTGAGCCTATGGAGCGTCTATCATCTGTTCCGCCTCCTCACCGGGAAGGACGGGATGGGCTACGGGGATTTCAAGCTCTTCGCGGCGCTGGGTGCGTGGCTCGGCTGGCAGATGCTTCTGCCGGTCATCCTGATCGCTTCGGGGATCGGGGCGATCGTCGGCCTGGCGCTGATCGCGCTGCGACGTCAGAGCCGCACTACACCAATACCGTTCGGGCCATTCCTCGCAGGCGCCGGCTGGCTGATGCTGATGTTCGGCCAACCCGTCATCACTGGCTATCTCGGCCTCGCGGCAGCACTGCATTGAGCGCATGAGCACGCGCCCGTACCGCGTGGGGCTCACCGGCGGAATCGCCAGCGGCAAGTCGACGGCTGCGAAGTTCTTCGGTGCGCTCGGGGTGCCCATTCTCGACAGCGACCAGGTCGCGCGAGATGTGGTCGAGCCGGGGCAGCCGCCGCTCGAGCGCCTGGTCGAGCGCTTCGGCCCGAAGATCCTCACCGCCGACGGGCACCTCGATCGCCCGGCGCTGCGTGAAATCGTGTTCTCGGACCCCATGGCACGTGCGGATCTCGAGGCACTCACTCATCCGGCGATCGGAGCGGCGATGGAGGCACGCTCCGCGGCGGCAGGCGGGCCCTATCAGATCCTGGTGATCCCGTTGCTCGTGGAGAAGAACCTCGCCGCCCACGTGGATCGAGTGCTGGTGGTCGACTGCGACGAGGAGTTGCAGATCCGCCGGTTGCGTGATCGTGACGGCTCCACACCGGAACAAGTGGACGCGATTCTCAAAGCACAGGCTCCGCGTACCGCCCGGCTGAAGGCGGCGGACGATGTGATCCACAACGACTCGGACATGAGCGCCGTGCGCGACCAGGTGGCGACGCTGCATGCCCGCTATCTGGAGCTGGCGGGCCGCCCACGCAGCTGAGGCCGGTCACGGGTTTACGTGCAGCGCAGCGGTCAAGCAGAATAGCCGGGATGCAAACTGCTGCACCCGAGACGGAGCTCTCCGCGTCGCCGGCCGCCGAGCCCGAGACGCTGGTTTTCGAGCAACCGCTCAATGAGCGGATGCGGACCTTCCTGCGGCTCGATTTCCTCTACAACCAGGCACTGCACCACAACGAGAGGGCAAGTCCGTGGGGAAGCCGCGCGGCCATGGCGAGCCTGATCGACATCCTGGCCATCACGATGCGCGGAGATGTGCGCTCGGACGTGCTCAAGGAGCTCGAGAGTCATCTCGCCATCCTCAACGAGTTTCAGTCCCGCCCCGGAGTGGACGGGCAACGGCTGAAAACTCTGGTATCGAACCTTTTGCGGTTGCGATCGGACCTCATGAGCGCGGGCTCGGCGTTTCTGCAGCCGCTGCGGGACTCGGAGTTCCTCAACGCCATCAAGCACCGCAGCGCAATCCCCGGCGGTACCTGCGAGTTCGACCTGCCGGACTACTACTTCTGGCTCGCGCAGCCGGACGATGCACGTATGCGCAGCTTCAACCAGTGGCTCGGACTCCTGCGCCCGATGTGCGATGCCATCGCCGAGCTTCTCTGGCTCACACGCCAGAACGGCCGTACGCGGGAGGAGACCGCGGTAGGCGGCAGCTTCACCATCACCTTCGAGCGTGAGAATCCGCTACAGCTGCTGCGGATCTCTCTCCCCGCCTCCGCCGGTCTGTACCCTGAGATCAGCGGCAGTCACCATCGCTGCAGCGTGCGCTTCCTCTCCTGGCACGGTATCACCGCGCGACCGGTCCAGACGCAGAACGACGTTCCCTTCATACTGAGCTGTTGCGCCTGACCGATCGGGATGGATAGCGACCTTCGATGAGCCCCACCCGCGTCAAGTGCCCGACTTGCCACCGGGAACTGGACTGGGAGACCGCCCCCTTCCGTCCCTTTTGCAGCGAGCGCTGCCGCCTCATCGACCTTGGCGCCTGGCTTACGGAGAAACACGCGATCCCCGGTGAAAACGTGGAGGCTCCTGAGAAACGCATCACGGAGCAATCTCAGCCGGGCGGCGAAAATCATTAGATGCAGTTTCGTCTGAAGGCCTTCGGCCTGCACCTCTTGGGAAGCGCCAGCGCGCTGACCCTCGTGCTCGGATCTCTCTGGCTAGGTTGGTATCGCTGGCCCGGCTGGTACCTCTCGAGCGTGCTGCACGTCGTGGGCATCGTAGTCATGGTTGACCTCGTGATGGGGCCGACCCTCACCCTGATCGTCGCCAATCCAGGCAAGCTCCGCCGAATCTTCGCGCGCGACGTCGCGGTCATAGTGAGCGTACAGCTCGCCGCGCTGGTGTATGGCAGCGTGACGCTCTGGAGCGGACGGCCCCTGTATTACGCGTTCTCGGTGAATAGTCTGGACTGCGTGCAGGCTTCGGACATCGACGCGAGCGAGGTTGCCTTGGCCCTGCGCCAAAATCCCTCACTCGCGCCGCACTGGTACAGCCTGCCCCGGTGGATCTGGGCACCGCTGCCGGATGATCCGGACGAGGCGGTGCAAATCGTCAACGGCACGACCTTCGGCACCGGCAAGGACGTCGTCGACATGCCGCGCTACTTCAAGCCGTGGGGGCAGGGACTGCCGAAGCTGCGCGAGCAGCTGTCACGGCTCGATGACATGAAGGAACTGAACAAAAAGGAAAAGCAATACCTGCACGGGCGTCTGTCGGCGGACGGGCTCGCACCGGAAGAACGGAACCTCCTCATCATGTGGGGAGGTACGCGGCGGGTGGTGGCGGTCTTTGACCCCGCCACTCTGCGGCTCAAGGCGTTCCTGATACCAGACCTCGTTTGATCTTCGTGTCACTGCACCACCGCAGGCGGCGGTGCCATCTGCAGCCACTTGGCGAGAAATGCCCACTGATCCGCGAAGTCCTGGATCTGCATCCAGGTGGGCTTCCCCGCGCCGTGACCCGCCCGCGTCTCGATGCGGATGAGAATCGGGTTCGGGCACAGTTGCGCCGCCTGTAGGGCGGCGGCGAACTTGTAGCTGTGCCAGGGCACCACCCGATCGTCGTGGTCGGCCGTGGTGATGAGCGTCGGCGGATAGCACACGCCTTTCTTCACGTTCTGCACCGGAGAATAGGCGTAAAGCGCGCGGAACTGCTCCGGATCCTCCGAAAGCCCGTAGTCGGAAGACCATTGGCGTGCGTTGGCGCTCGCAGTCTGGTAGCGCAGCATGTCGAGCACCCCGACCGCGGGCAGCGCCGCCCCGAAGAGGTCTGGCCGCTGAGTGAGCACCGCGCCGATGAGGAGTCCGCCGTTGCTGCGGCCGTAGATGCCGAGCCGGGCGCGCCGCGTGTAATTCTCGGCGACCAGGAATTCAGCGGCCGCGATGAAATCATCGAACACGTGCTGCTTGTTGTTGAGCGTGCCGGCCTTGTGCCAGCTCTCACCGTATTCGCCGCCGCCCCGCAGGTTCGCCTCCACGTAGGTGCCGCCCATTTCGAGCCACGCTTCGACGGAGGGCCGGTACATGGGGGTGAGCGAAATATCGAACCCGCCGTAGCCGGAGAGCAGTGCCGGCTGGTTGCCATCGCGTGGGCTGCCGCGCCGGTGGGTGATGAACATCGGAACCCGCGTGCCGTCCTTGCTGTTGAAGAACACCTGCTCGGTGACGAATTGCCCGGTGAGCGCCGGGGTGTGCGGTTCGCGCCAGAGCGTCGCGCGGTTCGCCGGCACATCGAAACGATAGATCCGGCGCGGAGTCAGGTAGTCCGTATACGAGAAGAAGGTCTCCGTCTGCGCCCCCTCGCCCTCGAATCCGTCGATACGGCCGAGCCCCGGCAGCGGTACTTCCCCTGCCGGCTGGCCATCGCGCTCGAAGACCCGCGCCACTCCGTGCGCATCCTCGATGTACGTGGCGATGAAGCGTCCGCCGACATACGTGGCCTGCGCGAGCGCGGCGCTCGCCTCGGGAACGACCGTCCGCCGGGTGACCGGAGCGCGGGCATCGACCGCGATGACGCGCCCAAGCGGCGAGCGATAGGTGGTCTGGAAATAGAGCTCGTGGGCGCGCGAGCCGACGAAGGTGTAGAGCGCATCCCAATCGGCAAACACCGCGTGCGGCTTCCCGCCCCCCTCGCGCAGGTCGATCACATCAACGGCGTTTTTCTCGTAGCCGTCGAAGAGCGTGATGATGAGGTAGCGGCCGTCGTCGGTGACGTGCGGGATCGGCACGTGCGTGGGATGGTTCGCGACTTCATACACCAGGCGATCCCGATCCTGCGCCGTACCGAGTGCGTGAAAGTACACTGCGGGTCGACCCGCGTCGTCGCCGCGTCCGTCCGGGCGCGTGGGGTAGCGGCTGTAGTAGACCCCGGAACCATCGCGTGCCCAGGAGACGCCCCAGAACTTGGTGAAGTGCAGCTGATCGGGGTAGTCGCGGCCATCGGCGACGCGCCTGAAGTACCATACTTGCCAATCCGTGCCGGCATCGGAGAGCGCATACGCAACCACGTTTGCGGCCGGGTCCGGCACGAAATCCGCGATCGCGACGGTCGCATCCTCGCGCGCACCGTTCGGATCGAAGAGCACGCGGCCTTCGCTCCCGAGCGTATCCGCCACCTGCAGCACGCTCTGGTTCTGCCTGCCGTCGTTGTGCAGGTAGAAGTAGCGGCTGCCGCGCTTCACCGGGACCTCGTAGCGCTCGTAGTTCCAGAGCTGCGTGAGCCGCGCTTCGAGCCACGGCCGCGCCGGCAGCTCCGCGAGGCGCGGCTGCGAGAGGGCGTTCTCCGATTTCACCCACGCCTGCACTTGCGCGGAATCGAGATTCTCGAGCCACCGGTAGGGGTCGGCGACCTTGGTGCCGAAGTAGTTGTCGGAGGCGGAGACGCTCGCGGTGACCGGGTAGACCATGGTCTTCGCCGCCGCGGGCAGACCTACGGCAGCATCCGTGGCCGTGGTCATGGGTTTGCCGCCCGGGCCGCTTCCGGGAAACGTGTGCGGTCCGCCGCCGAGCAGCGTACTGCCGCAGGCGCTGACCAGGAGGGTATGAAACAGGATGCTGCTACCGAGGACGAGAGTCCTGGCCGTCGCGAAGGTGCGCAGCAGCCTCATCGCGCGCCGCGGCGCTTCAGCGGAATTTGATCTTGCCGCCACCCGGGGCAGGCCCGGGGCCTACCGCACCACCCACATCCGGCACGACGATGCGTGAAGCGGCTTCGCGGCGCAGCTCGCGCGCCTCATCGATAGCCTGCTCGAGCGCTGCCTTCACGCCCTCGGGGAATTTCTTCAGCGCCTCCTCGAGAGTCTGCGCCTCGATCTCGAACCCGAGCGGCAGAACGCCCGCCGGAGTCAGGAGTTGCGTCTGGCCGGAGAAGAGCACCGGGCGTGTCGGATCGGTTGCACCGTCGAGGGTCACGGGGGTGAGCCGTCGAATGCTGCCCGCCCGCCGGTCGGTGAACACATCCTCGCGGTAGAGGCCCTTCGGATCGATCTGGATGTCGGGAAGCTCGGTCTGCGCTGCCATGGAATGTTCCGCCTCGATTTCACCAACCATTGTACACGTCCCCACCTGCGTTCCGGCCTCAGGACGGCGAGCGCAGCCACCCGGCTCTCACGGCGTCGAGCGCAGCTCCCGCAGCCCTGTTATGAAAGGCTGGTCGGCCTCCAGAATATCCTCCGCCGCCAACGCCGCCGGAGACACCCACTTGAGGGCTTGAGCGTCGAGCGAGCGGGGCTCGCCTGCAAAGCGCTCCACGATCCACAGCGAGAGCTCCACGTCGCGATCCGCGTAGGCGTGCGCCAGACGCATGAAGGGGCGTGCCGCAATGACTTCGACGCCGAGCTCCTCGCGCAGCTCGCGCCTGAGAGCCGCGTGCTCGCTCTCGCCCACATCCACTTTGCCGCCGGGGAATTCCCAGCGGCCGGCCAGCGTCTTGCCCGCGGGCCGCTGCGCAATCAATACGCGGCCTTCACCATCGAAGAGCGCCCCCGCCACGACGAGCACCGAACGTCGGTCGGCGTTGGGTCCCACAGGCTATGGAGGATCGCCTACTCGACGCTCGAGAGCGCGCCGTGACAGTGCTTGTACTTCTTGCCCGAGCCGCACGGGCAGGGCTCGTTGCGTCCCACCTTGCGCTCGCTGCGCACGAAGGTGCCGGAAGCCTCCGGCGGCGGCGGCAGCGGCGGGCCGGCCGCAGACGTACCGGCTGCACCCGCTGCACGCCGCTCCGGCGGCGGTGGCAGTGCACTCGGCGCAGGCTCGGCAGCACCCCCGGTGGCTGTGAGCGGCGACGCGGCCTCGGCGTGCTGCGCCTGCAGCGCGCGCATCAGCCGGCGGTGGCGCTCCTCTTCTTCGCGCTCGATCTCCTCCTGCGTGCGCACCTCGATGGTGGCGACGAGGGAGACGGTCTCGTATTTGATGCGCTCGAGCATGGCGGCGAACATCTCGAACGCCTCGCGCTTGAACTCGAAACGATAGTCCTTCTGCGCGTAGCCGCGCAGATGGATGCCCTGGCGGAGGTAGTCCATGGCCGCCAGGTGCTCGCGCCAGTGCTGGTCGAGCTTGCGCAGCATGATCTCCTTCTCCACGTGGCGCATGATCGGCACGCCGACGCGCGCCACCTTCGCCTCGTAAACCTCGTGCACCGCGCCCACGACGCGCTCGCGCAGCGCTTCGGCGGAGAGCTCGGGCTCCTTCTTGAGCCAGAACTTCGGGTCGATGCTCGTGTTGAAATCCTTCTGCATGGCATTGCGCAGGCCTTCGAGGTCCCAGTCATCGGCCGCTGCCTGGCGCGGCAGGTACTGATCGAGCAGCGTGCCCACCGAGTCCGCCATCAGCCCGTGCATGGCATTGGAGAGATCCTCGGTGCCCATGATCTCGGTGCGCTGGGCGTAGACGACTTTGCGCTGGTCGTTCGCGACGTCATCGAACAGCAGCAGGTTCTTGCGGATGTCGAAGTTGTGCGACTCGACCTTGCGCTGTGCCTTCTCGATCTGCCGGGTGAGCATGCCGCTCTCGATCACCTCGCCTTCCTTCATACCCGCCATCTTCAGCAGGCGCTGCGTGCGCAGCGGGTCGCCGAAGATGCGCATGAGGTTATCTTCCATCGACAGATAGAAACGGCTCGAGCCCGGGTCGCCCTGCCGGCCGGATCGGCCGCGCAGCTGGTTGTCGATGCGGCGCGACTCGTGGCGCTCGGTGCCGACGATGTGGAGCCCGCCGGCGCCGACCACCTTATCGTGCCGTCCCTGCCATTCCGCGCGCAGCCGCTCGCGGCTGGCATCATCGATTACGCCCGCCGCGGCGAGCTCGGCCTCGAGATTGCCGCCGAGCACGATGTCGGTGCCGCGGCCGGCCATGTTGGTGGCGATCGTAATCGCGCCGGGGCGCCCGGCCTGGGCGACGATGTGTGCCTCGCGCTCGTGCTGCTTGGCATTCAGTACCTGGTGGACGACCTGCTCCTTCTGCAGCAGACCCGAGAGAAACTCCGACGTCTCGATCGAAGTGGTGCCCACCAGCACCGGCTGCTCGCGCGTCACGCAATCGCGGATGTCCTCGATGATCGCCTTGAACTTGTCGCTTTGCGTGAGATAGACGAAGTCCGCATTGTCCTTGCGGACCATCGGCCGGTGCGTGGGAATCACGACCACTTCCAGCCCGTAGATCTGCAGGAATTCCGGCGCCTCGGTGTCCGCCGTGCCGGTCATGCCGGATAGCTTCTTGTAGAGGCGGAAGTAGTTCTGGAACGTGATCGAGGCAACCGTCTGGTTCTCCTCGCGTACCCGCACGTCCTCCTTCGCCTCGATCGCCTGATGCAGTCCGTCCGACCAGCGCCTTCCGGGCATGGTGCGCCCGGTGAACTCATCGACGATGATCACCTCGCCTGCGCGCACGATGTACTCGACGTCGCGCTTGTAGAGCGCGTGCGCACGCAGCGCGGCGTTGAGGTGATGCATCAGACGGATGTTGGCCGGGTCGTAAAGGCTCTCGCCCTCCTTGAGAAGGCCGCTCTGCAGCATGAGCTGCTCGACCTGCTCGTGACCCGCCTCGGTGATGTGCACCTGCTTGGTCTTCTCGTCCACCGCGAAGTCGCCCGGCCCGTCCTCCTGCTTCTGGCGGGTGAGGCGCGGCACGAGCTGATTGATGCGCAGGTAGAGCTCGGTGCTCTCCTCCGCGGGCCCGGAGATGATGAGCGGCGTGCGCGCTTCGTCGATCAGGATGGAATCGACTTCGTCGACGATGGCAAAGGAGAGTCCCCGCTGCACGCGCTCATCGAGGCGGTACGCAAGATTGTCGCGCAGGTAATCGAAACCGAACTCGTTGTTGGTCCCGTAGGTGATATCGCAGGCGTACGCGGCGCGCTTCTCCTGGGAGGTCTGCGCGTTCTTGATGACCCCGACGCTGAGGCCGAGGAAGCGGTACACCGGTCCCATCCAGTCCGCATCGCGCTGTGCGAGGTATTCATTCACCGTCACGATGTGCACGCCCTCACCGCTCAGGGCATTGAGGTAGGCAGGCAGGGTTGCGACCAGCGTCTTGCCCTCGCCAGTGCGCATCTCGGCGATCATCCCCTTGTGGAGGGTGATCCCACCGATCAGCTGCACATCGAAATGGCGCATCTTGAGCGTGCGGCGCGCCGCCTCGCGCACGACCGCAAAGGCTTCCGGCAGGAGCTGATCGAGCGTCGCGCCCTGCTTCAGGCGTTCGCGGAATTCTTCGGTCTTCGCACGCAGTGCCTCATCGCTCAGCTGCTGAATGGGCGTCTCGAGCTCATTGGCAGCACGCACCGCGCGGCCATGGCCGCGAACGATCCGCTCATTGCGGCTGCCGAAAACGCGGGTGAGAAGCTGTCGCAAAGTATGACTCGCCTGCGGGAAAAATAGCTTTCCCGACAAGCACTTACCGTACAGGCGGGCCCTCGAAAGCGGCGTATTGTACGCATAAGACGCCCTGCCCGCCCAATTGGTTCGCCGGCCGTGCAATTCAAGGGGAGAGAGAAACTGGAGGGACGCCGTCCGTGGCGCGCGTGAGGCGTCAGGGAGCGCCGGGAGGCGCTCGGATCAGCGTCCGATGAAGGAGAGCGGATCGACCTGATGGCCGTTGCGCAGGACTTCGAAATGCACGTGGGGCCCGGTCGAGCGGCCAGTGGAACCCATGAGAGCGACCGGCTCGCCACGCTTTACGGTCTGGCCGACCATCACGAGGGTGCGTGCGTTGTGCGCGTAGCGGGTGAGAAAGCCATCCCCGTGATTGATCTCGATCAGCTTGCCGTAGCCGGAACGCTCACCCGCCCAGGTCACCACACCCGCAGCGACCGCGGTGACGCTCGAGCCTGCCGCGCCGGCAAAGTCCACACCCTTGTGGAAGGCATCACGGCCGTCGAAGGGGTCCGCGCGCTCAC
Source organism: Steroidobacteraceae bacterium (assembly GCA_036498445.1). Classification (GTDB taxonomy): domain Bacteria; phylum Pseudomonadota; class Gammaproteobacteria; order Steroidobacterales; family Steroidobacteraceae; genus 13-2-20CM-66-19. The sequence goes on from DASYFL010000037.1 coordinate 12,571, forward strand.
CGAAGTACGAGGAGATGAATCCCTTGGCGACCGGCCGCCCCTCGGGATGAATTTCCTGCCGCAGCTCACGGGCGAGGATGACGTTCTCGAGCGCCGAGAGCTGCGATCCGCGCAGATCCACGCGCTGCTCGAGCGCAGCCAGCTGGGCTGAGAGGTCAGGGATCTGGGCACTCGTGCCCTCTTCCTCGGGACCGCCCCGCGGGGGATCGCGGTCGAAATTGAATTCGCGGCTGTCGATGTCCGCCATCTCGGTGAGACGCCGGCCGAGCGCATCGAGCCGGATCACGTGCGCGTTCATCTCGCCGAGGCGCATCGCCATGGCATCGACGCGCAACTGCAGCTGCTGCTTGAGATCGGCGATCTGCTTTTTCTGCTCGGTGAGCAGCCCGCCGAGGCGCACGGTGTCACTCAGCATCAGGCGTTGATGGTCACCGCGGCCGAGTTGCAAGCCGAGCGCAAAAGCGCCGCCGAGGAAGGTGAGTATCAGAGCCGCGAGCACAGTTAACGTAACCGGGCGCGCGAGGTCGAGCTGCCGGGCCCTCCCCTCACGCCTGGATAGAAAGATTACGTTCATACTGCGCTTACCAAACGAATTATGTCCCCTCGCAAGCCGTGCTCTTTCTGGCACGAAGGCGAGCACCTGGCGGGCATCGCCCCATTCTGCTTGTATCTACCTGCCCATGCTGGCAACCCCGCTGTCATGGCTCCTCGCTTTAGACCGGTGGCTTTGCGTCCCCGCCTTTCAGCGGGTTTGCTCCGTCAGCTTGAGGCAATATGCCGAAGAAGATGGGCCGAGACAAGCGCGGGAAACACCCAATGAGGAGTAGGACCGGTCTTATCTCCTCGCGGGTGCATTCTGTAAAGGACCTGCTTGCGCGGCGCGCGCCGAGCTTGATGCGCGTCACGGCGCAGTCGGCACGTCAGGATTTCTGGAGTTGTTGGTTGTCGGATCATCTTCCCGCAGAGCTGCGCACGCGCGTCTCGGGCATAACGGAACGCGCAGGAAAACTGGTTATTTTCGCCGAGAGCGCGGCCTGGTCGGCGCGGCTGCGTTATGCAGTACTCGAGCTAGAGCAGGAGATACGCGCTGCGGATCCGGCTGTCACCGCGGTCAAAGTGCGCGTGTTGCCGCGCAGCTGAACGGGCGCTGAATCGCAGCTGAATTTCGGATAGCGAAGACTGTTGGGAGCGAGCTCACGCTCGCACGTGCGCCGGTCGCGGTTCAGCCGTGCGGCGGATGCAGCGCCGGCGCCTCGATATAGGAAATCGGCGCGTCCGTGTAGCGCTCGAACACGACTTCCTCCCAGGTCGAGGTGTCGGCGAGCAGCGTGCGCAGCAGACGGTTGTTGAGCGCGTGGCCGGATTTGTGCCCCGAGAACTCGCCGATCAAGCTGTGCCCGAGCAGATACAGGTCACCGATCGCATCGAGGATCTTGTGTTTGACGAACTCGTCCTCGTAACGCAGTCCGTCCTCGTTGAGCACACGGAACTCATCGAGCACGATCGCGTTGTCGAGACTGCCGCCGAGCGCGAGATTGCGCGCGCGCAGTGTCTCGAGGTCGCGCATGAAGCCGAAAGTGCGCGCACGGCTCACCTCCTTCAGGAAGGAGGTGGTGGAGAAGTCCATCGAGGCGCGCTGCGAGCGGCGCTTGAAGATCGGGTGATTGAACTCGATCTCGAAATTCACCTTGAAGCCGTCGAACGGGTCGAACTGCGCCCACTTGTCGCCGTCCTCGACGTGCACGCGTTTCTTCACCCGGATGAAGCGCTTCGGCCGTCGCTGCTCTTCAATGCCTGCGGACTGCAGCAGGAAGACGAAGGGCCCGGCACTGCCATCCATGATCGGCACCTCGGCTGCCGAAAGCTCCACGATGGCGTTGTCGATTCCGAGTCCGGCGAACGCCGACAGCAGGTGCTCCACGGTGGAGACGCGCGATTCGCCGCGGCCGAGTGTGGTGCCGAGGGTCGTGTCACCGACGTTGTCCGCCGTGGCCGGAATGTCCACCGCGCGGGCGAGGTCGGTGCGGCGGAACACAATGCCGGTGTCGGGGTCGGCCGGCTTGAGCGTCATCAGCACCTTCCTGCCGGTGTGGAGGCCCACACCGGTCGCGCGGATGGAATTCTTGAGGGTGCGTTGTCCGACCATGCCTGCTATCTCACTAACGACCGCACCACCTTGCGGATGACAGACGCACTCTGTGCGCGTTTCTCATGAGGGGGCCCCGCGACCCGGAGGCCCCTCCAAGGGCGCTTAACGTTAAGCCGCGTTACCGTATCACATCAATCAGCCTGCCGCCGCAGGAACGCCGGAATATCCAGCAGCTCCTCCGGGTCCGCTTCGCTGCGCAGACCGTCCCCGACCGCCCGCTGACGCTGCACGGTAGGCTTATCGAGCGCTGCATAGTCGCTGCTCGAGAGCGCGGTGCGCCGCACCACGCGCATCCCGACCTCCGCACGCGGCTCACGCTCGCGCACGCTGACCGACTCACGCTCCCGCGGTGCCGTCAGTGGTGCGCGGGCCGCGGGTCTCCCCAGACCCGTGGCGACGACAGTGACGCGCACCTGGTTGGTCAGTTCCGGGTCGATCACCGTACCCACGACAACCGTGGCATCGTCGGAAGCAAACTGCTTGACGATCTGGCCTACCTCCTGGAATTCGCCGATGGAGAGGTCCATTCCGGCAGATACATTCACCAGGATGCCGTGGGCTCCGGCCAGATTGATGTCCTCCAGCAACGGCGAGGACACGGCAGCCTCGGCGGCGGCGCGGGCCCGATCTTCGCCGCTTGCGGCTCCCGAACCCATCATGGCCATGCCCGTCTCGGCCATGACGGTACGCACGTCAGCGAAGTCGACATTGATCAGGCCCGGCCGGGTGATGAGCTCCGCGATGCCCTGCACCGCGCCCTGCAGGACCTGGTTGGCCGCCTTGAAGGCATCGAGCAGCGTCGTCTGAGGACCCAACACGGTCAACAGCTTCTGGTTAGGAATTGTAATGAGCGAGTCGCAGTACTTGCCGAGCTCCGCGATGCCGAGGTCCGCCACGTAGGAGCGCTTGTTGCCCTCCATCTCGAAGGGCTTGGTCACGACCGCGACGGTAAGGATGCCGAGCTCACGCGCGACCTGTGCCACGACCGGAGCCGCCCCGGTGCCCGTGCCGCCGCCCATGCCGGCGGTGATGAACAGCATGTCGCAGCCCTCGACCAGCTCGACGATGCGGTCACGATCCTCCATCGCCGCCTGCCGTCCGACCTCCGGGTCTGCGCCCGCACCGAGCCCCTTGGTGATGTTGCAGCCGATCTGCAGCGCCGTCTTGACCTTGGCGTGTTTCAGTGCCTGGCTGTCGGTGTTGATGCACATGAACTCAACACCGTCGATGCCCGCGGTGACCATGTGCGCCACCGCGTTGCCGCCCCCGCCCCCCACGCCGATCACCTTGATGATCGCGCTCTGGCTGTACGCATCCATCAGTTCAAACATGTTGTCGCTCCTCTACACGGATACAAGTGGTTGGTTGATTCGTCGTCGTCTGCTCTGTCAGCTTCAAAAATTCCCCTGGAACCAGCAGCGCATGCGCTCCAGCACCGTCTTGGCGTTCCCCAGGGATCCCCCGCGACGCGCCGGGAGCGCGTTGTCGCGCGCGTAGAGCAGCAGCCCCACGCCGGTGGAAAAGATCGGATTGCGCACCACGTCCGCAAGGCCCTGTACGCTCTGGGGTATCCCTAAGCGCACCGGGACGTGGAACACTTCTTCCGCAAGCTCGATGGCGCCCTCCATCTTGGCGCTGCCGCCCGTCAACACGATGCCGGCGGCGATCACCTCTTCGAAGCCGCTGCGCCGCAGCTCCTCGCGCACCAGACCAAAAAGCTCCTCGTAGCGCGGCTAGACGATCTCGGCGAGCGTCTGCCGCGCCAGTCGCCGCGCCGGCCGCTCACCGACCGATGGCACCTCGATGCTTTCGTCCGGGTTGGCAAGCTGCGAGAGCGCACAGGCATAGCGGATCTTGATGTCCTCGGCGTACTGGGTCGGAGTGCGCATCGACACCGCGATGTCGTTGGTCACCTGATCGCCGGCGATCGGGATCACCGCGGTGTGCCGGATGGCGCCGTTGGCGAACACCGCAAGATCGGTGGTGCCGCCGCCGATGTCGACGAGGCTCACGCCGAGCTCCTTCTCGTCCTCGGTGAGCACCGCGAAGCTGGAGGCGAGCTGCTCGAGCACCACGTCATCGACGGCGAGACCGCAGCGCTGAATGCACTTCTCGATGTTCTGAGCCGCCGAGTCCGCACCGGTGACGATGTGCACCTTGGCCTCGAGGCGCACCCCCGACATGCCGATCGGGTCGCGGATGCCTTCCTGCCCATCGACGATGAACTCCTGCGGCAGCACGTGGAGGATCTTCTGATCCGCCGGGATTGCGACTGCCTTGGCGGCATCGATCACGTGCTCGACATCGCCGTGGCTCACCTCCTTGTCGCGCACCCCCACGACGCCGTGCGAGTTGAGGCTGCGCACGTGGCTGCCGGCGATGCCGGCGAACACCGAATGGATCTCGCAGCCGGCCATGAGCTCGGCTTCCTCCACCGCACGCTGGATCGACTGCACGGTGGACTCGATGTTGACCACTACTCCCTTCTTGAGGCCGCGTGAGGGCTGCGAGCCAAGTCCCAGCAGCTCGATCGAGCCATCGAGCCCGACCTCGCCTACCAACGCCACCACCTTGGAGGTGCCGATGTCGAGCCCCACGATCAGGTTGCGTTCTGCGCGCTTAAGCATCGTGACCGCCGTCCTTCCCCGTTGCGCGGGCGGCGTTGCCGCGCCAGCCAATGGCGAAACCGTTCGTGTACCGCATATCCACGTAGGCAATGTCCTCGCCGCGCTGCGTGACCAGCTTCAACGCGGTGTTCATGAATTTTTCGAAGCGCTCATCGACCTGCCGCCTCCCCAAGCGCACGGTGACCCCGTTGGCGAGATCGATCTCCCAGGCACCGCGCGCATCGAGGCGCATCGCGGTCAGCCGCAGACCCGCCTGCAGCAAGCGGCCTTCGGCAGCGAGGTAGCGCTGCGCAACCAGCGACTCCTTCCCCGGTGGGCCTTCGAGCTGCGCGAGCTCCGGTGGCATGTGCCGCTCGTCGGCATCGAACAGCTCGCCGCGGGTGTTGAGGAGGCCCCGCTCGCCCCAGCGAGCCGCCGCGGCCTGCTCGATGACGAGTACTTCGAGTCCGCGCGGCCAGGCACGCTGCACACTCACCGTGTCCACCCAGGGGAGCGTGTGGATGGCACGGCGCACCGCGGCGAGATCGACCGAGAGAAGCCCGGCACCGTGCACCTGGGCCTTCACGACGCGCTCGACATCCACCGGAGCGACGCGCTGAAAGCGGCCGGCGACCGCGACGGTCTCGATCGGCTGATCGAGCACCGAGGCGACCGCGAGCGCGCCCGCCGCGATGAACGCCGGCACCCCGAGCAGTACTGCGAGCGCTCGCCAGTTGATCCTGGGAAGCCGCCAGCGGGCTTCCTGCGGCTTCCTGCGGTTCTTCGGTCGGCCGAGCATGAGTTCGCTAGGTCTCCTGTCAGGGGCGCGCCGGCGGCTGCTGCGCCGGCACCCGGGTAAAGCTGGTCTCGAGCACACGCCAGGTGAGCTCGGCAAAATCGATTCCGACTGCACGCGCGGCCATGGGCACGAGGCTGTGGCTCGTCATTCCGGGGATGGTGTTGATCTCGAGCAGCAGCGGTCGCCCGGCGGCGTCCATCATGAAATCCGCGCGGCCCCAGCCGGAGGCGCCCGCCGCCTCGAACGCTGCGAGCGCGAGATTCTTCAGGTGCGCCTCAAGGCTCGCCCCGAGCCCCGAGGGACAGAAGTAGCGCGTGTCGTCGCGGAAGTACTTGGCCTCGTAGTCGTAGAAGGTCTTCGGCGTCTCGATGCGGATCGAGGGCAACGCCTCGCCCTGGAGGATCGCCACCGTGTACTCCTTGCCGGGAATCCACGGCTCGGCGAACACCAGCGACTCGAGACTCGATGCGGCAGCGAACGCGCTCGGGAGATCCTCGCGGCGCTCGACTTTGGTCATGCCCACACTCGAGCCCTGGGTCGCCGGCTTCACGATGAGCGGCAGTATCAGTCGCTCGATCGCGAGCTCGAAATCCGCGCTCCCCTGTAGTACTACGAAGTCCGCAGTCGGCACCCCGACCGCAAGCGCCAGGCGCTTGGTGCGCAGCTTGTCCATGCCGATCGCCGAGCCCATCACACCGCTGCCGGTGTAGGGCACACCGAGGTACTCGAGCGCTCCCTGGAGCGTGCCGTCTTCGCCCCCGGGACCGTGCAGGGCGATCCACACGCGCTCGAAGCGCGCGGTGATGAGGTCCGAGAGGGGCAGGTCGCGCGGATCGAAGGCGTGGGCATCGACGCCGCGCGAGCGCAACGCTTCGAGCACCGCGTTGCCGGAAAGAAGCGAGATCTCGCGCTCGCTTGAGTTGCCGCCGAAGAGCACCGCCACGCGGCCGAACTCTTCGGAAGCGCCGACGCGCTTGAGAAGCTCGGGTCGGTAAGTGAGGCGCACGTTCAGGGCACTCCCACGATGCGCACTTCCGGATGCAGCGCCACGCCGTGGACCTTGGCCACGGTGTCGCGCACGTGTCCGATGAGGCGTTCGAGGTCCGCGGCACGCGCCTGGCCGTGATTGATGATGAAGTTGGCGTGCTTCTGCGACACCGAGGCATCGCCGATGCGGAATCCCTTGAGACCTGCGGCCTCGATGAGGCGTGCGGCGTGATCGCCGGGGGGGTTGGTGAATACCGAGCCGCAGCTCCACTCGCCAATCGGCTGCGAGGCCTTGCGCTGCGCCAGCATTTTCTGCACCTCGGTGTCGTGCGCACCCGGACGGCGCTCGAAGGCGAGCTCGGCCGCGAGAAACCACTCATCCGCCGCCGGTGCGATGACCTCGCGGTAGCTCACGCGATATTCGCCAGGCGCGCGCCGGTGCGTGCGGCCGCGGCGGTCGATGGTCTCGAGCGCGCGCACGTGCGCCCAGGTTTCTCCGCCAAAGGCCCCGGCGTTCATCGCCAGCGCGCCCCCGAGCGTGCCGGGAATGCCGGCAAAGAATTCCGCCGGCCCCAGCCCCCACTTGATGCACTGTCGCGCAATGCGCGCGCACGCCAGCCCCGCTTCACCCCGCACGTGCGTCTCCGAGAGCCGCTCGAGCGCATCGAGTGTGCCGTGGGTGCTGATGACAATGCCGCGCAGCCCGCCGTCGCGCACGAGCAGATTGCTGCCGAGGCCGATCCAGTGGATGGGCACATCTGGCGGCGCGGCACGCAGGAATGCCGCCAGGTCCTCGCGATCGTGCGGATTGAAGAATATTTCCGCGGGGCCGCCTACGTGCCAGGAGGTGTGGCGGCTCAAGGGTTCATCACGCCGCACCCGGGTCGCAAACTGGGGAGAAAGAGCGACGCTCATGCCTTCGGCCCCAAGGGCAGCCGTGCCCCGAGTGACGCGGGGAGGGTGTGCGCCACGGCGCTGATGTTGCCTGCGCCCATGGCGACGATCACGTCCCCGTCCAGGATCAGCTTGTCGAGGACGGATGCGAGCTCCTCGACGCGCTCGACGAAGATCGGCTCGAGCGCACCAACGCTGCGAACCGCGTGGCAGATTGCGCGGCCGTCTGCGCCCGCGATCGGGATCTCTCCGGCCGCATAGACCTCGGTGACACACAAGACGTCCGCCGCGGAGAGCGCCCGCGCGAACTCATCGATCAACGCGAGCGTGCGCGTGTACCTGTGCGGCTGAAATGCGAGCAGGACGCGCCGCCCCGGGTATCCCTGGCGTAGCGCTTCCAGCGTGGCACTGATCTCGGTCGGGTGATGACCGTAATCATCGATGATGGTCACGCGGCCGGCGCGGGTCTCCACGTCCGCGATGTGCTGCATGCGGCGGTCGACGCCCTGGAACCCCTCGAGTGCCCGCGAAATGGCACGATCCTCGATGTCGAGCTCGGTCGCCACCGCGATGGCCGCGAGCGAGTTACGCACGTTGTGCAGCCCGGGGAGGTTCAGCGTCACGGCAAGCGGCGCAGCGCCGCTGCGCGTCACGTCGAAACGCGTGCGCAGCCCCTGCTGGTGGATGTGCGTCGCGCGGATGTCAGCGCCCGCGGCAAGGCCGTAGGAAAGCGTGGGCCGGCCGACCTCCTGCACGATGCTGCGCACGTGCTCGTCGTCCGCGCACAGCACCGCGAGTCCGTAGAACGGCAGGTTGTGCAGGAAGTCGAGGAAGCTCTGCTTGAGGAGGCCGAAGTCCCCGCCGTGGGTGGCGAGATGATCGTTGTCGATGTTGGTGACGATCGCGATGAGCGGCTGCAGGTGCGTGAACGAGGCATCGCTCTCGTCGGCTTCCGCCACCAGGTAGCGTCCGGCGCCGAGCCGCGCGTTGCTCGCCGCGCTCTTCAGCCGCCCGCCGATGACGTAGGTAGGATCCTCTCCGCCCTCCGACAGGATGCTGGCGAGCAGGCTCGTCGTCGTGGTCTTGCCATGCGTGCCGGCGACCGCGATGGAGTAACGGAAGCGCATCAGCTCAGCCAGCATCTCGGCACGGGCTACGACCGGAATGCGGCGTGCCAACGCCGCGGCGACCTCCGCGTTGTCGCGCGGCACCGCACCGGAGACGACGACCACGTCGGCCCCCTGGACGTTGGTGGCCGCGTGGCCAATCGTGATGCGCGCACCGAGGCCCGCGAGCCACTGCGTGACCGGGCTCTCGCGGGCATCCGACCCCTGCACGCGATAGCCGAGGTTGAGCAGCACCGCGGCGATGCCGCTCATGCCGCTGCCGCCGATGCCAACGAAGTGAATGATATTGATGCGCCGCATGCGGTCGCGCCGCTCGGGCACCGCGCGCCGCTCGGGCACCGCGCGCCGCTCGGGCGCGGCGCGCTGCTCGCCGGCCGGCGGCTGCGGGACGCTGCGCCGCGCGGCACTCATGCCGCGCTCCGCGCGAGCGCGAGACAGGACGCCGCAAGCTCATCGGCCGCACGCGGCTTGGCGAGGAGGCGCGCCCGCTCGGCCATGGCGAGGAGCTTCCCCCGCCCGGTGCACAGCCGCTGCAACTCGCTCGCCAGGCGCTCGGCGGTGAGCTCGCGGTCGGGGATCAGCACCGCCGCGCTCTCGCGCACCAGGTACTGCGCGTTACTCGTCTGGTGGTCGTCGACCGCATGCGGGAAAGGAACCAGGATCGCGGCGAGGCCCGCGACTGCGAGCTCGGATATGGTGAGCGCGCCCGCGCGGCAGATCACGAGATCCGCCCACCCATAGGCCTCACTCATGTCTTCGATGAACGGGCGCACATCCGCACGCACGCCCGCCTCGGCGTAGCTCGCGCGGCCTGCCTCGAGCCAGCGCTCGCCCGCCTGATGGCGCACGTCGAAGGAAAGCAGCCCCGCGAGACGCTTGAGCGCAAAGGGCACTACCGCATTCAGCCGCGCGGCGCCCTGGCTGCCGCCGATCACGAGCAGCCGCACCGGCCCGGAGCGGCCGGCAAAGCGCGCTGCGGGCGGTGGCAGGGCGCTGATGTCGGCGCGTACCGGATTGCCGATGACCCGGGCGTGCACGTTGCGCCCGAAGCTCCCGGGAAAGGCCTCGAGCACCTGGCGGGCAAGAGGCGCGAGCGCACGGTTGGTGAGGCCCGCGACGGCATTCTGCTCGTGGATGAGGAGCGGGCGGCGCGCGAGCCATGCCGCGACACCGCCGGGCCCGGTGACGAACCCGCCGAGGCCCACCACCACGAGGGGGCGGTAGCGGCGCATGATGGCAAGCGCCTGCCAGAGTGCGCGCGTGAGGCGGAAGGGCGCGGCGATCCAGCTGAGCGCGCCCCGGCCCCGCAGTCCGGCAACCGACAGGTGCTCGATGGGAATGCCCTCGGCAGGGATGACCCGCGATTCGAGTCCACGCTCGGTGCCGAGCCACACCACCTCGAGTGACTGCGCACGCAGCAGCCGCGCAAGCGCGAGAGCCGGAAACACATGCCCCCCGGTACCGCCTGCCATGATGAGCACCGGGCGAGCACCCCGCGAAATTTCGCTAGCCGCGCCAGAACCGTGCTCAGCGCTCTGCAAGATGCGAAATTTCCCGGGGACCCCACGGCTCATGGCACACTCCGCACCGTGGCAGAGCCGCGCGCCCCGAGCATCGCCTCGTGATAGACGCGCAGCAGCAGGCCAGTCCAAGCGAGCGCCACGATCAGGCTCGAGCGTCCATAGCTCATCAGCGGGAGCGTGAGTCCCTTCGTCGGGAGCACGCCCATGTTGACGCCGATGTTGATGAAGGTCTGGATCCCGATCCACAGCCCGAAGCCAGCGGCGATATACGCGGGGAACTTCAGCCCGGCATCCGCGGCCAGGCGCGCGATGTGGAAGCTGCGCCAGACGAGCGCGAGGAAGAGCGCAAGGGTGAGCACTACGCCAAGAAGGCCCAGCTCCTCCGCCAGCACCGCGAACAGGAAATCCGTGTGCGCCTCCGGAAGGTAGAACAGCTTCTGCACCGAGTCCCCGAGGCCGACCCCGAGCCACTGGCCGCGACCGATGGCGATGAGTGACTGGGTGAGCTGGAAGCCGCTGTTGAACGGGTCCGCCCAGGGGTCGAGGAACGCAGTCAGCCGGCGGACGCGGTAGCTCGAGCTGACAGCGACCACCGCAAAGCCGCTGGCAGCGATAGCAGTCATCGCCACCACGTAGCGCAGCCGCGCGCCCGCGAGAAACAGCAGGCCGAAGCCCGTCGCGAACAGAACCGTCGCCGCGCCGAAGTCGGGCTCGGCGAGCAGCAGCGCGCTCACGCAGCACAGCAGCGCGAGCGGCTTGGCAAGCCCGGCGAGGGACTCGCGCAGCTGCGCCTCGCGGCGCACGGCATAGCTCGCCAGGTAGATGAGCACCAGGACGCGGGCGAGCTCCGAGACCTGGAAGTTGGCACCGGAGAGTCGCAGCCAGCGGCGGCTGCCGTTGACCGCATGCCCGAGCCCGGGAACGAGCACGAGCATGAGGAGCACGATCGCGATTGCAAGCAGCGGCACTGCGGCTCTCTCCAGCAGCGCACTCGGGACGGCGTAGAGCAGCGCCGCGCAGCCGAGCCCGATGAGCGTCAGCAGCAGTTGCCGCTCGAGATAGTAGAAGGCCTGTCCCGAGTCTTCGCTCGCGATCGACACGGAGGCGGAGGTCACCATGACGAGCCCGAGCAGCACGATCGCCGCCATGAGCGCGAGTGTTACCGGATCGAGGTGTACCGGGGCCGCGCGCGCGGCGCCGCGGTCGAAACCGATGAGTGCTGCCTTGTTCACGCGGCCAGCTCCTGCACCGCTTCGGCAAACACCTCACCCCGATGCGCGTAATCCCGGAACATGTCGAAACTCGCGCACGCCGGGGAGAGCAGCACCGTGTCCCCAGGCCGTGCCGCGCGCGCCGCGGCCTGCACCGCCTGTGGAAGCGTCGCGCATCGCTCGATCGGGCACACCCCATCGAGAGCCCGCGCGATGAGTGGAGCATCGCGCCCGATGAGGACGACGTGCCGCACCTTGCCGCGGAAGCCCGCCGCGAGCGGGCTGAAATTCTGCTTCTTGCCATCGCCGCCAGCGATCAGCACGACCGGACCCGGCATTCCCGCCACCGCCGCGAGCGTCGCGCCGACGTTCGTGCCCTTGGAGTCATCGATGTAGGCAACACCCTGCCGATTTGCGATCCACTGCGAGCGGTGCGGGAGCCCCGCGAAGCTGCGCAGCTCTTCGAGCATTGCGGCGAGCGGCAGGGCCAACGCCTCCCCGATCGCGAGCGCGGCGAGCGCGTTGGCGGCGTTGTGCGCGCCACGGGTCCTGAGCTCGGTCGCGCGCAGCAGCGGCGCGCCGGCGCGCGTCAGCCACCACTCACCCTGATGGAGTGCGAGCGCGTAAGTCGCGCCGACGCTCGCGCGCAGCGAGAACGACAACGTGCTCGAAGCTGTGCGCGGCATTGCGACCACCAGCGGATCATCGAGATTGATGACCGCGGTGTCGCAGCGGGCGAATATGCGTGCCTTCGCCGCGGCATAGCTCGCGAGCGATGGGTAGCGGTCGAGATGATCGGCACTCACGTTGAGGACCGTCGCCGCCCGACAGCAAAGCGAGCTCGTGGTCTCGAGCTGGTAGCTCGAGAGCTCGAGCACGTAGAGCTCGGTGCCCTCGGCGAGCAGATCGAGCGCCGGCGGTCCCAGGTTCCCGCCGGCCCGCACCTTCAGGCCCGCCCGCAGCGCCATGCCGGCAACGAGTGTAGTCACCGTGCTCTTGCCGTTGGTACCGGTGACTCCCACCACGGGGGCCGCGGCGGCGCGGGCGAAGAGCTCGATATCGCCGACCACGGCGAGGCCGCGGCGCTGTGCCTCATCGAAGAAAGGACCGCACACCGGCAGCCCTGGTGAGGCGACGACGAATACCGCTCCCTCGAGCAGCTCCGGGTCGAGTGCGCCGAGCCGCACCGGTATGCGCGCATCGAGTGCCGCGAGTGCCGCGAGCTGCGGCGGCGCAGGACGCGTGTCGGTCACCGCAAGGCGCCAGCCGTGCTCGTGCAGATACCGCGCACAGGAGAGCCCCGTGGCTCCAAGGCCGGCGATCACGGCGTAGGGCGCGTTGTCGGTGACGCTGTTCATCGCAGTTTCAGCGTGGCAAGGCCGGCGAGCACGAGCAGCAGCGAGATGATCCAGAAGCGCACGATCACCTTGGGCTCGGCCCAGCCCTTGAGCTCGAAGTGATGGTGGATGGGCGCCATCTTGAAAACGCGCCGGCCGGTGAGCTTGAAGGAGGCGACCTGCAGAATGACCGAAGCGGTCTCGAGTACGAACACCCCGCCCATCACCAGTGCCACCAGCTCCTGGCGCACGATCACCGCCAGCACACCGATCGCCGCGCCAATGGCCAGCGCGCCCACATCGCCCATGAACACCTGCGCGGGATAGGAATTGAACCAGAGGAATCCGAGGCCCGCCCCCGCGAGCGAGGCGCAGAAGATGAGCAGCTCGCCCGCGCCGCGAATATCCGGGATCTGCAGGTAATGGGCGTACACCGCATTGCCGCTCGCGTACGCGAAGATGCCGAGCGCCGACGCCACGAGCGCAGCCGGCATGATCGCGAGTCCGTCGAGCCCGTCGGTGAGATTCACCGCGTTGCTCATGCCGACGATCATCAGGTAGGCGATGGCAATGAAGCCGAACGCGCTGAGCGGCTGCTGGAAGGTCTTGACGAAGGGTAGAAAGAGCGTCGTCTGCGCCTGATCGGTGGCGGTGTAGTAGAGGCTCGCCGCGGTGGCCAGTCCCGCGACGGACTGCCACAGGTATTTCCAGCGTGGCCGCAGTCCTTGGGGATTGCGGACCACGAGCTTCAGGTAATCGTCGTAGAAGCCGATGAAGCCGAAGGCGAACGTGACCGCCAACACGGTCCATACGAGGCGATTGGTGAGGTCCGCCCATAGCAGCGTGCTCACGAGGGTGGTCACCAGCACCAGCGCCCCTCCCATGGTCGGCGTTCCGGCCTTCGGCAGGTGGGTGAGCGGACCATCGTCACGCACCACCTGGCCGATCTGATAGCGCGAGAGCCGCGCGATCATCGAGGGGCCGACGATGAGCGACAGGCCAAGCGCGGAAGCGGTCGCGAGGATCGCCCGAAAGGTCAGGTAGGAAAAGACGTGCAGGCCGCTGATGCGGCCAGCGAACTGTTGTGTGAGCCAGTACAGCACTCAGTGCCCGCCCAGGGTAGCGCCGCTGCCACCGGTCAGTGCATCCACCACGCGCTCGAGACGGTTGAAGCGCGAGCCCTTGACGAGCAGCCGCACCGCGGGCCCGGCACTGCCGAGCGCACGGCCGAGGGCCTGCGTGAGTACGCCCGTGTCGGCAAACCACTGTGCTCCCGCCCCGAAGCTGTCCACCGCGCGCTGCATGAGCTCACCGGTCGCGTACAGCCGCTCGATGCCGGCGGCACGCGCGAACTCGCCGATCTCCGTGTGCGCGGAGAACGAGTGTTCACCGAGCTCGGCCATGTCCCCGAGCGCGAGCCAGCGGCGGCCTTCGAGCGATGCCAGCACCTCGATCGCCGCGCGCATCGAGCTCGGGTTCGCGTTGTAGGAGTCATCGATCACCCACGCGCCACTCGGCGCCCGCTTGAATTGCAGGCGGCCCGGCACTGCGCGCATCGCGGCGAGCCCGGCGGCGATGTGCGCGAGCGTCGCCCCGGCACTGCCCGCCGCCGCGGCGGCCGCGAGTGCATTGGCGATGTTGTGCGCACCTCCGAGGGCGAGCTCGACACCCGTGCTACCGGCAGGCGAATCCAGGCGGAAGTGTGTGCGGATGCCGTTGGCTGCGAGCTCGGTGCGTACTTCGCTCGCGCGGAAGTCGGCGCGCTCGCGCACACCGAAGGTGACGACGTGCGCACGCGTAAGGCCGCGCCAGAGCGCGGCGAACTCATCGTCCGCGTTGATGACCGCGGTCCCCGCGGCGGGAAGTCCGGCCACCATCTCGCCCTCGGCGCGTGCCACACCCTCGAGACTCCCGAAACCCTCGAGATGCTCGGCGCCGGCATTGGTTATGAGCCCGATGGAGGGACGTGCCACTGCCACGAGTGCCGCCACCTCGCCCGGGTGGTTCGCACCCATCTCGATGACCGCGTAGCGATGCTCGCTGGTCAAGCGCAACAGCGTGAGCGGCACGCCAATGTGATTGTTGAGATTTCCACGCGTCGCAAGGCAGCTACCGGCCGCGGCCAGGATCGCAGCGGTCATCTCCTTTGCAGTCGTCTTGCCGTTGCTGCCGGCGACCCCGATGAGCGGTCCGTTGAAACTCGCGCGCCAGCTGCCTGCCGCGCGCGTCAGCGCCGCCTGCGTGTCGGCGACCACGATCTGCGCCAGCGCGAGCGGCTGCGCACGGTCGACCACCGCCCCGGCGGCACCGGCAGCGAGTGCTGCCGTAAGGAAGTCTCGGCCGTTGAAGTTCGGGCCCTTGAGCGCGAGGAACAGCTGCCCGCTTTGCAGTGTGCGCGAATCGCTCACCACGTCCGTATACGGAGCATCCGCTCCGGCGAGCCGCCCCCCGCAGGCCTGCGCGAACGATCCGAGTGTGCGCGGGGGACTCATGCCGGCAGCCTCGCGAGCTCATCCGCAACCACCGACTGGTCACGGAACGCCCGCCGCTCGTGAGCGGTGATCTGGTAGTCCTCGTGGCCTTTGCCGGCGATCAGCACTACATCGTCCGGCGCCGAGCGCTGCAGCGCGATGCGGATAGCGAGAGCACGATCGTGCTCGATGGTCAGCGGTGCGCCGCCAGCAATGCCGGCCCTGATGTCGGCAATGATGCGCTGCGGATCTTCGCTGCGGGGATTGTCGTCGGTGAGCACGAGGTCATCGGCGAGCTCGGCTGCGATGCGGCCCATGAGCGGGCGCTTGCCGGCGTCGCGGTCGCCGCCGCAGCCGAACACGACGCGCAGCTGTGCGCGGCAGTGGAGGCGCGCGGCACGCAGCGCGTTCGCCAGCGCATCGGGGGTATGGGCATAGTCGACGATGGCGAGCGGGCTGCGTCCGCGGCCGCCGAACATCTCCATGCGGCCGCGAGCGGCGCGCACCCTGCCGAGCGCACGCGCCGCATCCCGCACGGGAATATCCCAGGCGAGCAGCACCGCGAGCACCGTCAGAGCATTCTCCACGTTGAATTCGCCCATGAGGCGAACGCTGAGCTCCACCGCACCCCAGCTCGATTCGACCTCGATGGTGAGGCCGGTCGGCTCCGCCTGAACGCGCGTCGCGCGCACGAACTGCGCACCGGGCGGAAGCGCCGCCGCAGCGCCGGTGTCTCGTGTCGTGAGAATGAGGCGGGCGGGTGATGGTGCCCGCGCCAGAGCTGCACCGAAGGGGTCGTCGAAGTTGATGACGCGACTCTCGAGGCCCGGCCAGGAAAAGAGGCGCGCCTTCGCCGCGCCGTAGTGCTCCATGGTGCCGTGGTAGTCGAGGTGGTCGCGCGTGAGATTGGTGAAGGCGGCAGTGTGGAAGCGCACGCCATTCACCCGCGCCTGATCGAGGGCATGCGAGGAGACTTCCATGCTCACGCACTCCGCCCCCGTTGCGGCGAGCGCTGCCAGCTGCCGGTGCACGCTGACGGCATCGGGGGTGGTGTGCGCCAGCGGAATCACCCGCGGAGGCATCCCCACCCCGAGTGTTCCCATGTAGCCGCACGGGCGCCGGCAGCGTTGCAGGGCCTGCGCCAGAAGCCAGGCACAAGTGGTCTTGCCGTTGGTGCCGGTGATACCGGCCACGGTGACTCGCTGTGAAGGCGCACCGAAGAAGCGGTCGGCGATGAGTCCGGCCCTCGATGTGAGCTCGGGCAGGGGAGCGACGAAGACCTCCTGCGGAAGCCTCGGGGAGAGCGCCGCCTCATCGGGCTCGTAGAGCACCGCCCGCGCACCACGCGCCACGGCTTCGGGTGCGAACGCAAGTCCATGATGGCTGCGGCCACGGGCAGCGAGAAAAAGCGCGCCGGGAATCGCCGCGCGGCTGTCGAGCGTGAGATCGCTCACCGTGATCTCGGGGGGCGCCACGACCCAGCCAGCCACCAGCTCACCGAGCGGCCGGGGCGGGGCGCGAAAGACCTGTGCACCCTGGCTCATCGCAGCGCCGCCGTGCGCACGTTCCCGAGCGCAGGTCCCGCGGGCAGCTGTTCCGGTGCGTTCACCGGCTGGTCCGGGGCCACCGCCAGGAGACGCAGCGCGCCCCCCACCACTTTCGAGAACACCGGCGCTGCGACCTGTCCGCCCATGTGCTGGCCGGCACCCGGTTCGTCGATCACCACCACCGCGGCGAGACGTGGCGCGGTGGCGGGCGCGACGCCACCAAACACCGCCATGTAGCGATCGGTTGAATAACCACCCGCAGTCGCCTTGAATGCCGTGCCGGTCTTGCCGGAAACGCGGTAGCCGGGAATGGCAGCGAGCTTGCCGGTGCCTTCGGCCGTGACCACCGACTCGAGCATTCCAAGTAGCTCGTGGCACACCGGCGCCCCCATCGCGGATTCGCCGAGCGGCGGTCCCTGCACTCGCAGGAACGAGACCGGCCGCGCCACACCGTATGCGCCGATGGTCGCGTAGGCATGGGCGAGCTGCAGCGGCGTCACCGACAGGCCGTAGCCGTGCGACATCGTGACGATATTGATCGGCCGCCACTGCGCATAGGCGGGCAGTAATCCCGCCGACTCGCCGGGGTAGCCGCTCGTGGTCACCAGACCGAAGCCGAGGTGGTTGAGGGTCGTCCAGACCTGCTGCGGCGGTAGTGAAAGCGCGATGTGCGCCATGCCGACGTTCGAGCTCTTGGCGAGCACGGTTGCGATATCGATGGCTCCGAGGTTGTGCTCATCCTCGAATATCTTCACGCCGACTTTGAAGTAGCCGGGGGAGGTGTCGATGATGCTGCGATGGTCGTATTTGCCCGAGGCGAGGCCGGCGGCCACGAAGAAGGGCTTGATCGAGGACCCAGGCTCGAAAATATCGGTAGCCGCGCGGTTGCGGTAGGTCGCAGGCTCGATCTGGTCGCGATCGTTCGGGTTGTAGGCGGGCTGATTCACCATGGCGAGAACCTCGCCGCTGGCGATATCGAGCACCACGATGGAGCCGGCGCGCGCCCGTTGATCCCGTATCGCCGCCTTCAGCTCACGGTACGCCAGGTACTGGATGCGCAGGTCGATCGACACCACGAGGTCCCGTCCCTCGCGCGCCGGGCGGATGCTTTCGACGTTCTGCACGATGCGCCCGTAGCGATCCTGGATGACGCGCTTTGCCCCGTTCTCACCCGCGAGCCAGTGGTCGAAAGCCAGCTCGAGCCCCTCCTGCCCGGCGTCGTCGACGTTGGTGAAGCCGAGCAGATGGCCCGTCACCTCACCCGCCGGGTAGTAGCGGCGGTATTCGCGTGAGGTGTAGACACCCGGAATGCCGAGCGACTTGATCTGTTCAGCCTCCGCTGGCTGCCGGTGGCGCGCTACATAGAGAAACTCGCGATCGAGATTGCTGGTGACGCGGCGGGCGAGCTCCAGGCGATCGATCTTCAGCGCCGCGGCGAGACGCGGAATCTGGTCGGTCGCGAGCGCGAGCTCAGCGGGGTTCACCCAGATGGAGTCGACGGGGGTGCTGACAGCGAGTGGCTCGCCGTAGCGGTCGGTGACCGTGCCGCGGTGAGCGGCAATCTCGAGCACCCGTGAGAACCGGGCATCGCCCTGCCGGGCGAGGAAGCCATGGTCGACCAGCTGCAGGTTGATGGCGCGCCATACGAGCCCCAGGGCGCAGGCTGTCAGCAGCCCCGTCAGGAGTGAGGCTCGCCAGCGAAAAGACACCGGCGCGCCATCGTGAGCGCTGCGCGCCTTCATGGTGCGATGATCTCGATTTCCTTCGGCGGCGGCATCGCCATGTGGAGCCTCGTGCTCGCGACGCGCTCGACGAATGCGTGCGTGGACCAGGCGCTCTGCTCGAGCTGCAGCTGACCCCACTCGATCTCGAGATTGTCGCGGCGGGCATTGAGCGCCTCGAGCTGCACGAACAACTGCCGCGCCCGGTGCTTGCACCAGATCGCACCCGCCGCAGAGCCGAGCGTTGCCACCCACAGGAGAGGTACGGCGATCGCGAGCGCACGGCGGCTCATGGCTGGCGCTCCGCCACACGCAGGAGCGCACTGCGCGCTCGGGGATTGCGCGCGAGCTCGTCGGCCGACGGGCGGAGCTTGCGGCCGATGAGCTTCAGCCGGGGGCGCGCCTCGGCCGGAATCACCGGCAGCTCGCCGAGAGCGGGATTCACCTGCGACTCGCGCTGCATGAAGCGCTTCACCACCCGATCTTCGAGCGAATGGAAGCTGATGACGGCGAGTCGTCCGCCGGGTGTGAGCACCTCGAGCGCGGCATGCAGGCCGCGCTCGAGCTGCCCCAGCTCGTCGTTGATGAACATGCGCAGCGCCTGGAAAGTCCGGGTTGCCGGGTGCTTGCCGGGCTCGCGCGTGCGCACCGCGCCGGCCACGAGCGATGCGAGCTCGGCGGTGTTCTCGAGCGCTCCCTTGCTCCGGCGCGTGACGATCGCCTGCGCGATGCGCCGGGCGAAGCGCTCCTCTCCGAAGGTCGCAATCACCTGGCGTATCTCATCGACGCGCGCCCGCGCCAGCCAGGCCGACACAGGCTCGCCTCGCGTCGGATCCATGCGCATATCGAGCGGCCCGTCCGCACGGAAACTGAAGCCGCGGCGCGGGTCCTCGAGCTGCGGCGATGAAACACCAAGGTCGAAGAGCACGCCACGGCAAGGATGCTGATGCGCGTATGCCGGCACGAGCGCGGCGAGATCGGCAAACGACGCATGGGCGAGCGCAAGCCGCACTTCGTGGGCAAAGTGGCGTTGGCCGGCCGCGACGGCCTGCGGATCCCGGTCGAGCGCAAGCACGCGCCCCTCCGGACCCAGCGCCTGGAGAATGAGTGCCGTGTGGCCGCCGCGCCCGAATGTCGCATCGACATAGTAACCGCCCGCTTCCAGGGCGAGCCCCGCGAGCGCCTCGGTGGCGAGCACTGGAATGTGCTCAACCACCTGCGAAGCGGCGCGCCCCCGCCTCCTTGAGTGCTCTTGCCACGGGCCCCGGCCCCACGCTTTTCGTTAAGACCTCTACAGCGACAGCGACTCGAGCTCGGAAGGCAGATCGGTCGGGGTTTCGCCGCTGGCGAGCCAGGCGTCGCGGCGCTCGTTCCAGCGCGCCTCATCCCACAGCTCGAAGCGATTCCCCTGTCCGATGAGCATTCCGTGCCGCCCAAGCTTGGCGAAGTCCCGCAGCTCTGCCGGGAGCAACACCCTGCCGTGCCCGTCGAGGGGCAGATCGGTCGCATGGCCGACCATGAGCCGCTGCAGCCGGCGCGCGGTTGCATTCAGGCTCGGCAGGCTCATCAGCTTGCGTTCGATCTGCTCCCACTCGGGCAGTGGGTAGATGAGGAGACACTGGTCTCGGTCGACGGTGACGACTAATTTCCCCTGGGCGAGTTCGCTGATCTGCACCCGATAGCGGGTGGGCATGACCATCCGGCCCTTGTCGTCCAGAGTAATTTTTGTTGCACCGCGAAACATGACCGGCGGGGCGGCATTACGCCCATTTCCCCCCACTTTCTCCCACTGGTCGCCACTATAGGAATCGGGGGCGAACTATGTCAATTGAAATAGTGAGAAATTCGTCGCATTCACAACGACTTATGTAGAAATGAACAGTGTCGGGGAGCCTGGAGAATGATTCCGGCTGAGCAATCAGCGGCTTGGCAGGTGAAGCTTATACAGTGGGTAAGAAAGCCTCGGCTGTTCGCCAAGGCTACGCGTCGCGGCAGCGTCGTAATGGTGTCTCAGCAGGCCTCGAACGCATGTTGTATCCACTCGATGCCGGGTGAGGTTCCGTAGGGCTCGCTCACCACGAGCACATCGAACCGCACCGGCAGGAGCGCGAGGGCTGGGCTGCGCTGCAGCAGCTGACTCGCAGCGCGCGTGATACGCCGCTGCTTGGCACGCGTGACGCTCGCCGCCGCCCCGCCGTAGGCGCTGCTCGCGCGCGTGCGCACCTCGGCAATGACCAGCACCCCGTTCGAGCGCGCCACGATGTCGAGCTCACCCGCGCGGCGCCGGTAGTTGCACTGCAGAATCTCGCAGCCCGCGAGAGCCAGAAATTCGGCCGCCAGCTGCTCGGCGCGTTGGCCGCGTTGCTGCCGAACGCTCAACATGCAGTGTCAGAAGTTACAAGTCATAAGTTAGAAGTTGGTGTCAGCAGCCGCAGCTCGCCGTCGTGCAGTTGTGCCCAGCCAAGCTCACGGCGTACGTGCCGCTGCGCATCGAGGCTGAGCTGTCCGGTGAGACCCGCGACACTGATGTTGCCGCTCACGCCCACGTGACGCAGGGCCTCGGTCAGTCGAAAAGCATCGAAGCCGAAAGCGAACAGTCGTCCCCGGTGCGGACCCCCGTTGGGCCAGGCCTCGCGGGTCGCCGCGCGCACGGCGTCGGCGAGATCGCCGCCGAGCATCCACGGCATGTCGGGGAACATCAACCCTTCGAGGTCCTGATTGGCACGCACGTCGGGCTCGAACGCGTCGGAAGTCGCGTAGGTAGGCAGATCACCGGCAAAGTGAAAACGCAACTGCGGCCGCAGCAGCCGCTCGAGATTGGCCGGTGCCGGCGCAAAGATGAACTCGATGTCGTTGCGGCGCCGCGGCTCGAACTGCAGCTTGGTGGCGAGGATCGACTCCAGGCGGTGAAAGCGCGCGGTGCTGTCACTGGTGCGCAGCACCTCGGTGATGGCGGTAGAGTAATCGGTGCGCGTGCTGTCGATCTGCCCGGTGCCGGTCAGCTCGCCACCGCCCGCCTGCAACTCCTGGCGAAAGGCCGCAAGCACGCGTGTGCCCCATTCGCCTGCAGGCACCAGCGCGACTCCGCGGCGGTGATGCTCCTCGAGCACGCGCCGCGCGACGAGGCGTGCCTCATCCTCCGGTGAGAGCGCGTACTGGTAGAACTGCGCAGGCGGGGTGCGCTCGGCGGGCAGGAAATTCAACGCCAGCAGCGGTACGTGCAGCCCGGGAAAGTCGGCTGCCGCCGTCACCTCCTCGCGTGTGAGTGGCCCGACGATGAAGTCGGCGCCGGCACCCGTTGCCTGCGTGAGGGCATCGGCGACGCTCTGGGAGCCAGTGTCGTAGATCCGCACCCGCGGGCGCGCATTGGCAGGCAGCTGGTAGTAAGCCGTCATGAAGCCATCGCGCACACTGATGGCCGCGGAAGCGGCGCGGCCGGCGATGGGCAACAGCAACGCGATGTGCGGACCCGCGGCCGCCGGCTGCGTGCCAGCGGGGTGTGCGGCGGCCATCGCCGTGGCATTTGCGCGCAGCTGCCGGTAGCGGGCCGCCTGCTCGGCGGCCGCAGGCACCGCTATGGCGCCCAGCAGTTGCAGCGCCTCTTGCGGCTGCCCGCGCTCGAGTGCGACCTGCGCATTGAGGAGCGCCTGCTCGCTCACCTGCTCGGGCGAGAACGGTCCCTGTGCCTGCCCGAGCACACGTGCCGCCTGGTCGGTGCGCTGCGCCGCAAGATAGTCCCGCGCAGCACGCAGCAGCAGGCCCGTGCGATCCGTGCCGCTGTTCTGCGCAGCCAACTCTTCATAGACGCGCGCGGCGCCCGCAACGTCGCCCGACCGCTCGAGCTCCTGTGCGCGGTCGATCGAGGGCGGCAACTCCGCGCGCTGGCTGAGGCTCGGGCAGCCGCTGAGGAGCGCAGCTGCGACCACAACGGCCGCGAGGCGAAGGACGGGACGTAGATGCATCGGTTGAAGAGCCTTTCGCTGGCGGGCAGGATGCCTGATGGCCGCAATCCCAAGCGGCGTGAGGCGCGATTATAGTGGCCAGGGTCGAAGGGCGGCTGCAGGTCATCGCCACGCCTATCGGCAACCTCGCCGACCTGAGCGAGCGGGCACGTGAGGCGCTCGCCGGCGCCGATGTCATCGCAGCGGAGGACACGCGGCACACGGCCGCGTTACTGAAGGCGAACGGCATCGCACGCCCGATGATCTCGCTCCACGAGCACAACGAATCGCACCGTGTCCCCGCACTGCTCGCGAGACTGGCGGCCGGGGAGCGGGTGGCGCTGGTGAGCGATGCGGGTACACCGTTGCTGTCGGATCCCGGATTCGAGCTGGTGCGGCGCGCGGCGGCAGCGGGCTTCGAGGTAAGTACGGTCCCGGGACCTTCGGCGATCACTGCGGCGCTTGCAGTCGCAGGGCTTCCGACCGATCGGTTCTGCTTCGAGGGCTTTCTGCCCGCGCGCGAGCGTGAGCGTCGCGCAGCTCTTGGCGCCCTCGCCCAGGAACCGCGCACCCTGGTGTTCTTCGAAGCGCCGCACCGCATCGCGGCGACACTCGAGGACATGGCGGCGGTGCTTGGGCCGGAGCGTGAGGCGGTGGTCGCGCGTGAGCTCACCAAGGCGCACGAGACCGTTTACCGCGGCTCGCTGCGCGAGCTCGCCGCGCGCGCCGCAGCGGAGGCGAATTTCGCGCGCGGCGAGATCACGCTCGTCGTCCACGGCGCACCCGCCGGCGCTGCCGGCGTGGATGAGCAGTTGCTGCACCGGGCGATCGGGCTGCTCTCGAAGGAGCTACCGCCCGCACGCGTGGCCGCGATCGCCGCGCAGCTCACCGGCGCGACGCGGCGAGCGGCCTACGCGCTCGCGACGCGGGCTGCAGCCAGCGGCGCGGGCGGCCCAGCTGACATTTGACTTCCATGGCTGCCGCCTTATCGTGCAAGCGAGAGTCGGCCAGGCAGTCGCTGCTGAAGCTTCGCTTCGGTGGAGGAAAGTCCGGGCTCCGGCGGATCGGGTGCCAGGTAACGCCTGGGGGGCGCGAGCCCACGGAAAGTGCAACAGAGAGCAGACCGCCCAAGTCCCTCACGGGACCGGTAAGGGTGAAACGGTGCGGTAAGAGCGCACCGCGTCGGTGGTAACACTCGACGGCACGGCAAACCCCACCTGGAGCAAGGCCAAATAGGGAAGCCGCACTGGCTCTCGAGCCAGTGCAGCGCCGGTCCGCGCGCGCTTCCGGGTAGGCTGCTAGAGGTCCCCGGTGACGGGGATCCCAGAGGAATGATTGCCCTCGACAGAACCCGGCTTACAGGCCGACTCTCTCCATGCGCTTCGCGCAGGATCAACGGGCTTCGCAGCAGCGAAGCCCGTTCATTGAGTGGGGGACGAGACTACTTGACGACCTTGAGCTGCGGGCGCCGCGCGGCGCCCTCCTCGGTCTGCGGCGGTCTCGTCGGGGGCTCGGGCCCCAGATCCTGCTCCGAGAACACCATGCCCTCGCCCGTCTCGCGCGCGTAGATGCCAAGCACGGCGCTCACGGGAAAGCGCACGTGGTGGATGACGCCGGCAAAGCGGGCGTCGAATTCGACCTCCTGGTTTCCCAGGTGCAGGCGCTGCGTTGCGCCCTCGCTGAGGTTGAGGACGATCTTCCCCTCCTTCACGTACGCTCGCGGCACCTCGGCGCCCTCGCGTCCCGCATCCACGATGACATGCGGCGTGTGACCGCACTCGGCGATCCACTGATGCATGGCGCGTAACAGGTAGGGACGCTTGGGTAATGGCTTGGCCATTGGTTACAGCAGGCGCATCTCCTGCTCGCGTTCGGAGAGAGCTTCGCGAAAGGCAGGACGTCCGAATATCTGCTGCGCATACCTCTCGATCGGTTGCGCCTGCGGCGGCAGATCGATCTCATAATACGGCAGCCGCCACAGGACCGGCCCGATCGTGGCATCCACCAGCGAAAATTCGTCCGACAGGAAAAACGGCTTCACCTTGAACAGGTCGGTGCTCTGCAGGATCGTGTCCCGCAGGATCTTCTTGAGCTTCACCGTCTGCTTCTTATCGGGCTCGGCATCGATCTGCCGCGCGAGACTGTACCAATCGCGCTCGATGCGATAGAGCGCCAGGCGAAACTGGGCGCGGCTCACCGGGTCGACCGGCATCAACGGGGGGTGGGGGAAGCGCTCGTCGAGATACTCGATAATCACCCGTGAGTCATAGAGCACCAGGTCGCGATCGACCAGGGTCGGTACGCTGTGATACGGGTTGAGGTCGAGCAGGTCCTCGGGAAAGCGCCCGGCCTCGACGCTTACGATGTCGATGCTGATGCCCTTCTCCGCCAGCACGATGCGCGTGCGATGACTCCACGGGTCGGCGGGCGCGGAGAACAGGGTCATGATGGATCGTCTGCTCGACAACTTTGCGCTCCTGCGGACCGCGTGCCAGGGATTACGGGCGGCCGTGCGCGCCCGCGGCACCGATCAGTGCACGTCCTTCCAGTATTCGCGCTTCACGAGCCACGCCAGCCAGGTGAACACCAGCAGGAAAAGCACCACCCATACCCCCAGCGCGCGGCGCGCGGCCTGCGACGGCTCGCTGACATAATCGAGGAAGTTCACGGTATCGCGCACGAACCCATCGTACTCGGTCTCGCTCAGCCTGCCCGGCGCGATGACCTCGAAATGGTCAAATACCTGCTCATGGGCGGATTGGCCGCCTTCGCCCTGGGTCTCGACGTCGTGGAACACGGCACGCTTCAATCCCTCGAGCTCCGAGAGGACGTGGGGCATGGCGGTGGCCGGCAGGCGCAGATTGTTGATGCCGGTCTGGCGGCTCGGATCCACGTAGAAGGTCTTCAGGAACTGGTACACGTAATTGCGGCCGCGCGCCCTCATCATCAGCGTGAGGTCGGGCGGAGTCTTGCCGAACCAGCCCTCGGCATCCTTCGGCGGCATGGTCGTGAGGATGTAGTCGTTGGTCTTGTCGCCCGGCGGCAGCAGCTCCTGCTGCAGGAGCTCCGGGGGGATCGAAAGGTCGTCGCCGAGCCGCGACCAGCGCTCGTACTTGAGCCCATGGCAGCCGAGGCAGTAGCTCACGAAGTTGCGTGCGCCGCGCTGCACCGAGGGCAGGTCGGTCACATCCGTGTTGGCATGCCAGCTGCGCCAGTCGGCGCCGAATCTGCCAGCTTCCTTTGCCGCGGCCGCCTCCTCTTCCGCTGCGCGCGCCGTGCCGTGAGCGAGCGTCAGCGTCATGAATGCGGCAACGAGCAGCGAGCCGGCGAGGCGCGCCGCTGCGTCACCGGCACGGGCGCGTGCGCTGCGGCTCGAGTCAGTGCGCACGGTAAGTCACCCTCTCCGGCACGGGTTTCACCTGGTCGAGCCGGGTATAGAAGGGCATCAGCAGGAAGAAGAGGAAATAGATCACCGTGAAGATGCGTGCCAATGCGACGTACAGGCCCTCGGCCGGCTGCAGCCCGAGATAACCGAGGGCGATGAAGGACACCGTGAACAGCGCGAGCGCCGTGCGCGACATCGGGCCCTTGTAGCGCATGGAGCGCACCGGCGAGCGATCGAGCCAGGGCAGGAAGAAAAACGCCGACACGGCGAGCAGCATGAGGAGCGCCCCCAAGCGCTGGTCGGGCACCGCGCGCAGGATCGCGTAGTAGGGCGTGAAGTACCACACTGGCGCGATGTGCTCGGGCGTCGACAGGGGGTTGGCCGGCTCGAAGTTCGGCGACTCGAGGAACAGTCCCCCGAGCGTCGGCACGAAGAACACGACGATGGCGAACAGCACGGCGAACACCCCGACGCCGACCACGTCCTTCACCGTGTAGTAGGGATGGAATGGAACGCCATCGAGCGGGTGTCCATCGGGGCCAAGCTTCTCCTTGATCTCGATGCCGTCGGGGTTGTTGGAACCTGTCTGTCGCAGCGCCACCAGGTGGAGCGCGACGAGCAGCAGCAGCGCGAGCGGCAGCAGTGCGACATGCATTGCAAAGAAACGGTTGAGAGTCGCGTCCGCGATGCCGTAGTCGCCGCGGATCCACTCGACGAGTCCCGGCCCGATGCCGGGAATGGTGCCGAAGAGGTTCACGATCACCTGTGCACCCCAGAAAGACATGTTGCCCCAGGGCAGCACGTATCCCATGAATGCCTCGGCCATCAGCGACAGGTAAACGAACATGCCGAGCAGCCAGAGCAGCTCCCGCGGCGCACGGTACGAGCCATAGAGCAGCGCCCGATACATGTGCAGGTAGACGACGATGAAGAACGCGGAGGCGCCAGTGGAGTGCAGGTAGCGGATGAGCCAGCCGTAGTCCACCTCGCGCATGATGTACTCGACCGAGTCGAACGAGCTGACCTCGCCCACCTTGTAGAACATGGTGAGGTAGATCCCGGAGAGCAGCTGCAGCACCAGCACCAGCCCAGCGAGCGAGCCGAAGAAGTACCAGATGTTGAAGTTCTTCGGCGCGTAATAGCCGGTCACCTGGGTCGCGAGGAACTCCTCGATGGGCATGCGCCGGTTCAGCCAGGCCCAGAAGCCTTTTTTCGGCGGCGCCATCGTGCCGGCGGGGAGCGGGGCGGGCGCCCCGGTGGCGGTCTTCACGGCCATCAGGCGGCCCCCTTCTCGTCGACCCCGACCACCAGCGTGCGCGGGTTCGGGTAGGAATAACGCGGTACGCGCAGATTCACGGAGGCCGGCGAGCCGTTGAACACGCGGCCGGCCAGATCGAAGCGCGAGCCGTGGCACGGACAGAAAAAGCCACCGGGCCAGCTCGGGTAAATCTCGCCCTGCGAGAAGCGCTGCTTCGGGAGGCATCCGAGATGGGTGCAGGTGCCGATCAGCACCAGGAACTCATCCGTGCGCGAACGTTGTGTGTTCTGCGCGTAGCCCGGCTGCTCGGAGTACTGCGATTTCGGATCCTTCAACTCCGCATCGTGCCCGGAAATGCGCCCCACCATCTCGGGGGTGCGCCTCACGACATAGATCGGTGACCGGCGCCAGACCACCGTGGTCATCTGCCCGGCCTCGAGCTTGGAGAGGTCCAACTCGACGGGCGCCCCCTGGGCGCGGGCGCGCTCGGACGGGCTCCAGGACTCGATGAAGGGGACTGCGGCGAATGCCGCGCCGACCGCGCCGGTCGCGATCGTCGCCCGGGTGAGGAACTTGCGCCGGCTCAGGTCGACTTCGTCCTCAGCGACGACTGCGTGATCCGCCATCCAACCGTCTCCACTTGCATTCGCTTATCGAGCACCGCGCGGACGGGCGTCAACACGCGCGATTTCGTACCCTGCGGGGAGCGGCGCATTATACACAATCGAACACCCCGTCCGGCCGCGCCGCGAGAGCGCACCACGTGGGGTCGCTCATGGAGTGCAGCCATGCTCGGGCGCCTGGGGAGCGCACTGGTTTTCGTAGCCGGATCGGTCACTGGCGGGCTGGCGCTCGCCTTCCTGATCGTCGCGCTGCGGCCGGAGCTGATCCGCAATGGTGCACGTGCCCCGCAGACTGCGCTGCCAGCCGCCGCACAAGCGGCCGCCCCCGCGCCCGCGCGCGTGACCTACGCGGACGCGGTGCAGCGCGCCGCTCCGGCCGTCGTCAACATCTACACGGCGCGACTGGTGACCGAGCGCCTCGCACCCTCGCTCGGGGAGCTGTTCGGCGAGTACATGCCGCGCTATCGCCAGCGCATCGAGCGCAGTCTCGGCTCCGGCGTCATCGTCGATCCTGAAGGACACATCGTGACCAATCATCACGTGATCGCCAATGCCGACTCGATCCGGGTGCAGCTCGCGGATGGACGGGTGGCGGACGCCCACATCGTGGGCCGTGATCCGGACACCGACCTCGCGGTGCTGAAGATCGATCTCGCACCACTCCCCGTGGCCGCGATCGGGCGCTCCGACCGCCTCAAGGTGGGCGATGTCGTGCTCGCCATCGGCAACCCGATCGGCCTCTCGCATACCGTGACTCACGGCATCGTGAGCGCGGTGAGCCGCCAGCAGCTCGGCATCGCACCGCTCGAGGATTTCATCCAGACCGATGCGCCGATCAACTTTGGCAACTCGGGCGGTGCCCTCATCGACTCGAGCGGTGCGCTCGTCGGCATCAACACCGCCATCGTGGCGAAGAACATCGGCGTGGAGGGGATCGGCTTCGCCATCCCGGTAAACATGGTGCGCGGCGTGCTGAGCGACATCATCGCCCACGGCAGGGTCATCCGCGGCTGGATCGGGATCGTGCCCGAGGATGTGCCCGAGGACCAGGCGCAGCAGCTCGGGCTCGGTCAGCCGGCGGTGCTCATCGGCAATCTCTACGTGGGGAGTCCCGCACAGCACGCGGGGCTGCAGCCAGGCGACCTGCTGCTCGACATCGATGGGAGCCCGCCGCACAGCGCACAGGATGCCCTCGGACGCATCGCGAGCCGTCAGCCGGGCAGCAGCGTGTTGTTACGGGGCATGCGCGGCGGACGGGTGTTCGAGGTGCGGGCTCAGGTAGGTGAGCGCCCGCGCAGCGGCTGAGGCGGAGACTTAGAGGAAGCCTGCATGGAGGAAACATCATGACCACGCTTGCCATCCGGCGCTTCAGCTCGCGTGCTGCCCTCGATGCCGCACTCGAGGAGCGCCTCGCCCGTGCGATCGCCGCTTCGGCGCCGAGCGCCATCATGCTGTCCGGCGGTACGACACCGCTTCCGGCCTATCGCGCGCTCGGTGCCCGCGCGCTGGCGCACGATGAGGGCCTGCACATCATCTTCTCCGACGAGCGCTATGTGCCTGCCGATTCGGAGGCGAGCAACTACTTCAGGTCGCGGCCGCTCCTCGATGCGCTCGCGCTGCGGCCCGAAACAGTGCTGCGCGTGCGCACCGAGCTGCCGCTCAAGCAGGCGGCGGAAGATTACGAGCGCGCGCTTGGCGCCATGCTGGGCTCCGGCGTGCCCGTGAGCCTCGGCCTCCTCGGCCTCGGTGCCGACGGGCACACCGCATCGCTCTTCTCCGCTGCCGACCTCTCGCGCGCTCGTGGGCGGCTCGCGATCGCCGTCCAGCGTCCGGACGGCATGTCTGCCGTCAGCGTGACCCCGCAGCTGCTCGCGCAGGTGGAGGAGCTGCTCTTCGTAGTCGTCGCCGATGGCAAGCGCGAGGCGATCCGGGCGCTCGAGGCGCACGATGCGAATCTCACCGCATGGCGCGCCGTGCAGGAATGCGCTGCCGTGGAATTGTGGCTCGACTTGGACTGAATCTTGAGCCAGCCCACTGTTGCGATTGAGCAACACCCTGCTCGTTCTGGTTGTAGCTTTTGGGAGAATCATATAAGGTCGCCGCCCATACGATGGATCTTCACCGGTCTAATCAGCGTTTTGAGCTGTTGCAAAAAGCACAGCGTCCAGGTCAATCAAGCGTTACGCAGGATCGTCAGTGATCCAAATCAATGGAGCATTGTGTGGGATCGTCAGAAATTCACACTGACGGATCTTGTATTCGCATTCGTATTTCCAATCGCATTTCCATATTCGTAATTGGTTTCAACTCTTGGGGAGTCACCGGAAAATGAGCATGGGAAACAACCCTATTCTTAGACGCGCGGTGCGCACTGCGCTCTTGGGCGGGAGCACGGTCGCGGGTCTCGTGGCGCACTCCTCGCTCGCGCAGGCGCAGGCTGCTCCGGCGGCGGCGGCCGAGGCTGCACCGCCAGTCACGGAGGTCGTGGTGACCGGGTCACGCATCGCCACACCGCAGCTTGAAGCGATCAGCCCCGTCACGGCGGTGTCTGCCGAGGAAATCAAGTCCTCGGGCGTCACCCGAGTCGAAGACCTGCTCAATAGTTTGCCGCAGGTGGTTGCCGACCAGGGCTCCGGGCTGTCCATGGGTTCGACCGGTGTCGCCAACCTCAATCTGCGTGGCCTCGGCGTGCAACGCACACTGGTACTCGTCAACGGGCGGCGGTTGATGCCCGGAGACCCCACCGGGGGCGGTGCGAGCGTCGTCAACCTGGGTTACGCCTCGGCTGCGGACGTCAACCAGATTCCGGCGGCACTGGTCGAGCGCGTCGATGTGCTCACCGGGGGCGCCTCCTCGACCTACGGCGCGGATGCGGTCGCCGGGGTGGTGAACTTCGTCATGAACGATCACTTCGAGGGGGTTCGCGTCGATGCCAACTTCGGCATCTACAACCACAGCAATCACAATGAGTTCATCAATGGTCTGCTGGAAGCCAGGAAATTCCCGACCGTCACGGGAACCAACTGGGACGGCCAGAACAAAGACCTCA
>DASYFL010000038.1:0-6063 GCA_036498445.1 Steroidobacteraceae bacterium
GTCACCGGGCCGAAGATGCGCGTGCCGATCGGCTCGAGCTTGTTGGTGAGGAGCACCGCGGCGTTGCCATCGAAACGGATCAGCGAGCCATCGGGCCGGCGCACGCCGCGCCTGGTGCGCACCACCACCGCGTCGTAGACCTCGCCCTTCTTCACCTTGCCGCGCGGGATGGCGTCCTTCACGCTCACCTTGATGACGTCGCCGACGGTGGCATAGCGCCGGCGCGTGCCGCCGAGCACCTTGATGCACATCAGGGTGCGCGCGCCGCTGTTGTCGGCGGCATTCAGCATTGTGCGCAACTGGATCATGATTCAACCTGCTTTCAGCGCGCGGCGGCCTTCTGCACCACTTCGAGCAGCCGCCAGGACTTGCGCCGTGACAGCGGTCGGCACGGCGTGATGATGACCAGGTCACCTTCGCGCGAGGTGCCCTGCTCGTCGTGCGCCAGGAGCTTGGTGGTGCGGCGGATGTACTTGCCGTAGGTCGGATGCTTGATGAGCCGTTCGATCTCCACCGCAATGGTCTTCTGCATCTTGTGACTCACCACACGCCCGGTGAGGGTACGTGCGCGCCTCCCTTCCGCCGACGCAGCCGCCTCGTGCGACCGTGGTGACTCGGCGGCCGCCGGCTCGGCGGGCGCCGACTCCGCGGCCGCAGCTGTCGCGGCCGGCGGCGGCGCCTTGTCCTTCACGCTCGTTCTCTTCGCCTTCGCTTTGGCCTTCGCCTTGGTCGCGCTCACTTCTCGTTACCTCCGCTCACCGCCGCCTGCTTCTCGCGCAGCACCGTCTTCAGGCGCGCGATATTGCGCCGCACCTTGCCGAACTGGTCGGGCTTCGGCTGCTGCCCGGTGGCGCGCTGCATGCGCAGCGCGAACTGCTCCTTGCGGAGCTTGACGAGCTCATCGGCGAGCTCGGACACCGAGCGGCTGCGCAGCTCTTTGGCGTCCATTTACCGAACCTGCCGTTTCACGAAAGAGGTGGACACGGAAAGCTTCGAGCCGGCGAGTCGGAACGCTTCGCGCGCAGTGATCTCGTCGACGCCTTCCATCTCGAACAACACTTTGCCGGGCTGCACGCGCGCGACGTAGTACTCGATGTTGCCCTTGCCCGAGCCCATGCGAACCTCGAGCGGCTTCTTGGAGATCGGCACGTCCGGAAAGACGCGGATCCAGATCTGGCCGCCGCGCTTGACGTAACGCGCCATGGCACGGCGTGCCGCCTCGATCTCGCGCGCGGTCATGCGCGCGCGGCTCGTGGCCTTGAGGCCGAACTCGCCAAAGGACACGTGGCTGCCGCGCGTCGCGAGGCCGCCGTTGCGGCCCTTGAACTGCTTGCGGTACTTGGTGCGTTTGGGCTGAAGCATGCTGATCTCGTCCTGACTCAGGCCTGCGCCGGTGCTTCCGCGGGAGCCGCTGTCGGCGGCGCCGGTGCGGGCGTGGCGGGCGCGGCGGGGGCCGGGGTAGCCGCGGCGGCGCCTGCGGCGCTCTCGCCCTCGGCCGCAGGTTTCTCGAGGTCGGTCTTGTCGAACACCTCGCCCTTGAAGATCCAAACCTTCACGCCGATCACCCCGTAGGTGGTGCGCGACTCCGACAGGCCGTAGTCGATATCGGCACGGAAGGTGTGCAGCGGAATGCGCCCCTCGCGATACCACTCGGTGCGAGCGATCTCCGAGCCGTTGAGCCGCCCGGATACGCGCACCTTCACCCCGAGAGCGCCCGAGCGCATCGTGCTCATCACCGCGCGCTTCATAGCGCGGCGGAACATCACGCGCTTCTCGATCTGCTGCGCGATCGAATCGGCCACCAGCTGCGCATCGAGCTCCGGCTTTCTGATCTCGGCAATGTTGAGGCGCACGTCGTTCACGCTCATGCCGAGCAGCGCCGCGGTCTCCTGGCGCAGCTTCTCGATGTCCTCACCCTTCTTGCCGATGACGATGCCGGGACGCGCGGTCTGGATGGTGATGTTCACCTTCTTCGCTGCGCGCTCGATCAGCACGCGGCTGACGGAAGCCTCCTTGAGCTTGTCCTTGAGGAAGCGGCGCACGCGAAAGTCCGTATGCACGTGCACCGGGAACTGCTTCTTGCCGGCGTACCAGCGGCTGGTCCAGTCGCGGGTGATGCCGAGCCGCATGCCGAGCGGGTTGACTTTCTGACCCATGCGTTAATCCTTCTTGCCGTCGCTGACAGCGACGGTGATGTGACTGTTGCGTTTGACGATGCGCGTGCCGCGCCCTTTGGCACGTGCCGCGAAACGCTTGAGCAGTGGTGCCGCATCGACGTGGATGACCGACACTTTCAGCTCGTCGATGTCGGCACCGTGATTGTGCTCGGCGTTCGCCACCGCGGACTCGAGCACCTTGCGCACCAGCGCTGCGCCCTTTTTCGGCATGAACTTCAGTGTCGCGATCGCACTGCCGACGCTCTGGCCGCGCACCACGTCGGCCACCAGCCGGCACTTCTGCGGCGAGATGCGTGCGTAACGAAGTTTCGAAGTCACCTGCATGTGCGTTTCTCCCGCTGCGCTCAGGTAGTGGCAGCCTCGACCTTGCGGTCGCCGGAGTGCGCCTTGAAGGTGCGCGTGGGAGCGAACTCGCCGAGCTTGTGGCCGACCATGTTCTCGCTGATGAGCACCGGCACGTGCTGACGGCCGTTGTGCACGGCGATGGTGAGTCCGACCATCTCCGGCACCACCATCGAGCGGCGCGACCAGGTCTTGATCGGCTTGCGGTCATTCTTGGCGGCAGCGGTCTGCACCTTCTTCGCGAGGTGCAGATCGACGAACGGACCTTTTTTCAATGAACGTGGCATGTGACCTCGACGCCTCCCGGTCAGCGGATGCGGTTCTTACGGCGCTGGACGATCATGTTGTCCGTGCGCTTGTTGTGGCGGGTCTTGAGTCCCTTGGTGTTCCAGCCCCACGGGGACACAGGGTGCGGGTTGCCCTGGCCGGATTTGCCCTCGCCGCCGCCGTGCGGATGATCCACCGGATTCATGGCGAGTCCGCGCACCGTCGGCCGCACGCCCCTCCAGCGCTTCGCCCCGGCCTTGCCGTAGCTGCGCAGGTTGTGCTCGTCGTTCCCCACTTCGCCGATCGTGGCGCGGCAGTCGATGTGCACCTTGCGCGTCTCGCCGGACTTCAGCCGCAGGTAGGCGTAGATGCCTTCGCGCGCGGTGAAGGAGATCGAGGAGCCTGCGCTGCGCGCGAGCTGCCCGCCGCGGCCCGGCTTCATCTCCACGTTGTGGATGAGCGAACCGACCGGCACGTGCCGCAACGACATGGCGTTGCCGGACTTGATCGGGGCATCGGCCCCCGAGCGCACCTCATCGCCTGCCTTCATACCCTTGGCCGCGAGAATGTAGCGCCACTCGCCGTCGGGGTACTTGATGAGCGCGATGTGACCGGTGCGGTTCGGGTCGTACTCGAGCCGCTCGACGATGCCGGTGATGCCGTCCTTGTCGCGCTTGAAGTCGATGAGGCGGTACTTCTGGCGCGTGCCGCCGCCGTGGTGGCGCGTGGTGATGCGCCCGACGTTGTTGCGGCCGCCGGTCTTGCTCTGGTGCGCGGTGAGGGCGAGGCGCGGGCCACCCTTGTACAGGTGCGAGCGGTCGACCTTGACCACCGCACGCGTGCCCGGGGTTCGTGGCTTGTACTTGATGAGGGCCATGAGCGTTCCTGTCAGGTCTTCGCGCGGGCTTCGTAATCGATCGTCTGACCGGATGCGAGGCTCACGTAGGCTTTCTTCCAGTCCTGCGTGCGGCCGCTGGTGCGGCCGAAGCGGCGCACCTTGCCGGGCTCGTTCACCACCTGCACGCCGGCGACCTTCACATCGAACATCAGTTCTATGGCCTTGCGGATATCGGTCTTGGTGGCATCACGCCGCACACGGAAGGTGTACTGGTTGTGGTTCTGCATGGCGAGCGAGGTCTTCTCGGTCACGTGCGGGGCGATCAACACGCTCATCAGCTGCTCACGGTTCATTGCAGCCGCTCCTCGATCAGCTTCACCGCGCCGACGGTCATCAGCACCTTGTCATACGCGGCGAGCGACAGTGGATTCAGGGCCGGTACTTCGATGACCTCGACGTGCGGCAGGTTGCGCGCAGCGAGCACGAGGTTCTCATCCTGCGCCTCCACCACGATCAGCACGGAGGGGAGCGACCAGGCCTTCAGCTGGCTGGCCAGCAACTTAGTCTTGGGTGCCTGCAGCGGAATGCTGTCGGTCACCAGCAGCCGCTCGGTGCGCGCGAGCTCCGAGAGCATGGCGCGGAGCGCACCGCGGTACATCTTGCGATTCACCTTCTGCGCAAAATCGCGTGGCTTTGCGGCGAAGGTTCTGCCGCCGCCGACCCAGATCGGTGAGCGACTGGACCCCGCGCGGGCCTGGCCGGTGCCTTTCTGTGCATGGGGCTTGCGGCCGCCACCGCGCACTTCGGCACGCGATTTCTGCGCCTTGGTGCCCGCCCGGCCGGCGTTGCGATAGGCGGTCAGCACCTGGTGCACGAGCGCCTCGTTGTACTTGTGGCCGAAGGCGGCTTCCGACACCTGCACAGTGCTGTCACCGCTGACTGACTTCAGTTTCATGACGGTTTACTTCTTTCCCGCCTTCGCCGGATCTTTCGAGGCCGCCGAGCCGGGCTTGCCGGGGGCGATGACCCGGCGCTTCGCACGCCGCGCCGCCTTGAGCGAGGAGCGCACGATCACCTGACCGCCTTCGGCGCCCGGAACCGCGCCGCGAATCAGCAGCAGGTTCCTCTCGAGATCGACCTGCACCACGCGCAGGTTCTCGGTCGTGCGCCGCGCGACACCCATATGACCGGACATGCGGCGGCCCTTGAATACCCGACCCGGCGTCTGGCGCTGGCCGATGGAGCCCGGCGCGCGGTGCGATACCGAGTTACCGTGGCTCGCATAACCGCCGGCGAAATTGTGTCGCTTCATGGTCCCGGCGAAGCCCTTGCCGATCGTGGTGCCGGTGACATCGACCAGCTCGCCTTCCTTGAAGATGTCTGCCTTGAGCTCGCTCCCGGCCTCGAGCTCGGTCTCCTCGGAATCGCCCAGGCGAAACTCCAGCAGCGCCCTGCCCGGGGCAACGCTGGCACGCGCGTAGTGCCCGTTCACCGCCTTGGAATAGAGCTGCTGCCGGCGCGCGCCGTAGGTGACCTGCACGGCCCGATAGCCGTCTTTGTCCTGCGTCTTCACCTGCGTGACACGGTTCGGCAGCACCTCGATCACGCTCACCGGCACGGTCTCGCCCGCGTCGGTGAACACGCGCGTCATGCCCGCCTTGCGGCCCACGAGTCCGATAGCCATCTGTGTCCTCTCACTGCCCGCGCACACTGCGCTTGGCCCAAGGCACCGTGCTAAGTCTTTGACACAACAGGAGATTTGCGCACGCCTGATCGGGTGCGCCAAAGTCTCGAGTGGTCTTGGAGCGAAGGGCCCAGAGCCCGCCCCAACCTCGCCCGATGCCGCTTACGCGACCGGCCCGCCTTTTGCAGGGGGCCTAAAAAGGGCGCGCAGTATAGGCGCGCAGACTCGCTCAGGCAACTCCGCTATCGCCTGGAGCACTGCTTGTCAATTCAGCTTGATCTGTACGTCCACGCCCGCGGGAAGCTCGAGCTTCATGAGGGCGTCCACCGTCTTATCGGTCGGATTGACGATGTCCATGAGACGCTTGTGAGTGCGCAGCTCGAACTGATCGCGCGCGTCCTTGTCGGCGTGCGGCGAGATGAGCAGGGTGAAGCGCTCCATCTTGGTCG
Organism: Steroidobacteraceae bacterium; assembly: GCA_036498445.1. GTDB lineage: Bacteria > Pseudomonadota > Gammaproteobacteria > Steroidobacterales > Steroidobacteraceae > 13-2-20CM-66-19. The sequence goes on from DASYFL010000038.1 coordinate 5,758, forward strand.
GCAGCGGCACCGGTCCCTTGACGGTCGCACCGGTGCGCTTGGCTGTCTCGACGATCTCGCGCGCCGAGCTGTCGATGAGGCGATGATCGAACGCCTTCAAGCGGATACGGATGTTCTGGTTTGCCATCGGCTTGCCTCTATCGATCTGTCAATGCCTGAGCGTTTGCCTACTTGAGGATCTTGGCGACGACGCCGGCGCCGACGGTCTTGCCACCCTCGCGAATCGCAAACCGCAGCCCGTCCTCCATCGCAATCGGACTGATCAGCTCGATCGTCATCTTGATGTTGTCCCCGGGCATGACCATC
>DASYFL010000039.1:0-10941 GCA_036498445.1 Steroidobacteraceae bacterium
CCAGGCGGATCTGCGGCGTGACTACGCGGCGCAGCGCGCCGGGGCCAACGAGCAGGGCGACATCGCGCACGACCAGGCGGATATCAACAAGGACCGCAGGGATATTGAGCGCGATCGGGCCGATATCCGTGCCGATCAGCAGGATATCCGCAGGGACCGCGCGGACCTGCGCGCTGATCAGCGCGATTTGCATGGCGACCGCGCCGAGACCCCTGTGGCTCGCCACGGCGGGCAGCTGCCGGGCACAGTGCGCACGAGCGCCATGACCGCCGCGGCGCACAGCGGCAAGGTGATGGCCGGCACGCAGGGCGCGGCCGGGGTGCAGAGCACTAACGGCGCAGCACAGCATACCCATGCGGTGCAGCCGTCCGCCGCCAATCCGCAGGCGCTGACGCCGACGGTGATGGCAAACAATGCGGCGGCCGAGCACAAGAAGCCACCCTCCACGCAGCCCGTCCACCAGGCGTGGTGGCACTGGATCTGGTGATCGCTATGAAGAGTGCCTGCACGGAGCGTCTACGCTCCGTGCAGGCTTCGTCGCAAAGAAAGACGCGAGCCGCACGGGGGAGTACGGCTCGCGTCACCAACGGCTCAGGAAATGGCGTCCGATGCACTCATCTTGCACTGGCGAGGGGCAACTTCTCCGTCCTGGAACAATCCCGAAGCTGAGCCTCCGGGTATTCTTTTCGTGCCCGACGCCGGATCGAGGCTAGCAGCCGCGCAACGCTGCTGCCGCAGTTTCATTGACATAATCGTGCTGATTTGAGCGGACTTTAACGGACTCGAACGGACTTCCCGCTCGAGGCGGCTCTAGCGCGACCTTCAGCCCCGCAGTCGGACGCTCTCCGGATCGTAAAGGGGCCGCAGGCGCACGGTGGCCGTACGCATCTCCCCGAGGATATCGATCTCGAAGCGCGCTCCCTCCTTGGCGAGTGCCGCAGGGATGTAGCCTGCAGCGAGGCTCTTATCGATGCAGTGTCCGTAGGCGCCGGAGGTTACGTAGCCGACCGCCGCCCCCTCCTTGAGGATCGATTCGAACCCTACGACCTCGACATCGGTATCCGCCACCTCCATCACCACGAAGCGCCGGCGCACGCCGGCCGTGCGCTCGGCCAGAGCCGCGGCGCGCCCGGTGAAATCGGGCTTGCCGAAGTCGATGTAGCGATCGAGTCCGGTTTCCCCCGGGGTGTAGTCGGGCCGGAAGTCCTTGTTGAAGGAACCGTATGCCTTCTCCAGGCGGAGCGAGGAGAGTGCGCGTCCGCCAAAGTGCGTGAGTCCGAGATCGGCTCCGGCCGCACGCAACTCCTCATAGAGCGTCGTTAAATAGTCCGGTGTCGTCCAGATCTCGTAGCCGAGTTCCCCGGTGAAACCCGCGCGTGTGAGGATCGCGGGCGTGAGTCCGACCGCGGTCTCGGTCACCTGAAATAGCCGGAAAGCCCCGGCGGCAAGATCGGTGCGCGTGAGGCGCTGCACGAGCTCACGCGAGCGGGGACCGGCGATCGACACGCCGGCGAGTGTCGAGGCAGCCGAGCGCACGAAGACATCCGCAGGCACATCGGCCAGTGAGAACCAGCGCAGGTGAAACTCCTCGGCGAAGCCCGAACCGATGATGAGGAAACGATCCTCGGCGAGACAGGCGATGGAGAGATCGCCGACGATGCGCCCGGCGGAATTCAGCATCGGCGCGAGTGCCAGCCGGCCCGGCCGTGGAATGCGTGAGGCAAACACACGGTCGAGCCACGCGCGCGCGCCGCGGCCGGTAATCTCGTACTTACCGTAGTTCGTGGTCTCGTAGATCCCCACCGCGCTGCGGACCGCGAGGCATTCGGCGCGTACCACCGGAAACGCCTCCGAGCGGCGGTAGGTGGGTGTCTCTGTGCGCGCCATACCCTCGGGAGCAAACCACAGCGCGTGCTCGAGCCCGAAGTTCGCGCCCATGACCGCGCCGGCGGCGATGAGCCGCTCGTAGATCGGCGAGCGGCGCACGGGGCGTGCGGCCGGCAGCTCCTCGTTGGGATAGGCGAGGCGGAAACGCCGCGAATAGTTTTCCGGCACCTTCAAAGCGGTGTATTTCGGGGTTGCGAAGGCACCAAAGCGCGCAACATCCATCGAGAGAATGTCCTGGCCCGGGTCGTTGTCGGCCATCCAGCGCGAGAGCACGAGCCCGATGCCGCCACCCTGGCTGAAGCCTGCCATGACGGCACACGCAACCCAGTAGTTGGGCACCCCCCGCACCGGTCCGACGAGCGGGTTGCCGTCGGGAGCGAACGTAAAGGGACCGTTCACCGCCTTGCGGATCCCGGCGCGGCCGAGTGCGGGAAAGTGACGGAAGCCGACTTCGAAGTAGGGCGCGAGCCGCTCGAAGTCCTCCGGCAGCAGCTGCATGGTGAAATCATCGGGTGTCTGTCGCGGTGCCCACACCACCCCATGCGGCTCGTAGGTGCCGATGAGGGCGCCGCGACGCTCCTGACGCAGGTAGATCTCGCCGGAATAGTCGGTCGTGTTGACGATCTCGCGTTCGCGGCCGGCGAGCTCCGGCAGGTCCTCGGTGATGAGGTAATGATGCTCCATGGCCAGGACCGGTAGCTCGATGCCAACCATGTGGCCCACCTCGCGTGCCCAGAGTCCGGCGCAATTGACGACGTGCCCGGCGCGGATAACGCCCTTGTCGGTGAGAACGTCCCAGGAGCGATCCCGGCGCGGTGTGAGCGAGAGCACGCGCGTGAAGCGTTCGACCTGCGCGCCGAGCTGTTGCGCCGCCTTCACATAGGCGTGTGTCGTCCCCGCGGGGTCACAGTGGCCGCCATCGGCGCGCCAGAGCGCGCCGATGAAGTGGCTCGTATCGATCAGCGGGTTGAGGTTGCGGGCCTCGGTGAGCGAGACCATCTCGGTCTCCATGCCCAGATAGCGTGCCCGCGAGCAGATGAGCCGCAGGCTGTCGAGCTCACCCTGGGTGGCAGCCAGCATGAGTCCGCCGTTCGGGTGAAGTCCACAGGACTGACCGGAGAGCTGCTCGATCTCGCGGTAGAGATCGATGGTGTACTTCTGCAGGCGCGAGATGTTCGCTTCGCCGTTGAACGTGTGCATGCCGCCGGCGGCATGCCAGGTGGAGCCGGAGGTGAGCTCGCTTTTCTCGAGCAGCAGCACATCGCGCCAGCCGATCTTCGCCAGGTGATAGAGCACACTGGCGCCGACGACGCCGCCGCCGATGATGACGGCTTGCGCGGAATCCTTCATGCAGTTCCCTCTCCGGACAGGGCGGCCACATTAACATTGCCGCGCTCGAGCAAGCCGAAGGGACGTGCGGTCGCGGCGAGCCACTCGCGCAGATGTCGCGCCGTGCTCGAGGGAGTGAGCAGCAGCCACCCGCCAGGGAGCCTCGCCAGTATCACGGACACCTGCGCCATGGAGGTGGCGGCGGCACTTCCCGGCACGAAAGCCTCGGGGTAGAGATCGAGCCGACAACTCCTGGCAAGCACGTCGGAGACCGCGGGGCCTGCGAGATGCAAGGCGGTCAGGCCAGAAGAGAGCTCGACGACCGCCGCGCATCCGATACACGGCCCTCGCCACAGCGAGAGCGTCGATCCCGGCGGACCCGGCGCCGAGAGCAGCAACCAGCGCTCTGGGCGCACGCACAGCAGCAGCGTGTCACGCGCCGCAGCGATCCAGCCCACCGCAGGGAAGCCAAGACCGCGCCGCGCCGCGAGTGCTTTGAGAACCTGCGTGCGCTCACGGAGCGCGGCGAGCTCGATGATGTCGGCCGGGAGTGAGGCCAGGGAAAGGCCGGCCAATGCCTCGCCCGGCACCGCGCCGTCAGGAGCGGACACGCGTATTCTCCGGATCGAGCAGGTGGGAGGCGAGAATCTGCACGTCGAGCGTCTCATCGTGCACCGGCGCGCGCGCCAGCAGGCGTTGGCCGAGGCGGCCGCGCCCGCCAGAAAGAAGCGCGAGTCCCACCCAGCCCTCGAACTCGACAGAGGCGGTCGCTGAGGTTACGTAACCGAGACTCACCTCGGGCGCCGCCGGTGCGACGAGCTGGCTACCATTGCGCAGACGCGCCGTGCGGCTCACCGGACGGACGCCAACCAGCTGCAGGCGTTGCACATCGCTGAGGGCGGCACGCTGCGCAAGCGTGCGGCCAATGAAATCGCCCTGGTTCTTCAGCAGGCGCTGCAGGCCGAGATCATCGGCCGTGGTGTTGCCGTTGAGCTCCGCGGTCGTCACGTGACCTTTCTCGATGCGCAGGGTATTGAGCGCATCGAGACCATAAGGGCGGATGTCGAAACGGGCCCCCGCATCGAGCAACGCCGACCAGACGCCGAGCGCTTGGCTCGCCGGGACCGCGATCTCGTACGCGAGCTCACCCGAGAAGGAGATGCGGAACAATCGGCCTGGCACTCCGGCGATCATCGCCTCCGTGACTGCCATGAACGGGAAGGCTTCGTTCGAGAGATCGAGCCCGGCAACGAGTGGTGCGAGCGCCTCGCGCGAGCGGGGACCGGCGAGAGCGAATTGTGCCCATTGGTCGGTGACGTCGGTGAGCACCACGTCGAGCGTGGCGCAGACGCTCTGCAGCTGAAATTCCAGATGCTCGAGCACCGCTGCACTATTGGCGGTCGTAGTGGTAACCAGGAAGTGCTCGGCGCCCAGCCGGGAGGTCGTACCGTCATCGAGCAGCATGCCGTCCTCCCGTAGCATGATGCCGTAGCGGGCCCGCCCGACCGGTAGCGTGGAGAAGCGGTTGGCGTAGACGAAATCGAGAAAGCGCGCTGCATCCGATCCCTGGACATCGAGCTTTCCGAGCGTCGAGACATCGGTGATGCCGACACACTTACGCACCGCGCTCGCCTCGGCGAGTACCGCGGGCCAGCCCGCCTCGCGCGAGTACACGAGTGGCCGCAGCCACAGCCCCGTCGATACGAAGGTCGCGCCTGCGGACTCATGCCACTCGTGCAGAGGGAGGCGGCGTTTCGGACGATAGTGCTCGCGCACCTCGGCACCGGCGAGCGCGGCAAACGGGACGGCACGCGCGAACGGGCGCGCACGCAGCGTGCCCACCTCTGCAACGGGTACGCCGCGGGCTTCGGCGAGGATGGCACAGGCGGCGGGCCCGCCGATGCGCCCCTGGTCGGTCGCCATGCCGAGGGTCGTGTAGCGTTTCACGTGCTCGAGATGCTCGTAGCCCTCGCGCACGGCGAGACGCACGTCGTCAGCGGTCACATCGTTCTGCAGATCGACGAAGGCTTTGCCTGGCGCGCGCACTTCCCACAACACCGCTGGAGCGCTGACGTCGGCATCGGATGGCAAGTCGGGAGCTGCCAGGGCATCCGCCGCCCCGGCGAGATCTGCGGCGATCGCCCGCGCCGCTTCATCGCCATCGCGCGCCGCGGCCGCGAGCCCGGACACTCCGCGCGCGGCCCCGGCGATGCGGCCGGCCGCCGGGCTGAGCCCGGCGATGAACGCCGCCAGCGGCTCGCGCCATTCGAGCGGCGCACCGAGCTGCGTGGCGAGCGCTGTCGATGGGATCTGCCCGCCCGAGGTGAGGAGCGAGTCGGCCTCGAGCACGAAGCGACGCCGTCCATCGAGCTCGCTGATCGTGACGGCCCGGACCTCCGCTCGTCCATGGACCGCGCCGACGACTGCCGCACCGTGAACCGCGACGCCAAGGGCCCGCGCACGCGCGGCTCCGCTGGAATCCGGCCGCGGGTCGATGACCCCGGCGCAGTGCACACCCTGGGCCACGAGCGCGAACAGCGTCTCGTAGGCTTCATCGTTGTTCACGAAGAGAGCGGGGCGGCGCCCCACCGCAACGCCGTAGCGTTTGAGGTAGGCGAGCGCCCCGCCAGCGAGCATCACACCGGGCAGGTCGTTGCCGGGGAAGGCGATCAACCGCTCGAGCGCCCCTGTGGCGATCAGCACGCGCCGCACACGCAGCACTCGCAGTCGCTCGCGCAGGCCACCGAACCGGATGCTTTCCTCGGGCGAGAGCGTCTCGAGGGCTGCGAACACGCCGTGTCCGTAAGCTCCAACGACAGCCGTGCGCGTCAGGCAGCGAACGGTCGGCCATCGTCCGAGCGTGGCGGACACCGACTCACGCCACTTCGCACAGCGAGCATCGAGGAGCGTGCCTCCGCCTGGCACGACGTCCTGCTCGGCGAGGATCACGCGCAGCCCAGCCGTACCAAGGCGGTGTGCCGCGGCAAGCCCACACGCACCCGCGCCGACGATGAGGACGTCGGCGTGCTCATGCACCGTCTCGGCGGGGTCGGCGTGGGGAGATACGACCGCCGCGAGCCGCCCGAGGCCCGCTGCCCGGCGGATGAGAGGCTCATACAGCCGCTCCCAGGCCCACCCCGGCGCCATGAAGGTTTTGTAATAGAAGCCTGCTGGCAGAAACCGTCCGAGACGATCCGCGATCTGCCCGAGGTCGAACCGCAGCGACGGCCAGCGGTTCTGGCTTTCGGCGGTGAGACCCTCGGATAGGGGCAACGTCGTCGCCGGCTGGTTCGGCTCGCGCCCGCGCATTCCGATCACATCGACGAGCGCACAGGGCTCCTCGGGGCCAGCCGTCACGATGCCGCGCGGGCGGTGGTATTTGAAGCTGCGCGCGACCTGCCGGACTCCGTTGGCGAGCAGCGCCGAGGCGAGTGTATCGCCCGTGAGTCCCTGCATTTCCCTGCCGTCGAAGTGAAAGCGAAGCGGGCGGGACGGATCGATGAGCGCTCCGGAGGCGATGCGGCTCGGGGTTCCCATCAACGCGGGCGTTCCACGCCTTGCGGACCTGCGGCCGGCTCGACCGAGCGGACTTCATGCGTGAGCGTATGGCGGACGACTTTGAGCAGCCGGCGGCAGCCCGCGACGTGCAGCCACCACTCGCAGTGCCAGTCGCGGGGATTGTCGCGCTCGTACACGTAAGCGTTGAAAGCATCGATGCCCGCACCCCCGACTGGCCGCTGGCGCGTGGCATCCCCGCGGTAGCGGAACTCGCTCTCATCGCGCACGCCGCACCAGGGGCAGGGTATCCGCAACATCGATCTCGCCTCAGTGCAGGTAGGGAAAGGGGCCGATGCCGCGCTCATCGACCATGCGCCCGGCAGCAAAGCGCCCGAGATCGAGGTGTGCCGCGGCCGGATGTGGGGCACCGTGCGCGATCAGATACGCCGTGGTGAGGCCCCCGACAGGGATCGCCTTGAAGCCGCCATAGCACCAGCCGCCATTCAAAATTAATCCCTCGATCGGCGTCTTCGAGATGATCGGTGAGCCATCCATGCTCATGTCCATGACCCCGCCCCACTGACGCAGCACCCTGAGGCGTGCGAGCGCCGGCAGCAGGGTCACCGCGGCAGCCGCGACTTCTTCGGCCATCGGCAGCGTGCCGCGCTGCCCGTAGCTGTTGTAGCCGTCGGTCGCGCCGCCGAACACCAGCCCGCCCTTGTCCGATTGGCTGACGTAGAAGTGCCCCGCTCCGTAGGTAAGCACGATATCGAGCAGCGGCTTCACCGGCTCGCTCACGAAGGCCTGCAGCACATGACTTTCGATGGGAAGCTTGAGACCCGCCATCTCCGCGAGCACCGAGGAGTGCCCGGCGACTGCGAGACAAACCGTGTCCGCAGCGATAAACCCGCCGGGGGTCTCGACGCCTTGCACGCGCCCGTGCGAGACCGCGAGGCCCTGTACCTCGCAGTGCTCGATGATGTCGACGCCGGCTGCTGAGGCTGCGCGCGCGTAACCCCATGCGACCGCATCGTGACGCACCGTGCCGCCGCGCCGCTGCAGGAAGCCCCCGAGCACCGGGTAGCGGCCGTTGTCGAGGTCCGCGAGTGGCACGAGACGCCGCACTTCCGCGCGCCCCACGGCCTCTGCGTCCACTCCCGAGAGACGCATCTGGTTGGCCCGCCGCGTGAAGAGGTCCCGCTGTGCCTCGGTGTGGAAGAGATTCAGCGTGCCGCGCTGACTCACCATGGCATTGAAATTGAGCTCCCGCTCGAGCCGCTCCCATAACCGCAGCGAAAGCTCGTAGAAGCCGATGTTGTCGGGATGAAAGTAGTTGGAGCGGATGATGGTGGTGTTGCGGCCGACATTGCCGAGCCCAATCGGCCCGCGCTCGAGCACCGCAACGTCGGTGATTCCATGCTCGGCGGCAAGGTGGAAGGCGGTCGAGAGCCCATGGCCGCCGCCACCGACGATGACTACCCGGTAGCGGGGGCGCGGGCTCGCCTTTGCCCACGCGCGCGGCCAGCCGCGATGGCCGCGGAGCCCCTCACGGAGCAGCCGCCAGATGGAATAGCGGCCGGGTGTGGCGCGTGTGGGCTTTGGTGGGCGAGGGCGCGGACGCGGGACATTCATGGGTTGCCGCCATCATAATGTGCGTAAGCACTGCATGCTCGCGCGAGGGCCGGGATTGCCGAAGATGCTGAAGTCGCTGTGCGCGATGCTGCTGCTGGTGCTCGGCGCGGCATCACCGCTCGAAGCCACCGTCGTCGTCTCCTCGAAGCTCTCGAGCGAGTCGGCGATGCTCGGTCAGATGATCCGCCTGCTGCTGATCGCCCAGGGCATCCCGACGGTGGACCGGACGCGGATCGGCGCGACCCCGGTGGTGCGCCAGGCACTCCTCAGCGGCGAGATCGACCTGTACGTCGAGTACACCGGCAACGCGGGACTGTTCTTCAACGATGCGGCCGACCCGGCCTGGAAGGATCTCGAGCAGGGTTATGAGCGCGGCGCGCGCCTCGACTACGCCGCCAACCGCATCGTATGGCTCACGCCGGCGCGCGCGAGCAACGCCTGGGCGCTCGCCATGCGCTCGGACCTCGCGCAGGCCTACCAATTGCGCACGATGAGCGAGTTCGGCCGCTGGGTCGCGGGCGGCGGCCACGTGGTGCTCATTTGTTCGGCGGAATTCGCCAATGCCGGGACTCTGCGCTCGCTCGAGCGAACCTACGGCTTCACGCTGCGCTCCTCGCAGCTCATCGTACTCGCCGGTGGCGAAACCGCGGCGACCATTGCCGCGGCAGCGGCCGGCACCAATGGGGCCAACACGGCAATGGTGTACGGCACCGATGGCGGCGTCGCGGCGGCTCGTCTGCAGATCCTGGAGGACGATCGCCACGAGCAGCCGGTGTATGCTCCGGTTCCCGTCATCCGCGAAAGCGTGCTGCGGCAATACCCGCAGATCGCTGCGATCGTGAAGCCGCTCATGGAGAGCTTCGATCGGGAGCTCCTGCAGCGACTGAACGAGCGCGTGCAGATCGATGGCGAATCCGACGAAGCCGTGGCGCTCGACTATCTGAAGAACAAGGGCTGGCTGAAGTAGGGGGCGCGACTGGAGCTTCGACTCGCCATCGCTCTGCCACGACACGAGCGCATCGATCGGCTCGGGCTGCTGCTGTCGGCGGTGGGCCTACTGGCGGTCATCTGGCTGCCGTTCGTGGTGTTCAAGACGAACCGCATCATGCCGGGTGAGCCGCGCGGGCTGCAGCAGGTGCTCCCCGAGTGGACGGCACTCGGCTTGCAAGCGGTACTGCTGCTCACGGCGGCGGTAGCGATCGGCGTCGCCGATGCGAAACGGCGCCTGATCGCAGCCCTCGCCGCCGTCATCGTGCTCGCGCTCGCGGTGGCGGCGGCCGCCAACGCTCTTACCCCGGCAGGCAACAAGGTCGTTCGCGTGGCTCCCGGCGCGGCCTCCTGGTTGCTGCTGATATGCCTTGGGCTCCTCGCTACCGATGCCATCACGCGCATGCGGCCGGGCCCGCTCGTCCGCGTGCTGCTGCTGGTGCTCGCTCTCGCCGCGGCAGGTGCGGCGCTCGCCGTGGGTACCTTCGACCACCTGTCGGTGATGCGCGAATACGCAGGGAACGCGAGCCGATTTCCGCTGGAGCTGTGGCGACACATCTGGCTCGCCGGTGGTTCGCTCCTTGCTGCAGTGCTCGTCGGCTTGCCGCTCGGCATCCTCTGTCACCGCGCACCAAGACTCCAGGGGCCGCTGCTCGGCACACTCAACATCATCCAGACCATCCCGGCGATCGCGCTCTTCGGCATCCTCATGGCGCCGCTCGGGGCGCTCGCGGCGCGGGTGCCGGCGGCGGCTGCGCTCGGCATCCGCGGCATCGGTGCAGCTCCCGCGGTGGTGGCGTTATTCCTCTATTCTTTGCTGCCCATCGTCGCCAATACGGTGGTCGGCCTGCGGCGCGTGTCGCACGCCGCAGTGGACGCGGCGTTCGGTGTCGGCATGACACCCTGGCAGGTGCTGCGCGGAATCGAGTTGCCGCTCGCGCTGCCGGTGATCATTACCGGCATTCGCGTGGTCCTGGTGCAGAACATCGGCATGGTCACCGTCGCCGCGCTCATCGGTGGCGGCGGGCTCGGCACCTTCGTTTTCCAGGGTATCGGGCAGACCGCCATCGATCTCGTGCTCCTCGGTGCCATTCCGATCGTAGTGCTCGCGTTCTCCGCGTCGGTAATGCTCGATGCGCTGGTCGAGGTACTCGACCGCAGTCCCTCCGGCGCGCCGGAAGCCACCTCGTGATCCAGATCGAGGGCCTCACCAAGCAATATGGCGCGACCACGGTGGTCGATGCGGTCTCTTTCAATATCGAGCGCAACTCGATCGCGGTGATCGTCGGCACCTCGGGCTCCGGCAAGTCGACGCTGCTGCGCATGATCAACCGCCTGGTCGAGCCGACGGCCGGCCGCGTACTGCTTGATGGCTCGGATACGCGCAGCGAGCCGGCACACCTTCTGCGCCGGCGCATTGGCTATGCGATCCAGGGACACGGACTTTTCCCGCATCGGACGGTGGCGGAGAACGTGGCGACGGTCCCGCGCCTTCTGGGCTGGCCCGAAGAGCGCATCCGCTCGCGAGTACAGGAGCTCCTCGAGATCTTCCAGCTCGATCCGGGGCTCTACGCGGACGCTTTACCGCACCAGCTCTCGGGAGGTCAG
>DASYFL010000040.1:0-11039 GCA_036498445.1 Steroidobacteraceae bacterium
ACGCCACAAACTGACCGCCGTTCGTCTCGGCCATCACCTTCGTCAGCGCCGCCGTCAGCGTCGTCTTGCCATGGTCCACGTGACCAATCGTCCCCACATTTACGTGCGGCTTGTTGCGCTCGAATTTCTCTTTGGACATGGAAGTTTCCTCGAAAGGGCGCATCGCGTCGTGCGGCGCCCGAATCCCGATGAACTAACTTTCAACTCGACACCCGCTGCCCGGGCGACTGGAGCCCAGGACCGGGATTGAACCGGTGACCTCGTCCTTACCAAGGACGTGCTCTACCAACTGAGCTACCTGGGCCGACGTCGGCCTCCAACACGCAAAGCGCTGACGTGGAGCGGGTGATGGGAATCGAACCCACGTCATCAGCTTGGAAGGCTGAGGTTCTACCATTGAACTACACCCGCGCTGATGACGCCCTCTGCCGGCCTCGCTTCGGTGTCGCCTTCCGCTCCGGGTGGTGGAGGGGGAAGGATTCGAACCTTCGAAGGCGTAAGCCGGCAGATTTACAGTCTGCTCCCGTTGGCCGCTTGGGTACCCCTCCGCAAAACGAGCCGCGTATTCTGATTTTGCGCTGGCGGGGTGTCAATGCGTTCCTGGCCCGTATTTTGCTTGCCGGACGGGCCGATTCGGTACCCGAGGGGTCCTTACGCCGTTCCCGCGGGGTTCGGTGAGGCCCCCCGGGCCGCCACACGTAGCCGCTCGAGTGTCGCCGGGTCCCCCGGGCGGGTACTACCCGGGCGCAGGTCCCGTGGAAGCTCGACCGGTCCGTAGCGTACGCGCAGCAGGCGGCTGACCTCGAAACCGACCGCCTCCCACAGCCGGCGCACCTCGCGGTTTCGCCCTTCGTGCAGCACGACCCGGAAGCTGCTGTGGCTACTTTCAGGTGCGGATGAGTCCTCGCTGATGCGATCGAACCGTGCCGGACCATCCTGCAGGAGGACGCCCTCGAGGAGCGAGTGGAGCACCTCGGGACCCGGATGGCCGCGAACCCTCACCAGATATTCGCGCTCGACTTCCCTGGACGGGTGCATCAGCTGGTGGGCGAGCTGTCCGTCGGTGGTAAGAAGCAGCAGACCGGCCGTGTTGACATCGAGCCGCCCCACGCTGATCCACCGGCCATGCCCGGGTGGCGGCAGCCGATCGAACACCGTCGGCCGCCCCTGTGGGTCGCTTCGGGTCGTGACCTCCCCCACAGGCTTGTAATAAAGGAGTAGCTCCGCCGCTGCACCTGCCTCACCGAGAAGATCGAGCCTCCTGCCATCCAAACACACCTCATCGGTGCGTGATGCACGGTCACCAAGCTGCGCCCTGCGGCCCGCGACGCTCACGCGGCCCGCGCGGATCCAGCCCTCGATGGCGCGGCGCGAGCCAAGGCCGGCCTCCGCAAGGAGCTTCTGCAGTCTGATCATGCCATCATAACGACAAAATCTTACAAGCCGGACATGCGCGTCTTGCCGCCGCGCACACCCCGAGCGTAGAAGGACATCATGATCTACGACAGCATTCTCGGCACGATCGGGAAGACGCCTGTGGTGCGCATCCAGCGTGCCGCACCGAAGCACGTGGCGATGTACGTGAAGTGCGAGTTCTTCAACCCCCTCGCCTCGGTCAAGGACCGGCTCGCCATCGGCATCATCGAGGATGCGGAGCGTACCGGTGCGCTCAAGCCCGGACAGACGGTGGTCGAGGCCACTTCCGGCAACACCGGCATCGCGCTCGCCATGGTGTGCGCTGCCAAGGGTTATCCCTTCGTCGCCGTGATGTCCGAGACCTTCTCGGTCGAGCGGCGGAAACTCATGCGCATCATGGGTGCGAAGGTCATCCTCACTCCTGCAGCCGAGCGCGGTAGCGGCATGGTGCGCAAGGCGGCTGAGCTGGCGAAGAAGCACGGCTGGTTTCTCGCCCGGCAGTTCGAAAACGAGGCTAATCCCGCCTATCACCGCAGCACGACAGGACCCGAGATCATCCAGGATTTCGTCGGCCGAAGGCTGGACTACTTCGTAACCGGTTGGGGGACCGGCGGAACGTTGACCGGAGCCGGGCAGATGCTCAGGCTCGCGCGGCCCGAAGTGCAGATCGTTGCCTGCGAGCCGGCGGGAGCGTCGCTGCTCTCAGGCAAGACGTGGTCTCCGCACAAAATCCAGGGCTGGACACCGGATTTCGTACCCGCTGTTCTCGACCGCGAAGTGGCACAAAAGATCGTCACGGTCACGGACGCAGAGGCGGTCGAGAGCGCGCGCAATCTGGCGTCCAGAGAAGGTATTTTCTGCGGCATCTCCTCCGGAGCAACTTTCGCGGCCGCCCTGCAGGTGGCGGCCGATGCGGCGCAGGGCGCGGTCATTCTCGCCATGCTGCCCGACACGGGAGAACGCTATCTCTCGACGATACTTTTCGAGGGCATCGCCGAGGGGAGCGATCCGGAGCCCTGAGCTCCCGTACCGCCCCGCGCGGGTGCCCAGATGCACGGCTCTTCCCCCATGGATGCGCGTCAGTACGCACTGCTGCCCGATCCCTTCCCCATGTGGCGCGGGGGCGCGCTGCACGGCGCCCGGATTGCCTACGAGACCTGGGGGAAACTGAACGCTGCGCGCGATAACGCGTTGCTGCTCTTCACGGGTCTCTCGCCACCGGCTCACGCCGCAGCTTCCCCGCAGGACCCCAACCCCGGCTGGTGGGAAGGGATGGTGGGACCGGGCCTCGCCATCGACAGCGAGCGCTTCTTCGTGGTGTGCGTAAATTCTCTCGGGAGCTGCTTCGGCTCGACCGGACCCGCCTCGCCTGATCCGGCCACCGGCAGCGCCTACCGGCTGAGCTTCCCCGACCTTTCCGTGGAAGACATCGCCCGCGCAGGCTTCGAGACCATCCGCGGCCTCGGGATCACCCGGCTCGACACCGTGATGGGACCCTCGCTCGGGGGGATGGTGGTGCTCGCCTATGCGGCCTTGTTTCCAGGCGCTGCGCGGCGGCTCGTCTGCATCTCCGGGACCGCCGCCGCGGCGCCCTTTGCCATTGCGCTGCGCTCCATTCAGCGCGAATGCATTACCTCGGACCCGGCCTGGGCCGGCGGAAATTATGCCCTCGACCACCCGCCCGCGGCCGGTCAGCGCCTGGCGCGCAAGCTCGGTACCGTCACCTACCGCTCGGCGGCGGAATGGCAGCTGCGCTTCGGGCGTCAGCCGATCCGTGACGATATGAAACGCGTGGGGCCCTTTGCTTCGGAATTTGCGGTACAGGGATATCTCGAGACACTGGCACAGCGGTTCGTCAGCGCCTTCGACGCGAATTGCTATCTCTACATATCGCGCTGCATGGACCGGTTCGATCTCGCGGCGCACGGGGAGCCGGTGGCCGTGTTCCGCCGGGCGGCACTCGAGCAGGCGCTCGTGATCGGCGTGCAGACGGATCTGCTCTTCTCGGTGAATGAGCAACGTGCGGTCGCCGGGTTCCTGGAGGCCGCGGGCGTCGGCACGCGCTTTGCCCCCCTCTCCTGCATCGAGGGGCACGACGCATTCCTGGTGGACCTCCCGACCTTCGGGGCCGAGATCGGCGCGTTCCTGGGCCACAGCTGAGCTGCAAACGGCGCGGAATTACGTTTAATTCGCCGCGGCAGGCCGCGCCGTACAGGGCATAATGACCGGGCGCTCAGACAGAAGAAAGAAGAAACAGGGCATCACGGGGAATCGCAGTGGAACGCCGACTGCACACCAGGCATCGCGCGCGCACCATCGTGTACATCACGGTGCCTGGTGGTCGACGCAAGCTCTGCAAGGCGGTGAACCTCAGCGCCACCGGGGTTTTCATCGAGACCTCGAACCTCGGGCTGCGTAAGGGACAGCACGTGGTGCTGTCCTTCGCCATCAACCTCGGCGGAATCACCAAGCTTCATCGGCGCACCGCCGTGGTGGCGCACGTCTCCCGCGGCGGCACCGGCCTCATGATGGAAAGCTTCGGGCAGGCGACCAGTCAGGCGTAGAGTGCGGCGCTGGCCACGCGCCGTGGTTATAGAAATGGCCGCACCGCATGGACGAAGAGATCTCATTGTCGCGCCGCCGGCTGCTGCAACGACTCGCAGTTGGCGCATCGGTGGCACCGCTCACGGCTGGCGCTTTGGGCACCAGCTTCGCGGCATCCGCGCCGCTTCTGTCGGTGACTGCGCCGGAGGCGAAGGCCGTGAAATACGTCGAGGATGCGAAGGACGCGCAGGGCGCCACCCCGGGAAGCAATTGCGGCAACTGCGCGCTGTATCAGGGACCCGATGGGTCCAGGCAGGGGCCCTGCCAGCTTTTTCCGGGTAAGGAAGTGACGGCCGCCGGATGGTGCAGCTCCTGGGCCGCCCAGATCTGAGTTGCCCGGGTTTGCCGCTCAGTCGTAGCAGGGCCCGATTTCGCGCACCTCGATGGTGGCCCACTCCGCCGCCGGGCACTCGGCGGCGAGGCCGACTGCCTCATCGCGCGTAGCGCAGTCCAGCAGGAAGAATCCGCCGATCAACTCCTTTGATTCGGCGAAGGGTCCATCGAGGACGCTCTGCCGTCCAGCGCGTGTGCTGACGCGCGCCGCGCGCGAGCGCAGCGAGTCGCTGGCGAGCAGAACGCCGCGGGCCTTCAACGATTCGGTGTAGTCGAGCATCCGCTGATACAGATCACGCCCGTCCTCCGCCGTGCGGCTGCGCCGCTGTCCCTGGGGCTCGACGATCAGCAACATGTAGGACATCAGCTATATCTCCGATCCGCAGGCCGCTGCGCGATCGAGCAGCAGCCGGCTCTCGCGCCTGTTTTGCGTGAGGGTAGCGGCTCGCTCGAACTCGCCGCGTGCCTCCTGGTAACGGCCGAGTTTGACGAGCAGATCCCCGCGAACGCTCGGCAGCAGATGGTAGGAACGCAGGGTACCCTGCGCCGCGAGGCGATCGGTGAGCTCGAGGCCAGCCGCCGGACCATACGCCATGGAGACGGCCACGGCGCGATTGAGCTCTACCACCGGCGAGGCGGAAAGACGGGCGAGCTCGTCGTAGAGCGCCGTGATGAGCACCCAGTCGGTCTCGGCTGCAGTCGCGACACGGGCATGGCACGCGGCAATTGCCGCCTGCAGCAGATACGGCCCGCGCGGCCGGCCGAGCGCCTCACCGCGCGCAAGCGCGAGCAGTCCCCGGTGGATCAACGTCCGGTCCCACCGTGCGCGGTTCTGCTGCATGAGGAGGATGGGCTCGCCGTTGTCGGCGACACGCGCATTGAGCCGCGAGGCCTGAATCTCCATGAGTGCCACCAGACCGTGCACTTCAGGCTCGAGCGGCGCGAGCTCGGCCAGCATGCGGCCGAGCCGCAGCGCTTCTTCGCACATTGCCTGACGTATCCAGTCATCGCCGCCGGTGGCGGAGTAGCCCTCGTTGAAGACCAGGTAAATGACCTCCATGACCGAGGACAGCCGCTCGCCGAGCTGCTCCCGCGGCACGGTCTCGAACGGCACCCGGGCGGCGGCGAGCGTGCGCTTCGCGCGCACGATACGTTGGGCAATCGTGGCCTCCGGCACGAGGAAAGCGCGGGCGATCTCCGTTGTGGTCAGCCCGGCTAGCAGTTTCAGGGTAAGAGCAGTGCGCGCCTCGGTCGAGAGCAGCGGGTGGCAGGCGATGAACATGAGGCGCAGAAGATCATCCGGAACCGCCTCCTCGGCCCTCGCCGCGAGCATTCCCTCATCGCTCTGTTGCATCTCGAGCTCGTAGCCGAGCGCCGCGTGCTTGCGCGACAGCATGCGCCGCCGCCGCAGCTGATCGATGGCACGGTTTCTCGCGGTCGCCATGAGCCACGCGCCGGGGTTGTCGGGAATCCCGCTGCGCGGCCACTGCTCGAGCGCCGTAACCAGGGCATCCTGCGCAAGCTCCTCCGCCATCCCCAGATCGCGCAACAAGCGCGTGAGGGCGGCGATGAGCCGCGCGGACTCGATACGCCACACGGCTTCGATGGTGCGATGAGTCTCCGTAGCCCGCATGGCTACCGATGACACCATCGCAGAGGAAGCGGCGCAAGCGCGGCTCGCTCAACTGTGCCAGCCAAGCGACAGAGCGCTCTCAGCCGAGAGTACCGCGGTCGGCGCCCGCGACCGACCCGAGGGGCTTCATCCAGTTGATCCTCCAGCTGTTGCGGTAGCAATGCACACTCCTACGACGAACGGCCGCGCGCGTAATGGACAGCCTCGCGTGTTATTTTTCGCACTGAGCTAAGCTCCTGAAGCCCGTCGTTATCTTGACTGTGAGCGCCCCCTCCGCCAGACGCCGCAGCCTCTGGCCGCTGCGCTTCATCGGCGTCGAAGCCGCAAGCGCAGTGGTGCTGCTCGCTGCGACGGCGCTCGCGCTCGGCTGGGCGAACTCACCGCTCGCGGGTAGCTACCAAGCACTCTGGCACAGGCAGCTCGGCTTGGGCATTCCGTTTCTTGCTCGGTACGATTTGCATTTCTGGGTGAACGACGGGCTGATGACCGTTTTTTTCCTGCTCGTGGGTCTCGAAATCCGCCGCGAGATACACGACGGTACGCTGTCGGATCCGCGCGTCGCGACGCTGCCGATCATCGCGGCGGCGGGTGGCGTGGCCGTACCGGCTCTCCTTTATCTCCTCATCGGCAGCGCTCCCGAGGTGAGACGCGGCTGGGCGATCCCGACCGCCACCGACATCGCCTTCGCCGTTGGTGTCCTGGCGCTCATCGGCCGCGGATCCGCGGCGCTGCGCATGTTGCTGCTGACGCTCGCCATCGTCGATGACGTTGCGGCGATCCTCGTGATCGCATTTTTCTACTCCGGCGGCCTGGTGGCGGGTCAATTCGCCATCGCGGCCGCCGGCATCGCCCTCGTATTCCTGCTGCAAGCGTTAGGAGTGAGGTGGGCACTCGCGTACGTATTCCCCGGTGCTTTGGTCTGGCTCGGCATGCTGCGCGCCGGTGTACACCCGACGCTAGCCGGGGTGCTGCTCGGGTTGTTGACACCAGTGAGTGCGGACTTCGGGCTGCGGGCGCGCCGTGTCCCGTGCCCCGCCGAGTCCCCCGTGGTGCGCGTCGAGGCGATGCTGCATCCCTACGTCGCCTTCGGCATCATGCCGCTGTTCGCCCTGGCGAACGCCGGCGTGAGTCTCGCCGGTCTCGACTTCTCTGCCCGCGCGCCGCTCATGGTGAGTACCGCCATCGTGCTCGGCCTCGTGCTCGGTAAGCCGCTCGGCATCGTGGTGGCCGCCCGCGCGGCGGTCAGATGCAGAATCGGCGAGCTGCCGCCAGGCGTGCGCTCGCCTCAGATCCTGCTGCTTGGCATCCTCGGTGGTATCGGCTTCACCATGTCGGTGTTCATCGCCAACCTCGCGTTCGATGATCCGGCGCTTCTCGCGGCCGCGAAGCTCGGCGTGCTGGTGGGATCTGCGGTTGCGGCTACGCTCGGCTTCGTCGTAGGCCGCATGCAGTCACCGGTCAGCGCCGACAATTCCCCCGGCTGACAACACGCTGCGCCGCACAGCATTCGTCAAGCTGAGACTTGACTGATGTTGCGGACCTCGGTGGCATGCTGTGCTTGCCGACCGGGCCGCTACGTCCAACAATGCATCCGCCTCATGTTGCCCCCCGATATGGTGCTCGACAGCCGCATGCACGATGATTCAGCCGAGTCCGAGACGGTATCGCCGACCAGTTAGGAGCGTGCCTGGACATTGCAGCGGACAGAGATCGCGGGCGGGCAACAGAGCGGCCGCCGAGCCTCAGAGCCGATGCGCTGATCAGCGCAGTGTGGCCAGGGGAGCCGTATCCACGTGGCGCGGCCTGGGACGGCGAAGGGGTGAACTTCTCACTGTTCTCAGCCAATGCCGGGAAGGTGGAGCTGTGCCTTTTCGACCCGAGCGGCAGGCACGAGATACAGCGCATTTCGGTTCGTGAGCGCACCGACGGCAACTGGCATGCCTATCTTCCCGAGGCGCGGCCAGGACTGCTGTACGGCTATCGCGTATACGGACCGTACGAGCCCGAGCGCGGCCATCGGTTCAATCCTCATAAGCTGCTGATCGAGCCCTATGCCCGGCACCTGCAGGGTCAGCTGGTGTGGAGCGATGCACACTTCGGCTATCGCACCGGACAGGCCAAGGCGGATCTGTCCTTCGATCGGCGCGACAGCGCGCCAGGCACACCGAAGTGCCGCGTGATCGATTCGGCCTTCACCTGGGGAGATGATCGTCCGCCGCGCATCCCCTGGCACGATACGGTCATCTACGAAGCGCACGTGCGCGGCATGACGATACGCCACCCGCAGGTGCCGCCCCGGCTGCGCGGCACCTACGCGGGACTTGCGACCGCGCCGATCGTCGATCACCTGGTGCGCCTCGGCGTGACCGCAATCGAGCTGATGCCGGTGCATTCCTTCGTCGATGACCGTCACCTGCTCGAGAAGGGACTGCGCAACTACTGGGGGTACAACACGCTGGGTTTCTTCGCCCCCGAGATGCGCTACTCCTCTACCGGGCGCATCAGTGAATTCAAGACCATGGTCAAGGTACTGCACTCGGTCGGTATCGAGGTGCTGCTCGACGTCGTCTACAACCACACGGCCGAAGGTAACCAGCTCGGCCCGACGCTCTCGTTCCGTGGCATCGACAACGCCTCGTATTATCGCCTGGCTGCCGGCAACCCCCGCTACTACATGGATTTCACCGGTACCGGCAACACACTCAATCTGCAGAACCCGAACGTGCTGCAGATGATCATGGACAGTCTGCGCTACTGGGTGACCGAGATGCATGTCGATGGGTTCCGCTTCGACCTCGCTTCGGCGCTCGCCCGCGAGCTCCACGACGTCGACCGTCTCGGCTCCTTCTTCGATACCATCGGGCAGGACCCGGTGCTCTCGCAGGTCAAGCTGATCGCCGAGCCCTGGGACGTCGGCAGCGGCGGCTACCAGGTCGGCAATTTCCCCCCGGGCTGGAACGAGTGGAACGACCAGTATCGCGATACGCTGCGCGGCTTCTGGAAGGGTGATGGCGGGCTCATCGGCGAGTGTGCGCGGCGCATCACCGGCTCCGCGGACCTGTACGAGGCGAGTGGCCGCAAGCCGCACGCGAGCGTCAACTTCATCACCGCGCACGATGGTTTCACCCTGGAAGATCTGGTGAGCTACAACCACAAGCACAACGAGGCCAACGGCGAGGACAACCGCGACGGGCACAACGAGAATCGCTCCTGGAACTGCGGCGTGGAGGGCCCGACGGACGATGCGGCGGTGCGCGCGCTGCGGCGGCAGCAGAAACGCAACCTGCTCGCCTCGGTGCTGCTGTCACAGGGGATACCGATGCTGCTCGGTGGCGATGAGCTCAGCCGCACGCAGCACGGCAACAACAACGCCTATTGCCAGGACAATGAGCTCTCGTGGAACGACTGGAGCCTCGACGCAAGGCGCGGCGAATTCCTGGAATTCACGCAGCGGATCATCCGGCTGCGCCGCGAGCATCCGGTGTTCAGCCGCCGCCGCTACGTGCGCGCTGACACCCTAACCCCGGAAGGACTGAAGGAAATCATCTGGCTCAATCCCGAGGGCCGCGAGATGACCGAGCGCGACTGGCAGCAGGGATTCGCGCGTTGTGTGGGCGTGTACCTTGCCGGAGGCGCCATCGAGCGCCGCGGGCGCCGCGGCGAGCCCATCCGTGACAGCGACTTCGTGCTGCTGCTGAACGCCCACCATGAGGCCATCCCGTTCCGCATCGCCGAGATCCTGAGCGCCAAGGCGTGGACCGCAGTGTTGGATACATCGCTCGCCGATCCCTTCGAGCTGCGCGCCGTCAGGAGCAACGAGGAGTACCCACTGCAGGGGCGCTCGCTCGCGCTGCTGCAGGAAAGAGCGGCTTAGTCCCGGGCGCGCCGCTGCAGCAGTTGCGGTAAAAGGCGCCCCGGTTGGCTGGCGCCGATCACGAAGCCGAGGCGCGACGCGACGGCTGGCGAGGCGGTCCGAGGCCGCGCCGCACATCGCGCAGCGCAAGCCAGACGCGCCCGCGTGCGCTCATCGGCACAGTGCACTCGTACGCGCGCACCGGCCGTCCGCCGAACATTCTCTTGAACTGGTTGATCCCGGCACGGTCGGCGGTCGATTCGTCGTGGAACATGCCTCCCCAGTCGTAGTAGCGCACGCCGGCTTCCTTGAAACTCAGCATGTCTTGCCAATGCAACCAGCGATTGGCGCGTCCGATGAGCGAGCGATAGGCGCCGTCTTTTCCTCTGAACGAGGAGGCTGAGTACATGAGGATCGCGATGTCGCCGACGCAAAGGTACGCGTGCCAGACGAGTTGCTTGCTATCCCGGTACGAGTGACTGAGGACCAACTGATGCGCGGCCGCTGCGCGGCCCAGCCAGTGGCGGTCCATCCACCAAATGCCCTTTTGCGCGGCGAACTTGTCGTAGAAGTTAACGAACTCATCGATTCTGTCGACCGGCTTGGGGATCACCTCGTAGTACAACTCATCCCGGCTATCGGCACGGCGGATCTCACGGCGGCAGGTGGCGTCAAATGCCGCCAGAATCTCATTCGCCGGGCGGGCGAGATCGCTGCGCAGCGACTGCAACGGCACCGTGCGCACCCGTGGGATCGGACTCGGACAGTGGCGATGAACCAGGATGTCTACACCGGCGTCGACGGGGGGTTCCTCATCGAACCACACTTCGCCATACGCGACAGCCCGGCCCTGGATGCCGATCACGCGGCTCTCTCCGATGACATTGCTGTCAGCGTTCCCGTCAGGTACTCGGGGGTGAGTGTGCCGGTTCCCGTGAGATCCAGCACGAATTCGAGGGCAACGTTGCGCCCCCAGGCCTTCGTGGATCCCGATGCACCAGCTTGACCCAAGCAATTCTCCCACACGCCTCCAGCACGAACGTAGCATGAGGATTGCGCAGACGGGAGGGCCGGGAGCTTCGATCTTTCGGGCACGAACAATAACCCGCGTTTCCGGCATTCGACCCGGGCTGGTTCGCAGTCAGCTCCTGAATGTGTGCCGGCTGCGCGCCCACTTCTGCCAACCGCGTGCGCGCCGTT
>DASYFL010000041.1:0-7772 GCA_036498445.1 Steroidobacteraceae bacterium
AAGGTCGGTGTCGTCGTGTGGCAGCCGTTGCAGTCACCCGTGGTCGGGTGGCTCTTGTCGTAGGTCGTGGGTCGCGAGTCCGCCCAAGCGGTGGCACTGCTTGCCATCATGCCGATGTACTGAGCGGTCTCGTGACAACCCTGGCAGCCACCCACCCCCGCGCTCGCCACAGTCGTGTGACCCGCCACGGTGAGCGTCGGGCTCGAGGGATTGCCGGCGCTGCCTGCGCCGATCTTGAACCCGCCAGGGTTGACGTTGCTCGCGGTGTGGCAGCCTGAGCCGCCGCAGTCTGCGGTCCCGATCGGCATGTGGTTGGCCGGCTTTCCTACGATCGCAATCGTGTTGCTCGGCGGCGGTCCGGCGAAGGGTCCGGTACCCGGTCCATGGCACTGGGCACAGGTGGTGACTCCCTGGTGCACGCCGGTCACCGAGTACACCGCGAAGTTGCCGGCCGTCGTATGGCATTGCGCACAGACCGCTGTGGTCGGGATGTGGTTCGCAGGTTTCGGCGCACTGGGCAGCAGGTTGGATGCAAAGGTCGGCGTCGTGACGTGACAGTTGCCGCAGTCCTGGGGAGCCGCGGGGTGAGCCGGCAGATAGGAGTTGGGCCGTGAGTCGGCACCCGGAGACGCGGTGCTCTTCGCCATGCCCATGTAGGGCGCCGTCTCGTGACAGGTGTTACACCCAGCCACGACCGGAGCGACCGTCGTATGACCAGCGGCGTTGAGAGTCGGGTTCGAAGGATTGCCGGCGCCACCCGCACCGATCTTGAAGCCGCCGCTGGCGCCGCCATTCGCGGCGTGGCAGCCGGAGCCGTTGCAGTCGAGGGCGCCCACGGCGCCGAGCGGAATGTGATTGGCGGGTGTCGTGACCATCGTGACGTTCTTGAACGTCGTGTTCACGTTGGAGGCGTGACAGGCATTGCAGGTGGTCACGCCCTGGTGCACGGCGCTCACTGAATACAGCGCGTAGTTGTTCGGGGTCCCATGACAGGTCGTGCAGGCGGGCTGCGCGGCATAGACCGGGGGCGCAATCGGAATGTGGTTCGCAGGCAGCGACCCGCCCGACTGATTGGAGGCGAAGGTCGGGGCGGTGGTGTGGCAGTTGCTGCACTCGCCGGGGGCTGCTGGATGCAGCGGGTCGTAGGCCATGGGACGCGAATCGCCCCAGGTCGTACCGGTGCTCGCCACCATGCCGAGGTAGTTGGCGCTCTCGTGGCACACGGAGCAGCCGCTGACGCCACCGGCCGCGAGCGTGGTGTGACCCGTCACATTGAGCACCGGCGAACTCGGGCTCGCCGCGCCGAGCTTGAAGCCCCCGGCCGCACCGCCGTTCGCGGCATGGCAACCCGAGCCGTTGCAGTCGAGCGTGCCGATGGGGATGTGATTGCCAGGAGTCGTGAGCGGCGTGACGTTGAGGAACGTCGCGTTGACCGTGGACCCATGGCAGGCGATGCAACCGCTGACCCCCTGGTGCACGGCACTCACGGAATAATGCGAGAAGTCGCCCGCCGTGGTGTGACAGGTCGCGCAGGCCGGCTGCGCTGCGTACGTCGGCGGTGCGATCGGGATATGGCCGGTCGGCAGCGCACTCGACTGCTGGTTGCTGGCGAAGGTCGGTGAGGTCGTGTGACATCCGCCGCAGTCCGCCGGGGGCAGCGGGTGCTTGGAGTCGTAAGCGGTCGGGCGCGAGTCTCCCCACGCGCCGGCGCTGCCCGGCATCATCCCCATGTAGGGCGCGGTCTCGTGGCAGGTGTTGCAGGCCGGGACCGCGGCCGCCACCGTCTGGTGCCCGGCGACATTGAGCGTTGGGCTCGTCAGGTTGCCGCTGCCGCCCGCACCGATCTTGAAGCCGCCGGGGTTGACGTTCGCCGTGGTGTGGCAGCCCGACCCGTTGCAGTCGAGACTACCGATCGGGATGTGGTTGGCCGGAGCCTTGACGACGGTGACGTTGGCAAAGGGCCCGGCGTTCGGACCATGGCAGCTCAGGCAGCTGGTGACGCCCTGGTGGACGCCGACCACGGAATACACCGTGTTGTTGCCGGGTGTCGTATGGCACTGGGCGCAGGGTGCGGTGGTCGGAATGTGATTCGCCGGCTTCAGGCTCACGCTGCCGCTGAAGGAATTCGTGTCGTGGCACTGGCCGCAGTCACCCTGCGCCGGGTGGTTCTTGTCGAGTGTGGCGTTCGGCCGCGAGTCGGCCGCGGTCGTGTTGGTGCTCGGATGCATGCCGAGATAGTTGGCCGTCTCGTGACAGCTCGCGCACTGCATCGCGGCAACCGCGGGGTGATTGATCTTCGCGCCGAGCCAGTTCGTGAAATTAGTGTTCGAGTGGCACGCTTCGCAGGGAGTGGGCGGTGAGCCGATGGGCATGTGATTGCCGGGCATGCCCTGCGCCGAGACGCCGTTGTGGCAGGAGGCACAATTGCCGGTCACACCCATGTGGGTGAAGGTCGCTCCGGCCCAGCTGACCGTGGTGTGGCAGGCATCGCACTCGAGATCGGTGACGATGTGATTCGGCGGCTTGCCCTGCGCCTGCACGCCGTTGTGACACGATGAGCAACTGCCGAGTGCCTGCTTGTGATCGAAGGTCACCGCCGGCTTCCAGGCGACCTCGGTATGGCAGCTGTCGCACTGGTCGGTCGACATCATGTGGCTGCTCGGCTTCGCGGTGGCCCGCACCGTGGTGCCGACGCCGTGGCACGCGGCGCAATACTTCGGCGTGCCCTTGAAGATGGCGTTGACGTGGCATGACTCGCATGGCAGGTCGCGATGCTGTCCGAGGAGCTCGAATCCGGTCGTCAGGTGATCGAAGGAGCTGCGTACCGGTGCCGCCGCCTGGGTCGCTCCTGCGAGCCAACTGCCGGCGAGCAGCGCGAGCAGCGCCAGCAGCCGCTCTGCCTTGGGCGCTGCAGTATGGGCAGCCGGGGACTGCGGATGCGGGGCGGCCATATTACTGAACCCGGGCGCCCTTCCAGGTGGTGGTGGTGTGGCAGCGGTCGCACTGGCGTCCGTACTGCCCGACGTGCACGTCGTCCTTCGCGTGGCACGAGAGGCAGTCTTGTTTCAACTTCACTTCATCCGGCGGACGACGATGACAGGACTCGCACGCGAGCTTGCCGTGAGCGCCCGAAAGGGCGAAGCCGGTCTCCTTGCCGTGGTCGAATTCCCACATTCGCCAGCCGTTCGATGAGTGACAGCGGCTGCACTCCTTGCCGAGGTTGCCCTTGTGCACATCGTCCTTGCCGTGGCAGTCGATGCATTCCTTGCCGACGTCGCGGTATTCCCGCGTGAGGTGACATTGCTCGCACGGCACGGCGACGTGCAGGCCGACCAGCGGAAAGCGGGTGAGGTCATGGTCGAAGGTCAGATGCGCACGCCACCCCTCGGGTGTGTGGCACTGGTCGCACTCTTTACCGAGCGAACCCAGGTGCACATCGCTCGCACGGTGACAGCTGATGCATTCGGTGCCGAGCTTCTGAGTGGTCACGAGTGCGGTGTGACAGGTGTGGCAGGGTACCTTGGCGTGCTTGCCGACGAGCGGCCACTTCGTATCGCGCGTGTGATCGAAGGTAGAGGGCTTCCACTCTTCGTTGCCGTGGCACTTGTCGCACTCCTTGCCGAGGCGACCGGCATGCGAGTCCTGCCCCTGATGGCAACCGAAGCAGTCTTTCGGGATCTTGTCCTTCAGGTTGCCGGTGCGGTGGCAGTCGTTGCAGGCGATGCGGTCGTGAACCCCGAGTAGTGCGTAGCCGGTTTCCTTGAGGTGGTCGAACTTCGAGTTCTTCCAGCCTCTGGTGTTGTGGCAATCGGCGCACTTGGGCCCCCGCTCGCCGCGATGCACATCATCAGGCTCGTGGCAGGCGACGCATTCCTTGGGCGTGTCCTTGTAGCGGTTACCGAAATGGCAGGCGGCGCAGGCGATCTCGGCGTGCCGGTCGTGCAGCGGAAAGGCGGTCTTGTTGTGGTCGTAGCGCACGCGCCGCCAGGCACTCTCGTCGTGGCACGAGGCGCAATCGCGCCCGAGCTTGCCTTCGTGCGGCTCCTCCTTGCGGTGGCAACCCAGGCAGTCGCTCGGCGCCTTGCGGTAGGCCTGGCCTGCCTGATGGCAGCTCGCGCACGGCACCATGGCGTGCGCGCCCTTCAGCGGGTAATTGGTGTGATCGTGATTGAACTGCTCGCGGCTGAGTTTGGTGATGTCGGCGGTGCGCCCGAGATGCTCCGAGTGGCAGGCGCGGCATTGGGTGGTTTCGATGGCAGCCAGGTGGCCGTGGTAGCCGCGGTGTTGGCGCACGTCCGCCGAGATGTCCTTGTGGCAGGCGAGGCACAGTCCGGTCTGACGGCTGCGGTCGGTGCGATCGTGGCAGTTCGAGCAGTCGTCCTCGTACTTCGCGTGCGCTGCCGTCAACTTCCCCGGCATGAGAAGTGTCTCCGGGTTCACGGCTTCAGCTCCCCGGGCCGCGAGGAGTCCGCACAGCAATCCCAGTATCAGCGTTAGCTGACATCGTACCCCCTGCATGTCGATCGAGCGTCAGTAGACGTTCACCGCGATCACGTGAACGACCGCCGCAATGATCAACATGAAGATGAGCGGTATGTGCAAGGCATGCCAGAGCGAGAAGAGCCGTTCATAACCCTGGAACGAGGCCACGCGCCGCGTGGCGGAAAGTCTCCGGTCGACGTACCCGTTGGCCGCACGGCGCAGACGCTTGGACTCAGCGGCGATGACCGTCGATCTATCCGCACTGGCCCGCAGCCCGCGGCGCACGTAACCGTGCAACTGCCAGCGCGCTTTGGCTGCCGCAACGGCCACCAGCGGCGGCTTGAGGAAGCCAAGCAGCGAGAGCCGTGGCCCGGATTGGAGCAGGCGCTGCTCCGCCACTTCGAGCCGCGCAACGAGGTCCGGCAGGAAACTGACACTGTTCGAGAGCTCGCGCAGCCCCGCGGCGCTCGCCTGCAGCTCTCCGAGCTGCAGCTTGCGTCCATAGAGCCCGGAATGGATGTTGGCGTAGAGGTAGCGGCCTATGAAGCCGCTGCTCGCGACCGTCAACATGCAGAAGAGTGCGACGTTGCTGTTGGCGGCGCCGGTCTTGAAGTTGGAGTGGAACAGAATGCACAGCGGGCCGACGATGCCGAGCACCATGTGGAAGCGGAACCAGGACGGGGTCGGGCCCAGAAATCGCAGCCAGCGGAAGTGCTTGCGCGCCGAGTACACGAGCAGCAGCAGCATGAGGCTGCCGCCAATGATGCCGAGCGCATAGCCGAAGCCGCGCGTCGGGGTGATGTAGCGCTCGGTGGGCATGCTCCAGCCGAGGTAGATCACTATAACCAGTGCAATGAAAGCTACACGGTTCCAGCTGAGCGTCCGGCGACTTTCAACCGTTTCAGCGCGGGCGCTGGAGCGCGGGACGGCGGTGGCCGCCCGGTCCCGTGGAGTCTGCCGCGCTGCGGGTACTTCGGCCGGACTCGGGGCAGGTGCTTCCGCGGGCCGCATCGCCGGGGATGCGGGCGCACGCGTGGCTGGGGCCGGCGCAGGCGGCGAAGGCGCCTTGGCGGCGGGCATTGTCGCTGCGGGCGCTGCCGCTGGTGGCGCTGCCGCTGGTGGCGCTGCCGCTCGCTGCGCTGCCGCCGGGGGTCGCGCCTCTTGCGCCGGGCTCGGCGCGGCGGAGGCCGGGGTCCGAGGCGCCGCGGGCGCCGCGGGCGCACTTGCGGGCGGTGTAGCGGCGGCAGCCGGTGAAGCGGGGCTGCGCTGCGTCCCGTTCCGGGGGCCAGCAGACTGCGCGGACGACTTAGGAGGTGCTTGGCCGAGCTGATCGAGCCTCACCACGCGGATAGTGACGTTCTCGAGCTCCTCCGCGGTCGGCGGCAGCTCTGAGTTTTCCGTTGGCGGCGGGCGCTTGATGGGTTCCACAGGTGTCTGCTCGGTGTGCATTCAACCGATTTCCCGGTTGATCACCAGCGCAAGCCGGGTACCGGGCGCCGGATGCAGCACGGGGCTCGTCACATACAGATCGCCGGCCGAGGGTGTGGCTTGCCCGCTGCGCGAGATGCGCGCCTCGATCACGACGCGGTCGAACTGCGAGAGACGACGGGAAGGAATCATCGCCATCGAGTCATCGAGCCGGAAATTCACCGGCCAGGAGCCCACCGTGGTTCGCAACACCGCAAGCGGCGGCCCGGGTGAATCGGCGGCCTTTGCGTAGATGAAGAGCGTCGCATCGGATTGCACTCGAGCGCTGAAGCGCTGATCGAGGCTCACCGTTCCGGTCACCTCAGCAGCCGCGCTCGTGCCGGACGCGCTGGTGCCGGACGCGCTCGTGCCGGACGCGGTCGTCCCGGCGGCGGGCAGGGCGGCTGTCGCGGGCGACGAAGCCTGGCCGGCAAGCGAGGCGGCTTCCGCGATATTGGCATCGACCATACGGGCGTCGGCTGAATCGGGCGGCACTACCGAGCGCAGCTTCTTCCACCAGGTGAGCGCCTCGGCGTAACGGTGCTGCTCGTTGGCCTCACTCGCCTTCAGCCACAGCGCCTTCGGATTAGCCGGATCCATGGCGAGCGCGCTGTCGATGGCACGTCCGGCTTCGCCGGAAAGCGAGCCGCCGGCGAGCGAGCCGAGGACGTCGGCGTAGTCGGCCCAGGACTGCGCGGACATGGCGTGCAGATCCACCACCTTGCGATACGCATTGCGTGCCCCCGCGTAGTCACGCTCGGTGCGCCGCGCGTCCGCGAGAGCGAGCCAGGCCTGCGCGTCACGAGGGTTGGCGGCGACACGGCGTTCGAGCTCCGCAGCCGAAACCGTGCGGGGAGGCGCGCTGGTTGCAGTCTCCGCCTGCGCGGGAGCAGGCCCGCTCCCGGGCTTGTCCGCCGCGGCGGCTGCAGCGCTCAGCGCACCCGCCGACATCTGCCACACGGCAGGCCCCGAGCTCGCTGGACCCGCACTGCCGGAGCCGGGCGGGGTGTTGCCGGCCTTCGCCCGGGCGCGCCGCGCGTCGTCGGGCCGGCCCATGAAGTCATAGGCCTGAGCGAGCAGCGACCAATCCGCGGGGGAACCGCCATCGCGCGCCAGCCGTGCCTCGAGACCGGCCACGGCGTCCTGCATGGACTGCGCCGCGCCGCCGGCGCGTGCGTCTTTTCCGGCGCTCGCCGCGCCGGCGTCTGCGGCAGCGCCTGAACTTGCCGCGGTGCGTTGCGGCGAATGACGCGAGCCAATCGTCAGATAAATGATCGCTGCGGCGAGCGCGAAGCTCACCACGAGGCCCGCAGCCAGGAGGTAAGGCTTGCGCCCACGCGCGTGCTCACGCGCGAGCGTTGCTGCAGTGCGCCATAAGGGCAACGCAAACCAGCTGGCCGCCACGCCGACCAGAATTCCGGCGAGGAAAGAAAATATCGTCATCAGCAACCCACACTCGTTGCCATATTAAGAGGAAGGCCGACAATTACAGCCTTCCGGTACCTCAACAACCTGTCTCCATGTACCGACAAAAACATGGGGAAAAACAGGTAATTACACGCATTTTAGCGCATTGTTAGAGTGTGCACCCCGCCAGTCGTACGCAAGTAGGATAAAGACCCATTTTTGAGATGCGCGCCACAGTGTGCCCGCACGGGCGTAGTGTTAGATCCGATCGGCATGCCGGCATCTGCGTGCGCGGGGTCCCTCGCTCAGCGTCTGGCTTGCCAGGTTAGCCGCCGCCGAAATGGATGCAGTCACTTATCTAGTTTACGGGCTGCCGGTGCTATTCCTGCTGGTATGGCACGTGAGGCGCCGCCGCC
>DASYFL010000042.1:0-10287 GCA_036498445.1 Steroidobacteraceae bacterium
TGCTTTTCGCACCTCTTCCTCGCGCGTGGCCACGCAGAGCGATCCTCTACGATCGCCGGCCAGGCCAGTTCCGCACGCTAAGCACTTTCCCGGATGGCCGCGAGCAGGGCGGTGCAGCAGCATCGCAGCCTAAAGCAGCTGGGGAGCACACACATGGAGCATCGCTGGGGACGCCGGCTCATGAGCCACATTCCGGTGCGGTTGCGGTGTTTGCAGTCGCCGGACAGCGGTTGCAGGTGCCTCGGGCGGCTCGAAGAGGTGAGTGCCAGCGGAGCCTTGATCGGAACAGAATTCGGTATTTGCCCTGCGGCGACCCTCGCGATCGAGACCCTCGCTCCCGCCCTGGGACTGCAGCAGCGTGAGCTGCCGGCGAGTATCGTCCGCGCAAGCCCCGGCGAGCTTGCCATCGAGTGGATGGAGTTCGCTTCGACCGGGGTTTCCGCGGTACTGACGGAGAGCATGCTGACGAGCGGTGAGGTCGGATGCCGAATGCCGTCACTCGGACGCGTGCGCTTCTGCGCTCTGGCGCCGGACTCCACGGAGAGGCCTCGCGTACCAGCCGCTTCTTCCCACCTGTGATGCCAGGGCATTGACGGCGCGCCGCCGCCCGTATTGTCCGCAAAGGAAGACGGGATGCGGGACGCTCCAGAAGAAAGCTAATATCGATCCCGTGGCGCATCGCTCAGCAGTGCGAGGGAACCGGCGGCTGCACCCGGGCGCGAAGGCGACCGGAGACAGTACGATGGATTCCGCGGGGCGCACAGCGGGCTCTGCCGTGAGCGGGCTGGCAGTCGCGCTGCCGTTGCAGATCACCTTCCGCCACATGGATCCCTCACCCGCGCTCGCCGACCGAATCCGCACGCTCGTGTCGCGGCTCGAGAAATTCGATGCGCGCATCACGTACTGCCATGTGATCGTGGCACCACCGCCGCGTCACAAGCGACACGGTGCGCTGTACGACTTTCACATCGACATCGCGCTTCCCGATCAGGTGATCGCGGTCCGCCGTGCGCATTCGGGAGCCCCCACGCACGAGGATCCGTACGTCGCGTTGCGCGATGCGTTTCGCGCGGCGCGCCGCAAGCTCGAGGATTACCGCAGGACACGGCGCGGCGAGGTCAAGAGCCACTCGCAGCCCCCCCGCACCCGCCGCCGATCCCCCGCGGACTGATGGCATAACCGCGCTGCGCCGGCGGAATTACGCGGTGGTCAGCCTGCGGCCTGCGCCGGTCTCTGCAGCCGTGCGCGGGTGCATTACGGAAGATACGTACGGAACCCGGGCCGGAACCTCGGCAGACTTGAAACGGTTCGTTGGCCCGCAAGGGGAGAATGGCGTGCACGCCAAAGAGGTCGTCCGCGAGGCCCTGCAAGCCATCCTCGATGCGGCCGTAGACGGCGTAGTGCTCATCGACCACCGGGGCTTCATCAGGGCCTTCAATCGCAGTGCCGAACGCCTGTTCGGTTACACCGACTCGGAGGTGCTCGGCCGCAATGTCAGCCTCCTGATGGGCGATGCGGATGGGGCGGAGCACGATGGGTACATTGCACGCTATCTCGCGAGCGGCGAGCCACATGTGATCGGCCGGGGCCGTGAGGTGACCGCGCAGCGAAAAGGGGGCACAGCTTTCCCGGCCTTTCTATCGGTCGGCGTGCTGCCCGATGGCAACACCCCGCAATTTCTCGGCTTCATCCACGATCTCACGCCCGAGCGCGACGCGCAGGAGCAGCAGCTGCGGCTGCGTGAGCGGCTGATACTCGCCTCGCGGCTCGCGATGGTCGGTGAGATCGCGGCGGGCATTGCGCATGAGGTCAACCAACCGCTCGCCGCCATTACGAACTATGCCTCGGCCAGCAACCGGCTGCTCGGTGCAAGCGATCCTGACATCGCGGAGATTCGTACTGCACTCCAGGAGATCGGCACGCAGGCGGTCCGCGCCGGAGATGCCATCCGCCGGCTGCGGCGCCTGGCGCGCACGCCTGACATGCGGCGCGAGTCCACGAGCCTCAACGCGCTCATCAACGAGGTTGCGGATCTCGTCCGGATAGACGCCGCGCGCCACGACGTGCGCTACGAGCTCGACCTGGCAGAGCATCTGCCGCTGCTCAACCTCGACAGCGGTCAGATCCAGCAGGCGCTGCTCAATCTTTTATGGAACGCACTGCATGCACTCAGCAGGAGCGCCCCGAACCCCAGGCAGGTACGTATCAGCACGCGGATCAACGCGGAACGGCAGGTGGAGATCGATATCTGCGACAACGGCCCCGGCGTGCCGCAGGAGTACAGCGCACGGCTGTTCGAGCCCTTCTTCACGACCAAGCCCGAGGGCACCGGGCTCGGACTCGCGATGAGCCGCACCATCGCCGAAGCTCACGGCGGCACACTGCAGTATCGCGTCAACACGCCAAGCGGTGCGTGCTTTCTCATGAGGCTGCCGCTCGACTGAGCGGCAATTGCCGCGGTCAGCGAACGCTTCCACCCGCTGCGGGCGCAGCCTCGGTCGTAGTGCGCAGTTGGTTTGTGGCATGATCGCCCCGCCGCCCCTCTTCCCCTCAGCACGCTATGAACGCTCTTCCGGAGCAGCTGCAGGCACTCCGCTACCCGCGCGCGTACCCGCACGCGGTGCGGGCCGTCGATCTGCTCGAGACGCATATTTCCTGGGTGTTACTGACGGGTCGATTCGCCTACAAGATCAAGCGCCCGGTGCATTACCCGTTCATCGACCTGCGCAGGTCCACGCAGCGCCGCAGGCTGTGCTACGAGGAAGTACGCCTGAACCGCCGCTTCGCACCCGAGCTGTACCTCGGAGTTCGCACAGTGCGGCTGCGGCACGGCGAGGCGCGCATCGGCGGTTCGGGCCGCATCATCGAGTACGCCGTCAGGATGCGTCAGTTCCCGCACGCACAGGAGCTCGGTAAGCTCCTCGATGAGCGGCGCATCGAGCCAATCGAGCTCGAGCATTTCGGCCTCGAGCTCGCGCGGCTGCATGCATGCCTGCCCGCAGCGCGTGCGCGGCAGCGCTGGGGTCACACCAAGGCTCAGGTCGAGAGCATGCGGCGCAATGCGAGGGAAGCGGTTCGCGCGGCGCAGGCACTGGGAAAGCCCGCAGCCGCTGCGGTGCGCGCGGTGCAAGCGCGGCTCCAGCGGTGGATCGGGACCGCACGGCCGCTTCTCGAGCAACGTTTCGCCGCCAGACGCGTGCGCGAATGCCATGGGGATCTGCACGCCGGCAATATCGTGCGTCACGCTGCGCGGCTGACGCCCTTCGACTGTCTCGAGTTCGATCCCGCCCTGCGCTGGATCGATGTGGCCGATGAAGTGGCATTCCTGCTGATGGATCTGGAGGCACGCGAGCGCCCGCTGCATGCACAAGCCTTCCTCGGCGGATACCTGGGCGCGAGCGGCGATTATCAGTCGTGCCTGCTGCTGCCGCTCTTCCGGGCACACCGGGCACTGGTGCGGGCCAAGCTCATGGCGCTCAAAGCGGCGGCGAGCGGAGCGACCGGACTCGCTGCGCGCACGGCAAGGCGTGACCATGAGAGGTACATCGAGTGTGCGCAACAGGCGCTCGCCATGCAGCGGCCGAAGCTGGTGCTGATGTCCGGCCTCTCGGGATCGGGCAAGACATGGCTGGCGCAGCGTCTCGCGCCTACGCTGCGCGCCGTGCACCTGCGCTCGGATATCGAGCGCAAGCGTCTGGCGGGACTGCCGGCGCTCGCCCGCTCCGGCTCGGCGCCTGGGAGAGGTCTTTACGCGCGCGGTGCTACACGTGCGGTCTACGACCGGCTGGCGCAGTGCGCCGCCGATGCGCTCGCCGGCGGTTGCACGACCATCGTCGATGCGACCTTCGGCCAAAGCGCGGATCGTGCGCGCTTCCGTGCACTCGCTGCCGGGCTCGGCATCGACACATGGATCGTCTACTGTCATGCCGCCCGCAAAACGCTCGAAGCCCGGATCCACGAGCGCCATGCGCGCGCCAATGACCCGAGCGAGGCTGACATCCGCGTTCTGGACTGGCAGGAGGCACATTTCACGCCGCCCGCGCCGCAGGAGGGTGTCACTGTCCTCGACGCGGCGAAGCTTGCGCCACGCGAGATGGTAAGCCGCATCAGTGGCCGCATCCGTGCGGGAGCCCCTCGGTTACCCCCTATCCACAGGAAGCCGCCGCCTGCACAGGATGCGACAACTACGTAACGACGCGGCGTGGCAAACCGTAGATCCTTCGCCGCTGACCGCTATGGCTGCCACTGCCGAGATGATCATTGAGGATTTTCCCCTGGAGTCGTGCCCTCCGGCGCCGCCGGCGGGCGCTCAACCGGGCACGGGTGCGAGGCCGGCTGCGCTGCATGGACGGCTGCTCAACGTGTCGCGCATGGCGACCATCGGAGAGATGGCTGCAGGCGTCGCGCACGAGCTCAATCAGCCGCTCACCGCGATCGCCAACTATGCGCATGCCTGCGAGCGGTTACTGGCGCGCCAACCGGCCGACGTCGAGGACGTGCGGGAGGCCTTGCGGCAGATCGCCGTTCAGACCACGCGCGCCGCAGACATTCTGGGGCGATTGCGCGCGCTTGCCCGGACCCAGCGGGCCGAGCACGCACCGGCGAGCGTCAACGCTCTCGTGGCCGAGCTGCACGAGCTGGTGCAGGCTGACGCCCTGTTGCACGGGGTTGAACTGCAATTCGATCTCACCCCGGAGCTTCCCGAGGTGCGGGTCGATTCCGGGCAGATCCAGCAGGCGATCATGAATCTCGTGCGTAACAGCCTGGACGCGCTCGCCGGGTGGCGGCAGGCGGCAGCGCACATCACCATTCGTACGGCACTCACCGCGCAAGGTGAAGTGGAGTTGAGCGTGACGGACAACGGACCCGGCGTCCCGGCCGAGGCCATGCAGCGCATCTTCGACCCGTTCTTCTCCACCAAGGAGAATGGCACCGGCCTCGGACTCGCCATCACGCACAGCATCGGGCGCGCACATGGCGGCACGGTCGGCTACCGGCCCAACGTGCCGAACGGTGCGTGCTTCTATATGCTGTTGCCGACGGAGCGGGATTAGTCCCATGCAGCCAGCCACACCCACTGTTTTTGTCGTGGATGACGACGAAGGAGTGCGCAACTCGCTGCGCTTCCTGCTGAAGTCAGTGGGGCTCAATACCCGTGCCATGGCGTCTGCCGGAGAATTCCTCGAAGCCTACAAACAGAACCAGCCCGGCTGCCTGGTGCTCGATGTGCGCATGCCGGGCATGAGCGGCATCGAGCTGCAGCAGCAGCTCAACCTCCGCGGCGCCACCATTCCGGTCATCTTCATCACCGGACACGGTGACATTCCCATGGCAGTGGAGGCCATGCAGCATGGAGCGTTCGACTTCCTGCAGAAGCCCTTCCGCGATCAGGATCTCATCGACCGTATCCAGCGCGCGCTCGAGCGCGATGCGCGCAACCGCAATTCGCTCGCGCAGCACGCGAGGATCCGCGAGCGCTTCGGGTCATTGACCCCGCGCGAGCGCGAGGTGCTCACACTGATGACGCGCGGCAAGCCAAACAAGGTGATGGCCGCGGAGCTGGGTGTCAGCCAGCGCACCGTAGAGATTCACCGTGCGCGCGTGATGGAGAAAAGTGGCGCCGGTTCGCTCGCGCAGCTGGTGCGGATGGTGCTCGATCTGGAAGAGGAGCAGGCCGCTCGCTGAGCCTGCGCACCGCGCAGGGGCATTGCCGGGCGCGCCTCAGGCGCTCAGCAGCTCCTTGAGCACCATCAGGAGCTGCTCCGCATCGATCGGCTTGCTCAGGACCCGCAGCCGCGGGTCATTCGCCATGTGCTTGACCACGGTGGAGGTGTCGCCGGTCACCAGCACCGCTTTCACCTCGCTGTGCAGCTTCTCGCGCACTGCCGCGATGACGTCGGTGCCGAGCTCGCCTTCCCCCAAATGATAGTCGGTGATCATGAGATCGGGCGGCCCGCCGTCCTGCGCGCTCTGCAGTGCCGCGGCGAGCGAGGCCACTGCGGTCACCCGGTAGCCCTCGACGCTGAGCAGCATGCGCGTCGCATCGCGGACCCCCGGATCATCCTCCACCAGCAGGACACGCGGCCGGCCAGCCGGGGATTGGTGCGCCGGCGCCGCCGCCTGTGGCTGCAGCGCGGAAGCTTGCGCAGCGCCCGGCGGCAATGACAGGGAAAAAATTGACCCTTTGCCGACTTCCGAGGTCACCTCCAGCCTCAGGTCGAGGAGCCTCACCAGGCGTTGCACGATGCTCAGGCCGAGCCCGTAACCTTCACGCGAGCTGTTGGCCGGCACACCGACCTGGTAGAACTCGTCGTAGATGTAGGCGATATGCTCGGGTGCGATGCCGACGCCGGTGTCGGCTACTTCAACCTGCACCGAGTCGTTCTGCCGCCGGGCACGTAGAGCGACCCGCCCGCCCGGCGGCGTGTACTTGATGGCATTGGAGAGCAGATTCTTCAGTATCTGCTCGAGGAGAGCGGGGTCGCTGTGTATGCACTCCTCGCACGGGCTCACCTGCAGCTCGAGATTCTTGCTCGCAGCGATGCTGGCGAACTCGCGGCGTAGTCCCTCGAACAGCGAGCCGATGCTGAATTCCTTCGGCTCCGGCCGGATCGCACCCGACTCGAGCTTGCTGATGTCGAGCAGTGCGCCGAGCAGCCGAGTCATGGCTCCGACCGCCTGCTCCTGCTGGGACAAGGCATCGAGCGCGCTCGGCTCGCTGATGACCCGGCGCAGGATGCCATTCAGCAGCGCAAGCGTCTGCAACGGCTGCCGCAGGTCATGGCTCGCGGTGGCGAGAAAGCGGCTCTTGGCCTGATTGGCGCGGTCGGCGCTTTCGCGGGCCAGCCGGAGCTCTTTCTCCGCGTGCTTGCGGTCGCTCACATCGCGGATCGCCGCGGCGACCAGCAGCTCCCTCCCACTGCCGATGGGGCTCAGGCTGATCTCGACAGGGAATTCGCTGCCATCGAGCCGCCGCCCGAAAAGCGCAAGCCCCTCGCCCATTGGACGTGCCCGCTGCGCCTCGGTGTAGCCGTGCCGGTGGGTGATGTGACGGCTGCGGAATCGTTCGGGCATCAGCTGCTCGACCGCAAGGCCCACGATCTCGTCATGGCGGTAGCCGAAGAGGGTCGACACCTGGCGATTGGCAAAGCGGATCCTTCCGGCGCCATCGATGAGGATCATGGCGTCCGGGGCCGCATCGAGGACGCTACGGGCGAGTTCCGAGGAGAGGGACTGCATGGCCGTGGTTCGCAGCTGATTATGGCATGCGGCACGAGCCGGAAACGAGCACCGCTACGGCGATACGCACTCTTCCGAATTCAACCTTCGACGCTCACGCACTAACCTCAACTCCTGGTCAATTTGAGAGGAGAACGCCATGAGCCTCGTACGTTGGGAACCCTTCAGTGCGGTGGATGAAATGTTCAACCGCTTTCCGAGCTTCTTTGGACGCTTTCCGCGCTTTGCGGCGGACACCGAGGGGAAGTTCGATTGGGCACCGTCCGTCGACATCAGCGAAACGGGCGGGGAGTACCTGATCCGTGCCGCGTTGCCCGCGGTGAAGAAGGAGGACGTCAAAGTCACCGTGGACGATGGCATGCTGACTCTGAGCGGCGAGCGCCGCCAGAAGGAGGAGCAGAAGGACGAGAAGTTCCACAAGGTGGAGACCTACTACGGCAGCTTCTCGCGCAGTTTCGCGCTACCGGATGCGGTCGATCAGGCCGCGATCCGCGCCGAGTCGAAGGACGGGGTGATCACGATCCGCGTCCCGAAGACGAAGGCCGAGACGAGGAAGCCAACGAGCATAAAGGTCCAGTAGGCGCGGCTTAGCGCACGGTGCCGCGGCGGGGATGAATGATGGCGCCGTCCTCGTCCGCGGCAGCTTTTGCGGAGGTCGACATGCATGCCTTGCCCGCGTTCGATCTGGAGCTGCCGCTGCCTTCTGCGGAGCTCCTGAGACGTTACGACTGTCCGGGTCCGCGCTATACTTCCTACCCGGCGGCACCGCAGTTCACGACTGCGTTCACCCCGGCTGATGTGCGCGCGTACGCAGCGCGCAGCAACGCCCGTCCAGGGCCGCGCCCGCTCTCGCTCTACCTGCACGTGCCGTTCTGTTTCAGCCCCTGTTTCTACTGCGGTTGCACCCGGCTCATCACGCGCGATACCGCGAAAGGGGTGCACTACGCAGAGCGTCTGCTGCACGAAGCCGCACGGGTAGCGCCCCTCTTCGACCGGCAACGCGAGGTGGTGCAATTGCACCTCGGGGGCGGCACGCCTAATTTTCTCGGCGCGGCGACGCTCGAATGGCTGATCGATGCCCTCGGCGAGGCCTTCACGCTGAGCCGCGCGCCAACACGGGATTTCTCCATCGAGCTCGACCCGCGCACTGTGCCGGCGGAGTACGCCCCCATACTGGCACGGCTCGGGTTCAATCGAGTCAGTCTCGGTGTGCAGGACTTCGACCCCGAGGTGCAGCACGCGGTCAACCGCATCCAGAGCACCGAGCAGACGCTCGATCTCATCGATGCCTGTCGCGATAGTGGCTTTCGCTCGGTCAACATCGATCTCATCTACGGTCTTCCGCGCCAGAGTCCGGCCGGCTTCCGCAGGACACTGCGTATGGTGATGTCGGCACGGCCGGACCGCCTCGCGGTCTATGGTTATGCGCACCTGCCCGGACTCTTCAAGGCGCAACGCCATATCGATGCGGCGACGCTGCCGAGCGCGCCGGAACGGCTCGAGCTGCTGCTTCTCGCGATCGAAGAGCTTTCCGCCGGCGGCTACCGCTACATCGGCATGGATCATTTCGCGCTTCCGGACGATGAGCTCGTGCAGGCCCAGGAAGCGGGCGCCCTGCAGCGCAACTTCATGGGCTACACCACGCACGGCGGATGTGACCTCATCGGCCTCGGTGTGAGCGCGATCAGTCACGTCGATGACAGCTTCAGCCAGAACTTCCGCGAGCTGCAGAAATGGGAAGCGGCTCTCGCTGCCGGTCAGCTGCCGCTCTGGCGCGGACTCGCGCTGAGCGCGGATGACCGCGTGCGCGGGGCGGTCATCGCTCAGCTCATGTGCCAGGGCGTGATCGACATGCGCGCGATCGAGGCGGATTTTGGTATCGACTTCGCCGCCTATTTCCAGGAGCCGCTCGCGCGGCTGCAGGCGCACGTCGCCGATGGCCTGATCGTGATCGGGAATGGGCGCATCACCGTAACCGGGACGGGAAGGCTGCTGCTGCGGAGCATCGCCATGTGCTTCGATGCCCACCTGCAGGCGCCGGCCGGCGCACAAGGGGCTCGTCCGACCTTCTCGCGCGTGGTGTGACTCTGGGCGCCGCTCCGCGCGCAGGCCCGTGGCCGACAACGTCAGGTTGCCTGTGCGGCCGGGTCGGGCCGCAGATCGAGAGCGACGGTTTCGATGTTCTGCTCGCTGCCACGCACCTTGAATCCGAGCCTCCTCGCCAGATGCAGCATGGCTTCGTTGTCCGCCATCACAGTGCCCCATAGCTCGCGTGTGCCGCGATCGCCGCAATAGCGGATGAGCTTGCGCATGAGAAGCTTGCCGAGCCCGTGGCCCTTGAGATCCGAGCGCACCAGCACGGCGAACTCCGCCGCGTTGTTGTCCGGGTCCGCGCACGCACGCGCGACACCGAGTATTTCCTCGGCGCCGGAAGGATCGCGTCCGACCGCAAGGAAGGCCATGTCGCGGTCGTAATCGATCTGCGTCAGGTGGGCCAGCTCCTTCTCGGGAAGCTCACGGATACCGGTGAAGAAGCGGGTGTAGAGATCCCGTGGTGCGGTTTGCGCGAGGAACTGCCGGTGACGTGTGGTGTCTTCGGGGCGGATGGGCCGCAGCACGAGGGCACGGCCGCCCCAGTCCGCCGCCTCCTCGAGCTCGCTCGGGTAGGGACGAATCGAAAGGCGCGACGCGGCGCTCCCACTCGCTGCGGCGAGCCGCACACGCGCATCGAGCGCAATCACTCCCGCGCCATCGGCGAGCAGCGGATTGATGTCGAGCTCGGCGATCTCCGCCACATCACAGGCGAGCTGCGCGAGCCGCATCAGCACCGTCTCGAGAGCGGGCATCGCAACTGCCGGAACGCCACGCGCGCCAGTCAGCAGCCGCGACACCCGGGTGCGCGAGATGAGCTCCTGCGTGAGCACGGAATTCAACGGCGGCAGCGCGAGCGCGCGATCGCCGATCACTTCCACCGCCGTGCCCCCGCGCCCGAACAGCACCACCGGTCCGAAGGTGGCATCGAGCGCAATGCCGGCGAGGAGCTCCTGC
>DASYFL010000043.1:0-3805 GCA_036498445.1 Steroidobacteraceae bacterium
AGCGTGCAGCAGTTTGTCACGGGTCCTGTCGCTGAGGGTGGGATGTGAGCGGATCAGACTCCCGACCTGCTGCTCGCCGAGTGGATACGGATAGTCGGATCCGAGCATGACGCGATCCTCGCCCATGGATTTCACGAGGAAGGCGAGCGCATCGCCATTGAACACCGCGGCATCGACATGGAACCGATCGACGTAGGAGGAAGGCAGGCGCGGACAGTCCTCGCGCACGATGTCCCGGTTGCGCCAGGCGTTGTCCACGCGTCCGATGAGATAAGGAAAACTTCCGCCGCCGTGCGCGAAACACAGCTTCAGGGAGCGCGGTAGCCGCTCGAAGGCGCCGGAAAGTATCAGCCACAGGATCGAGAGCTGAGTTTCCGCCGGCATGGCAACCAACCACGGCAACATGTACTTCGACATGCGCTCCGAGCCCATCATGTCCCAGGGGTGCACGAACACTGCTGCGCCCTCGGCGGCGCAATGCTGCAGAAATGTGATCAGGCCTTCATCGTTGAGCTCGCGCGCCCCCACGTGATTGCCGATGTGCACTCCGACGTGGCCGTCCGCCATGGCGCGGCTCAGCTCCCGGCAGGCGAGATCGGTGTCCTGCAGCGGAACCTGACACAAGGACTTCAGCCGGCGCGGCTTCGCGGCGCAGATCTCGCGGGCCGCGTCATTGAAGATGCGCGCACATTCGAGTGCCTGCGGTGCCGGGCGATCGTAGGAGAAAAGCACCGGGGTGGCACACATGACCTGCACGTCGACGCCATCACGATCCATGGCCTCGAGACGTACGGCAGGGTCCCAGCAGGCCGCGGTCACCGGCCGGAACTCCCGGTTACCGATCATCAGCATGGCTTCCCCGGGTGCGGTATGTCTGAGCCAGGGCCAGTCCGCGCTGCCGAAGCGCGCGGCGAGATCCGGCCAGCCGCGCGGGAGGAAATGCGAGTGGATGTCGACCATTTTCATGGACGTCTCCTTGAGCGCGGAGCGGCTGACCGCCGGGTGCGCGCCGGGCGGTAGGCCACCGCCTTGATCTCGATGAGAAGGTCTGGGTGCGGCAGGGCCGCGACGGCTACCGTGGTGCGCGCGGGACCCTCATAGCCGAAGAATTCGCTGTACACCAGGTTGTAAGCTGCGAAATCGCCCATGTCGATGAGGAAGGTGCTCACCTCCACGACATCGCTGAGCGTGGCGCCGGCGGCCGCGAGAATATCCCTGATGTTCTCGAGCACGGCGCGCGTCTGCGCGCGGATGTCGCGCACGGCGCGGCCGCTGGCATCGGTGCTGGCGCCCGCAATGGAATCGTCTGCACGCCGCGCGCTCGTCCCGGAGACGAAGATGAAGTCACCCGCGCGGCGAAAGTGGGGAAACGTGCCGCGCGGCCTCGCCTTGCCCGGCAGCACCGCGCTCTGCGCCATCAGCTTTGGGCTGGCCTGCATACCCGTGCGCCTCAGAGCTTTATGCAGATATTCATCGGTTCCGAGAAGAAGGCGAGCGAGTGCACACCTCCTTCGCGGCCGATCCCCGAGAGCTTCACGCCGCCGAAGGGCGTGCGCAGATCCCGCAGGAACCAGTCATTGACCCAGGTGATGCCGACCTCCATCTGCCGCGCCACTCGATGCGCACGCTGGAGGTTGGAGGTCCACACCGCCGCCGCGAGCCCGTAACGCGTGTCGTTGGCAAGCTGCACCGCCTGCTCCTCGGTGTCGAAGGGCGCCACGTGACAGACCGGACCGAAGATCTCCTCCTTTACGCAGCGCGCATCCTCAGGAAGTCCGCGGATGATCGTAGGCTCGATGAATGCACCCTCATCGCGCTCATCGCCAAAAGTGGGCGCGCCGCCCCCGCACAGGATCTCGCCCTGCTCGGTGCGCGCGAGGCGGTAGTAGGAGAGCACCTTGTCGCGATGATTGCGCGAGATGAGCGGTCCCATGTCGGCTCCTTCGTAGGGACCACCGATCTTCAGGGTGCGCGCGCCCTGCACCAGCGCGGCGACGAAGCGCTCGAATATGGGACGCTCGATGTACACCCGCTCGGAGCACAGACATACCTGGCCGCAGTTCGAGAACACCGAGCGCATCGTGCCCGCGACTGCGGCTTCGAAGTCCGCATCCGCAAATACCAGTGAGGCATTCTTCCCCCCGAGCTCGAAGGAAAGCGCCTTCACCGAGTCGGCGGCACTTTTCATGATTGCGCTGCCAGTGGCCGACTCGCCCGTGAAGGCGATGGCGTTGACATCCGCATGGCGCACCAGGGCCTCGCCGGTGGAATCCGCTCCAAAGCCATGCAGCAGATTGAAAACACCAGGCGGGATGCCCGCCTCCTGCATGACCTCGGCGAGCAGCGCCGCGCTCGAAGGAGTCTCCTCGGAGGGCTTCGCCACGACCGTATTTCCGCAGGCGAGTGCCGGCGCCACCTTCCAGGTGAGGAGCAGGAACGGCAGGTTCCATGGCGCGATGACCGCCACGACGCCTACGGGCTTGTGCACCGTGTAGTTGAGGGCGCCACGGCCATCCGCGGTACCCATCTCGAAGCACTCCGCCGACCGTGCCATGGCAAGGTCGGCGAAGGCACGGAAATTGGCCGCGCCGCGGGGAATATCGAGGCTGCTCGCCTGCTGCAGGGTCTTGCCGGTATCGGCAATCTCGGCGCTCACGAAGTCGGCAAAACGCTGCTCGATGCGCTCGGCCACCTTGCGCAGCAATGCACAGCGTTCGGCCATGGTAAGGCGGCCCCACGGTCCGCGGAGCGCGCGGCGCGCGGCCTGCACCGCGCGGTCGACCAGCTTCGCATCGGCTTCGCTGACGGTGCAGAGGGCGCGCCCGTTGACTGGACTGATGTTCTCGAAGCTGCGGGCGGTGCGGATGAACTCGCCATCGACGAGGCAAGGCAGCTGGGTACCCGCCAGGGGGCTGGGATCGCTCGCAGTCGGCATGCGCATGTACCGCGAAGTTTAGGGACATGCCATGCTAAACAAATAATGATTTTTTGAAGCTCTGGTATGCAATTCTTCTATAGCGAGTTTAGAAAAAAACCGCAGCCGGGCCAAAGCGGGCGCGGCTGCGGTCTTAGGTCAGCGTCATCATCAAGCCGGCGGTAGGTATTCGTCGCGTCCTGGATAGATCCCGAGCTCGTGCTCGATGGCCCGATACGAGTCGGTCACCGGCTCGAAATCACGTCGAGCCTGGAGACTGTCGGAATGGGTCACCTCGTCACGGACCGCGTGGTAGCTGCGCGAGACACGGGCGAAGGCCGCCCTCACCTCGCTGTCGCTCGCCCGGTCCTCCACCGCCACGCGCAGATCGTGTGCGTTTCGCGCCAAGGCGCGCGCGTCGCGCGCGTACTCGTGCGCGTAACGTGGATAATCCGCCGTCTCGTCAGCGAGGTCGTCGCGCCTTCTCGGCTCATCGCCGGCACCGCGCACCAGCGCGGTGGCGTTGTATTCCAGGTTCTGGGCTGCGTTGCTCAGGTTGCCGCGCGTTCCCCTCATCGTCTCGCAACCGGCGAGCCCCGCCAGGGTCAACGCGAGTACGGCTATGCCAGTTACTCTTACAACCATGGCTTCCTCCAGTAGGTTCCTGCCGTGCAGTAGGTTCCTGTCGTGCTACGCAGCATCGAACGCCGGCGGGCCGATCACAATGAGAAGCCCCTGCAGTTCCAAGTCGGCGCGCGCCTACGCGCACCCGCGTGCAGCGGTGGGGCCACCGTCGGCAGGCTCAGAATGAACTCAGGATGAACGCATGTCAGAGCCCAGACTTTGTCTGACAGCAACTTCACACACGGACCGACACCGCATCTTTGCGTG
>DASYFL010000044.1:0-1829 GCA_036498445.1 Steroidobacteraceae bacterium
CGTCTGCTCGGCGGCCTCCTCCGCCATGTAGTCCTCGAGCTCATCGAAGAAGCGGCTCTTGGGGGCGCTGTGGCTCGCCCGCTCATCGAGCACCCTGCGGATGTGCGCGGCGAGGGGCACGTAGGTGATCAGGTGCCGGGCAAAGAGCTTCTTGCGCTCGTCAGTCTCGCTGCGCGCGAACTGCAGCCCCGCCTCGGTAAGCTTGATGTCACCGCCCTCCACCTCCGCAAAGCGCAGCATCTGCAACGCCTCGGCGGCCGGAAAGAGGTCATCGACCTCGAGATGCTGCTCCTCGGCGATCACCGGCAGGTCTGCCCTGCCGTTGTACGGCGGCTCGTTCACCGCCTCCATGAGGCCAGTCAGTACGTTCGATGACACGTGGGTCAGTGCGGTACCGATGCCGGTGCCCGCAAAGCGCTCGGTACGCGCTCCGCGCGGCTCGCCGCGCGGCCTTGCGGTCATCTCGACGTACACGCGGTCGATGAGAGCGCGAAAGCGCGGATCCTGGGCGTGACGCGGCTGAGGCAGGTCTACGGGGATCTCGCTCACCACCCTGCCCGGATGCGTCGAGAAGATGAGCATCCGGTCACACATCTGCACGGCCTCTTCGATGTTGTGCGTCACCAGCAGTACCGACCTGATCGGCAATTGCCCCT
The DNA here is from genome assembly GCA_036498445.1 of Steroidobacteraceae bacterium. Taxonomy (GTDB): domain Bacteria; phylum Pseudomonadota; class Gammaproteobacteria; order Steroidobacterales; family Steroidobacteraceae; genus 13-2-20CM-66-19. Next base: position 657 of record DASYFL010000044.1, read on the forward strand.
CACCCCAGAGATCGAGAAAGTCGCCGCGCAGCGTCTCCGCCGTGAGCACATCGAGTGCGGAGAACGGCTCGTCCATGAGCAGGATGTTCGGGTGCACGACGAGCGCACGGGCGAAGCCCACCCGCTGGCGCATGCCCCCCGAGAGCTCACGGGGGTAGGCGGATTCGAAACCATCGAGCCCGATGAGGTCGATGGCCTGGAGTGAGCGCTTGCGCTGCTCGGCCTCCGGCACGCCGAGCGCTTCGAGCCCGAGCTGCACGTTCTCGAGCACCGTGAGCCATGGGAAGAGCGCGAAGCTCTGGAACACCATGGCGATCCGGGATGCGGGACCGGTCACCGCCCGACCGAGATAGTTCACCACTCCGCCGGAAGGCTCATCGAGACCCGCGATCACGCGCAGCAGCGTCGACTTACCCGATCCGGAGCGGCCGAGGAGCCCCACGATCTCTCCGGGGCGCAGCGTCAGGTTTACGTTCTCGAGCACCACCAGCTCATCGCCGTCGGGCTTGCGGAAGGATTTGCAGACGCCCTGCACATCGAGCAGGGGCGCGAGATTGAGCGCGGGAGCCACGGCGTTACAGACTTTCTCCTACGGTCCGGCGTCTATCAGCTGAGGCGGAACTTGCGCTCGGCGCGCGCGTACAGCGGCCGCCAGAACACCCGGTTCAGCGTCACCACGAACAGGCTCAGCACCACCGTCCCCAGCACGGTGCGCTGGAAATCCCCGGCAGTGGTCGCCTCGGCGATATAGGCACCGAGGCCGTGCGCGGTGAGCTTCTGGTCACCCCAGGTGGCGACCTCGGCCACGATGCTCGCATTCCACGATCCGCCTGAAGCAGTGATCGCTCCGGTGACATAGAACGGGAACACCGCGGGCAGCGCCAGCCGCTTCCACCACAACCAGCCACGCACACCAAAGTTTTCGCTGGCATAGCGCAGGTCCGGCGCAATCGCCGATGCGCCGACGATCACGTTGAACAGAATGTACCACTGGGTGCCGAGAATCATCAGCGGGCTCAGCCAGATGTCCGGCACGAGCTTCAGCATCACCACCGCCGATACGACGATGGGAAAGAGCAGGTTTGCCGGAAAGGCCGCCAGGAACTGCGCGATCGGCTGCACGATTCTCGTCACGCGGGGCCGCAATCCGACCCACACCCCGATTGGCACCCA
>DASYFL010000045.1:0-7149 GCA_036498445.1 Steroidobacteraceae bacterium
CCCGCACGAAGTGCAGATCCGCAAGCTGGTCGATGAGATCTACCGCCGCGTGGATTGGACCTGGGCGCAACCGCGCCCGCCGGTGGTGGCACTCGCGTGGACTCCGGAAAGCGGTTTCTCCGGTATCGACTGGCAGGGTTATAACGAGGCGATGCTGGTTTACCTGCTCGCACTCGGCTCGCCGACGCACCCGATCAGCCCGCAGTCGTGGGACATGTGGACCAGCACCTACGACAAGCATTGGGGCACGCTCTACGATCAGACCTACTTGAGCTTCGGCCCGCTCTTCGGTCATCAGTACACCCACGTCTGGGTGGACTTCCGCGGGATCCGCGATGCCTACATGCGCGCCCACGGACTCGACTACTTCGAGAACAGCCGGCGCGCCACCTATACGCAGCGTCGCTACGCCATCGCCAATCCCAAGCACTGGCAGGCCTACGGCAAAAACATCTGGGGCATCAGCGCGTCCGATGGCCCGGGGGGGAGCGAGCGCTACGAGGGTCAGGAGGCGTCCTTCATGCGCTACGCGGCCCGCGGAGTCGGAGCGGACAGCATCGTCGACGATGGCACCATCGCCCCGACCGCGGCGATCAGCTCACTGCCCTTCGCACCGGAGATCGTACTGCCCGCGACGCTCGAGATGTATCACAGGTATGGATCGTCGATTTACAGCGTTTACGGCTTCCTCGATGCGTTCAACGCGAGCTTCCACGCGACTCCCGACGCCGCGGGTCAGTCCCATACGCATGTGCCGGACTCCACGGTCCAGAACTCCTCCAAGCCCTTCGCCGGCTGGGTCGATCAGGACTATGTTGGCATCGATCAAGGGCCGATCCTCGCGATGATCGAGAACTACCGCAGCGACTTCGTCTGGCGCGTGATGCGCAACGATCCGTACCTGCGCCAGGGACTGGAGCGCGCAGGATTCTCAGGCGGCTGGCTCGCACCGGGTCAATGACGTCCGCCACCGTCGCGGGCTTGATCGCCCTCGGCCTGGCACTGCCCGCCGCGCCCCTCCTGGCCCAGCCGCGCGAGACCCTCAGCATCGATGCCAGCGCGCCGGCGCAGCCGTTCGCGCATTTCTGGGAGCACATGTTCGGCTCGGGGCGCGCGGTGCTCAGCCTGCGCGAATCCTACCGCGAGGACCTGCGCGCGGTGCGCGAGGCGACCGCGGTCTCCTATGTGCGCTTCCACGCTCTTCTCCATGATGAGATGGGCGTCTACACGGTCGATAAGAACGGCGCGCCGGTCTTCAACTTCTCCTACATCGATCAGGCCTACGACGGTTTGCTCGCGAACGGCGTGCGGCCGCTCGTCGAGCTGAGCTTCATGCCGGCGAAGCTCGCCGCACAGCAGATCCACCACAGCTTCTGGTATCGCCCGATCACCTCAGCGCCTGCGGACTATGAGCGCTGGGATGCGCTCATCAGCGCGCTCGCCCGCCATCTCGTCGAGCGCTACGGTATCGACGAGGTGAGCCAGTGGTATTTCGAGGTGTGGAACGAGCCCAACCTCGATTTCTGGGCCGGCGAACCCAAACAGTCGACCTACTGGACGCTCTACGACCACACCGCGCGCACTCTCAAGGCGGTGGATGCGCGGCTGCGCGTCGGCGGGCCGGCGACCGCACAAGCGGCCTGGGTCGCCGCTTTCCTGCGGCACTGCAACGAGAACCACGTGCCCGTCGACTTCGTCTCGAGCCACGTCTACGGCGATGACACGGCGAAGGATGTGTTCGGGACCACCGAGAAAATCAGCCGCCGCCACATGGTGTGCCGCGCGGTGCAGAAGGTGCACTCGGAGATCCAGGCATCACCTTTGCCTTCGGTTCCGCTCATCTGGACGGAGTTCAACGCGAGCTGGAGCAACCATCCGGAGGTGACCGACGCGCCCTTCATGGGGCCATGGCTCGCGGAGACCATCCGGCAGTGCGATGGCTTCGTTCAGGAGATGTCCTACTGGACCTTCTCGGATGTGTTCGAGGAGCAGGGAGTCGTGAAGAAGCCCTTCTACGGTGGCTTCGGATTGATCGCCGCGGGTGGGATTCCCAAGCCGGCCTTCAACGCGTTCACGCTGCTGCATAGGCTTGGGGAGCAGCGCCTCGCGAATGATTCACCCGAGGTGCTCGTCACCCGCCACAGCGACGGAACTCTGGTGCTCGCGCTGTGGAACTACGCCGAGGTTGGCGAGCAGGCTCCCGTGCGCAGCGTCGCGCTGCGCTTCACGCACACCAATGCTCGCATGGCGAGTGTGCAGTCGATCGATGGAGAGCACGGCAACGTGCAGGTGGCGTACGAGCGCATGGGAGCACCGCGCTACCCGACGCAGCGCGAGCTCGCGCAGCTGCGTCAAGCGGCGGCCATTCCGGCCGCGATCCAACGGCCCCTGCAGTCCGGCGAGCTCGCTGTGGAGATTCCCTCCGACGGGCTCGTACTGGTGACGGTACCGCCTGGCTCCTAGGTCTTCGCGGTCTTCGCGGTCCAGGACATGCACCAGCCGCTTGCCTTGACGGCCTTGCCCGGGAAGAGCAGACAACCGCCTTGCGCGGCCCCGGCGGCACCCTGATAGAGCTGGCAGTTCTCGCACTTGCTGCCGGGCTTTGCCTCCGGAACCTTGCTGCCGTCGTTAGTGTATTTCAGTGCCTTCGCGGTGGGATCATCGAGCGCGACGAGCGGCAGATCGGCTGTCCATCCCGTCCTGAAAGTCGCCGCGGCGACCGGGGCCAACGCCACACCGAGTGAGACCTTTTTTAGCAGGCGGCGACGCGACTCATCGAACCTGTGCTTCATCGTTCTCTCCGCTTTGTAGGGAGCTGAGCTCCTCGGCAGCGACAGTATGAATGAAGTGCCCAGCTCACAGGAATGCGGCGTGCGGCGCGTGCCAGGCTCCCGGCCTTGCGCGATTCACCGCGCGGAGTGCGCCGCAGATCACCGATCGCTACCAGGATGTGCCGGATTTGCGTCGTCATCGCACCGTCCCTCGCAAACGACGCCACACTTTAAGTTCGCGGGCCAGGCGCCGTCATCGTGGAAAGTCCCTAGAACGAGTCTCGTCGCGGCCCATCCTGACCACCATGGCTTTACGCACTTTCACGTATTGTGGTATTGAGCGCTCGAGGGAGGATGTGCAGGGAGGAGCTTGCTGTGGATGGTGCTACCGAACTGAGAGACCTGGACCGCGCCGTGACACTCGATCGCTTCGATCTCGGCACGGAGAAAGACAGCGCCGCGCGTAAGCCACTGCGAGGCGCAGAGCGCGGCGCAAGCGGCGAGCGCAACGTCCATCCCGCCGATCTCGGCTGTGTCGATTGGTACCTCTATCCGGTCGACAGAACCCCAAAGTTCCCTCAGCTGAAACCCGAGGCAGATCTCACGCTGAGATAGCGTGGCCCGCGACGCCGCCCTGCCACCGCGCGGCTAAAACCACTCGGCTTGACCACCAGCAGGTCGCAGGGCAGGTGGTCCAACACCCTTTCTGCGGTATTGCCGATGAGCAGGCGTCTCAATCCCGAGCGCGCCAGCGCGCCCATCACGACGATCGCGCTGCCGGTTTCTGCCGCGGCCTGCTCGATCGCATCGCTCGGATGACGCGCGATCAGGTGACGGCGCGCCGCGGGGATACCGGCGCGGCCGGCGAGGCGTTCGAGCTTCGCGGCGGCGGTCCGTACCGAGCGTCGTTGCATGTCCGCGAGAATTTCGTCGGAAAGGACACCACGGGTGTACGCGGTAAGGGGAACGGGTGAGAAGGCATGCACCACGTGCAGACTCCCACGGAGAGCTTCCGCGATCCTGGCGCCGACAGTGAGGATGTCGCGGTCGAGCTGCGCCGGCTTTGCGTAGCGGTGATCCGGATCGACCGCCGCGAGCACACGGGGTCGGCGGTAGAACCCATGGCGCTTCACGAGCAGCACCGGGACCGGTGCACGCCGGAGCAACTCCCAGTCGGTGAGGTGCAGCAGTGCTGCGCCGGTGTGGCGGCCCGCATGCCGCTCGGCAACGATGAGGTCCGCGTCGGACCGCCGGGCCGCGCGCACCACGGCCTCGTACGCCGGATAGTCCCACTCGGCCGACACGTCGACCCGCACCCCGAGCCTTCTCACCCGCTCCGCGTGCCGCTCGAGCCGCGCACGGCAGGACTCCTGCGTGCTGCGCTCGATGTTGCGGATGTCCGTGAGCCCCGGACCGGAACTCTCCAGGTACAAGGGCACATCGATCGCCTGAAACAACACCAGGGCGGCATCCAGCGCGCGGGCAAGCTGCGCCGCCTTGGCGAGCGCTTGGCTGGGACTTCGCCGTCGGCTCCTTCACGGCCACCAGGATGGAGCGGATGCGTCGCATTCACGTCAGGGCTGGGACTGGAGGAATGCTGCCACGGACTCCATCTCCGGCACGCGCAGGTTCTGTGCGACGCCGTGCATGACCGCGACTTTGCGCATATTGCTCTGGAACGAGGCGAGCTGCTTGAGGACATACTGCTCGTGCTGCCCGGCGAGCCGCGGGAACTCCTGCTGGCCGTGCGCATCCGGTCCGTGGCAGGAGCTGCAGGCGGGCACCCCCTCGGCGCTGATGCCGTTCTGATAGATCTCACGCCCGCGGCTCACCGCTGCAGCATTGGCACGCGGCCCGGCGGCGGGCTTCTGCGCGGCGTAATAGGCGGCGAGCGCCTCAATGGAGTCATCATCGAGCTCCGCGGCCATGCCCCACATGTAACCGAGGGCATCGGGATCGCCGCGTGCCTGAGAGCGAAACGCCTTGAGCTGCGTCGCCAGATAAATTGGGTTCTGGCCGGCGAGGCGCGGGAACTTCGGTTGCGTGCTGTTGCCCTGCGTTCCGTGGCAGGTGCCGCAGACCGTCACGGCGATCCTCTGGGCATGCAGCCGCGTGGCCGCATCAATCTCCTCGGCGCGCACTTGCACCGCACCGCTTGCGAGCGCCGCGGCGCCGATGAGCGTGAGCACGGCCCTCGCGTTGCGGGTGGTGAGCGGGCGATCGCTGATGGTGTGGGTATTGCGCATGATCAGGCCCTCAGTAGGCAAACCACAGCAGCATGTACCAGGTGTTGTTGGCGGACGCGCTGCGTCCAAGGCCGTCGTAGTTGCTGCCGGCACCGTTGAACTTGTTGTACGCGGTGTATTGCGCGGAGATCTTCACATTCAGCCAGGGAAGATAGTTCACCTCCGCCATCCAGCCGCGCGTATCGGGTGAGCCGTTCGCGCTCACGACCACTCCGGGGCCGCCGGGAGGATTTGCCGGGTAAAGTCCCGCATCGCTGCTGCCGGTGGTGGAGAAGTACGCCAGCGTCCCGCCGAGCTTGCGCCGGTAGTAGTAGGTCGCCCACAAGCGGCTGGTCGAGAGATTGTTCTTGGGATTCGCCGACCCCCCGCTCGCAAAGCTGGCATCGAGCGTCATCGATTCGTGGATGTGCGTTCCGGCGAGGGTGAGCTGATGCTCGTCTCCGACGTACTGGTACTGGAGATCCTCCGCGACGTCGTTGAAACGATTCAGCGGCCCGCTGAGCGGCGCGCCGGCGCCGGGGTACAGCCGGAACTCGGCGCCGTACACTCCGACCTCGATGGAGTTCGCGCCGGTGTTGTATTCATAGGCGGCACGCCAGTAGGGTGCGAGTCCCGACATGACATTCGATGCGGTCCCATCGAGCGGTCCCGCGCCGCCGGTCAGCGCGTTGGTCTGTCCCTGTTTCGCGGAGCGATAGCCGCCTGCCTCCAGGTACAGCGACTCGTTCCAGAACAGGTACGCGGTGATTCCCGCGACGTCCTGGGCAAATGCGCCGTCGATGGCGGTGCCGGCGAGCGGTGAGACGTTCGCGTTGCTCGCCGCGAAGGGGAAACCCCAGGCCGGGACGCTGTTCCACAGATCCTGCACCGTCGGGTTGTTGTTGAGCGTTACCCCGTAGGTGAGCGGGCTGTTATTCGCAAGCACCGTCGTGTCGGCGAAGCGCAGATCGGTATTGTCGATGCCGATGGTGCCGGCGTCGTTCGCGTAGGTGAGCTGGAAGAAGGCGCCGAAATTGGGCGCGATCTTGCCGGCGTAGAAGAGACTCAGTTGCTGCGGGAAACCGGCGGTGCCGTTCTGCGCGACTCCCGGGGCTCCGGCGTTCGAGAGGTCCGGCACGGTAGTCTTCATCTGCGTGTACGAGATCTGTGCCATGATCGAGAGCGGCACCGTCTGCGCGAGCGACAGCAGCTCTTCTTTCTTCCCGGTTACATCGCGCACCTGCTTGGTGTTGGAGAGGATGTAGCCGTTTGCCTTGAACATGCGGCCAAAATGCGTCAGCTCCGGGTACACCGTATGGCATGCCTCGCAGGCCATCCCGGTCTGGCGCGCGAAGCTCGGCACCGCGCCCGCGCGGGACGCCGCTGCGAGCAGCACCGCTGCGCACAGGGTCAGGATCACAGGATTGGAGACGGGGCCGATCTTTCTGCCTGACATACGTGCTCCCCTCGAGTCACCCGCGGTTGCGAGCAGGTGCGCTCGTAGGTTAAGGACGGTAGGGGGAAGCACCATTCAGAATAGTACGTATGGGCATAGGTAGCCGTACCGGTGACCATTAGCCTCGAGGCCGAGCGCAGACACGCTCCAACACACAACTCAACTCAGACGTGAGCAGTCACTACCTCGAGTACCTGTTGGCTCCGCAGTCGCTCGCCGTGATCGGTGCTTCCGACCGGCCGGGAAGCGTCGGTGCCACGGTGATGGCGAACGTATTGAGCGGCGGATTTCGTGGCCCGGTGTGGCCGGTCAACCTGCGTCATCCCGTGGTGGCAGGACTGCGTGCCCAAGCCACGCCGGCGCAACTCCCCAAGGCGCCGGATCTCGCCGTCATCTGTACGCCCGCCGCGTCGATTCCCGCTCTCATCGGCGAGCTCGGCGCGCTCGGCACCCGCGCGGCGGTGGTGCTGAGTGCGGGCCTCGAGAGTCCCGCGGCCGGCGGCGGCACGCTCGCTGCCGCCATGCTGCAGGCGGCGCGGCCGCATGCGCTGCGCATCCTCGGCCCAAACTGCATCGGACTCCTCGTTCCGGGGATCGGCCTCAACGCGAGCTTTGCCCATGTTGGCGCGCGCCCAGGCGGCATCGCCTTCATCGCGCAGTCGGGCGCTCTCGTCAGCGCGTTGCTGGATTGGGCCCA
>DASYFL010000046.1:0-70949 GCA_036498445.1 Steroidobacteraceae bacterium
GCCCTCAGGCTTGTAGACTCGTCGGCGCCGACGCCTGACTAGGCCGTGCCGATCGAGGATGGCATGCACGGTACTGACTGCCGGGCAGTGCACCTCCGAGTGCTTGCGGCGCAGCCGCTCGCGGATCTTGGGAGCCCCCCAACTGGGGTGCTCCTGCTTGAACTGGATGATGGCCTTCTGGATCTGGAAGGGGAGCTGGCGGGCATGGCGGTAGGGTCGCCGGGAGCGATCCGTCAGTCCTTCCACCCCGCAGTCTTTGTCGCGGGTGAAGATCTTGTAACCGGTCTTCCGGGAGATCCCGAACTCCCGGCACAGCACCGCCATCTTCTCCCCGTCCAGCCGACGGGCCACAAACCGAAAGCGCTCGTCCATCGTGTGACACTCCCGCCATGGCATCTGCGCACCCTCCGCAAATGCCAAAAAGTGTCACCTATGTCTCCGGAATAAACTGTCACCCATGAATCAGGAAGGGCACATCGGGGGAAGTCGCCGGATCTGAAGGTCAGGCAGTGGGGTTCGAACTCCCGACCGCCGCCGCAGGCGGCTGAGAGTTCGACAACGCGGCGAGTCCGCGAGCCGCGTTGGACGCACGCCGATACTCGCGGGCGCCTGGAAGGGGCTAGGCCATCGGGCCGAGCGTAGGCGGCCTCGCGACGCTAGTGCAGTGCGTAGGCGGCTGCTACCAGTTTACCAATCTGCTCGCCCATTCGGTTTCCTACCTCGGTTGAGTTCCGGTAGTGGACACCGTCATGGATGCGCGCCACCGACACCTCCTCAACCAGGTCTTCGGGACGAGACCATTGTCGTCTGACACCCGGTGCAGTATTGCTGACCGTGCTCAAGGTCGGTAAAGCTGCGCTGGCCGCATCGGCACGCAGCATCACGACGACCAGTGACGCGTACATACAGTTCGCGCAGGGATACTCGGGGTTCAATGGCGTGGTGATCAGAGGAGCCCAGTCTGGATCGCGCTCGGTCGCGGAATTGTCGTCGCGATCGCCGTTGCGGATCGCCGTGATCGGCCGCCAGAAGTTGTAGTGATATTTTGCGTCCTGCGCGGCGATTTCAGCGTCGTTCATCGCCGCGGCGACTGCCGCGTAGAGCCGAGCGTTGCGCGTCACGTCCCGGCCAGCGCTGATGGCGACGGAACGCACTACACCGATGTAGACGTCGGGCAACGAGGTTGCCCAAAACCGGGCAATCTGCGTCTGCTCCGGCGTGCGCACGGTGCTCGACACGGAGCCCAGCGCCTTGATTTCATTGTAGTCGCGAGCCCAAACCGCACCGTTGAGCGCCGGTGGCGGATCTGGACGAAACTGCGTTGGGCTCTTCATCAACCAGGGTTTGTGCTGCGCAAATGCCCACCCCTGCGGGATCGTCGTGGGGACATACACGCCGGGGGTTGTGAGCGGGCGATAGGGCTCAGGATTTCCAAGGTCGTCGGTGTGCTTGCCGAGAACATCGGCTGCAGCGCGCTCGCCGATCCCGTTCCCCTTCGTGCGCGCCTCGCCATCCGCGATTTTGCCAAGAGCCTCAGCATACGCAGCTTCCGTTCGCTCTTTGAGTGCAGGCGCCTCGTGGAGCAGCACCGCGCGATTTGCAGCAGCGACCGCTGCCTCAATCGATGCGCCGCTCGCGGTTCCGAGGTCGACCCGATCGCGTGGGTACCGGGAAGTGATCGCATTCACTGCTTCGTAAACGGCACTCTGTGCCAGCGCGATGGTCCGCACAGTGTTGGCGCCGTCGTCGGCGATGGCGGTGGTTTGATCGGCCCAGTCGGCCACCACATCGGCTCGCGCGGCCCACGAGACCAACAACAACGCGCATGCCCCGAATTGAAATCTAGGCAGTCTCACCGACGCGACTCCTTATCGTGTGCTGATCGGAACCGAGCGGATCGGAATGCGTGGCTCCCGAGCGGAGCTACATGACCTTCGGGACTCCACTCTCGTCCACGAGTTCGCGCCAATGAACCCGGTCGGCACTCAAGAAGGTCTGAAATGCCTCCGGCGTCGTGGCGCCGGCTTGACCGCCTTCATTTTCAATTTCCTGGCGGATCTCAGGCGTTCGCAGGATGTCTTGGACAGCTGCATTCACCTTCAGGATCACGTCTTTCGGAGTTCCGACTGGCGCGAGCACTCCAGTCCAGATCCGCAGCTCGTAGTTGCGCACGCCGATCTCGGCGAAAGTCGGAACATCGGCCAGCCCGACGAGTCGCGTCGGGGCAGCGACCGCAAGGGGCCTTTGCAAGCCCTCGCGAATCGCAGGCAGTGCGCCCTTGCACGGGTCGAACATCAATGATGCCTCACCGGCAAGTACAGCTTTTCTCGCCGGGCCGGCTCCGTTAAATGGAACGTGGCGGATTTCGAGCCCCAGCCGCCGCTTGAAGAGTTCACCCGCCACCTGTTCAGGGCTCCCGTTGCCATTCGAGGCGTATGACAGGACGCTCGGATGCGATCGAGCCAAATCGATCAGTTCGCGGGCCGACGAAACCTGCGCGTCGCGTGCTGCGACCAAGACGATGGGTGAAGACTCCAACAGTGCAATCGGGGTGAAGTCATGCTGGGGATCGAAAGTGAGCGAAGAGTATGTGAACTGATGTACTACCAGAGGTCCGACCGACCCGAGGAGTAACGTGTAGCCATCCGGAGTGGCGCGCGCGGCGGCAGTCGTGCCGTCGTTCCCACCGTGCCCGGGAAGGTTCTCGACCATTACCGGCTGGTGCAGCTTCTCGCCAAGCTTCGAAGAGACCAAGCGAGCCCAATGGTCCGCCCCACCGCCTGCAGGGTAGGGCACGATCAAGTGAATCGGTCGCGCGGGATATCCCGCCGTCGTCGAATTCGGAGCCTGTGCCCAAGCCACACCACACACCAGCAGCGTGCACAGCAATATGAGCACTTTCACGATATTTTGTGATCCCCAGTGGTTGGATTGCTTCTGGCGTCTAGGCGCGCTGGCCGGGCACCCAAGCCGCTCTCACCGTGAGATTGTACCAAATCGGAATCCGGCTCCCCAAAGGGGCGAGCGCTCGTGGGGCAATCAGATTCCTCGGCACGCCGCGGGGCCGTGCCTCTCGACCGGCACGACTCCAGCACTAACCAGCCGACGCGGCGCGCCAGCGGTCGACCCAAGGGGCCGCTTCCTCTTCCTGAGCGATGGCGCCGGCAACGCCGTGCCGCTGGTCATCGACCGAATCGGAGCGAAGCTCACGGCAGGGCCACTCGCCTGAGTCGATGTAAGCTACGTGCGAAGCGTTGACTCGGAGTTTCGGGAATGCCCAAAGACATCGAGGAGGAGCTTGATGCCATCTTCGCCCAGCACAATGCTCGCGTGGCGCGGGCTCGCAATGAGGCAGCGGGCAAGGCCAGCGCGGCGGAGGAGTTCACTCAAGCTGCCGCAGTTTGCGTAGCCAGTGTCATTACTCCCGCCCTCCAGCAGATGGCCCGCGCGCTGAACGAGCGAGGTGTGGCAGCCAGAGTGCCGACTGACGGAGCCGAGGTGCGCATCGATATACCCGTCAGCAGGCACGCGCGTATTGGACACGGTTTCGGGGGTTACCCGTACCTACGCGCCCGGCCAGATCGCGTAACCCGGCGCATCCACTTTGAGCGCAACACCTCTGACAGTAGGGGCGGAAACCCGGTAGGGGAGTACCCGATCGCAGAAGTGAATACGGAGCTGGTCAAGACCATGGTCATGGATCTGGTCCGTACACTGTACGGGCCGCTTTAGTCGGATCGGCCATTGGCGACTCGCACTCGCGCCAGCGCCCTGCGCATTCAACACTGGCGTCTTCCAGCACCTTGAACACCCTAGCCGGGTAGGACGATACCTACGCCAGGGCGTCCCAAGCACCGATGCGGAGAGTTCGTACTCCGCGCGGAGAATACTAGTCAACAAAAAGGCGTTGGGCGCGGAGAGCGCCGCGGCCGCAAGACGGCGCCAGCCCGGCAAGCTTACCGCGGTTCACCGCGGTTCAGCGGCGATTCAGCTGACTGGAGTAACGTGACAGTCGGGACTGAGAATGACAGCAAAAATAGTCCAACTGACTCCTTCCCCCACCTCGCTGCGCACGAGTGCCGCGAGCGTGTTGCTTGATTCCGCCCGGTTCAGCGCGCTGTGCCCGACCTGCAACGATACCCGCTCGCAACTGGGCTATACCGCGCGCACCCTCTCGAGGCTCCTCGGCCGTAACCGACCGATCGAGGCTTACTGTGTGATCTGCAATGGATTCTGGTCCATCAGCGCGGAAGAGCGCGCGCGCCTCGCCGCGGAGCTGCAGCTCGCCCGCACCTGAAGTCGATCGAAGCTGAACCCGATCGAACCTTAAATTCTGGTGCGCTGTCCCGCACGATCTCTGGCCGGGCGCAGTGGCGCTGAGTTATACCTGCCGGTGCATGAACCCGTGCCGGTCTCCAACCATGAGCGAAACCCCCGCTGATGCGCCGCGCCGGCAGCCGCGCGGCGTCGGAGTAGTCGCATGAGCGTTTTCGACCTCTCGGGCAAGGTAGCCATCGTCACCGGTTCGAGCCGCGGCATCGGCAAGGCGATCGCCGTGCAAATGGCGCTGCATGGTGCGCGGGTCGTGATCTCGAGCCGCAAAGCCGAGAGCTGCGCGGCGGTCGTTGCCGAGATCGCCGCCGCCGGCGGCACGGCGATGGCACAAGCTGCTCACGTTGGCCACAAGCAGGAGCTCGAGGCGCTCGTCGATACGACGATTTCCAGGTGGGGCCGCATCGATATCCTGGTGTGCAACGCCGCCACCAACCCGCATTTCGGTCCTTCGATCTCCATCACCGATGCGGCGCTCGAGAAGGTGGTCCAGACCAACCTTTACAGCAACATCTGGTTGTGCAATCTGACATTGCCGCGCATGGCAGAGCGCAAGGATGGCGCGGTGATCATCATCTCCTCGGTCGCCGGGTTCTACGGCACTCAACTGCTCGGTGCCTACGCGATCTCCAAGGCGGCCGACATGCAGCTCGCGCGCAATCTCGCCGTCGAGTGGGGACCGCAGAACATCCGCGTCAACTGCATCGCACCGGGCGTCATCCGCACGCACTTCGCCAAGGCTCTGTGGGCGGACCCGGAGCGCGCGGCCGCACTGGCGCGCCGCTACCCGCTGCGCCGCCTCGGCGAGCCGGAGGATGTCGCGGGCATCGCCGTGATGCTCGCCTCGCGTGCCGGCAACTTCATCACCGGACAGACGGTGGTCGTCGACGGGGGCGGTCTCATCGGCGGCGGCGAATGATCATGCCCTCGCCGGCGCAGCACGGCGGTGCAACAGCGCATAACTCAGGACCAGCACCCCGAACCAGAACGGAGCGACATACAGCGCGACGCGCGTGTCGGGCCGCTTCGCCAGCAGCACCGCGACGAGCACCAGGAACGCCAGCACCAGCCAGTTGGCGAGCGGCGCGCCCGGCATGCGGAAGGGTGCCGCGCGCAGCCGCCCGTCTGCCACCGCGCGGCGATAGTTGGCGTGCGCCACGAGGATGATTCCCCAGGTCCAGAGCGTGCCGACGAGCGCCACGCTGGTGACGATGGTGAATACCTGCTCCGGCACCAGGTAGTTGAGCGCGACACCGATCAGCATGACTGCGGCCGAGGCGTGGATCCCCGCCGCCGGCACCTGGCTCTGATTCAACACGGCGAAGGCACGCGGCGCCTGCCCGCGCTGGGCAAGCGTCCACAGCATGCGTCCGGTGCTGAAAAGGCCGCTGTTGCAGGATGAAGCGGCGGCCGTGATGACGACCAGGTTGACGATGCTCGCGGCGCCGGGAACTCCCAGCTTGCCGAAGACGAACACGAAAGGACTCACTTTGGGGTCGAGCTCCGTCCACGGCACGAGCGACATGATGATGAGCAGCGCCCCGAGATAAAAGATCAGGATGCGCGCGATGATGCCGTTGGTCGCGCGCGGTAGAACCACTGCGGGGTTCTCAGCCTCGCCCGCGGTCACTCCGATCAGCTCCACGCCCTCGTAGGCGAACATCACGATCTGCAGGGACAGCAGCACCGCCAGCACGCCGAGCGGGAGGAAGCCGCCGTGCGTCCAGAGATTGGAGAAATGCGCCGTCGGGCCGAGGGAACCAACGTGAAAGAGAATCACATACAATCCGGCGAGGATCAGCGCGACGATGGTGACCACCTTGATGAGTGCGAACCAGAACTCTAGCTCGCCGAATACCCGCACCGCGAGCAGGTTTGCCGCATAGAGCACGAGCAGCGCGATGAGCGGAGGAAGCCATTGCGGCACCTGCGGCAGCCAGAAATCCACGTAGATGCCGATGGCGGTGATCTCCGCCATCACGGTGACGACCCAGGCGAACCAGTATGACCAGCCGGTGATGAACCCCGGCAGCGGTCCGCAGAACTCTTCCGCGTAAGTTGCGAATGAGCCGGCGACCGGGCGGTAGGTGAGCAGTTCGCCGAGTGCCCGCATGATGAAGAAGATCGCCACACCACCTACTGCATAGCCGAGCAACAGCCCCGGGCCCGCTTCGTGGATTGCCTTCGCGGAGCCGAGGAATAGCCCGACGCCGATCGTCCCGCCGAGGGCGATTAGCTGGATGTGGCGGTTGCGCAGGTTGCGCGCGAGCGAGCTTTCAGTTTGCGACATGAGCCTCGTTCCGTGTGTATCAATTCTGGGCCGGCGGACCGAGTAGCGCGTAGCGCCGTCCCTGTGGCAGCTCGTAGCGCTGCACGAGGGCTGCGACGCCCGCTGCGCTGAGCGCGCCAGCGGGCCCATCGCCCGGCGCGGCGGCCGGAAGAAAGCGCCCGAGCCAATCTGACACCGCTCCTGGTGCATGGCCGGGAAGCAAGACCAGGACGCGCGCCGCGGGGCCTGCGGTGTGGAACCAGCTGGCGACCAACTGCGGTGCACTCAAGGAGTCTCTCAGCGCGTCGCTGCCGCGCCCCATACTGTTCCCCGCGCGCACATCGGCGCCGCTCCTCAGCACGGTGAAGCGCGTCGCGAGGCCATGATCGAGCATGGCGATCGTGGTCTCGTCGGGATCGAGCAGCGCCAGAGGTTCGTGTGCAGTGTCCGCATGAATTCGCCGGGCAAGAGCGGGCAGGTCCTGCCAGCGGTCGATGACCGGCAGCACGACGAGCGCGGCGAGGCAGACTGCGGCTGCATAACCGCCGTAGATCCAGCCGACGCTGCGCTGCAACTCTCCGCAGCGCTCGGCCCGCGCGGCCCGCAGCAGCGCCAGGTGCACCGCTGCGATCAGTGCGAGCCCGATGGCCGTACACGTGGCCCAGCGCGCCACACCCGCGGCAGCGAAAATGGCGAGAGCGCCGGCCAGCGTCCAGGCAATGAGTGCCATCAGGTAACGCGTGAGGCGCACAGCGAGCCGGTCGAGCCGGCTCGGCGAATGCTGCGCATCATGCGCCCAGAGGCCTGCGAGCAGACCGAAGCCGAGAAGCGTGGGCGCCGCATACACATCACGCGCGGTCGCGGCGATCGACAGCACTGCGAGGAACGGCAGGCTCGCGCACAGTGCGAAGCGCCAGGCGCTCGCGCCGGGCGCTCCGTGACGCACCTGCTGCCAGGCGCGCGCGAGCGCTGCGGCCACCATCAGCGTCCAGGGCAGCAGGTACAGCGGCAACTCCACAAGATATTTGCCTGGGAAGTTGTGATGCCCGCTCGTGTAGTCGAGCGCCGCCGGGGAGGCCACCCGGGTGAAGCGTCCGACAATGTTGTGCCAGAAGAGCGCGCTCACAGTCTCGGCGGAGTTGGGCTGGTGCAGCACGGCGAGCAGCCAGGGACCGATGACGAGAGCCTGGATCGCCAATCCCGCATAGAGCTCCCAGCGCCGCAGTTCCTGCCAGCGCGCTTCCCACGCAATGAGCGTCAGCAGCGCGAGCGCGGGTACCAGCCAGCCGGGAGCGCTCTTGGCCATGAAGCCGATCGCCGAGCCGAGGTGCATCAACGCATAACCGCCCGCTTTGGCGGATCCAGGGGCTGCCCGGTAGCCGAGCCATGCCCCGAGCAGCGCGAGCGCACAGCCGCAGAGGAGGCAGGCATCGGTCGCAAGCCACACGCTGACACGAAAGGCCATGAGTGCGCTCATTGCAACCAGGGCAGCAATGAGCGCCGCACCCACCCCGACCCGCATCGCGGCCGCGAGCGCCACGACGCCGAGCGCGCCGATGAGCGCATAGAGCAGGTTAGGGACACGTGCGCCGTCCGCGGAGTCGCCGAACACCGTCAAGGCCGTCGCCGACATCCAGTAGGAGAGCGGCGGCTTCTCGAGAAAGGGCGCGCCTGCGAACTGCGGCAGGGTGCGATCGCTCTGCAGGCTCATGCGCCAGGCAATGTCGGCTTCGCGCGGCTCATCGGGTGTCCACAGACCCCGCCCGAAGATCCCGACGAGCCACAGCGGTGCGAGGGCCAGCACCAGCAACGGACCTGCCCGGCGGGCAGACGCCCACGAACCCGCCAATGTCACCAACAGCTCCCCTTCAAGGCCGACGTTGTCGTGATGTGATTATGCGGCGGTCAGGTCGGCAGGGAGTAGCGCACCACCATGCGCACGATGCGGGCGTGATCGCTCGCCCAGTGCGTGAAGCCCTGGCACACCAGGCGCGTGCCGGGCTCGGGAGTGCTTTCCGAATAAGAGGGAGCAAAGCGTGCCTCGCCCGACTCCTGCCCCGGCAGGTAGCGGCTGGCACTCCAAGGAGCGCTGGAGTCGGCAGCGCGGCTGAAAAGTGCGACTTCGGTGACGCTGGCATTGACCGGGATGCTCGCGCAGAGCGTTACCGGGCTCGCCTCGGCCTCGGTGCACGGCCGCGCGGGCGTCGCCGGCGCCTCGTTCGACGCCTGCACCGCAGTGGCTGGCGGAGTGGGCGCACCCTGAGGCGTTACCGTGCCCGAGGCGGGCGCCGGGCCCGCTGGCGTGTTGGCCGCTGCCGGCAATGCTGGGGATGGATGGCAGGGCGCGACATTAGCCATCACGATCATGCCTTCGTTGCCGAGACGGCGCAGCACGCCGCCTTCGATGTCGGCACGCTCGCTCCCGCGGGTGAGCTCGAGCTGACCGGCGGTGTGGCTGATCTCGGAGACCCGTGCCTGCAGCTCGCGCTGCATAACCGCCTGCGCGGCGCGCTCGCCCGCGGTGAGCCACTGCGAGAGTGCGAACCCGCACACTCCGGCTGCACCGATCACGGCGAGCAGGATGATGAGCTGCAGGCGATTACGGCGACGCGACGCTGCCGAGGAACGGCCAGCCGCCTCGCGCAGCAGCGCCGAGCGCAGCTGTACGAATGACGCCGACAGCGTCGCGGTTCCCGCGATGATGGCGGCGAGCACTGAGTCGGGTATCGACATGGCGCTTCCGCGGCAAGCTCTTCCGCCACGCTAGCACGGCCGCCCGCTCGGCACGCGTGTCGGTGCGCTCCTCATGGAAAAAACGCGATGCGCATCACATGGCAGCCCCGCTGCCGATCGCGCGGGGTTCGCCGGGCGCATTGGCGGCGAGCCAGCGCTCGAGCGGACCCAGGTCCGCCTGCAGGAGATGCAGACCGAGCTTCGAGCGCCGCCAGAGTATGTCAGCAGCGGTGTATGCAAACTCTTGCCGGCACAGATAGTCCACTTCACGCTCATGGAGCTGCGGCAGCAGCTCTTTCCCCAGTTCGCCGATGGAGCGCGCGGCACCGAGCAGCGTCTCGATGCGCGCACCGTAGGCATGTGCGTAGCGCCGGCGCAGATGCGTTGGCAGCCAGGGATAGCGCCGTTCGAGCGTGCGCGAAAACACGGCGAAACTGCCCTGCGGCAGCTCGCCACCCGGGAGCAGCGCCCCGGCAGTCCAGGGTGCAGCGCGCAATCCAAGCGGGTGCGCGAGAAGATTGACGGCGTCCTCTGCGAGGCGGCGGTAGGTGGTGATCTTGCCGCCAAACACGGAGAGCAGCGGCGCGGGGTGGCGCTCGAGCTCGAGTGCATAGTCCCGCGTAACGCGCATCGGATCGCTCGACTCATCTTCGAGCAGCGGACGCACGCCGGAGTAGCTCCAGATCACATCGAGCGGGGTGATCTGCCGCCGGAAATAGCGGTTGATGAGCGCGCACAGGTAGGCGACCTCGGATGTCTCGATGCGCACCGCGGCAGGATCCGTGTGGAAGTCGACGTCGGTCGTCCCGATGAGCGTGAAGTCCTGCTGGTAAGGGATGGCGAAGACGATGCGCCGGTCCTCATTCTGGAACACATAGGCAAAGCGGTGCTCGAAGAGCCGCCGTACGACGATGTGGCTGCCCTTCACTAGGCGGAGCTGGTGCTGCGTGTGGCCCGGCAGCGCGGCAGTCAAAAAACGGCTCGCCCAGGGACCTGTCGCGTTGGCGACCGCCCGGGCGCGCAGCGCGCGCTCGCGGCCCGCATCACGCAGTGTGGCCTGCCAGCCGCCGTTACTCGGGGCGAGCCGTTCGCAGCGCGTGCGCGTGAGGATGGTGGCCCCGCGCAGCTGCGCATCGAGCGCGTTGAGCACTACGAGCCGCGCGTCATCGACCTGACCATCCGAATACACGAAGCCGCGCCGGTAGGGCGCCTGCAGTGGCTCGCCGGCAATGTGCGTGCGCAGATCGATGACCGCCGAAGCGGGGAGCCGCTCACGCGGCGCCAGGTGGTCATAGAGAAACAGTCCCGCGCGGATCATCCATGCCGGCCGCAGGTGTGCGGCATGCGGCATGACGAAGCGCAGCGGGCGCATGATGTGCGGCGCAGCGGCAAGCAGCACCTCGCGCTCGCGCAGCGCCTTGCGCACGAGCGCGAAATGGTACTCCTCGAGATAACGCAGACCGCCGTGGATCAGCCCGGTGCTGGCCGAGGAAGTATGGGAAGCGAGATCGTCCTGCTCGCACAGAATCACCGACAGTCCGCGGCCCGCGGCGTCGCGCGCAATACCGGTGCCGTTGACTCCGCCGCCAACGACGAGCAGATCGCAGCTCGCCGCCTCAGCGCTGCTCACGCCGGCTCACCGTCGAGTGCATGTTCATGGGGTGCTTTGGCGCGGTGCCTGCCGCCCGTAGTAGTCCGGATAGTCGGCAGTGAGCCCCTTGAAGCGGCGGTGAATCCACAGGTACTGCTCGGGAACCAGGCGCACCTGCGCTTCGATCATGTGATAGAAGCGCGCGGTGTCGGCGACCGCACTGTCGCTCGGGAAATCCTCGAGTGGCGGGTGGATCACGCCGAGGTATCCCTGCGTGCCGGGCAGACGCCGGAAGAAATACGGCAGGACCGGGGCGCCCGTCATGCGTGCGAGGCGCGAGGTGAGGGTGTTGCTTGCCGCCGGAATGCCGAACAGCGGCACCATCTCCGCGCCTTTCTTGCGGTAGCTCTGATCGGGCGCATACCAGACGCACTCGTTGTGCCTCAGGGCCGAGATGAAGGCACGGATATCATCGCGGGGAATGCCGTGGGCACCGTAGGCGGCGCGAAAGCGCTCGAAGGCGTACGCGATCACCGCGTTTTTCGGCGGCCGGTAGAGAAAGCCGGCCGGCGTCACGGTGACGAGAGCGCGACCCGCCATCTCCATCGAAGTGAAATGCGCAGTGAGCACGATGGCGCCCTGGCCGCGTGCGAGGGCCGCGCGCAGATGCTCCGCGCCCTCGATACGCAGCAGCCTGGCGAAGCGCTCGGGCGGTGACCACCACACCCAGGGGATCTCGAGCAGCGCCACACCGAGGCTGGCGAAATGCTCCTTCAGCAGCCGCTCGCGTGCGTCCGGTGAAAGCTCCGGCATACAAAGCTCGAGATTGCGCCGCGCGATGCCGGCGAAGCCGAGCGGCAGATAACGCAGCAAGGGGCCGAGCCGGCGACCGACGCGCACGATGGCGCCGAACGGCAGGAGTGCCAGCAGGCGCAATATCCCGAGGCCCGCCCACGTGAGCCAATAACGTGGGGCGAGCAGCCGCAGTCGCATGGAAAACCCCGCGGGGAGCGTCGATTCGGCGGCGAGAATACCCGATTCCACGCCAGCAACTATGTTCCAATGCCAGCCCATGCAAACGGTGCCGGCGAAAAGCCGCAACGCGTTCATGGTCGCCGGGTTGACGCTGCTGGCCGCAGCCCTGGCTGCCGTGCTCTGGAGCCGCTTCCTGCCCTCGTCCCACTGGTGGCGGGAGCACGTTCCCGCCGCAAGCGAGAGAGTCGCTGGAGGAGACAGTGCGCCCGCGCCGCGGGTTGCGCCCGAGACCGAGCAGCTCGAGCCTGCCGCGCTCGAGGCCGCAGCCCGATATGCCGGTGCACACCGCTCGCTCGCCCTGATCGTGAGTCGCCACGATCACATCGTGTTCGAGCGCTACTGGGAGGGTACCGGGTTCGACACTCCGACCGATGCGCAGTCCTTTACCGGGCTGCTCGCGGCGCTGGCGGCCGGTGCGGCGTTTTCCCATCGACTGATCGGCTGGCCGGATGAGTCCGTCGGCGCCTTCATTGGCGAGTGGAGCCATGACCCGCGCGGCGAGATCACAGTGCGCAACCTGTTACAGATGTCGAGCGGACTCGCCGCCAGCAGCGCGATTCCGAGCTCGACGGATTTGACCGCGACGCTGCTGCACACCCCGCTCGCACGGACCCCCGGTGTCGTGCGTGTGGAGCAGGCCAGCGACCCTCAGCTGCTCGCGCTCGTCATCGAGCGGGCGAGCCGGCAGCGCTACGCCAGCTACCTGTCGCAGGTCTTGTGGCGGCGCATCGGGGCCGCCGACGCGTCGCTCACTCTCGATCGTGCGGGCGGCACTGCGCGGGCCGACTGCTGCATGCTCGCGCACCAGGGCGACTGGATTCGCATCGGGGAGCTGCTGCTGCGGGATGGCAACTACCGGGGCGATGAGGTCATCCGGCCGGGATGGGTGGCGCTGATGCGCAAGCCCGCACAGTCGGATCCGCAGTACGGAGCCTTCGTGCGCGTCCGCTGGCCGTCCCTGCCCGGTCGCGAGCCGCCCGCCGCGCGCGATGTGTTCGCAGTCGAGGGTGCAGGTGGCAACCGGCTATGGCTCGTCCCCTCGCTGCAGCTCGCCATACTCTGCACCGGCGCACCTGGCGGGCGCGATGCGGACTGGGACGACAACCGTCTGCCGAACCTCGTCATCCAAGCCGCGCGCGATGCACTGCCGACGGCCGCGCAGCCGGGTGCGGACATCTCGGCACTCGTGCCCGGGCATTAGGCTCCGGCAGGTCGTTCCAGGTTGCCGCGAGCACTCGCAGCGCTGTTCTGCTTCTGCGTCATCGACACGCTCGGGTTCGGCATCCTGATTCCGCTCGTGCCGTACATGGCGGATCGCTTCGGCACCGCGCCGCAGTTCATCACGCCGGTGCTCGGAAGTTACTCGCTGTGCCAGCTGCTCGCCGCGCCCTGGTGGGGGCGGCTCAGCGACCGCTACGGCCGCCGCCCGG
The DNA here is from genome assembly GCA_036498445.1 of Steroidobacteraceae bacterium. GTDB lineage: Bacteria > Pseudomonadota > Gammaproteobacteria > Steroidobacterales > Steroidobacteraceae > 13-2-20CM-66-19. The sequence goes on from DASYFL010000046.1 coordinate 13,391, forward strand.
TTCTCGTGAGCAGTCTCTCCGGTGCATGTGTCTCGTACCTGCTGCTCGGCTTCGCCCATAACATTTGGTGGCTGCTCGCCTCGCGCATGCTCGCCGGCGCGATGGCGGGCAACATCGCCGCCGCTTTCGCCTACGCAGCGGATGTAAGTGCGCCAGAGAAGCGCGCCGCCGCGCTCGGGGTGGTCGGCGCTGCCATCGGTGTCGGCTTCACACTCGGTCAGCCGATCGGTGGACTGCTCGCGGGGCCTGATCCGCGCACGGCCGACTTCAGCCTGCCCGCCGCGGTTTCGGTCGGGACGAGCCTGTTGGCCATCCTGTTGGTGCGGTTCGTGCTCCCGGAAAGCCACAGCGTCGAGCGCCGCCGGCTCCATGCCGATGGGAGCCGGCGCGGCGCGTGGCGGCTGCTCGTTGCGCGCAAGGCACTCGGGCTCCTCGCCGCGGCGACCCTCATCGTCACCTTCTCGCAGTCGATCCTCGAATCGATCTTTGCCCTCTGGGCGCTGCGGCGCTACGGCTATGGGCCGCGGGTAGTCGGCTTTCTGCTGTTTGCGGTCGCATTGCCGGCGTTGCTCATGCAGGGAGGTCTCGTGCGGGTCCTCGTCCCGAGGTTCGGGGAGGGCCGTCTCGCGAGTGTCGGGGTAATGTCTTACGTAGCGGGCCTGCTGTGTCTCAGCTGCGCCAATACGCTCGGTGTGACAGTGACCGGACTGCTGTTATGCGGCGTCGGGCTCGGCGCCTATAACCCGAGCGCTTCGGCACTCGCCTCCAAACAATCCCGGGGTCATGATCGTGGCGCTGTGATGGGTGCCTACGTGGCGAGCGCCAGTCTCGCACGCGTCCTCGGTCCGCTGAGCTCCGGAGCCTTGTACGCGGCACTGGGGCCTGCCGCGCCATTTTTGGTCGGTGCCTGCGTCACGCTGCCAGCGGCATTTCTGGTGCGCCGCGCGGCAAGACTCACCTCAGTCTAGAACTCGATCTCGGTCTGGAAGATCGAGACCGCCTGACCGCTGATCCATACACCCGCGAGCTCACCGCCCGCGAATTCGAGCTCGACCTCCACGCGGCCGGGCCGGTGAAGTGAATAGCCCTGCACGCCGCTGAAGCGCGCGCGCTCGCCGTTGCGCGCGAGCAGCCCGAGCCACGCCAGATAGGCGCCGAGCAGCCCGTGCGCATTGCCGCTCACCGGATCCTCGGCGATACCGAGCGCCGGGCAGAACATGCGCGCTTCGGTGAGGTGATCGCTCGCGTTGGAGACGAGCGTGAATACGAAATAACCTCCGGCGCCGATCTGCGCCGACAGTGTCGTCAGCCGGGCGAGGTCCGGCTTGAGCTGCTTGAGGGGCTCGGGCCCGCGCACGCCGATCAGCAGCCGCGTACCCGCGGCCCCAACGATGCGCGGCGGAATGCGGGTATCAAGACTCTCGGAGGCGAGCGCCAGCGCATCGAGCACCGCGAGCCGCTCGCGGTCGTTCAGCTCGCGTCCGATCGGCGGCGGACTGCGGCGGATGGCGATGCGGCGCTCCTCATTGCTGCCGCGTACCTCGATATCGACGATGCCGGCCTTGGATTTCTGCCGCTGCCAGCGCGGGGCGTCGTGGCGGCGTGACAGCACGTACTGCGCCGCGATCGTCGCGTGCCCGACAAATCCGGCCTCGCTGCGCGGAGTGAAGAAGCGTGCACGCACCGTATGATCGTCGGCGTCGGGCGCGAGGATGAAGGCCGTCTCGGCGTTATTCAGCTCGCGCGCGATCGCGAGCATCTGCGCCTCCGAGAGCGCATCGGCGTTGAGCACCACTCCGGTCGGGTTGCCGGTGAAGGGCTCGCGGGTGAACGCATCGACCTGATGGACCTGGACCTTGCGCGTCATGTGCTCATCCGCCATTGCCACGCCGACGGGTCAATTCTACCCCCGGGGCCTGCGATGATAGCCGCACCCTGTCTGCGGTGCGCGTGCAATACTCGCGGCAACGGCGCTCGGAGGCGGCACACATGGACATCGGTGTCGAGATCAGTCTGTATCCCCTGAAGGCAGACTTCGTTCCCGAGATTCACAAGTTCCTCGAACGACTGAGCCGTGCCCGGGAGCTGCGTGTGGTGACGAACAGCATGAGCACGCAGTTATTCGGCCCATACGATGCCGTGATGCAGCTGCTGCGCGATGAACTGCATGGCACATTCGAGGCTCTGGCGAAGGCGCAAGACAAGGCCGTGTTTGTGATGAAGGTTCTCGGACCGCTGCCGTCCGCGTAAGGCGCGCAAGCGCTCCTCTGGCGGCCCGCGGGGCGAAGCGGCAAACTACCAGATCCCGGGCACTCTCGCCGCAAACAATCCGCAGTTCCAAAGGGGGTAGGGGACAGTATGGCGCTCTTGCGAGTCGTGGATCGCGACGGAGTCGAGCACGAAGTCGAGGCAAGGACTGGACTCAAGGTGATGGAGAACCTGCGCGAGCTCGATTACGGCGTCGCGGCGATCTGCGGTGGCATGTGCTCCTGCGCCACCTGTCATGTGTATGTCGACCCCGACTGGCAGGCGCGGCTACCGGCGATGATGTCGGATGAGCGCGAGCTGCTCGCCGAGCTCACCCATTACCAGGAAAACTCGCGCCTCTCCTGTCAGTTGGAGTTCACGCCCGAGCTTACCGGGCTGCGGGTGCGCATCGCACCGGACGAGTAAGCCATGTCCGCGCCCGTCGTACAGGTCGAGACCCGCGGAGCCGTGGCGCTGGTCATCCTCAATCGTCCCGAGAGCGGCAACGCGCTCAACCTGCAGGTGGCGATGGATCTGCTCGCTGCGGCGATGACCTGCGCCCGCAACGCCGCGGTGCGAGCGGTGGTGCTGAGCGGTGCTGGCAGGCATTTCTGCTTCGGTGGCGACCTGCGTGCCTTCGGCGCACGAGCGCCCGGGGGCGCCGACTATATTCGTGAGCTCACCACTTATCTGCACGCTGCCATCTCGCAGTTCGTGCGCATGGACTCACCGGTGATCGCCGCCGTGAACGGCACCGCAGCGGGGGCGGGCGTGGGCCTCGCGGCCATGGCGGATCTGGCACTGTGTGGGCGCAGCTCGAAGTTCAATCTCGCCTACACCCAGGCGGGCCTCACACCCGATGCGGGCACCACGTTCCTGCTGCCGCGTATGCTCGGACTCAAGCGCACCATGGAGCTGCTGCTGCTCAACCGCGCCCTGCCGGCCGAAGAAGCGCTCGCGTGGGGCCTGGTGAACGAGGTCGTGGCGGATGAGCAGCTGCTGGCACGTGCGCTCGAGGTTGCCGAGAAGCTCGCGAGCGGCGCGAGCGCCGCCTTTGGAGCCACCAAGCGCCTCATCGCGCACTCGCTCGGAGCGCTCGAGTCGCAGATGGTGCTCGAGAGCGAGACCATTGCCCGCCACGCCGTCGGTGAGGAAGGCAAGGAAGGTGTCAGCGCGTTTCTCGACAAGCGCACACCGCACTTTCCACGCAGAGACTAGCGCTGCCGGCGCGCGCTCATGAGCCTGACCGTCCTGCTACTCGCCGCGGCACTCGCGCTCATTGCGTTACGCATTTATTTCAAGCTGCGCCAGACCGGCAAGCTGCGCGCCGAGTCCTGGGACGAGCAGGTCATCGCCCGCCTGCGCTCGCAAGGCTATGCTCCCTTCAACGATTACCAGGTGGACTTCTTTCTTGCGCTGCCGAGCGAGGCGGCCTGCCAGGGGGCGCGCGCGCGGCTCGAGCCCGAGTTCCACATCGATGTGAAGCCGCTGGAAAGCGATCCGGAGCTCAACTACAGCCTGCACGCCACCAAGACGATGCGGCTCGTGGTGCCGGACATGCAGGAGATCAGCCGGCGCCTCACCGCGCTCGCGGCCGAGCTGCACGGACGCTACGACGGCTGGGCAGCGTAACGCCGCTCAGCGCTTCTCGGTCTGGCGTCTGACCGCTTCGGTTGCGGCGGCGATCGCGGCCTGGTCACCGAGGTAACGCCGGTCGAGCGGCCGCAGCTCGCGGTCGAGCTCGTAAAGCAACGGCACCCCGGTGGGAATGTTGAGCTCGGTGATCTCGCCGTCGGCAACCTCATCGAGCATCTTCACCATCGCGCGCAGGCTGTTGCCATGCGCTACCACCAGCACGTTGCATCCGGCGCGCAGCTCAGGCGCGATACGCGCGTGCCAGCAGGGCAGCACGCGCTCGAGCGTGTCCTTCAGCGACTCCCCGGCGGGCAGTGCCTGCGGGTCGATCGCGGCATAGCGCGGATCGAAGCGCGGATGGCGCCGGTCGTCGACGCCGAGCGGCGGGGGCGGGATGTCGTAACTGCGCCGCCAGATCTTCACCTGCGCCTCGCCGTGCAGAGCCGTCATCTGCGCCTTATCGAGCCCCTGCAGCGCTCCATAGTGCCGCTCGTTGAGCCGCCAGGAACGTTCCACCGGGATCCACATGCGGTCCATCTCATCGAGCATGATCCACAGCGTGCGGATGGCACGCTTCAGTACGGAAGTGAAGGCGATGTCCGCGGTGAGCTGCTCCTTGAGCAACTCCCGTCCAGCCTGGAGTGCCTCCGCGCGGCCCTGTGCCGAGAGGTCGACGTCCGTCCAGCCGGTGAACAGGTTCTCGAGATTCCATACGCTCTGTCCGTGGCGGACCAGGATCAGCTTGCCGGGCACAGTCAGTCCTGCAGGTGATGCTGTGGGTTCATCAGTTCGCGAGTTTACGCAACGCTTCGACTCCCACGGTGAGGGTGGCGAAGTCGGCAGCCTCCGCGGCGCGCATTTCCGCGACCGTGCGTTGCCAGTGAGCGAGTTCCTTGCCACCCGCGGCGATCCAGGCAGTCACGCGGGTCGGTGCGCTGCCGCGGCTCTTGTGAGCGAGCACGCGCTCGGCGAGGCGCCGGTGCACGCGCAGTGCCGCATCGCGCAGCCCGGTGCGTGCCGCCGCCTGCCAGGTTCCCTCGACCAGCAGCTTTTCAATGCGTGCCTGCAACCAGTCGCAGCCGACGCGTGATCCGACCTCGAAGTACACACGCGCGGCTTCGAGCACGCTCACCCGGTGGCGCGCGGCGATCTCGACGACATCGAGTGCAGCGTTGAGCGCATCCAGGCTGGCGACGCGCGCCGCGAGCGCCGCCGGCAGGCCGGCCTCGGCGTAGCTGTTGCGGCCTTCCTCGAAGCGCGCGAGCTCCGCGCCGGTGAGCACCTCGGGGGTGGCGGATTCGAGCTGCTGTACGCTGCTGCGGAACTCGGCGACGGCGGCATCCACCTGCAGCCCGGCCGGACGCGTAGTGAGCAGCCAGTAGGTCGCGTGGCGCAACAGCCGGCTCGTCTGGAAGGCAGCCTCGTACTGCAGCTGCGCGCGCACCTTGTTGTCGAGTGCTTCGATCTGCTCCCATACGGCACGCATCGCGAAGATCTCGCGCGCCGCGGTATAGGCACGCGCGATCTGTGCGGGAGCTGCGCCGGTGTCCCCCTGCACCCGGGGCACGAAGGTCGGTCCCATGCGATTGACCACGCTGTTGGTGGTCGCGGTCGCGATGATCTCGCGGCGCAGCCGATGGTGTTTGATGGCGCGCGGGAAGCGCTGCTGCACCCCGCTGGGAAAGTAACGCACGAGCTCGGCAGAGAGATAGGGGTCTTCGGGGACGTCCGAAGCGAGCAGGTGATTGTTGAGCCAGATCTTGCTGTATGCCAGCAGGATGGCGAGCTCCGGCCGGGTGAGTCCCACCCCGCTCTTGCGCCGATCGGAGAGCTCATCATCGCTCGGCAGGAACTCGAGTGCCCGGTTGAGCACGCCTTCGCGCTCGAGCGAGCGGATGAGATGCTGGTATTCGGGCAGGCGCGAAGCGCCCTGCAGCTCGAGTGTGCTGATCGCCTGGCTCTGCAGGTAGTTATTGCGCAGCACCAGCGCTGCGACCTCGGAGGTCTGCCGCACCAGCAGCCGGTTGCGCTCGTTGCGTGCCAACTTGCCTTCCGCGACCAGTGGATTCAGCAGGATCTTGATGTTCACCTCGACGTCAGAGGTGTTGACGCCGGCAGAGTTGTCGATGAAGTCGGTGTTGAGGCGCCCGCGCGCGAGCGCGTATTCGATGCGGCCGCGCTGCGTGAGGCCGAGATTGCCGCCTTCGCCGACCACTTTTGCCAGCAGCTGCTGACCGTTGATGCGCAGCGCATCGTTGGTGCGATCGCCGACCTCGGCATTGCGTTCGTCGCTCGCCTTGACGTAGGTGCCGATACCGCCATTCCACAGCAGGTCGACGGGCAACGTCAGGATCGCGCGGATGACCTCATTCGGCGCGACGCTCGCGCTCTCCAAGCCGAGCAGGGCGCGCGACTCGGCCGACAGTGCGAGCGACTTGGCGGAGCGCGCGAACACGCCACCGCCGCGTGAGATTTTACCGCGATCGTAGTCATCCCAGCTCGAGCGCGGCAGCGCGTAGAGGCGCGCCCGCTCCGCGAAGCTCAGCCCGGCATTGGGCTCCGGATCGAGGAAGATGTGACGGTGATCGAACGCCGCGAGCAGCCGGATGTGGCGCGACAACAGCATGCCGTTGCCGAATACGTCACCGGACATGTCGCCGATGCCGACCGCCGTGAAGTCGGTCTTCTGCGTATCGATACCCATCTCGCGGAAGTGGCGCTTGACGCACTCCCAGCCACCGCGCGCGGTGATACCCATCTTCTTGTGGTCGTAGCCGGCCGAGCCACCCGAGGCGAAGGCATCGCCCAGCCAGAAACCGTACTCGGCGGAAATCGCGTTGGCGATGTCGGAAAAGGTTGCCGTCCCCTTGTCGGCCGCGACCACCAGGTACGGATCAGCGCCGTCGCACCGCACGAGCTGTGGCGGCGGCACGATGCGCCCCGAGACGATGTTGTCGGTGAGATCGAGCAGGCCACGGATGAAGGTCTGATAGCAGGCGATGACCTCCGCCTGCACCTCCTCGCGCGTGCCCGCCGGAAGCCGTTTGGGCACGAACCCGCCCTTGGCACCGACCGGCACGATCAAGGTGTTCTTGACGTTCTGCGCCTTCATCAGGCCAAGGATCTCGGTGCGGAAATCCTCGCGCCGGTCGGACCAGCGAATCCCGCCGCGCGCCACCTCACCCATGCGCAGGTGCACACCCTCGACCCGAGGGCTGTAAACGAAGATCTCGAACTTCGGCCGCGGCAGCGGCAGATCCGGGATTTTTGCCGGGTCGAGCTTGAAGGCGAGGTAGCTCTTGGCGTCATTACCGGGTGCGGTCTGGTAGAAGTTGGTGCGCAGTGTCGCCTGCACCAGTGTCAGGTAAGCACGCAGGATTCGATCGTCATCGAGACTCGTGACCGCATCGAGGCCGCCGCGGATCTGTCCCACCAAGCCCTCGGCGTTGCGCTCGCCGCGCGCCGCGCCTGCCTGCACCGGGTCGAAGCGCGTCTGGAACAGCCGCACCAGGTTTCTGGCGATGCCGGCGTTGGCGGCGAGTGCGCGCTCCATGTAGGCCTGACTGAAAGGCACGCCGGTCTGCAGCAGGTAGCGGCAGTAGGCACGCAGCACCAGGATCTCGCGTGCCTCGAGCTCCGCGGCAATGAGCAGACGGTTGAAGCCGTCGTTCTCGTTGGCACCGCTCCACGTTGCGGTGAATGCCTCGCGGAACTTCGACTCGATGCGGGCGATCTCGACGCTCAGGCCATCGCGATGCTCGAGCTCGAAGTCCTGGATCCACGCGGCCCCGCCTTCGGGCCAGGCGAGCTCGTAAGGCCGCTCGGAGATCACCCGCAGGCCGAAGTTCTCCAGCATTGGCAGCACGTCGGACATCGGAACCGGATCGGCGAGGCGTGCGATCCGCAGATGCACGCGCTGCGGCTTCTGTCCCGCCGGTCGGTGCAAGCTGAGCTGCAACGTGCGCGGCTGCTCGCGCAGCGCCTCGAGCACCCGCAGATCATCGAGCGCTTCACTCGGGGTCACATCTTCCTGGTAGCCGATCGGGAAGGCGTGGCGGTACCGTGCCGCGAGCGCGAGCCCGCCGGCCTCACCGCGGCGCTCGATGAGCACCTGGCGCAGCCGGTCGAACCAGGTGAGCGCCGCTTCGCCCATTCGGCGCTCGATGGTGCCGAAGTCCGGACGGTGGCGCCGGCCCGGATCGGTGCGCACCAGCACGTGCAGCCGCGCGTGGCTCGCGCCCGAGATCTGCCCCTGGCTCTCGACACTCGTGCCCGCGAACCCGGCGAGCGCGATCTGCTCGATGCGCTGACGCACCTCGGTGTTGTAACGGTCGCGCGGCACGTACACCAGGCACGAGTAGAAGCGATGGTACGGATCGCGTCGCGCCAGCAGCCGCACCGTGCGCCGTTCGTAGAGATTGACCACACCGCGCACGATGCGAATGAGGTCCGGCACCCCCGCCTGGAAGAGCTCATCCCGGGGGTAGGTCTCGAGCACCGCCAGCACCGCCTTGCCGTCATGGCTCGCGGGATCGAGCCCGAAATGCTCGATGACGCGCTCGACCTTGCGGCGCAGTACCGGGATGTCGCGCGGGCTGCCGAAGTAGGCGGTTGAGGTCCACAGTCCAAGGAAGCGATGCTCGCCATCGACGCGCCCGCGCGCGTCGAAAGTCTTGACGCCGACGTAGTCGAGCAGCTCACCGCGGTGCACGGTGGCGGTCGAGTTCGCCTTGGTCAGGATCAGCAACTCCGGCTCACGGGCGCGCGTGCGTACATCACCGCGCAGCACCGCGACGCGCGGACGGCTGTTCCGATTGCGACCGTCGCGCAGGATGCCGAGGCCCGAGCGCACATCCGGTATCAGGCGGTCTTCGCTGCTGCCGCGCTCGAGACGGTAATGACGATAGCCGAGGAAGACGAAGTGCCGCGCCTCCATCCAATCGAGCAGGTGTCCCGCCTCGCTCACCTCCGAAGGCGCGAGCGGCGGCGGATCACTCTCCAGGCGGCGGATGATCTCGCGCGCGCGCTCGCGCATCGCCCGCCAGTCGATGACCGCGCTGCGCACATCGGCGAGAGTGGTCTCGAGATCCCGCTGCAACCGAGCCAGCTGCGCCGGTTCGGTGACGCGATCGATCTCGTAAAGCTGCCAGGACTCGGGGTGTGTCGGCTGTGCGCCGTTTGCGCCGATGTCGAGAAGCTGACCGCGCCGGTCGCGGCGCGCCAGCAGCACCGGGTGCACGATCAGGTGTACTGCCAGCTCGGCCCGGCCGAAGGCCATGCCGAGGGAGTCGACCAGAAACGGCATGTCGTCCGTGACCGTGAGCACGAGCGTATGCGGTGACTCGAAGCCGTCGGCCTCCATCTGTGGGTTGAACACGCGCACCAGCGAACGGCCCGGAGCGCGGCGGGTCCCGAACTGGAGATGCGCGAGCGCTGCGCGCGCGAGCTGCCCGGGTGGGCGTTCGGCCAGGTCTTCCTCCGCGACGCCGTGGAAGTACGCGCGCAGGAAACGCTGGCGCAGCTCGTTGCGCCGTCCGCCTCCCGGGGAAGTGCGCGCGATGCGCTCGATGAGCGCTGCGCGCTCGGCCGGGATGCTGTGGAGCAGACGGCTGTCTTCGGCGGCAAGCGCGCTCAGGGCGGAAGCGGGCTTGCGGCCGGATGCGGCTACATCGCCGCGTACCTGAGGCCTGATTCCGTCGGTTGGTCTTGGCGCCATGCCTCGTCGTCCTGGTGGCGGAGCGTGCGGTGTCGCGTGCGCGTGGCGCATGTTGTCGGTACGCGGCCGCAGCTTGCCCTGGGTTGTGACACGCGATTATACATGCGCCCGGCACCGCACCGCCTGCGTCAGCCCTTGGCTCCCGCCGTTGCGGCGCCGCCCGCCTGCGCCGCCACGAGGTGCCAGCGTCAGCGGCGGCTATAATCAGTGTCGGCGCAACGAAAGCGCGCCCGGACGGCGCGCAGGGTGGGCTCATGAGCGGACTGCCTGACAACCCGATGGGAACCGACGGATTCGAATTCGTCGAGTACACCGCTCCGGATCCGCAGTTGCTGCGCTCGCTGTTCGAGCGGCTCGGTTTCCCGGCGGTGGCGCGGCACCGTTCCAAGAACGTCACGCTGCATCGTCAGGGCGAGATCAACTTCATCATCAACGCCGAGCCGCAGTCCTTCGCGCAATCGTTTGCGCGGGTGCACGGGCCATCCGCCTGTGCCATGGCGTTTCGGGTACGCGACGCCGCCAGGGCCTACGAGCGTGCACTCGCGCTCGGCGCCAAGCCCGGGCCGCAGAGTGCAGGTCCGATGGAGCTGAACATTCCGAGCATCGAAGGCATCGGCGGCTCACTCATCTACCTGGTGGATCTCTACGGCGAGCGCTCCATCTACGATGTCGACTTTCGCCCGATCGCCGCGAGCACACCCGCCGCAGGAGCCGGGCTCAGCTTCATCGATCATCTCACCCACAACGTCGGCCGTGGCCGCATGGATCTCTGGGCGGGCTTCTACGAGAAACTGTTCAACTTCCGCGAGATCCGCTACTTCGACATCGAGGGCAAGCTCACCGGGCTGCTGTCCCGCGCCATGACCAGCCCGTGCGGCAAGATCCGCATCCCGATCAACGAGTCACAGGACGACAAGAGCCAGATCGAGGAGTACCTGCGCGAGTACCGCGGCGAGGGGATCCAGCACATCGCACTCGCTACCCCCGATATCTACCGCACGGTCGATGTGTTGCGCAGCCAGGATGTGGCGTTCCAGGACACGCCCGACAGCTACTACGAAGGGGTGGCGGCGCGTGTCCCCGGGCATCGGGAGTCGCTCGCCGAGCTGCGCTCGCGGGGCATCCTGATCGATGGCAACCCGGCGAAGGGCGAAGGCGTGCTGCTGCAGATCTTCACGCGCAATGTGATCGGACCGATCTTCTTCGAGATCATCCAGCGCAAGGGAAACGAGGGCTTCGGCGAAGGGAATTTCCGGGCGCTGTTCGAGTCGATCGAGCGTGACCAGATCGAGCGCGGAGTGATCTGAGCGCTCCCGGGCAGCGCCCACTCGGCCCGAAACAAATCTGACACAATCGCGGCGGACGATCGTCAGGCCTCTTACGCCTGGAGCCTTCTCATGGCTGAGATGTCCTCGCTCGATCACGAAGAGATTCTGCGCCGCATCAGCGCGGATCTGGCCGATGGCTATGATGAAGAGCTGGAGATGGAGATCGAGGATCACCATCCGCTACCCGGAGTTGACCCATCGGCCGATCAGGCATCACGGGAATACCGGCACCAGTACTTCCAGCGGCTATTCACACTCCAGGCGGAGCTGGTGAAGCTCCAGGACTGGGTGGTTGCCGCGCGCGAGAAGGTTGTCATCCTGTTCGAAGGACGTGATGCCGCCGGCAAGGGCGGAGCGATCAAACGTATCTCACAACGCCTCAATCCGCGCGTCTGCCGCGTCGTCGCGCTGCCCGCACCGAATGACCGGGAACGCACGCAATGGTACTTCCAGCGCTATGTCGCCCATCTACCCGCGGCCGGGGAAATCGTGCTTTTCGATCGCAGCTGGTACAACCGCGCCGGGGTCGAGCACGTCATGGGTTTCTGCACGCCGGCGGAGTACGAGGAGTTCTTCCGCTCGGTCACCGAATTCGAGCGCATGCTGGTGCGCTCCGGGATGCACCTGCTGAAATACTGGTTTTCGATCACCGACGAGGAACAGTATCTGCGGTTCCTCGGCCGCATCCACGACCCCATGAAGCAGTGGAAGCTCAGTCCGATGGATCTCGAATCACGCCGGCGCTGGGAGGACTACACCAAGGCGAAGGAGGTCATGCTGCAGCGCTCCCACATTCCCGAAGCCCGTTGGTGGGTGGTACAAGCGGTCGATAAGAAGCGCGCACGGCTGAATTGTATCCAGCACCTGTTGCAGCAGTTTCAATACACCGAGGTGCACAAGGCACCGATTGTCCTGCCGCAGCGCGAGCACCATGAGCACTACTCGCGCCAGGCGGTGCCTGCGGAGATGCTGGTGCCGGAGCTCTACTAGGGGCTCAAGGCCGGTGCTCGCGCGCCAGGTACTCCTCACTCTGCATCTCGGTAAGGCGGCTCGCAGCGCGCGCGAACAGCGCCCCGAGCCGCTCACCGCGGTATAACGCGGCGGGCCTTGCGGCCGCCGAGACGATGAGCTTCACGTTGCGATCATAGAACTCGTCGATGAGCGCGATGAAACGCCGCGCCTCGTTCTCGTGCGCAACATCGAGCACCGGCACGCCGGCGAGGATCACCGACTGGTACTCGCGCGCGAGCTCGATGTAGTCCTCCTGGCTGCGCGCAGCGCCGCACAGCACTGCGAACTCGAACCACACGACACCCGGGCCGGCCCGCACTACGGGCACGGCGCGGCCCGCGATCTCGAGCGTGCCGCCCGCGCGGATCTCCTGCTGTGTGAGCTGCCCGAACAACGCGAGCAGCCGGGCCGCGGTATCCGGGGCATCCGCCGGCAGATAGGTGCCCGCAAGGGTAAGCTGACGCAGGCGGTAATCGTTGCTGCCCCCGAGGCGCACCACTTCCAGATGTCGCTCGAGCAGCGCGATCGCCGCCAGGAAGCGCTGGCGCTGCAGGCCTCCCTGGTACAGCTCGCCCGGCGGCACGTTCGAGGTCGCGACCAGCGTGACACCGCGGCGGAAGAGTCCCGCAAACAGACCGCCGAGGATCATGGCATCGGCGATGTCGGCGACATACAGCTCATCGAGGCACAGCACGCGCACATCGCGCGCGATGGCGCCCGCCACGTGCTCGAGGGGGGAGAGACGGTGGTGCAGTCGGCCAAGGTGCTGATGCACCCCCTGCATGAAGCGGTGAAAGTGGCGGCGCCGCACGAGCGCGCGCGGCAGGCTGGCGCAGAACAGGTCCATGAGCCAGGTCTTGCCGCGGCCGACGCTGCCCCAGAGGTATATCCCCCTCTCCGGGACCGTCTCGCGCGCGAGTAGCCTCGCGAGCCAGTGCGGAAGCTGAATGCCGTGGCCTGGCTTCCCCGCGAGCAGCCGCTGGCGTAGGCCCTCGAGCTTCATCACTACGGCGAGCTGGGCAGCATCGCTCGCGAAGCCATGCATCGAGAGCTCTGTGCCGTAGAGCTGGCACAGGTCCGCGCTCACTGTAGCTGCATCGACCCCGCCAGGCTTTGCAGGGGCCGTCCCGGCGGGTGCCTCGCTCCTCACGCGTGCTTCAGGCCCTGAGCTCGGGCAGCTCGCGGAAGTACTCGAGCGCTGCGGGGTTGGCGAGCGCATCGAGGTTCTTCACCGGCAATCCGTGGATCACATTGCGCACCGCGAGCTCGGTGAGCTTGCCGGAGAGGGTACGCGGGAAATCCGGGACCGCGATGATCTTGGCAGGCACGTGGCGCGCGGTGGTGTGGGCGCGTACGGTGTGGCGGATCTCCTTTTTCAACGCCTCATCGAGCTGCGTGCCCTCAAGCATGCGCACGAACAGCACGACGCGCACGTCCCCGTTCCAGTCCTGGCCGACGGCCAGTGCCTCGGCGATTTGCGGCAGACTCTCAACCGCGGAATAAATCTCCGCGGTGCCGATGCGCACGCCGCCGGGATTCAGCACCGCGTCGGAGCGGCCGTAGATGATGAGACCATCGTGCGCCGTGATCTCCGCGTAATCACCATGATGCCAAACTCCGGGAAAGCGCTCGAAGTACGCGGCACGGTACTTCACACCCTGCGGGTCGTTCCAGAAGCCGAGTGGCATGGATGGAAAAGGTGCCGTGCACACCAGCTCGCCGCGCTCACCCCGCAGCGGCTGCCCGGCATCGTCGAACACGTTCACCGCCATACCGAGGCCACGGCACTGGAGCTCACCGCGATGCACCGGGCGGATGGGACAGCCGAGCGCGAAGCAGGAGACGATGTCCGTGCCTCCAGAAATCGAGGCGAGCTGTAGATCGCTCTTCACCGAGCGATACACATAGTCGAATCCCTCCGGCAGCAGGGGCGAGCCGGTCGAGAGCAGGCTGCGGAGCGAAGTCAGGTCCACCGCGGAGGCCGGGACAAAGCCGCTCTTCTCCAGCGAGGAGAGGTATTTTGCGCTGGTGCCGAAAACAGTGAGGCGTTCCTCCTGTGCCATGTGCCACAGGGCTCCGGGATCAGGATGGAACGGGCTGCCATCGTAGAGCACGAGCGTAGCGCCCGTGGCGAGTGCGCTCATCAACCAGTTCCACATCATCCAGCCGCAGGTGGTGAAGTAGAACAGCCGGTCGCTGCGCTTCAGGTCGGTGTGCAGCAGATGCTCCTTCTGGTGCTGCAGCAGCGTGCCGCCTGCGCCGTGTACGATGCATTTCGGCACGCCGGTCGTCCCGGAGGAGTACAGGATGTAGAGCGGGTGATTGAAGGGAAGCGGATCGAACACCGGCGGCGCACCGGCAGCACCGAAGTCCTGCCAGAGACTCGCGCGCTGCGCAGCGGCACCGAGTGCGGCGAGCTGCGGCTGAGTGTCGAGATACGGAATGACGATAATCCGCTCGACCGAATCGAGCCGCGCGAGCACCTCCGCCATTGGCTGCAGGGAATCGAGCCGTTTGCCCGCATAGTAATAGCCGTCGGCGGTGAACAGCACCTTGGGAAGGATCTGGCCGAAGCGATCGAGCACCCCGTGCACGCCGAAATCCGGCGAACACGAGGACCACACGGCACCAATGCTTGCGGTGGCAAGCATGGCGATCGCCGCCTCGGGGAGGTTGGGCAGGTAGCCTGCGACGCGGTCGCCAGCGACTGCCCCCATGCTGCGCAGGCCGGCGGCGATGCGCGCGACTTCCGTGCGCAGCTCGCGGCACGAGAGGGTGCGGCGTAAACCGCGCTCGTTGCGGAAGATCAGCGCCGGCTGCTCATCGTCGTAGCGCAGCAGGTTCGCGGCAAAGTTGAGTTGGGTATCCTCGAAGAAGCGGGCCCCGGGTAAAACCCGCGGGTTCTCGATCACCGGCCCTGCGCCCCAGCTCGCGCGCACGTCGGCAAAACGCGCCAGTTCCGGCCAGAACGATTCCATCGAGCGCAGCGACCATTCGTAGAGATCGCCATAGTCGCGCAGCTGCAGCCCGCGCCGCGCATTCACGCAACGCATGAAGCGCGTGAGGTTGGCGTCCGCGACGCGCGAGGGTGATGGACGCCACAGCTCAGTCATGAGCGAATGCTACAACGACTGATAGTTCGGTCCCGAACCGCCTTCGGGCGTGGTCCAGGTGATGATCTCGTAGGGGTCCTTGATGTCGCACGCCTTGCAGTGCACGCAGTTGGCGGCGTTGATCTGCAGGCGGCGCCCGCCGCTACCATCATCGACCATCTCGTAGACGCCGGCAGGGCAGAAGCGCTCGCACGGGTTGCCGAACTCCCGCGTACAGCGCTCGACGCAGATGCGGGTGTCGGCCACCTTAAGGTGCACGGGCTGGCTCTCTTCGTGCGCGTTGCCGGCGAAAAAAACGAACGACACCCGGTCGCGCGGCGGCAGCGTGCGTTCTACCCAGCCGCGATCGGGGGATTCGAACTCGGCGAGCCTCGCGAGGCGCGACCAGTCGGCGCGGTTCTTGAGCGTCCAGGGTGAGTGGCCGCCGGTGAGCATCTCCCAGGCGGAGTTGATGAGGCCGAGCCACATGCCGCGCTTGAAGGCGGGCTTGAAATTGCGCACGCGCCGCAGCTCCCGTCCGCCCTGCGAGGCGCGCCAGCGAGCGTCAAAGCCTGCGCCGCCGCCAGTCTCGGCGATGTGCTGCCCGGCGAGTGTGCCGCTGCGAATCGCCTGGTGCACTCCCTTGATGCGGGCGAAATTGAGCGTGCCGCCGGCATCGCCGATCAGGATCGCTCCGGGCATCTCGAGCGTCGGCATCGACTGCCAGCCGCCGGCGGCGATGGTACGCGCGCCCGCGGAGATGATCTCACCGCCCTCGAGCAGCGGCTTCACCCGCGGATGATTCTTGTATTGCTGAAATGCCTCGAAGGGCGCGAGCCGCGGATCCTGGTAATCGAGACCGACGATGTAGCCGACGTACACCCGGTCGTTGTCGAGGTGATAGAGGAAACTGCCTGCGTAGGTGTACGGATCAGCGGGCCAGCCGAGCGCATGCTCGATGCGTCCCGCACGCACCCGGCCGGGTGGCAGCTGCCAGAGTTCCTTAAAGCCGAGCGCAAAGGTCTGCGGGCAGTGGCCGCGGGCGAGATCGAAGCGCGCAATGAGCTGCTTAGCGATCGAGCCACGCGCACCTTCGGCGAGCACCGTGAGCGGTGCGTGGATTTCCACGCCGGGGGTGAAGTTGGGACCCGGCTCGCCATTGCGATCGAGACCCATGTCGCCGATGCGCACGCCCTTGAGTAGGCCTCCCTCGGCGAACAGCGGCGCGGCCGCGGCGAAGCCCGGGAACACCTCCACCCCGAGCGATTCCGCCTTCGCGGCGAGCCACGGCGTGAGTTGTCCGAGGGAGATGATGTAGTTGCCATGGTTGTTGAAGGGCGTCGAATAGGTCATCGCGCGCGGCAGCAGCCGCACCAGCCAGTCGGGCACCGGCTTGAAGGAGCCCTTTTGCGTGAAGATGCGGAAGTCATCCTCGGTCGCCGGCACTTTCATGCCGGGATATTCGCGCGACCACTCGGGCAGCAGCTGCTCGAGAGGTCCCGGCTCGAGCACGGCGCCGGAAAGCGAGTGGGCCCCCACGGCGGAAGCTTTCTCGAGGACACAAACGCTCGTTGCGGGCTTCAACTGCTTCAGCCGGATCGCGCAGGCGAGCCCGGCAGGGCCCGCGCCGACGATCACGACGTCATACTCGAGACGATCGCGCTCGATGCCCGGCACCGCGCTCATCTATTTCGGCTGCATGCGGATCGCGCCATCGAGGCGCAGCGTGGTGCCATTCAGCATCGGGATTTCGACCACGCTGGCGACGAGTTGCGCGAACTCTTCGGGCCGGCCGAGCCTTGCCGGAAAAGGCACCTGTGCGGCGAGCGACTGCTGCACCTCCTTCGGCATGCCATCCATCATCGGGGTGTGGAAGATGCCCGGGGCGATCGCCACGCAGCGTATCCCGGAGCGCGCGAGCTCGCGTGCGATCGGCAGCGCCATGCCGGCTACCGCCGCCTTGGTCGCTGAGTAGGCGGCCTGTCCGATCTGACCCTCGAACGCCGCAATCGAGGAAGTGTGGATCAGCAGGCCACGCTCGCCGTCAGCGGTCGGCGCGTTGGACTGCATCAGCGCGGCGGCGGCCTTGTCGCACAGGAAGGTGCCGATCAGGTTGATGTGCACCACCTTGGTGAAGAATTCGCCAGCCATGGGCCCGCTCTTGCCGAGCACACGGCCGGCCCCGACGACGCCCGCGCAGTTCACCAGCAGGTTCAGGCCCCCGAGGTGCGCCTGGGCCGCGTCCATGGCGGTGTTGACCTCGGTCTCGGAGGTGACATCGCAGCGCAGGAACACGGCACCCGATCCCAGCGCGGCCGCGGCGGCCCGGCCCGGACCTTCCTGCACATCGAGCAGCGCCACCTTGCCGCCTGCCGCCACGAGATGGCGTGCAACCGCCAGACCGAGCCCGGAGGCGCCGCCGGTGATGACGGCCCGTGCATCGCTTATTTTCATTGTCGCCCCTGGATAACTGGCGCGTGCTGCCTCAAGCCGGCGGAGTCTCGACCGCGAGCGCCACCGCTTCGCCGCCGCCGATGCACAGCGAGGCGATGCCGCGTCGCCCACCGCGCCGGCGCAACGCATGGATCAGGGTGGTGAGAATGCGCGCGCCGGTCGCCCCGATCGGGTGACCGAGGGCGCAGGCGCCGCCGTTCACGTTCACCCGCGCGTGATCGATGTCCACGTCGCGCATCGCTGCCATGGTGACCACGGCGAAGGCCTCGTTGATCTCGTACAGGTCCGCATCGTGCGGCTTCCAGTTGAGCTGCGTGAGCACCTTGCGGATGGCGCCGACGGGCGCCGTGGTGAACCACTCCGGCTCGTGCGCATGGCTCGCGTAGGCGAGGATGCGCGCGAGTGGTTTGAGGCCGCGCTCGGCTGCGGCCTGGGCGCTCATCACCACGAGCGCCGCCGCGCCATCGGAAATCGAGGAGGAGCTCGCCGCCGTCACCGTGCCGTCCTTGGTGAAGGCGGGTTTCATGGCGGCGATCTTGCTCACATCGCAGGTGCCCGGGGTTTCATCGCGCGCGATCACGGTCTCGCCCTTGCGGCCCTTCACCGTGACGGGCGTCACCTCGACGTCGAACTCCCCCGCTTGCAGTGCTTGCGTCGCGCGGCGCACCGATTCGGTGGCGAAGGCATCCTGCTGCGTGCGGCTGAAATCGTAACGGCTGGCGCACGCATCCGCGAAGCAACCCATCGACTTGCCATCGAACGGGCTCTGCAGGCCATCCTTCAGCATGTGGTCGATGATCTCGCCATGCCCCATGCGATAGCCGCTGCGGGCTTTGGGCAGAAGATACGGTGCGTTGCTCATCGACTCGAGCCCGCCGGCGACCACGATGCTCGCCCCCCCCGCGCGGATCTGATCGGCGGCCATCATCACTGCCTTCAGCCCCGAGCCACACATCTTGTTAACGGTGGTGGTAGGGGTGGCGATCGGCACACCGGCGCCGAGCGCCGCCTGCCGCGCGGGTGCCTGGCCGAGGTTCGCCGGCAACACGCACCCCATGATGACTTCCTGCACATCTGTGGCGCTCACGCTGCCCGCTTCCAGCGCCGCCTTGATCGCGGCGCTGCCGAGCTGGACGGCGCTCAGGGGTGACAATGCGCCGAGGAACGCGCCGATGGGGGTGCGCTTGGCGGAAACGATGACAACATCTGAAGGGGACATGGCAGCCTCGCTTTGACTTCGTGTCAGCGCGCCAGGGTGCCGCGGGCCCGCCGGCGGCGGGTGCGGGCATCGATGTGGAGGGCGCCGCGGCGCGGACGCAGACCCCCCTCGAAAACCGTGACGAACGCAGTCGCGATCTGCGCGCCAGTGAGCGATTGGTCCTCGCGATACCAGTGAGCGATCCAGTTGAGGGCGCCAGCGAGCGCGAACGCGGTCATTTTCGGGTCGCACGCCTCGATGGAGCCATCCTGGATGCCTTCGCGAATCAGACGGCGGATTCCCTGGTCGACCTCGGACTTGAGCGACTTGATGTGGCGGCTCATCGCCGGGGAGAGATCCTGCTCCTCCGCGCGCACCATGCACCAGCCGAACTCCGAGGCGACCGCTTCGCCGTAATGGCGCAGCACGGCATTCAGCCGCTCGCGTGCCGGCACGGAGAGCTCGCGCACCGCGCGGAACGCGGCGCGGATCTGCTCGACGCCGGCTACGAAGCACTGGAACAGCAACTGCTCCTTGCTGGTCACGTAGTAGTACACGGTCGGTTTGGTGACCTCTAGGGCGGCGGCTATGTCATCGAGCGAGGTGTTGTGGTAGCCCTTGCGATTGAACTCGCGTGCCGCGGCACGTATGACCGCTTCGCGCTTGAGTGCGCGGTCGCGCAACCGCTCACGGTTCGTGCGCCACGGCGAGGCCGCGGCAACGGGGGTCTTCGGGGGAGGTAACGGGCTGGGACGGCGGCTGTTCATGGCGGCAAGAGTATTATAGCGGTGCAGTGGCCGGGGCAGGTCACGCCGCCGGCGGCACGGCAGTAGGTGCCGGCGCGTTGACCATCCTACAGGGCCACATCATACTGGTCAGTATAGCATTCCTACCCGTGGGTAAAGAAATAGGTACCAGCGCCCATGAACGCCCGTCTCGGCACTGACAGCGTGGCGGCCGGCAGTGCGCCGGCCCAGGCCCGTCCGCCACTGCGCTTCGTGTCCGCCGCCTCGTTGTTCGATGGCCACGACGCGGCCATCAACATGATCCGCCGCCTGCTGCAGGCGCGCGGCGCCGAAGTGGTCCATCTCGGCCACAACCGCAGCGTTGCCGACATCGTGCGCGCGGCAATCGACGAGGACGCCGATGCGATCGCGGTGAGCTCCTACCAGGGCGGACACAACGAATACTTCGTCTACATGGTCGACATGCTGCGCGAGCGTGGCTACGCCCATGTGCGCGTCGTGGTGGGCGGCGGCGGCACGATCGCGCCGCACGAGATCGAGGCGCTCGAGCGCCACGGTGTCGAGAAGATCTACACTCCCGAGGATGGGCGGCGGCTCGGTCTCGCCGGGATGATCGATGATGTGTTCGCCCGCGTCGCGGCGGCGCACAAGCCGCCCTACGAGTTTCGACCGCTCAACCCGCGCGATCACGGCTTGATCGCCCGCACCATCAGCGTGCTCGAAGGCGCCGACTACGAGGGGAGCGCGGGTGCGCAGGTGGAGCAGGTGCGCCGGGCGTTAGCACGCTCGCGTCATCAGGCGCCGGTCATCGGCATCACCGGCACGGGCGGTGCCGGCAAGTCGAGCCTCACCGATGAGTTGCTCGCGCGGCTCACGCGGCACTTCCCGCAACTGCAGGTGGCGGTGGTCGCGATGGATCCCACCCGGCGGCGCTCGGGTGGCGCACTGCTCGGCGATCGCATCCGCATGAACAGCCTCGCCTCCGAGAACATTTTCATGCGCTCGCTCGCCACCCGGCGCGCACACCTCGCCACCTCCGCGGTGCTCAAGGACGTGATCGCGCTCTACCAGGCGGCGGGCTTCGATCTGGTGATCGTCGAGACGGCCGGTATCGGCCAATCCGACAGCGAGATCGTGGATCTGACCGACGTGTCGCTGTACGTGATGACCAGCGAATACGGGGCGGCGAGTCAACTCGAGAAAATCGAGATGCTCGACTTCGCCGATTTCATCGTGCTCAACAAGAGCGAGAAGCGCGGGGCGGAGGACAGCCTGCGCGATGTGCGCAAGCAGTGGCGCCGCAACCATGCCGAGCGCGCCCGGGGGCTCGCCGACGCGGAGCTGCCGGTGTTTCCGACCATCGCGAGCCGTTTCAACGACCCGGGTGTCAATCGGCTGTTTGCGGCGCTCTGTGCCTCGCTCGCCGAGAAGCGCATCGGCAGTACCTCCTGGGAGCTCGCCGACGCGGGACCCACCGAGCTCGGCCGGCGCGCGTCGCTCATCCCTGGAGCACGCACGCGTTACCTCTCAGAGATCGCCCAGGCGGGCCGCTCGACGCGCGCCCGCAGTGAGCTGCAGGTCGATGCCGCACGGCGCGCCTTTGGTGCGTACGAGTCACTGCAGCTCCTCCACGATGAATACCTGCCCGCATCCCTCGAGCGCTTTCCGCAGCAAGCACTCGATGATCAGGCAGCGGATGCCACGCGGCGCGAGCTGCGCGCCGCTTACAACCGCGCGCTCGATGAGGTAGGGAACGAGGCGCTGGCGGAGCTCAAGGCCTGGCCGGGCCGGCGCCAGGCGGCCACCGACCCGACCTACACCTACCGGGTGCGTGGCCGGGAAGTCAGCGGCGAGAACTACACCGAAAGCCTCGCGCGCTCGTCGATCCCGAAGCTGGCAGTGCCGCACCTGAAGGACTGGGGCGAGCTGCTGCGGTTCATCCTGAGCGAGAACCTGCCGGGTCACTACCCCTATACCGGCGGCGTCTATCCCTATCGGCGCGAGGAGGAGGATCCGACGCGCATGTTTGCCGGCGAGGGGGGACCGGAGCGTACCAACCGCCGCTTCCATTACCTAGCGCACGGTCATGGGCCGCGGCTGTCGACGGCGTTCGACTCCACCACGCTCTACGGCGAGGATCCGGACACGCGGCCGGATGTGTATGGCAGAACGGGTAACTCGGGGGTGTCGATCGCCACCCTGGATGACATGAAGAAGCTCTATTCAGGCTTCGATCTGTGCGATCCGGCGACCTCGGTGTCGATGACCATCAATGGACCTGCGCCGATCATCCTCGCGATGTTCATGAACACGGCGATCGACCAACAGGTCGAGCGCTCCTTGCGCGCGCAAGGCGAGTGGCCTGCGGCCGAGCAGAAAATCGCCGCACTCCACGCGGCAAGCGCTGCGCTTGGGGTGCCGCCGCCCACCTACAAAGGTGCGCTGCCGCCGCACCACGACGGCTCGGGGCTCGGGCTCCTCGGGGTGAGCGGCGATCAGCTCCTCGAGCGCGCGAGCTACGAGCGCATCCGCGCGCAAGCGCTCGAGAAGGTGCGCGGCACGGTCCAGGCCGATATCCTCAAAGAGGATCAGGCGCAGAACACCTGCATCTTTTCCACGGAATTCGCACTGCGCATGATGGGCGACGTGCAGCAGTATTTCATCGACCAGCGGGTGCGCAACTTCTATTCGGTGTCGATTTCCGGCTACCACATCGCCGAAGCGGGCGCCAACCCGCTCTCGCAGCTCGCCTTCACCCTCGCCAACGGCTTCACCATCGTGGAGTACTACCTGGCGCGCGGCATGAAGATCGATGATTTCGCACCCAATCTGTCGTTTTTCTTCTCCAACGGTATGGACCCGGAGTACGTGGTCATCGGCCGCGTGGCGCGCCGCATCTGGGCGCGTGCGATGCGCGAGCGCTATCACGGGTCCGCACGCAGCCAGATGCTCAAGTACCACGTGCAGACCTCGGGGCGCAGCCTGCACGCGCGCGAGATCTCCTTCAACGACATTCGCACAACGCTTCAGGCACTGTATGCGCTGTTCGACAACTGCAACAGCCTGCATACCAACGCTTACGACGAGGCGCTCACCACTCCTACCGAGGAAAGCGTGCGGCGCGCGGTCGCCATCCAGCTCATCATCAATCGCGAGCTCGGTCTCAACAAGATACAGAACCCATGGCAAGGATCATTCGCCATCGACTATCTGACCGACCTGGTGGAGGAGGCGGTGTACCGCGAGTTCGATGCGCTCTCCGAGCGCGGCGGAGTTCTCGGGGCGATGGAGACCATGTACCAGCGCAGCAAGATCCAGGAGGAATCCCTGCACTACGAGACGCGCAAGCATGATGGCTCGCTGCCGATCGTCGGAGTCAACACCTTCCTCTCCGGCGCCGATGCCGTCGATGAGCACAAGGGCACCGCGCTGATCCGCTCCACCGAGGAGGAAAAACAGGATCAGGTTGCGGCGGTGCGCGCCTTCCAGGCGCGCAATGCCGCGCGGGCGCCAGCAAGGCTCGGGCGGCTGCAGCAGGTCGCGGCGAGCGGCGGCAACGTGTTTGCCGAACTCATGGAGTCCGTCAAGGTCTGCTCGCTCGGGCAGATCTCTCGGGCTCTGTATCAGGTGGGCGGTCAGTATCGCCGCAACATGTGAGGTCCGGCTCGCCGAGCGCGGCGAGTATCGCCGCGCGGGCGCGGTCGCGCAGCTCGGTCACGGCGTGCTCGCCATCCCCCCGCGGCGGCGTGAGTGGCGGCAGCAGCTCCATTTCCAAGGGGCCTGGGCGCGGCAGGGCGCCGTTCGGCGCTAGCGCACGGCGCGTCCCGCGCAGCACCGCGGGCACGAGCGGACAATCGGCGCGCGCGGCGCTCGCAAAAGCGCCGATGTGGAATTTCAGCAGCCCCGGCTGCCGGGTAAAGGTCCCTTCCGGGAAGAACACCAGCGAGTGTCCCTGGGTGGCGTTGCGCAGCACGCGCCGCGCGTCGCTCGCTCCGCGCTGCCGGTCGAAACGCTCGACAAATTCCGAGCCGATCCTTCTCAGCAGCGCCCCGGCGAAGGGTACGCGGGCCATCTCGCGCTTGATCACGAAGGCGAACCGTGGCGGCAGCGCCGCGGTGAGCACGATGCCATCGAGGTAGCTGGCGTGATTGCACACCACCACGCACTGCCCGTCCGGCAGCCGTTCCGGGAAGCGCACCGCGAGCGGCAGGCCGGCGAGGTGCAGCCACGCGCGCGCCGCGGCGCGTGCCGCGGCCCGCCGCCGCGCGACACCGGGCAGCAGGATGAGCAGCACCAGCGCGCACAGCCCCACCACCACAAATGCCAGCAGCGCCCACAGGGCGTACCCGAGGCGCGCCAGGGCGCGCAGCAGCGAGCGGATCAGGAATAGAGGCTTCAAGTTGGCGGCCGGAGTGCGGGTGAGGCGTGTGAAATGTGAACAGGTTCTCTTTATGTTAATGCTGGAGTGTAGATGTGAAGGTGGTCACGTCGATCGCAGGGCCGCGCTCACCATACTGGGGTACCACATTATCGGGAAGGCCGGAGCTCTAGTCTGCTGACGCAGCGCGACCGTTGAGCTCAGCTCTCCCAACGAGATCAGGTTTGTCGAATACCGCCATCGCCGTGACCGCCAACACCGATTCCGCAGATCCTGCCGTGTCGCGCTTTCTCGATGCGGTCTGGATGGAACGGGGTCTGTCGCCGAATACGCTGGCGGCGTACCGCGCCGACCTCACCGCGCTCGCGCGCTGGCTGGCCGAGCGCAACGTGCCGATCATGCGTACCTCGCGCGCGGATCTGCAGGATTTCATCGCCTGGCGCGTGCGCGCCGGCGCCCGCCCGCGTTCCACTGCGCGCCAGCTGTCGAGCTTCCGCCGCTTCTTCCGTTACTTCATGCGCGAAGGCGCGATCCGCGAGGATCCCACCGCGCAGATCGCGATGCCGAAGATCGGCCGCTCGCTGCCGCGCTCGCTCACCGAGGAGGAAGTCGAGTCGCTGCTGTCGGCACCGGTGGTGAGCGACCCGCTCGGCAACCGCGACCGCACCATGCTCGAAGTGCTGTACGCCACCGGGCTGCGCGTGTCGGAGCTCGTGAACCTCCGCCAGGGCCAGATCAACCTCAATCAGGGCGTGATTCGCATCATCGGCAAGGGCGATCGCGAGCGGCTCATCCCGCTCGGCGAGGAAGCGATGCGGGCACTCAAGGAATTCAGCCGCGGCGCCCGTGGCGAGATCCTGCTCGAGCGCCAGACCGATTACCTCTTTCCGACGCGCCGCGGCGACCGCATGACCCGCCAGGCGTTCTGGCACATCATCAAGCGCTACGCGCGCAAGGCCGGGATCGGCAAGGAACTCTCCCCGCACACCCTGCGGCACGCCTTCGCCACGCACCTGCTGAACCACGGCGCGGACCTGCGCGTGGTGCAGATGCTGCTCGGCCACAGCGACCTGTCGACCACGCAGATCTACACGCACGTGGCACGCGAGCGGCTCAAGGAGCTGCACGCTCAGCATCACCCGCGCGGCTGAAGCTGCGGGAACGGACGCGGTCACCTGCTCCGCGCCTGCGTGCTAGACTCGCGCATCAATCTGCGCCGCATCGAAACCGAACCTCGCGCGGCGCCCAGGGTCCAAACTCCCCAGCGGAAGTCATTAATGGTTGCCAACAGGACGCTAGTGTTGCTCGCGCTGTGCGCCGCGACCGGCATGGTACCGGCGCAGCAGGCGCCGCCCCAGGCCGATCCGCGCGTCGCGGTCGCCGCTCACATTCCGGGTACGCGTCCCGAGGAGCTGCGCGCGACCGCGGTGCCCGGCATCTACGAGCTCACGCGCGGTGCCGACATCGTCTACGTGACCGCCGATGGCAAGTATGCCTTCACCGGGGATCTGGTCGAACTCGCCAGCAACAACAATCTGACCGAGCAGCACCGGCGCGAGCTGCGCATCAAGGCGATGGGCGCGTTCCCCGAAGAGGACATGCTGGTCTTCGGTCCGAAGGATCCGAAGTACACCGTCACCGTGTTCACCGACGTGGATTGTCCCTACTGCCGCAAGCTGCACAGTCAGATGGGTGCCTACAACCGGCTCGGCATCCGTGTGCGCTACCTGCTGTACCCGCGGACCGGACCCAACACCGCGGCCTGGACCAAGGCCGAGCAGGTCTGGTGCTCGCCCGATCGCAACGCCGCGCTCACCCGCGCGAAGCTCGGCGAGGAGCTGAAGACCAAGCCTTGTGCCGACAACCCCGTGGCGCGCAGCTATGCGCTCGGTCAGGAGTTCGCGCTCGAGGGCACGCCGGCCATCATCATGCAGAATGGCGAGCTGCTGCCGGGTTACGTGCCGCCCGATGTGCTGGCTCAGCACCTGAAGGACGGCAAGTAGCGTCAGCTGCGCCGCTTCAGCGCTCGAGCAGCTTCAGCTTCTCGGGCTTGCCTTCCCACTCCTTGGCATCGGGCGGCGCTGCTTTCTTCTCGGTAATCACCGGCCAATTCTTGGCGAGCTCGGCGTTGAGCTGCTTGAACTGCTCCTGACCCGCCGGCAGCTCCTCCTCGGAGAAGATCGCTTCTACCGGGCACTCGGGCTCGCACAGTGTGCAGTCGATGCACTCATCGGGGTCGATGGCGAGAAAATTGGGGCCCTCGTGGAAGCAGTCGACCGGGCAGACCTCGACGCAATCCATGTATTTGCACTTGATGCAGTTCTCGGTGACGACGAAAGTCATTGTCTTCCTCAGGCAGGAGGCATCGGTGGCGCACGGCGCGCGCGCAGCTCAGCATTGTGCCATGCCGGCAGTTCGCGGGTAATCAGCCCCCGGCAGGCCGCTGCAGCCGCCGGTCGATGGTGGTGAAATGGTATGGCTCGCGGCCTGCCGCCCGGTCCTCCAGATAGCGCCGCAGCGTGAAATCCGTGCTCGGGAAGGCGATGTCAGCCCAGGGAATGTCGGCCGGCTCGACCAGCGCGACCTCGAGGCTTTCGGCGCCCGCGGCGTAACGGGCCGCCGGCAACGCGGCACGGAAGAACACGTGAACCTGCTCCGCATGCAACACGTGCACCACCGAGAGCAGCGATCCGATCGTCACCTCGGCGAGCGCTTCTTCGCGTGACTCGCGTGCCGCGGCCTGCTGCAACGTCTCGCCGTTCTCCATGAACCCGGCGGGTACCGTCCAGTACCCGCGCCGCGGCTCGATGGCGCGGCGGCACAGCAGAATGCGGCCCTCGTGATCCGGGACGCAGCCCACCACCAGGCGCGGGTTCTCATAGTGGATCGTGCCGCAGGACTCACAGACATGGCGCGGCAGATGATCGCCCGCAGGAACGGAGAGCTGCACCGCTGCGCCGCACTGGTTACAGAATTTCATGGTGCCGCTGGAAAAATACCAAGCTCCGCTGAGTTTGTGGTGGTGCCCGAGGTCGGCACCATACCTTGGGCGCAAGCTCCTGAATTTAGCGCGACTGGGTCTCGTCGCGACTGGCCGTACCCCAAAATATACCCCAATGCTCACAGCGCACCCAGGTAGAGACCGCCGCGATCGAAGAGCTTGCGGGGTCTCTGGTCCGCGAGCGCAGAGTGGACCAGGTGCCCCTTCCCGCCGCATTTCGAGTGGCTCATCCAGCTACCCACTGATTCGAGTGACGGAGGCGGGTCTTCGGTACCATCGGTATCCACACTAACAATCTGAGAGGCACAGATGGTTGCTCTGCGCGCCCGCGTCGGTGCAGCGCATGGGTCGCCGACTGCGGATTCGCTTTCGGATCGGAGAGTTGTAGCCCGGACCTTACTCCTACGCCCGTGTCAGAAACGCTCAGCCCACCCGCCGTAGCCGGTCGCAGCACGCCGCCACCAGCAGCACCCCATGTGCCCGGACAGTTGCCGATCGAATGGCGTGTCAACAATTTCGACCTGCTGCGGCTGCTCGCGGCGCTGCAGGTCGCGCTCGTCCACGCCATCACATTCCTGAAGCCGACTGGTTACTTCGTGCACCTCGTGGCGGGCGGCCTGGAACGATTCCCCGGCCTGCCGATTTTCTTCGTGGTCAGCGGGCTGCTGATCTCGATGTCGTACGAGCGCTCGGACTCGCTGCGCGAGTACCTGCGAAACCGCTGCTTGCGCATCTTCCCGGGCCTGTGGGTGTGTCTCGCCGTCAGCGTCGCGGCGATCCTTGCGCTCGGAGTCAGCTCTCTCGGACCGGTCGCCGCGACCCACTGGCTGCTGTGGTGGGCAGCACAGATGAGTTTCTTCCAGAGTTACCAGGCCGACTTCTTCAAGACTCTCAGCACCGGTGCCCTCAACGGCAGCCAGTGGACCATTCCGATCGAGCTCGAATTCTACGTTCTGCTACCCGCTCTCTACCGGATCCTGCAGCTGCGAAGCCGGCGTGGTCACGTGCCTCTGCTTGCGATCGCCCTGGGGAGTCTCTCGGTCCAGCTGCTGCTGATCCCAGCGTACGGTTTCCTGCGCCTCACCGTGGCACCGTATCTATGGATGTTTCTTGTCGGCGTTGCGATTCAGAGAAATTGGCGCGCTGTGCGTGCGTGGCTGGTCGGCCGTGCCCACTGGTGGGGACTCGGATACGTGCTGCTGTGCACGGCCGCGAGATGGCTGCGCGTTGAGGTTGGAGGCAACGATATCAGCCCGGTGTACCTGCTGCCCCTCGCCGGGCTCATCGTGTCCCTGGCGATGTCCGTCCCGGAGCTTTCGGACAGGCTATTGCGACACCAGGATGTCTCGTACGGTCTGTACATCTATCACATGCTTGTGATCGATCTCATGTTGGGCTTGGCCGTCGCCTCCGGATGGGTTGCGCTGGGCGCGGCGGTAGTTGCGTCGCTAGGAGTCGCCGCAGTCTCCTGGACTCTGATAGAAAAGCCGTTCCTGAGGCGCAAGCGCGGCGCCCTGCGAGCGGTGTCCGGCGGCTCGTCGGGCGCCGCGATCAGCGCCAACTAAGGCCGACGTGGTGGAGCAGGCGGAGGTGCTCTCAGAGGGCCGGCCGTCGCATCGCAAGTATCGGGGATATCGGCGGCGTGCGGATGCTTCGGGGCCTGGGACTTCCTACCTCCTACTACAAGGCTTGACTGCCCGAGGTCGGAGTCGAACCGACACGCTTTTCAGGGCGGCGGATTTTCGGGCCACTTCGGCTTTCGCCGCCCCGGGCGCCCCGGCGCCGCGAGTTCGTGGTCTGGAGCACGCCTTCACCGTAGCCATTCGGCGTTAGGTGCCCGCCGTCTGCTCTCTACACCTTCCCTGCGCGGATGCCGCAGGGCTTGGCTCGGCGTGAGCTCGGCGCGCTAGCGCTCCAGGGCCTTCACCGAGTTTGACGGGCTGCACCCCGTGGATTTCTCCGCGGGGGCTCAAATTGATCGACTGAGTCCGCTGCGTCTACCAATTCCGCCACTCGGGCATCGAGAGGCGCGGGCAGTATAGGGCTACACGCGCCGGAACGGTATGCGGAGCAAGGGCGGA
The DNA here is from genome assembly GCA_036498445.1 of Steroidobacteraceae bacterium. Taxonomy (GTDB): domain Bacteria; phylum Pseudomonadota; class Gammaproteobacteria; order Steroidobacterales; family Steroidobacteraceae; genus 13-2-20CM-66-19. The sequence continues at coordinate 42,278 of DASYFL010000046.1, forward strand.
GTGATGGGCCGTGTAACATGCGTGCGTGCGCCGCCGGGACTTCGCTTATGACCTGCCTGCGGAATTGATTGCCCAGGAGCCGCCCTGCGAGCGCTCGGCCGGGCGCATGCTGGTGCTCGAAGGCAACACCGGCGCGCTGCGCGACCGCTCGATACGGGATCTGACGGGCGAGCTGCGGGAAGGCGATCTGCTGGTCGTCAATGACACGCGCGTCGTGGCAGCGCGGCTCATCGGCAACAAACCCTCCGGCGGTCGTGTGGAAATACTGCTCGAGCGGGCGCTCGAGGGCACGCAGGCCCTTGCGCAGCTCTCCGCCAGCAAGCCAATCCGCGCTGGCCTGGAAGTGGCAACGACGGGCGGTGTAGTGCGCGTGCTCGCGTGCGAGGCGCAACTGTGGCGCATCGAGCTGCCTGCGCCGGCGCTCGAGTTCTTCGAGCGCTTCGGCGCGGTGCCACTGCCGCCCTACATCCAGCGCGCGCCGCGGCCGGAAGATCGCGAGCGCTATCAGAGCATATTCGCGCGCGAGCCGGGCGCCGTGGCAGCGCCTACGGCGAGCCTGCACTTCGATGCAGCGCTTTCGAGCGCGCTCGCCGCGCGGGGTATCCGCCGCGCGTCAGTCACACTGCACGTCGGTGCGGGTACGTTTCAGCCGGTGCGGAGCGAGGATGTTGCGGCGCACGTGCTGCACCCGGAGCGCGCCTCGGTCGGGGCGGCGGCCTGCGCAGCCATCGCTGCGACGCATGCGGCCGGTGGACGTGTGGTCGCCGTCGGCACGACGGTGGTGCGCGCGCTCGAATCCGCGGCGCTCGCACGGCCCGCGGGCACTCCCGTGCTTACGCCCTGGCAGGGCGAGACGCGTCTTTTCATCGTCCCCGGTTTCCGCTTCCAGGTGTGTGATCTCCTGCTCACCAACTTTCACCTGCCGGAGTCCACCCTGCTGATGCTGGTGAGCGCCTTCGGCGGCCAGCGTGCGGTGCTCGAGGCTTACGCGCACGCGGTGCGCGAGCGCTACCGCTTCTTCAGCTACGGCGATGCGATGCTCGTCTCACGAGGCCGCGCTTGAACCCGACGTTCACCGTGCGCGCACGCGATGGCGCGGCACGTGTCGGCAGCCTCACGACCGTACACGGGACGGTCGAGACGCCTGCTTTCATGCCGGTGGGGACCTACGGCACGGTGAAAGCCATGACTCCCGAGGAGCTCGAGGGACTCGGTGCCCAGGTCATCCTCGGCAACACCTTGCACCTGTTGCTGCGGCCCGGCCCCGCGATCATCGCCGCTCACGGCGGGCTGCACCGGTTCATGCACTGGAGGCAAACACTGCTCACCGACTCCGGCGGATTCCAGGTGTTCAGCCTGCGCAGCCTGCGGCGGATCAGCGAGGAGGGCGTGCGCTTTCGCTCGCCGGTCGACGGCCGCGAGGTGCGGCTCAATCCTGAAGACTCGATGGACGTGCAACTCGCGCTGCGCTCGGACATCGCGATGGCGCTCGATGACTGCACGCCCTATCCCGCGACCGAGGCCGAAGCGCGCGCCTCGATGGAGCGCTCGATGCGCTGGGCGGTGCGCAGCCACGCTCATTACTACCGCACCGACCGGGAGCCGCCCCCGGGGGGCCTGTTCGGTATCGTCCAGGGCGGTATGCACCTGCCGTTGCGGCTCGCCTCGCTGGAGGCATTGCTGCGCCTGCCGTGGCCCGGGCTCGCCGTCGGCGGGCTGGCGGTGGGAGAGGCAGAAGAGGAGCGCCTCGCAGTGCTCGAAGCACTCGTTCCGTGCATGCCTGCCGAGCGGCCGCGGTACCTGATGGGCGTCGGGCGGCCTGAGGACATCGTCGCTGCGGTCGCACGCGGCATCGACATGTTCGATTGCGTCATGCCCACACGGCACGCGCGCAACGGCCACCTGTTCACTTCCCGCGGTGTCATCAATATCCGCAACAGCGCCTATGCCGCCGATCCCGGGCCGGTGGACGGCGAGTGCGACTGCTACACTTGCCGGCACTTCAGCCGTTCGTATCTGCGGCATCTCGACCGCTGCAACGAGATCCTCGGCTCACGCCTCAACACCATCCACAATCTGCATTTCTATCTCGGCCTGATGCACGCGCTGCGCACGGCCATCGCCGCGGGCCGGCTCGGCGAGTGGAGCCGCAACTTCCTGGCAGGCAGAACCACGCACGCGGCCGAGCAGTGCTAACGCGCTGCCTCATCGGCGCCTGGCCGGCGGCTGCGCCGATTTCTCAGGCGGTGGCTGCGTCATGGCATAATGCCGCCCTTTTCGCTTCCTGGACCACAGACATGAATGGCTTGATCACCGATGCCTGGGCGCAGGCCGCCCCCGCCGCTGGCGGCGGGTCGTTCCAGTTCGCGCTGTTGATGGCGGCTTTCATCGCGCTGTTTTATTTCATGCTCATCCGTCCACAGCAGCGTCGCGCCAAGGAGCATCAGGCACTGTTGTCGAAGCTCGCCAGCGGCGATGAGGTGGTGACCAGCGGTGGGCTGCTCGGCCGCGTCACCGACGTGGGCGACACCTTCGTCACCCTCGAGGTGGCCGATGGCGTGCGCGTCAAGGTGCAGAAGGTGCAGGTGACACAGCTCATGCCGAAGGGCACCCTGAAGAGCGCCTGACCATGCTGGAGTATCCCCGCTGGAAATATCTACTCGTTGCCGCGGTACTGCTGCTGGCGCTGGTGTTTGCGCTGCCGAATTTCTTTGGCGAGGACCCGGCGCTGCAGGTCGAGCGCAAGGACCATATCGCCGTCACTGCGGACGCGCAGCGCGCGCTCGAGACATTCCTCACGCAGCACGGCGTGCATTACGGCAAGAGCTACATCGACAGCGGGCGCCTCATGGTGCGCTTCACCAGCGTCCCCGACCAGCTGGCGGCACGCGATGCGGTCAACGCGCAATACGCCGACACCTACCGCACCGCGCTGTCGTTCGCGCCGCGCACCCCGCCGGTGCTGCGCGCGCTGGGACTGCGTCCCATGCCCCTCGGCCTCGATCTGCGTGGTGGCCTCTACCTGCTCTACCAGGTCGACGTCAATGCCGCGGTCACTCAGGCGCTCGAGGGGTACGCGCAGGATGCGCGCCGGGCGCTCGCCGCTGCGCATATTCCCGTGAAGGAGGTGGGTACGGCGGCGACGGGCGGCGGCGGTCCGGGTGCCGTGCGCATCGTGTTGCCGCCAGAAGCCGACGTGAACGCCGCGCGCGGCGCGCTTAACAATGTCCTGCAGGGTCTCACGGTGACCACCGACAGCCTCCCGAGCGGCTCGGCGATCAACGCCGCGATGACCGCCGCGCAGGTCCGGGAGCGCCGCGACTATGCTCTCGAGCAGAACATGACGACGCTGCGCAACCGAGTCAACGGCCTCGGGGTCTCGGAGCCGATCGTGCAGCGCCAGGGAGTCGATCGCATCAACGTGCAGCTGCCGGGGGTGCAGAACTCCGCCGAGGTAAAGGACATTCTCGGACGGGTCGCGACGCTCGAGTTCCGCCTGGAAGACATGCAGAACAACGCCTACGAGGCGCAGCAGACCGGGCGCGTGCCGCTCGGCTCGAAGCTGTATACCCATACGCGCATCGGCCGCCCGGTGCTGCTCAAGCGCGAGGTGATCGCCACCGGCGATCAGCTTACCAATGCCACCAGTGGTCAGTCGCAGGAAGGTCCGGCGGTCAACATCAGGCTCGATGCGCGCGCCGGCGATGCCATGCTGCGCACCACGCGCGCGAATCTCAACCGCCGCATGGCGGTGGTGCTGATCGAGAAGCGCCGCGAGAGCAGCGAGGTGAACGGCAAAAAAGTCAGCCGCGAAGTGACCGACGAGCAGGTGATCAACGACGCCACCATCCGCGGGATATTCAGCAATAACTTCCAGATCACCGGGCTCCAGGCCGGCGAGTCCCGCGAGCTGGCCCTGCTGCTCAAGTCCGGATCGCTGGCGGCGCCGCTCTACCCCATCGAGGAGCGCGCCATCGGCCCGAGCCTTGGGCGCGATAACATCGACAAGGGAGTCACCGCGCTCATCGTCGGCATGGCGGGGGTGTTCCTGTTCATGTGGGTCTACTACAAGACCTTCGGCCTGGTGGCCGACCTGGTGCTGCTCGCCAACGTGGTGCTGCTCACCGCGCTGCTGTCGATGATGCGCGCGTCACTTTCGCTCCCGGGCATCGCTGGCATCATCCTCACTGTCGGCATGGCGGTGGATGCCAACGTGCTGATCTACGAGCGTATCCGCGAGGAGCTGCGCAAGGGCGTCACGCCGCAGGCCGCGATCCGCGCCGGCTTCGACAAGGCATTATCGGCCATCACCGATTCCAACATCACCACGCTGATCGCCGGGGTTGTGTTGTGGGTGCTCGGCACCGGCCCGATCCGCGGCTTCGCCATCGTGCTGACGCTCGGCATCCTGACCTCCATGTTCACCTCGCTCATGGGTAGCCGCGCGCTGCTCACCCTCATGTACGGGGGTCAGCGCAAGGTGGCGCGCCTGTCGATCTGAGCGCCGCCCGCGGCCGCCGCAAAGGACCAAGCCAAGTGGAATTCTTCAGCCACCAGACCAGCTTCCCGTTCATGGCCACGCGCAAGGTGTGGTACACGCTCTCTGCCATCCTCATGATTGTGTCGCTCGGCTCGTTCTTCAGCCGCGGGCTCAACCTCGGCATCGACTTCACCGGTGGCGTGAGCGCCGAGGTGAGCTTCCCGCAAGCGGCCAATGTCGATGCGGTGCGCGCCGCGCTCGCTGCGAGCGGTTTTCGCGAGCCGCAGGTGCAGAGCTTCGGCTCCTCGCGGGACATCGCCATCCGTCTGCCTCCCGATCCGCAGCAGAGTCCCGGGGAAGTGCGCACCCGCCTGGAAAGCGCGCTGCACACGGTCGACCCGGCGGTGCAGGTGACGCAGCTGGATGTGGTCGGCCCGCAGGTCGGCAACGAGCTCAAGGTGAGCGCCATGTGGGCGCTGTTCTTCACGCTGCTCGGGATATTTCTGTACATCGCGTTCCGTTTCCACACCTGGCGGCTGTCGCTCGGCGCGATTTTCGCGGTACTGCACGATCCGATCCTGGTGATCGGCTTCTTCTCGCTCAGCCAGATGTCCTTCGATCTGGCGGTGGTCGCTGCCATCCTCGCCGTCATCGGCTACTCGCTGAATGACACGGTGGTGGTGTTCGACCGCATCCGCGAGCGCTTCGAGAGCAACCGCCGCTCGCCCTCGGACGTGATACTCGATCAGTCCATCAACCAGACGCTCTCGCGCACCATCATGACCAAGGTGGTGACTTCGATCGTCGTGGTGGCGCTGCTGTTCCTCGGCGGTCCGGCGCTGCGCGGCTTCTCCGCGGCACTGCTCATCGGCATCATCGCCGGCACTTACTCCTCGATCTACATCTCGAGCGCCATCGCGCTCGACTTCGGACTCACGGCCGAGCACCTGTTCCCCTCGGTCAAGAAGGCCGCGCTCGATCACCTGCCGTAACGGAGCGACCGTGCCCTGATCGCCGATCCACACCTCTGGCTGGCTTTCCTCGCGCTGTCGCTGCTCGAGATCGTTCTCGGCATCGACAACATCATCTTCATCTCCATCCTGGTCGAGCGGCTGCCGGCAGCGCGGCGCTCCGCCGCGCGCATTACCGGGCTGGCGCTCGCGATGCTGACGCGCATCGCGCTGCTGTTTTCGATCGTCTGGATCACGCACCTCACGCGGCCGTGGCTGCAGATCGCCGGACGCAGCTTCTCCGGGCGCGACCTGGTGCTGCTCGCCGGCGGACTGTTCCTGCTCGGCAAGAGCGTGCTGGAGATCCATCAGACGCTCGAGGGCCAGCCGCCCGAGACGGACCGCCGCCGGCTGCGGCGCAACTTTGCCGCCGTGGTGGCGCAGATCGCGATCATCGACATCGTGTTCTCGCTCGACTCGGTGTTCACCGCCATCGGGCTGGTGCGGGAACTACCGGTCATGGTGGCCGCCATCGTCGCGGCCATCCTGGTCATGATGTGGGTGTCGCGCTCGATCGGCGCCTTCATCACCCGCCATCCGACCATCAAGATGCTGGCGCTCTCGTTCCTGCTGCTGATCGGCGTGGCGCTGGTAGGCGAGGGGCTGCACTTCGAGATTCCGAAGGGTTACCTGTACTTCGCCATGGCCTTCGCCTTCGGCGTCGAGCTGATCAACATGCGGCTGCGGCGGCGCCTCGGGACAAACCCGCCGGGCGAGGCGCGGCGAAAAGACGCTGAGTGAGCGGCGCGCACGGCGCCGCACGGATCAGGCAGTGCGCGGACTTGCGGCAGCGCCGTTCGCGGCTCTGCGCAGCGCGCTGTGGCGGTAGCCGTAAAACACGTAGACCAGCACGCCGACCGCGGTCCAGACGGCGAGCCGAATCCAGGTAGCGATCCCGAGCGACGCCATCATCAGCCCGCACACGAGCGCCCCGGCAATGCAGGTAAACCAGGGATACGGCGTCCGAAACGGGCGTGACAGCTCCGGACGGGTCACGCGCAGTATCAGCACTCCGATACATACGGTTACGAACGCGGCCAGGGTGCCGATCGAGACCAGGTGGCCGAGCAGACCCACCGGAAACACCCCGCCGATGAGGGCGGCCGACACCCCGGTGACCACTGTGCCAGTGGAAGGTGTGCGGAAGCGCGGATGCACGTTGCCGAACCATGGCGGCAGCAGGCCATCGCGCGCCATGGCGAAGAAGATGCGCGCCTGGGCAATGGTCATGACCAACATCACCGAAGTCATGCCCGCCACCGCACCGAGCTTGACCGGAATTCCCAGCCAGTGCAGCCCGGCGTACTTATCGAGCGCCAGTGCTACGGGCGCCGGAACGTTGAGCTCCCGGTAACTGACCATGCCGGTGAGTACCGCAGAGACCGCCACATACAGGATGGTGCAGATGACGAGACTCGCGAGGATGCCGATGGGCATATCGCGCTGTGGGTTCTTGGCTTCCTGTGCAGCAGTCGAGATGGCATCGAAGCCGATGTAAGCGAAGAAGATGACTCCCGCGGCGGCCAGGATCCCGCTCGGACCGTAGACACCCCAGGTGCCCGAGTTCGGCGGCACGAACGGGTGCCAGTTGTCGGTGTTGATGTAACCGACGCCAAAGAGGATGAACAGCACGATTACCGTGACCTTGATGGTCACGACGACGGAGTTGAACGAGGCAGATTGTTTGATGCCGATATAGCAGATGGTGGCGATCGCAGCGACGATCAATATCGCCGGCAGGTTGATGATCGCCCCGGTCCGTACCAGGTGCAGCGCGTCGGCGCCCTGATCGAGCGGCGCGTGCGACAACGCGGGCGGCAGGTGTATATGCAGCTGGTCGAGCAGACTCACGGCATATCCGGACCAGCCCACCGACACGGTGGCAACCGCGAACAGATACTCCAGTACCAGGTTCCAGCCGATGAACCAGGCGACGCCCTCGCCGAGCGTCGCGTAGGAATAGGAGTAGGCGCTGCCGGAAACGGGGATCATGGCAGCGAACTCTGCGTAGCAGAGTCCTGCGAACGTGCAGCCGAGTCCTGCGACGATGAACGATAGCGGCAGCGCCGGGCCCGCATTCTGGGCGGCGGCGACCCCGGTGAGCACGAAGATTCCGGTGCCGATGACGCCGCCGATGCCGAGCAGTGTGAGCTGTGTGGCGGTGAGTGCACGCCGCAGCTGATTGCCTGAGGATTCCTGCTCGTGCAGCTCGGCAATGGACTTCGTCGCAAGAAGCTGACTCGGCACAGGACCCCCGGTTTTTTCGTGCCGAGGACTCTACACAAGCACTCTGTGGAAAGCGAGCCAGCGGCCGCGCGCAACTGCCGCGTGCTCAGGAAGTGCGCAGCTCCGGCGGCAGGTGCGGCGCGAGCAGCTCGATGAGCGCGGCATAGACCTTCGGGGTGCCGGCGACGACATGACCGCCCTGGCGGTACTCGGCGCCGCTCAGCGTGCCGATGCGGCCGCCGGCCTCCTGGATGAGAAGCGTGCCGGCCGCGGTATCCCAGGCGCTCAGGCCGATCTCCCAGAACGCATCGACTCTGCCGGCGGCGACGTAGGCCAGGTCGAGCGCCGCGGCTCCGGGCCGCCGTACGCCAGCCGCCTGCAGGGTGACCGCGCGCAGCATCGCGAGGTAGGCGTCGAGATATTGCGTGTTGGCGCGGTAGGGGAAACCTGTGGCAATCAGCGACCCCTCGAGCACACGGCCCTTGCTGACGCGCATCCGATGATTGTCCAGATGCGCACCGGCGCCGCGGCTGGCAGTGAACAGCTCCTGGCGCAGCGGATCGTAGATCACCGCGTGCTCGAGACGGCCGCGCACCTGACAGGCGATCGATACCGCGAAAACCGGGAAGCCGTGCAGGAAGTTGGTGGTGCCATCGAGCGGATCGATGATCCAGAGTGTGTCATGCTCACCCGTGCGCCCGCTTTCCTCGGCGAGAAAAGCGTGCTGCGGATAGTGGCGGCGGATGCTGGCGATGATTTCCTGCTCGGCGGCGCGATCCACCTCGGTCACGAAGTCGTTGCGTCCCTTGGAGGTGATGGTGAGCGAGTCGAGGTGGTTCATGCTGCGCACGATGAGCTCGCCGGCGCGGCGCGCGGCACGCACGGCGATGTTGAGGAGCGGCTGCATGATTGCCGTTCATGATAGCAACGCCCGGCACGCGCTGCCGGCCGCTCGAGAACCGCGGTGCCGCGCATTGGCGCCGGCCACGGGATGGCTGCGGCTGCGACCTGCCCGGTCGGCACGTGCGGTGCCCGCCACCCGCCGGTTGCGCGCGCGGGCGCACGCAGCGCGCAGCGAGCCGCCAGCGCGGACCCTGTGTACCATAGAGGCGCAGCAGCGGATGCAGCGGCCGCGCAGACATGGTCACGACGGTGTTGGATTGCGCAAATCCGGTGAACGGCAGGAGGCGCAACGCCGCATCGTCACCCTCGGCGGTGAGGATCACATCTGCCAGCGAGCGCGAACCCTGCCAACCCTGACGCGGCGAGCTATGCATGGAATCCTGTGACATTCGTATCGTGCTGGTAGGCCCCTCGCACCCGGGCAACATCGGCGGCGCTGCGCGTGCCATGAAGAACATGGGGCTCGCGGCGCTGGTACTGGTGAACCCACGCCAGTTCCCGCACCCGGAGGCGAGCGCACGCGCGTCCGGAGCGGATGATGTGCTGCGTGGCGCGCGCGTCGTGCGCTCACTCACCGAGGCGCTCGCCGGCTGTGGCTATGTCGCGGCCACCACGGCACGCGACCGTGATCAGTACTTCCGGGTCGTCGACGTGCGCGCCGCAGCGGCTCGGCTCGTGGCCGAGGCGGCGCGCGCCCCGGCTGCGGTGGTGTTCGGTGCCGAGCGCAGCGGCCTCAGCAATGAAGAGCTCGAGATGGCGCATGCGCTGGTGCGCATACCCGCGAGCCCGGAGTATGCCTCGCTCAATCTCGCCATGGCGGTACAGCTGGTCACGTATGAGCTGTACCGCGCACGCGGGGCGGCTGCGCCGGTGTCGGTGCCGCTTGCGGCACCGCTCGCGAGCACTCAGGAAATGGAGCGTCTCTACGCTCATTTTGCCCAGGTGCTGGAGGAGATCGACTTCCGTGACCGCACGCAGAGCGGTACGCACCTGATGGCGCGCATCCGCCGGCTGCTGCAGCGCGCGGAACCCGATCACAACGAGGTGAACATTCTGCGCGGTATCCTCACCGCGGTGCAGAACCGCCGCCGGACCGCAGGCGGAGGCTCGCGGTGAGCTCGGCACCCATCTACCTCGATTATGCGGCCACGACGCCGATCGAGCCCGAAGTGGCGCAGGCTATGGCCGAGTGCCTCACGGCGGACGGCGACTTCGGCAATCCCTCTTCGACGCACGCATACGGCCGCGCCGCTGCGGCGCGTGTGGCGCGAGCGCGCAGCCAGCTCGCCACGCTGATCGGCGCGCGACCCGATGAGATCGTCTTCACCTCCGGAGCCACCGAATCGAATAACCTGGCAATCCTCGGCTGCGCTCGCGCCAATGCCGACCGCGGGCGTCATCTCATCACCACACGCACCGAGCACAAATCCGTGCTCGATGCCTTCCGGCATCTGGAGAAGGAAGGCTTCAGCGTGAGCTGGCTCACTCCCGGTGCCGGCGGTCGGATCGATGCGCAGGCCTTTGCCACTGCACTGCGTACCGACACGGTGCTCGTGGCAGTCATGTACGCGAACAACGAGACTGGAGTGCTCGAGGACGTGGCGGCGATCGGCGCGCTCTGCCAGGAGCGCGGCGTTGCCTTCCATTGCGACTGCGCACAGGCGGTGGGTAAGGTTCCGCTCGCGCTGCATGACCTGCCCATCGACTTCGCCGCATTCACTGCGCACAAGCTCTACGGTCCGAAGGGGATCGGTGCACTGTACGTCCGCGATGGTGCGCGACCGCTGCTTCAGCCGCTCATGTACGGTGGCGGCCAGGAGCGCAGTCTGCGGCCGGGCACCCTCGCCACACAGCAGATCGTCGGCTTCGGCGCGGCTTGCGAGCTCGCAGCACGCAAGCTGCCGCAGGAAGCCCCGCGGCTCGAGCGGTTGCGGGAGCGGCTGTGGGGAGAGCTGGAGGCGCTCGGAGGCACCCACCTGAATGGCGCAGCTGCGCCGCGCCTGCCCGGCATCCTGAACGTCTCCTTCGAGGGAGTGCACGGCGAGAGCCTGGTTGGGGCGCTCGCGGGGCTCGCTCTGTCCACCGGCTCCGCGTGCAGCTCCGAATCGGCCGACCCCTCGTACGTGCTGCGCGCTTTGGGGCGCAATACGCAGCTCGCGCAGGCCTCGCTGCGCTTCAGCCTCGGCCGCGGTACCCACGAGAGCGAGGTGGATTCTGCAGGCGCGGCCGTGAAGGAGGCGGTGCTGCGCTTGCGGGCCCTCTCACCCTCGGTAGCGCCGCCGAAGGCACAGTGGACTGATCCAGCAATTCCAGCTCCGGGCGCAAGGCCAGCACTCGTGAGCGGCGAAGCCGGCGGGCCCGGGCAGGACACCTGGGTGCGCTTTCACCTGCTCACCGCTGACGGCATTGTGAATGAAGCCCGTTTTCAGGCTTTCGCCTGCCCCCATACTATGGAGGTCGCCGCATGGCTCTGCGAGGCAGTGCGCGGTCGGACACGGCAGGCGCTCATTCCGGGCACACCAGAGCGGTGGGCGCAGGAACGCACCGTGCCGCCAGAGAAGCTCGGGCGGCTGCTCGTGGTCGAAGATGCACTGCGTGCGTGCCTCGCGCACTGGAGTTGAGGCTGCAGGCCCGCGAATTCCCGTGGCTTGCGATTCGGTGCGCACTCGCCGCGGGCGAGCGCGATTTCACGGGGTAGCCTAAAATACGAGGAGCGATGAGCATTTCACTGACTGAATCGGCAGCCGACCGGGTCAAGACCTTTCTCGCCACGCGCGGAGACGGTACCGGATTGCGGCTCGGGGTGCGCAAGACCGGCTGCTCGGGGTTTGCGTACGTGGTCAACTATGCCGACGGCCCACAGCCGGGCGATACGATCTTCGAGGACCGCGGAGTGCGGGTGTTCGTGGACGCCGAGAGCCTCGCGCTGATCGATGGGACTGTCGTCGACTTCGTGAAGCAGGGGTTGAACGAAGCCTTCCGCTTCCGGAATCCAAACGTCAAGGGCGAGTGTGGCTGCGGGGAGAGCTTCTCCGTCTGAGCCCCGGGGGCACGCCGGTGCGTGCCTGCACTCCGTCCGCGTCAGCGGCACGAAAACTCCTTGCCGGACACGCACTTCCGGCTGCGGCCAAATTGCCGCAGGCTCTGCTGCCAAGGTAGACTGCAACGCTTGCCCGGAGGCGGCGCATCCGCCGCCGGAACATCTCCCACTCGTCTGCATCCCGAAAGGTCAAAGCGAATGGCGCTCGAGCGCACCCTGTCCATCGTCAAGCCCGACGGCGTAAAGGCCAACCTGATCGGCGAGGTCTACCGCCGATTCGAGAAAGGCGGCCTCTCCATCATCGCCGCCCGCATGCTGCAGCTGTCGCAGCAGGAGGCCGAGGGCTTCTATGCCGTGCATTGCGAGCGTCCGTTCTTCAAGGACCTGGTGCGTTACATGAGCTCGGGTCCCGTCATCGTGCAGGTGCTGGAAGGTGAGAACGCCATCGCGCGTCATCGCGACATCATGGGTGCGACCGACCCGAAGAAGGCTGCCCCGGGCACCATCCGCGCAGATCTCGCGACCAGCATCGAGCAGAACGTGGTCCACGGCTCCGATGCGCCCGACACTGCGGTACGCGAGATCGCTTATTTCTTCAGCGCCACCGAGCTGCACCCGCGCCGCTGAGCTCGCGAGCCACACACGCGCCATGTCCACCGCGCAACTCACCAATCTGCTCGGACTGCCGCGCAGCGAGCTCACTGAGTTCGTCATGCAACTCGGCAGCCAGCCCTTCCGCGCACGTCAGCTCATGAACTGGATCTACAAGCGCGGCACCGGCTCATTCGCGGACATGAGCGACCTCGCCAAGGACTTCCGCACTCGGCTCGCGCTCGCGGCCGAGGTGCGCGCGCCGCAGATCGTGGCAGCGCAGCGCTCCGCCGATGGAACGCGCAAGTGGCTGCTGCAGGCCGACGCCGCGCAGGCCTTCGAGATGGTATTCATCCCCGAGCCCGACCGCGGCACGTTGTGTATCTCTTCGCAGGTCGGCTGCGCACTCGACTGCTCGTTCTGCGCGACTGCGCAGCAGGGCTACAATCGCAATCTGACCACCGCCGAGATCGTGGGCCAGGTATGGCTCGCGGTACGCGAGCTCGAGCAGGAGGAGCGCGCGCGGCTCGCGGCGGACAGCGCGGTCGAAGGCCAGTCGGGGGACGAGCGGCATGTGACCAATGTCGTGCTGATGGGCATGGGCGAGCCGCTCGCCAACTTTCGCAACGTGGTGCCGGCATTGAGCATCTTTCTCGATGATTTCGGGTTCGATCTGTCGCGGCGCCGGGTGACGCTCTCGACCTCCGGGCTGGTCCCGCAGATTTACCGGCTCGCGGAGGAAACCAACGTCGCGCTCGCGGTGTCACTGCATGCACCGGACGACGCGCTGCGCAATGAGCTCGTGCCGATCAACCGCAAGCATCCGATCGCCGAGCTGCTGCAGGCCTGCTGGCACTATCTCGATGAGCAAAACGGCCGCAGCGTCACCTTCGAGTACGTGATGCTGGATGGCATCAACGACTCCCCGGCGCAGGCGCGCGCGTTGGCCCGGCTGCTCAAAGGCCACCCCGCCAAGGTCAACTTGATCCCCTTCAACCCATTTCCCGGCACCCGTTACCGCCGCTCGCCCGCGCACGTGATCCAGCGCTTCCGCGATGAGCTGCTGCAGCGCGGGCTGCTGGCTACGATCCGCCGCACGCGCGGTGACGACATCGACGCCGCGTGCGGACAGCTCGCCGGCCGGGTGATCGATCGCACCACCGTACGGCTCGGCAACAAAGTCATCGGCGTCGCGGTTCAACCATGAGCAAGCACAGCAACTCTCTTAGCTGCGCGCGTGCACGCGCGCGGCTGGTCTGCGGGGCGGCTGCGGCGCTGCTGCTCGCCGGCTGCGCGAGCCACAGCCCGCAAAAAACCGACAAGGTGCACGAAGCGGCCATCTACAACGTGCAACTCGGTGTTGCCTACATGAACCAGGGCGATCTGGAGCGCGCCAAGGAGAAGCTCGACCGCGCGCTCAACCAGGATGCCAACAGCGCCGACGTGCACAGTGCGCGCGCGCAGCTGTTCGCGCGGCTGAACGACAAGGACAAGGCGGACTCCGAGTACCGTGCGGCATTGCGGCTGGCACCGGAAGACCCGCGCATGGTGAACAATTACGCCGTCTACCTGTGTCAGAACGGCCGCTCGGATGAAGGCGTGAAGCGCTTCCTCGAGGCCGCGCGCAACCCCATGTACCCGACACCCGAAGCCGCCTACACCAACGCCGGAGTGTGCCAGCGCGCTGCCAAGCGTGATGAGGAGGCGCGCATCAATTTTGCCCGTGCCCTGCAGCTCAAGCCGAATTTCGCCGAGGCGCAATTCCAGCTCGCGAACCTCGAGTTCGACCACGGCGAGTTCGCGCCCGCACGCACCGGCATCGATGGCTTCATCGGCACCTATAGCGCGACGCCCGATCTGCTGCTGCTCGGTGTGCGCGTTGCCAAAGCTCAGGGCGATCGCGTCGCCGCGCAGCGCTACGCCCGCAAGCTGCAGCTGGATTTCCCTGGTACCGATCAGGCGCGCGCCCTGGCCGCACTCGGCCCGGTTTGACGTGCATGATGGCTGAAGCGCCGGGCGGGGAGCTGCGCGGAATCGGCGCGCGGCTGCGGGCTGCGCGCGAGAAACGCGGTCTCACCCTGCTGCAGGCTGCGGAACGGCTGCACCTCGATGCGGGTATCGTGCAGGCGCTCGAAGCGGAGAATTTCACCGCGCTCGGTGCGGATGTGTACGTCCGCGGACATCTGCGCCGCTATGCCGAAGCCGTCGGAGAGTCGCCGACGCAGCTGCAGCAGCTGTACGCGGACAGCCCGCAGGTATTACGGCCGGATCTCACGCGCATTCCGCGCGGGCAGCCCGAGAAAAGCTCTTCCTGGCTGCTACTGCCCGCCGTGCTGCTGGTGGTTGGGTTCGCGACGGCGGGGCTCCTCTGGTGGCTGCTGACGCTGCCGGGAGAGAAGGCACACGCGCTGCCCGCGGAGCCCCCGCCGGGCGCAGCCGCAGCGGACGCTGCACCCGCTACAGAGCAGCCCGCATTCCCTGGACCCGCGGACACGAGCGCTGCGCCAGCAAGCGCTTCCCCCGCGGGCACATCGACCGGCACCGGGCCGCAAGCGCGCCTCGATCTCAATTTTTCCGGTGCGAGCTGGGTGGAGATCGCGGACGTACGAGGCCGTCGCCTGCTGCACGGACTGATCGAGGCAGGTAGCACCCGCACCGTGACGGGAAGCGCACCGCTCCTCGTGGTGCTCGGCAATGCGCCCGCTGTGACCTTGCGGGTCAACGGGCAGGCGGTGCTGCCTGGGACACTGGTGCACCGCGACGGTAGTGCGCACCTCATGATCGACGCTGCGGGGCGCGTGAGTGCGGCCGCACCAAGGCTCGCGCACGGGGACTGACTTTGGGCGAGCCGATCCATCCGGTCCGTGGAATGAACGATGTGCTGCCCGAGGCGATCGGCGGCTGGCAGTACTTCGAGAGCTGCACCCGCGAGGTGCTGACCGCTTACGGCTACGAGGAAATCCGTGTGCCGCTGGTTGAGCACACGGAGCTCTTTCAGCGCGCCATAGGTGAGCACACCGACGTGGTCGGCAAGGAGATGTATACCTTCAACGACCGCGAGCGGCGCAGCCTGACCCTGCGCCCGGAGGCGACGGCGGGCATCGTGCGTGCGCTCATCTCCAACGGCATGCTGCGCGGGCAGCGCCACAGGCTCTGGTGCCTCGGGCCCATGTTCCGCCACGAGGCGCCGCAGGCGGGCCGCTACCGCCAATTCTGGCAGGTCGATGTCGAGGCGGTTGGAACTCCCGGACCCGATGTGGACGCCGAGCTCATAGCCATGAGCGCACGGCTGTGGCGCCGGCTCGGTATCGAGGGGCTGACGCTGCAACTCAATTCCCTGGGCACTCCCGAGAGTCGCCGCGAGTACCGCGCGAGGCTCGTCGAGTATCTCAGCTCGCACGAGTCGCAGCTCGATGAGGACAGCCGGCGCCGGCTCGCGGGCAATCCGCTGCGGGTGCTCGACAGCAAGAACCCCGACATGCAAGCGCTGATCAAGGGCGCGCCGCTGCTCACCGAGTACCTGGACGCCGAGTCGCGTGCGCACTTCGAGGCGCTGTGCGCTATGTTGCGCGCCATCGGCGTGCCGTACGAAATCAATCCGCGTCTGGTGAGGGGCCTCGATTACTACAACCGCACGGTGTTCGAGTGGATCACCACCTCTACGAGCGCGCAGAATGCCGTATGCTCCGGCGGCCGCTACGACGGGCTCATCGCGCAGCTTGGCGGCGATGCGACCCCTGCAGTTGGTTTTGCCATGGGCGTGGAGCGGCTCGTGGCACTACTCGTGGCTGCCGGAAGCACCCCGCCCGCCGCGCAGCCGGACGTATATGTCATCGTCGGTGGCGAGCAGGCGGTCACTGCGGCGCTGCAACTGGTGGAGCGGCTGCGCACCGAGCGGCCCGCGATGCGCTTCGAGCTGAACGTCGGCGGTGGCAATCTGAAATCTCAGTTCCGGCGGGCCGACCGCTCCGGAGCCCTGCTGGCGCTCATCGTGGGGGAGGACGAGATGGCCCGCTCGGTCGTCGGCTTGAAACCTTTGCGTGCCACGGCCGGTCAGAGCGAGTGCCCGCTTGCACAGCTGCCGGCCGGGCTCGACGCGGCACTCGCGGCGGCGCGCGCTGCGAGCGTGGAGCCCTGAAATCTGGGGAGGATGCGTGGACGATTATCTGTCTGAGAAAGAGCAATGGGAGTGGCTCAAAGCGCAGGTACGCGAGAATGCGCCGGCCGCTCTGTTGGCGATCGTACTGGTTGCCGCCGCCGTCTTCGGCTGGCGCTGGTGGCAGGGCCACCAGGACGCGCGCCATCTGCAGGCTGGAGGCAAGTACATGCAGATGGTCCAGGCGCTCGAGCACGACGATCGCACACAGGCGCTCATGCTGCTCGGTGAGCTGCAGCGCGACTACGCCGACTCACCTTACACCGATCAGGGCCGGCTGCTCGCCGCGCGGGTCTATGTGGATGAGGCCCAGCTCGATCACGCCGCGAGCGAGCTCAGCGCCGTAGCTGAGCACTCCAAGGATCGAGATCTGGTGCTGGTGGCGCGCCTGCGCCTCGCCCGGGTGCAGATTGCACAGAACAAGCCCGACAGCGCGCTCGCCACGCTCGGCGCTGCGAGCGACGCCGGCGCGTTCGCCGCGCGCTACCACGAGGTGCGCGGCGATGCCTACTACAGCAAGGGCGACAAGGCGGCCGCGCTCACCGAGTACCGCAGCGCGCAGAGCGCGGGAGGCGAAGGCACCGAGAGTGCGCTGCTGCAGTTGAAGATCGCCGACCTGTTAAATGGCACAGCGGCACCGGCTGCCGCCGCCAGCACACCGGCCTCTGCTGCCGCAGCGTCTGCCGCTGCCAAGTAATCATGCGCGTACCGCAATCCCGCAAACCAACACTCACTGCTGGCGCCATGCTGGTGGCGCTCGTACTGCTCGGCGCCTGTTCGAAGGACAAGAACGTCGATGAGCCGGCGAAGCTGACACCGCTCCCCCATCCGAGCGTGCACGTGACGCACCTCTGGGGCCACAACATGGGCGATAAGCATGCCGCCGTGCTGCGGCTCGGCCAGGGCATCTCCATCACCGACCAGCGCGTCTACGCCGCGGGCCACCACCACGGCGAGGTCGTGGCGCTCGATCTCGCCAACGGCAAGGTGCTGTGGCACGCGAAAACCGGCGCGCCGCTTTCCGGGGGCACCGCGTCGAGCTCCGAACTGGTGGTGGTCGGTGCGAGCGACGGACAGGTGTTTGCCTTGGATGCCGCCAACGGTCACAGCCGCTGGAAGGTGCGCCTGAACGGCGAGATATTGGCACCGGCAGCGATCTCCGCGCGGCTGGTCGCGGTGCGCACGGTCGATGGCAAGCTGCGTGCGCTGAGTCCCGCGGATGGGCACGAGTTGTGGGCGACCGAGCAACAGGTGCCGCGCCTCTCGCTGCGCGGCACTGCGAGCCCGGTGATCACGGGCGAGCTGGTGGTGTGTGGCTTCGATAACGGCAAAGTGGTCGCGGTCAATGCCGCCGACGGCTCGCTGCAGTGGGAAGCGACCGTGACCCCGCCGCATGGACGTACCGAGCTCGAGCGGCTCGATGACATCGATTCCCCCGTGCGCGTCTCGGGCCATGACGTGTACGCCGTCGGCTTCCAGGGCAAGGTGGCCATGCTCGCGCTCGACACCGGACAGGTGTGGTGGTCGCACGAGGACTCGAGCTACCGTGGCCTCACGGTCGATGAGGACACCCTCTACGTTGCGGATGCCGATGGGGTGGTGACGGCGCTGAAAGCGCGCACCGGCGCGGAGGTGTGGCATCAGAATGCGCTGCTCCACCGCGGGCTGTCGCCGCTTGCGGTGATGGACGATACGGTCGTGGTGGGGGATTTTCAGGGCTACGTCCACTGGCTCGACAAGGCGAGCGGAGCGCTCGCGGCGCGCGTCGGCAGCGGCTCGGGCCGCATCAGCACAGCGCCGCTGGTGGTCGGTGACATCGTGGTGCTCGCCAACGACCGGGGTCAGATCAACGCCTGGCGCGTGAAGCCGCTCGCGGTGAGCGCCACGACACGCAAGCCCGCGCCGCCGCCGAGCAAGTAGCGGCGCGAAGCGCGCTACGCGCCGCCATGTTGCCGGTCATCGCGCTCGTCGGGCGGCCGAACGTCGGCAAGTCGACACTCTTCAACGTGCTCACCGGTACGCGCGATGCGATCGTCGCGGATGTACCCGGGCTCACGCGCGACCGTCAGTACGGCTTCGGACGGGTGGGGCCGCTCCCGTACGTGATCATCGACACCGGCGGCCTCATCGAGAATCCGCGCGGCATCGAGGCGCAGATGCGCGCTCAGACGCAACGCGCCGTGGAGGAGGCGGACCGGCTGATTTTCATCGCCGATGCGCGCGCGGGACTTTCCGGTCAGGATCAGTTCGTGGCACGTGAGCTGCGCCGCTCGGGCAAGCCGGTGACTCTGACACTCAACAAGTCCGAGGGGCTCGACTCCGACACGGTCGCCGCCGACTTCCACGCGCTCGGCTTCGGGGCGCCGTTCGCCATCTCGGCGAGCCACGCGAGCGGCTGCGAAGAGCTCATGGCGCAGGTACTGGCAGGCTTCGAGGCACAACCCGCAGCGGCAGAGGAGGCGGGCGCCATTCGCATCGCCATCATCGGCCGGCCGAACGTCGGCAAGTCGACGCTGGTGAATCGCCTGCTCGGCGAGGAGCGTGTGATTGCGAGCGAGGAGCCCGGCACCACGCGCGACAGCATTCTCGTGCCCTTCGAGCGCGACGGGCGCCATTTTCTGCTCATCGATACCGCTGGGGTGCGCAGACGCGCGCGCGTCGAGGATGCGGTCGAGCGTGCGAGCGTCGCCAAGACGCTGCAGGCGATCGATGAGGCTCACGTGGTCATCCTGGTGCTCGATGCGCACGACACCGTGGCGGAGCAGGATGCCAGTGTGCTCGGGCTCGCTCTCGAGCGTGGACGGGCGCTCATCATCGCGGTCAACAAGTGGGACGGCATCCCCGAAGAGCAGCGCGAGCAGATCCGCCGCCAGCTCGCTCTCAAGCTCGACTTCGTGCCCTTCGCCCCGCTGCATTTCATCTCCGCGCGCCACGGCAGCGGAGTGGGGGAGCTGATGCAATCGACGGTGCGCGCGTACGAGGCGGCGATGCGTGCCATGCCGACACGTGAGCTCACCCGCACGCTCGAGCACGCCCTCAGTGTGCACCAGCCGCCGCTGGTGCGCGGGCGGCGGATCAAGCTGCGTTATGCGCACCAGGGAGGCCGCAACCCGCCGCGCATCGTCATCCACGGCAACCAGACAGCCGCCGTGCCCGAGGCCTATACACGTTATCTCGCCAATGTGTTCCGCAAGACGTACGACCTGTTTGCCACGCCGGTATTCATCGAATACCGCACCGAGGCCAACCCCTACCAGCGCGAGCCGCGCCGGGCGCATGTGCGGCCCCGGCGACAGCGCGCCGGAACCCGCAGGACGCGCTGAGCCGGGCCACTGGCGAGCGTTTAGCGGGGCCCTGGTGGACCGGCGCGCTCGCGCACTGCACCAAAGGGCAGCGGCCGACACTGGCTTTGCATGATGAACTCATCAAAATAAACGCTGGCCGCGCCATCGCGCGGGAACAACAGGAAGGTGAGGGGTGGCAGCCGCTCGAACTCCGCCGGAGCTGCGCGCCGTGCTCGCAGCCGCGGCGCTTTGCACGGTCCGGCTTGCGCAAGCACAGGAGCTGAATCCGCGCGCCTACCTCATCACGCCCGTCGGGACCAACGCGATCAATCTCGGCTATTCGCATCTCGAGGGTGACCTCGACCTGAGCGGCGCCACACCGATTACCGATGCGCATGCGAGCGCCGATCTCGCCGCGCTCGGGCTTTATCGCGGTCTCGATTTCTTCGGCCGGTCGGCCAATCTCGCGGTGGCCATTCCGTATGCCGTGGCGGACTTCACCGGGACGGTGGCCGACGCACCGAAGCATGCGCGGCGCTCGGGGTTGCTGGATTCCTCGCTGCGCTTTTCGGTCAACCTGCTCGGCGGCCCGGCGATGGGGCCGCAAGAGTTCCTCAAGTGGCAGCAGCACGGGCTGCTCGGCGTCAGCCTGAAGGTGGTGGCGCCGACGGGACAATATGATCCGACGGCTCTGATCAACCTCGGCACCAACCGCTGGGCGTTCAAGCCCGAGATCGGCTACTCGCAGCGCTGGAACCATTGGGTGCTGGACGGCTATGCGGCCGTCTGGTTCTTTACGGAGAATCCCGAGTTCTTCTCGCACAACCAGTACTTCGCCGGCACGCGCTCGAAGACACAAAGCCCGGTCACGGCATTCGAGGCGCACCTCAGCTACGACGTACGGCCGCGGCTGTGGGTCTCGCTCGATGCCAACTTCTGGTCGGGAGGCGAAACCAGCGTCAACGGGGTGCCGAACCTCGCGACCTATCAGAGAAACTCGCGTATCGGGGTCACCGCCTCCATTCCGATCAGCGCACGTAACTCCATCAAGCTCAGTTACAACGACGGCGCCTATATCCGCTACGGTGGTAACTACCGCACAATTTCCGCCTCGTGGCAGTACGGCTGGGTGGGGTGGCCGCAATTTCACTGACGCGCAAAGTTGCGAACACGCGCACAAACGGTTGCGGGCGTGCCACGCATAATCTCTGCGGCAATCGCGACGCAGAGGTTACTCGTGAGCGACAGCAAGGTAGTCCCGTTTCGCCGCCGCCCGCCCTCGCAGGCCGAGCTGGAGGTCTATCAGCGGATGACGCGGCACTGGAGTCCGACGCTCCGGCAGATGATGTTCCCCGAGCTCTTCAAGCGCGCGCAGCAGGATAAAGCGCGGCGCTGATCCAGGCCGCGCCCGCACCCCGGCGCCCGCCGGGGTTGTGCGTTCCGTAAACGTTCGTCATCCTCCCCGGGGCGGGCCCCGAGCCCAGGGTGGAATGATGAGACCGCGATTACGGGTCGTGCCCGATGAGCTGGTACGGCCGATCCTCGATGAAGCCAAACGCATCCTTGCCGAGATCGGTATCGAGGTGCGTGGTGCGCGGCTGCGCGAGCGGCTGCTCGAGCAGGGACTGAAACTCGCACGCACCGCGGACGATGCCGAGCGCGTGCTGTTTCCGGCGGAGTATGTGGAGCGTGCCATCGAGAGTGCGCCGAAGAGCATCCCGCTACACGACCGCGATGGCTCGCCATACACCGAGCTCGGTGGCGACAAGGTGCATTTCGTCCCCGGCTCGAGCGGACTGCAGGTTCTCGACCATCGCACCGGGGAGACACGACATTCCAAGACCCGCGATTTCATCGAGTACGTGCGCATCGCCGATGGACTGAAGAACCTCGGCTACCTCGCCACCGCTTTCTCCACCAATGACATCGAGCCGCAGGTCTCGGACGCCTGGCGGCTGTACCTGGTGCTCACCAACTCGCTGAAGCCGGTGGTCTCGGGTGCGTTCACCGAGCACGGTGTGCCGCGCATGGCGGAGATGATGCAGCTTTTCCGGCGCGACAAGGCGGATCTCATCGCCCGCCCGATGTCGATCTTTACCGTCACCGCCACGGGTTTCTACCGCTACAGCGAGGACTCCTGTCAGAACCTGCTCGACTGCGCCGAGTTCGGTATCCCGGTGGAGATCGTGCCAGTGACGCTGATGGGGCTGATTGCGCCGGTGACGCTGGTGGGCGCCACGGTGATGCATGTTGCCGACGTGCTCGCCGGCATCACCATGGCGCAGATGGTACGACCGGGCACGCCGGTGCTCTTTGGCGGTGCGCCCGCGACCTTCCACATGAAGACCGCCATGTCGCCCATGGCCGCGATCGAGACCCTGCACCTGAATGCGGCCTACGTGGAGATCGCCAAGTACCTGCGGCTCCCCACTCAGGGCTACATGGCGCTCAGCGAAGGCAAATTCCTCGATGCGCAGGCCGGAGCCGAGACCTTCGCGGGGGCGCTGCTCGCCGCGGTGAGCGGAGTCAACTCGGTGTCCGGGCCGGGGATGCTCGACTACGTGCTGACCTTCAGTCTCGAGAAGCTGGTGTTCGATGACGAGCTCTGCGGGCAGGCGCTGCACTTCTGCCACGATTACGCGGTAATGGACGATCTGCCGACCGTCGAGCTGGTGCGCCAGCTCCTGCACGAGAAGCATCTGCTCACGGCGCCCCATACCCTGAGCTACTGGCCGCGGGAGCTGTATTTACCCGGCTCGGTCTTCGATCGCGTCAACCGCGAGACCTGGCTCCAGGAAGGCGGCCGGAGTCTGGATCAACGTGTGAAAGCGGAGGTCGAGCGGCTGCTGGCGAATTATGGATCGCCGGCGACCGATCCCCTGCTCGATGCCGAGATGATCCGCATGATCAAGGCCGGGCTGACGACCGATCAGCCCCTGCCGGAGACGCTGCCACCGGCGGCTCGCTCGGGTGCCGGGACGGGAGCAGTACGCGAGAGGCGCGGCCGTGGGAGACGGCCGGGATAGGCGGATGTGAGCCTCACTCCCACTCGATCGTCGCCGGGGGCTTCCCGGAAATGTCATACACGACACGAGAAATGCCGGCCACCTCATTGACGATGCGCCGCGAGACGTGATCGAGGAACTCGTACGGCAGGTGCGCCCAGTGCGCCGTCATGAAATCGACCGTCTCGACGGCCCGCAGTGCGATGACGTAATCGTAACGGCGTCCATCGCCCATGACGCCGACCGAGCGTACCGGCAGGAACACGGCAAACGCCTGGCTCACGCGGTCGTAGAGGTCGTGACGGCGCAGCTCCTCGATGAAGATCGCATCGGCGCGCCGCAGCAGGTCGGCGTACTCCTTGCGCACCTCGCCGAGAATGCGCACGCCGAGGCCGGGACCCGGGAATGGATGCCGATGGACCATCTCTCGAGGCAGCCCAAGCTCGATCCCGAGCCGCCGCACTTCATCCTTGAATAGCTCGCGCAGCGGCTCGATGAGGCTGAGATGCATCCGTTCCGGAAGCCCGCCGACATTGTGGTGCGACTTGATGACGTGCGCCTTGCCGGTGCGTGCACCGGCGGACTCGATCACATCGGGGTATATCGTGCCCTGTGCCAGGAAACGTACATCGCGCACGCGATGCGCCTCTGCATCGAACACGTCGATGAACGTGCGGCCGATGATCTTGCGCTTGGCCTCGGGATCGGTGACGCCGCCGAGTGCCTCGAGGAAACGCGCCTCGGCGTCGACACGAATCACCTGCACACCGAGGTGCCGCGCGAAGGTGCTCATCACCTGCTCGGCCTCGCCTAGCCGCAGCAGGCCGTGATCGACGAACACGCAGGTCAACTGAGCGCCGATGGCACGGTGCAGGAGCGCCGCGACCACCGAGGAATCGACGCCGCCTGAGAGACCGAGCAGGACCTTGCCGCTTCCTACCTGTGTGCGCACGCGCTCGATGGCATCAGCGAGAATGTTACCGGTGCTCCACAGCGCATCGGCAGCGGTGATCTCGCGCACGAAGCGCTCGAGCAGCCGAGCACCCTGCGGGGTGTGGGTGACTTCCGGGTGGAACTGCACGCCGTAGAAGCGGCGGCGGTCATCGCTCATCGCGGCGAACGGAATGGTGGCGGTGCTGGCCGTGGCGACGAATCCCGGCGGCAGTGCCTCGACCCGGTCGCCGTGACTCATCCACACATCGAGCAGGCAACGGCCTGTTGCATCACGGCGGTCCGCGAGCTGATCGAGCAGGCGTGAGCTGCCTTCGACCATAACCTCCGCGTAGCCGAACTCGCGCTCACTCGATGCGGCGACGCGCCCGCCGAGTTGCTGTGCCATGGTCTGCATGCCGTAGCAGATACCGAGCACCGGCACACCGAGCTCGAACACCGCAGCGGGCGCGTGCGGTGCATCTGCCGCGGTCACCGACTCGGGTCCGCCGGAGAGAATTACGCCGCGTGGACGAAAGTCATGTACCTGCGCGTCGCTCATATCCCAGGGGTGGATTTCGCAGTAGACGCCGAGCTCGCGCACGCGCCGCGCGATCAGCTGCGTGTACTGGGCGCCGAAATCCAGAATGAGGATGCGGTGGGCGTGGATATCCGGGTGCGAAGCCGCGGCGGAAGCAGCGGCTGCAGGGCGGGGAACGCTCGCCATTGCCACCTCAGGACACCCGGTAGTTGGGTGCCTCCTTGGTGATGCTCACATCGTGCACATGGCTCTCGCGCACACCTGCGCTCGTGATGCGCACGAATACCGGGCGGGTGCGCATCTCGCCGATGTTGCGGCTGCCGGTGTAGCCCATGGCGGCGCGCAGTCCGCCGGAGAGCTGGTGCAGTATGGTCACGACGCTGCCCTTGTAGGGGACGCGCCCCTCCACGCCCTCGGGGACGAGCTTCTCGAGCTCCGTGGCGGCGTCCTGGAAGTACCGATCCGCGGAGCCGTGGCGCTCCGCCATCGCCCCGAGCGAGCCCATGCCGCGATAAGACTTATAGGATGCACCCTGGTAGAGCTCGACCTCGCCCGGTGACTCCTCGGTGCCGGCAAACAACCCGCCAATCATCACGGCATGCGCGCCTGCGGCGATAGCCTTGGCGACATCCCCCGAGAAGCGGATGCCCCCATCGGAGATCACCGGCACATCGAGATCCTTGAGCGCGCCGGCCACATTGGCCACGGCCGAAATCTGCGGCACGCCGACGCCGGCTACCACCCGTGTGGTGCAGATCGAGCCCGGACCGATGCCGACCTTCACCGCATCCGCGCCCGCCTCGATCAGAGCGCGCGCCGCCTCCGGCGTCGCGATGTTGCCGGCGATCACCTGGCTGTCCGACCATTTCGACTTGATGCGTCTCACGGTCTCGATCACTCCCCGGGAGTGACCGTGCGCGGTATCCACCACGACGAGGTCCACGCCCGCTTCGCGCAGCGCGGCGACGCGCTCGAGCGTGTCGGGTGTCGTACCGACTGCGGCACCGACGCGCAGGCGTCCGCCCTCGTCCTTGCAGGCGCGTGGGAATTCGTTGGCCTTCTGGAAATCTTTTACCGTGATCATGCCAAGCAGCTCGTGCGAGCCATTGACCACCAGCAGCTTCTCGATACGGTGCCGGTGCAGCAGTGCGAGCACCTGCTCCTTGGAGGCATCTTCGGGCACCGTGACCAGCCGCTCCTGCGGGGTCATCACCGACGATACGGGGGCCTCGAGCTTATCCTCGAAGCGCAGGTCGCGGTGCGTCACGATGCCGACCGCCTTACGCCCCACGACGACCGGCACCCCGGAGATGCCGCGCGAGCGCGTCAGGTCGAGCACTTCACGGATGCTCATGTTGGGCGAGACCGTGATCGGGTCGCGAATCACGCCGCTCTCGAACTTCTTCACCCGGCCGACCTCGCGTGCCTGCGCCTCGATGGTCATGCTCTTGTGGATGATGCCGATGCCGCCTTCCTGGGCGATGGTGATCGCGAGACGCGCTTCGGTCACCGTGTCCATGGCGGCCGAGAGTATCGGCACACTGAGGCGGATGCGCCGGGTGACCTGGGTGGAGAGATCGACTTCGCGGGGCAGGATTTCGGAGTAGGCCGGAACCAGCAGGACGTCGTCGAAGGTGAGAGCTTCTTCGAGGATGCGCATGCGCAATTGTAAGCGCTCACCTCATATCGGTAAACCTCGTGCTATGGTGCTGTTTATGTCTGCCGGCCACGAAATCGGCGCATTACCCACTCCTTCGCGGGAGGTGTACAGCGTCTCGCGGCTCAATCGCGAGGTGCGGATACTGCTCGAGCGTGGGCTCGGTGTGCTCTGGGTCGAGGGAGAGCTGTCGAACTTCTCCCAGCCGCCTTCCGGCCACTGGTACTTCTCGCTGAAAGACCGCGATGCGCAGCTGCGCTGCGCCATGTACCGCGTGAAGAACTCCCTGGTGGGCTTCACTCCACGGGCGGGAATGCAGGTGCTGGTGCGTGGCCGCATCAGCCTGTACGAGCCGCGCGGTGAGTTTCAGCTGATCATCGAGCACCTGGAAGAGGCCGGCGTCGGTGCGCTGCGCCGGGAGTTCGAGCGGCTGAAGACGCGCCTTGCCGCGGAGGGGCTGTTCGCCCAGGAGCGCAAACGTGCCCTGCCGCGCTTCCCGCGGCGCATCGGTGTCATCACCTCGCCCTCGGGCGCGGCGCTGCATGACATTCTCAAGATCCTCGCGCGCCGCTATCCGCCCGCGGCGGTGCTCATATATCCGAGCGCCGTGCAGGGCGCGGGGGCAGTGCCGACGCTGGTCGCGGCACTGCGCACCGCCTCGGCGCGGGCCGAATGCGATCTGTTGATCCTCGCGCGCGGCGGCGGTTCGCTGGAAGACCTGTGGGCATTCAATGACGAGCGCGTCGCGCGTGCCATTCACGGCTGCGCGCTGCCGGTGGTCAGCGGCGTGGGCCATGAAATCGATTTCACCATCGCCGATTTCGTCGCGGATGCGCGTGCTCCGACACCCTCCGCCGCTGCCGAGATGGTCGTGCCCGACGGCCAAGCCTGCCTCGAGGCGCTGGCGCGCACGGCGCAGCGCATGCAGGCGGGGATGCGGCGCGAGTTGCTCGCCAGCCGGGCGCGCCTCGAGGCGGTCGGCCGCCGCCTGGCCCTGGCGCATCCCGGCGTGCGCCTGCAGCAGCAGATGCAGCGCCTGGATGACCTCGCGCAGCGCCTGGCCGGAAGCACCCGTGGCAGCTTGCACCGCGAAGGTCAGCGTCTCGCCGAGCTGCGCGCCCGCCTGCAGCAGCACTCCCCGCGGCATGCGCTCGGGGAGTGGGGTGCGCGCAATCAGTCCCTGCAGCTGCGGCTCGCCCGCGCGGTCTGTGAACAGCATGCGCGCGCCGCCGCGCGCACCGGGCAGTTGCAGGAGCGTCTCGAGCGGGCTGTGCGCGCGCGTCTCGCCCACTCAGTCCAGCGCCTGGCGCTCGCGCAGCGCGCGCTGGATGCGGTGAGCCCGCTGGCGACGGTGCAGCGCGGGTTCGCGATCGTCAAACGGGCCGATGGCACCGTACTCACGGATGCCGCGGCAGTGTCTCCTGGCGAGGAGATCGAGGCGAGCCTGGCGCGCGGAACCCTGAGGGCGAGGGTGACCGGAAGGAAATGAGGCGGCCGCGCGCACTGATATGGGCGCTCATGGCGCACTCGGCGCTCGCGAGCGCTTCCCAGGCGCAGCTTCCCTCTGCGGGCTTGCCTGAGGAGGGCCGGGTCCCGGGCGGTGTGGCGTTGCTCGCTGTCGAGGCACCGGCCGAGAGTGCTCCCCACGTGACTTTCGACGGCCGCCGCGTGCTCGTCGTGCGGGCCGATGATCGCTGGGTGGCGGTGGTCGGCATACCGCTCGGGCAGACGCCTGGGCCCGCGGCCGTACGTGTCGAGGATGGTACGGCGCAGGGGAGGGCGATCGAGTTCCAGGTCGCAGACAAGCAGTACAGCGTGCAGCGACTTACCGTGCCCCCGCGCCAGGTGGACCTGTCGGCAGCCGACCTCGCGCGCGTCAACCGCGAACAGCCACGGCTGCATCAGGACTACGGCATCTTCTCGGGGCGTGCTCCCGCTACGCTGCGGTTGTTGCAGCCGGTACCCGGCGCTCGCTCGAGCTCCTATGGCTTGCGTCGGGTCTTCAACAACGAGTCGCGCAATCCCCATAGCGGCATGGATATCGCGGCCGCTACCGGCACGCCGATACGCGCCGCCGCGAGCGGGCGCGTGGTCGATGCCGGTAACTTCTTCTTCAATGGCAACACGGTCATCCTCGATCACGGCAGCGGTCTGGTCACCATGTACTGTCACCTGAGTGCGATCGAGGTGAAGCCAGGACAAAAGGTGGCAGCCGGAGCTGAGATCGGCAAGGTCGGCGCCACCGGGCGCGTCACCGGACCGCACCTGCATTTCGGCGTGGCGCTGAACGCGACCTTCGTCGACCCTGCGCTGTTCCTGCCACCAGCCGCGCAACCGCCGGAGGAGCCGCATGACGGCGCAGGATGAGTGCGGAAGCGATGCCTCGTTCATGCGCACGGCGCTCGAGCGCGCGCGCGCTGCGGCGGCCGCGGGGGAAGTGCCGGTCGGTGCAGTACTGGTGCAGGCGGAGCGGATCATCGCTGCCGGGCACAACGTACCGATCTTGAGCCATGATCCGACGGCGCACGCGGAGATCGAGGTGTTGCGTGCCGGGGGCCGGGCGCTCGGCAGCTATCGCCTCACCGATACCACCTTGTACGTGACACTGGAGCCGTGCGTAATGTGCGCCTCTGCCATGGTCCACGCGCGCGTGCGCAGGCTCGTCTTTGGCGCGTGGGATCCACGCGCTGGCGGCGCCGGCAGCACCATCGACATCTTCGCTCTGCCGGGCCTCAATCACCGCGTCGATGTGTTCGGTGGCGTGTTGATGGATGAGTGTGCGGCGTTGCTACAGGAGTTTTTCGCGCTGCGCCGCGGATGACGGCCGGCAATTCGTGGGGGGTGCCCCT
>DASYFL010000047.1:0-10581 GCA_036498445.1 Steroidobacteraceae bacterium
CCTGGAGCGAAGGCGGAGTGTTGTGTGCCGCGTGCCGGATCAGACTGGATGCCATCCGGTCGATCTGCCGCAGCCAGGGCTCTGAGAGCGCCGCCGCAGGTAACGCTGCGAAGATGTCGTGGCCGTTCATGCTGGAACACCTCGACCGAAGCTCGCGAAGACTTCGCCGGCGCGCGCCAATCCGCTCGGCGTCAGACGGTAGAGCCGGCGCCGCGGCCGCCCAGCGCTCGAGGGATCGATGCTCTCCCATCGACTGATGAACCAGCCGGCGGATTCGAGGCGAAGGAGGATGGGGTAGAGCGTCCCTGATGCGAGGCCGCTGCGCTTCTGCACGTCAGCCCCGGCGAGCTCATCGGCCGGATTCTCGAGGAACGCATCGAGCACCCGAAGCGTCTGCAGGGACATGCGCACGTCGCGATCCCGCTTACCCATGATCGTAAGTCTACATAGGGTAGGCGCGCAATGCAAGCTCACTGAACAGAATGCCGGTGATTCGCCGCTCAGGATCCCGCTGAGGGTCCGATCAGGTGAGATTCCTGCGATAGACGATGAATCCCGAGCGCTCGGCGACCTGCTCGTACAGCCGCTGCGCGACCAGGTTGGTTTCGTGGGTTTGCCAGTAGACCCGCGGTGACCCGGCATCCCGTGCGCACTCATACACCGCCTCGATCAGTGCGCGACCGACGCCGGTACGGCGCCGCTCGGGCGCGGTGTAGAGATCCTGCAGATAGCAGATCGGGGCGAGGAGCGTCGTGCTTCGGTGGAAGAGGTAGTGGGTGAGGCCGATGAGCGCGCCATCGAGCTCTGCGACCAGGGCGTAGACCGGCTCGTGCGCATCGAAGAAGCGCTGCCAGGTCGTTTGCGTCACTTCGGCCGGTAACGCTGTCGGACCGCTGCGCCCGTAGAACGCGTTGTAACCGTTCCACAGTGTCAGCCATGGCTCGTAGTCCGAGGCTGCAACGTCGCGTATCGTCATCGTACCGCTCATGTAGCTCCCCTCAGCCCATCGCAGGATTCATCCGCCCCCGCCGCACCGTACGCTCAGATCTTGGCAAGGATCCGGCTCTTGAGCTCCCTGATCCGCGGCTCGTCGCGCCGATAGAACGTCCATTGCTTGATGCGCTTGCCGCGGATGAGGCCGGCCTCGGCCAGAACTTTCAGATGCTCGCTGACGGTTGGATGGCTCACCCCGAGCTTTTGCGCGATCAACACTCCGCAGACTCCGTCCCTGACCAGGTCGCCATCCACCTGCGGCGAGAAGTGCTCGGTCGGCGAGCGCAGCCACTCGAGGATCTGCAAGCGCCGCTCGCTCGCGATCGCCCGCAGCATCCGCTCGGCCCTCACGGTTGACATTTAGGCACTTGGCTAATTAGTATTTAGGCAATCGCCTAAGCGTTCCCATCATAGCACCGCTGCCATTGCGCGGACAGGAGCGGAGGAGCCATGCCGAGAGAAGCCTTCAGCAGCGAGCGGATCGCAGCTCCAGTGGGTCCCTTTTCGCCCGGCGTGCGTGTGGGCGAGCTGCTGTTCCTGAGCGGACAGGTGGCACTGAGTCCAGGCACCGGCCGGCTCATCGATGGCGATGTGAGCGCGCAAACGGAGCAGGTGCTGCAGAATCTGCGCACGCTCCTCGCTGCGGTCGGCAAATCTCTCGGCGATGTGGCACGGGTGAACGTGTATCTCACCGACATGAAGGATTTCGCCGCGATGAATGCGGTGTATGCACGTTATTTCGACGCGCCGTATCCCGCGCGCACCACGGTGGCGGTGGCGGCGCTGCCGCTCGGCGCGGCGGTTGAGATCGATCTCATCGCGCGCTAGCCGCGCGCACGCGGATTCGAGGGACGCGCCCATGATCAGCCGGGACAGCATCGCTCGCACCTACGAGGTGATACGGGCGCACGTGCGCCGCACCCCGGTCATCGAGACCGACGCCGCGGATTTCGGACTCGGCAGCTTCCAGGCGGTTTTCAAACTCGAGATGCTGCAGCGCGCGGGCTCCTTCAAGACGCGCGGTGCCTTCGCCAATCTGCTGCTGCGCGAGCGGCCGGCGGCCGGTGTTGTCGCCGCCTCAGGTGGTAACCATGGTGTTGCGGTCGCCTATGCCGCACAGCGTCTCGGTGTGCCCGCGCGCATCTTCGTGCCCACCGTTGCCTCGCCCGCGAAGATCGCCAGGATCAGGGACTGTGGCGCTGAGCTCACCATATGCGGTGAGCGCTACGCGGATGCCCTGGAGGAAAGCGAGCGCTGCGCGGCGAGTTCGGGCGCTTTGCCCATACATGCTTTCGATCAGGCGGAGACGCTCCTGGGGCAGGGTACCCTCGGGCTCGAGCTCGAGGAGCAGGTCTCCAGGCTCGACACGCTGCTCGTCGCGGTGGGCGGTGGAGGTCTGCTGGGCGGACTCGCCGCGTGGTACGAGGAGCGCATCCGCCTCATCGCGGTCGAACCGGAGGCCGCGCCGACTCTCACCCGGGCGCTCGCTGCGGGTCACCCGGTCGAAGCCGAAGCAGGCGGTATTGCTGCCGACTCACTCGCTCCGCGAAAGGTGGGCGGCCTCATGTTTCCCCTGGCGCAGCGCTACGCACAGCGCGTGCTGCTGGTGAGCGATGAAGCCATCCGCGCGGCACAGCGGCAGCTCTGGGACACTCTGCGCATCGTGGCCGAGCCTGGAGCCGCGGCGCCCTTCGCCGCACTGCTCGCAGGACTCTACCGGCCCGGGCAGGGCGAGCGCGTCGGCATTGTGGTGAGCGGTGCGAATACCGCGGCGGTCAGCTTCGGGTGAGTGAAGCTGACCGAGGGAAAATCCGACCGCTTTGTCACCCGATCGGTACTGACGGCGTAACTAGCGGGGGCTTAGATTCGCAGCAGCTTGCACGCGGAGTGGCATCATGGAAAACATCGGCACGTACCTGGCCAACGAGGCTCATGTAGTGGACTGGCAGCTCGCGCGAGCGGCCGCGGCTATCCAATACGATGCGGAAAGTCGTGAGGTGCGCGAGCAGATCAAACTGCTCGAGGCGCGCGCGATGGGCCTGTTACGCGCCGCGGTGACGAATCCCGGGGCGGCGGCTGCCCAGAGATCACTCGTCTCGCTGGAAACCCAGCTCGCCCGCTTGCGCGCAGATCTCGCCTGGCTGCGGGCAGACACACGTCACGCATAGCGCGCACACCTCCGGGCAAGTATTGAAGCCGGGGTCAGCCACGCCCGGTGGGCTTACGCGCCTTGAGGTGGGCAGGCCGCAACTCACCTCGCTCGAGAACCCGCACCATCTGCCGCCAGTTGTCGATGAAATGAGCTGCTCGTTCGGCACCGATCCGCTCGGTCACCAGCGCGTGCAGCTCGCCCCCGAGGGCCGTCAGCTCGCCGCGGGCGAGCTCCCGGTACCACTCGTTGCGGTCGCGCACCTCGATCTCGATGAACCCGGCGCGGGTGAGCGCAGCGCTCGTCTCCGCCATGTTCGCCATGTTGTAGGCGATGCCTTCGAGGCGGAAAAACTCCAGCATCTCGGCTGAATAGTCACCGCTGCCGCCGCGCAGCCAGTCACTCACGATGAGATGGCCACCGGGACACAGCACACGATGCGCATCGGCGAACAACGCCGCCTTGTCCGGAATCTGCACGATGGCGTCTTTCGAGAAGATGACATCGAAACTGTTCCCGGCGAGCGGCAGTCGCCCTGGCTGCACACAGAGCGTAGCGATCTTTGCGCTCAGACCCGCGCGCTCGATCCGCTGACGCATGGTATCGAGCAGAGCCGGATCGATGTCGATGCCGAGCACGGAGCGTGCGTCGTGGCGCGTGACGAGCAGCTCATCGACCGCTCCGAGCCCGCAGCCGATGTCGAGCACGCGGCAGCCGGCGATGCTGCTGCCCTCGAGCAGATATGCGACTTCTGCGGCGCCCCCGGGTGACAGAAAGCCCTCGCCCCACAGGAGCTGCAGCAGGGTCTGCATGCCGAGGTCGTATTCCCCCGCCTCGCTGGGTTGATCCACCTTCCCGCTCACGGGACTCCGCAATGCTTCAAGGCCGCGTGGGCTCACCTCGGGGCGGCGGAGGTGCGTGCTGAGTAGGAGGCGCCGGTGCGCGCTGAGCAGGGGGCGGCGGCGCGTGCGGCGGGGCGTGCGCCGCTGGGGGAGGTGTACGCAGGCTTTGCATCTCGCTCGCCTGCCGTTGTTGCAGAAACTCGGTCTGCTGCCGATGCTCGTGCTCGATCGCGGCCTGCCTCTGGGCGTTGGCACTCTGCTGATTCAGATAGGCGTGATCACGCTCTTGCATCTGGTCGAGCGCATCTCGCTCCTGCTGGTGTCGCGTCTGCAGCTCGGCCTGCTGGCGCTGGTAGTCGGCCGCTGCGTTGGATGGGGGCTTGGGCGCGCCCGTCGGCGCCTGAGGTTTGGGCAAATCCCGTGCATGCACCGGCACCGGGCCGCCCGCGCGGCTCGCGGCGACGGTGTGTGACTCGAAATTGCCAGGCTTCGCGGTGGCTGCGACCTCGGGCTTGCCATGATTGACGGACGCGACGAGCTCTGGGCGTGTGGCCGCCGTCTCGCGATGCTGCAACTGCACCGGGGTCGCCGCCGTATGGTGCTCATGCGCCACCCGCTGCTCCTCGGCTGTCGGCTGAACAGTGAGGCCGCCCGGACCGCCGGCATAGCTGACGCGATTTACGGTGATGTTGTTGATCACCGTCTTGGAGTAGACGTTCTGAATCTGAACATGGGTGATGTTGTTGACTTCGCGGTTGTACCAGAAGCGGTTGTCGCGCCAATAACCGCCTTCGTAACCACGGCCCGGATACCCGTAGCCGTAGTTCACTCCACCATAAAACCCGACCTGCGGCCCCCAGTACCCGCCGTGCCACAAGAAAAATCCCTCGGACCAACCCCAGTAACCCGGTGTCCAGAGCAACCCCGCAACCGGTGGCTCGACCCAGGTGCCGGGCACCCAGTAGTAACCATACGGGCCGTAATACCAGTATCCCGGCACCCAGATGAAGCCCGGCGCGGGAATCTCCGGCTGCTCGTACACCGGCACGGGCGGCGGGGCAATGGTGACCGAAAACTCGATCTGTGCGGCGGCCATCGCCGGTAGTGCGAGCGCGCCCAGGGTGAGTGAGATCGTCAGCAGCCATGGTGCGATCGGTGTTTTGATCATTGAGCTGCGCTCACTGGAAGAAGGATGGGAGTACTGCGGCGAACTCTGCGCGTCCATTGCCGACGATGCAACCCAACGATGGATCGTGTGTGTTGGCCAGCGCTACAGCGTTGGAAGCGTGCCGGCGCGACCCTTGAGCGGGAAGGCGCGATCGATTCGCGCGAGCTCGGTTTCGCTCAGTTCGAGCTCACCGGCCCCGGCATTGGCGCCGGTGTGTTCGGGGTTGGAAGCTTTCGGGATGGTGAAGAGTGGGGGCTTGCGTACCAGGAACCGCAGCGCAACCTGGTGGGCGCTCCCGCCATGCGCATCGGCGATCTCCTGCAGGACGCGTCCGCGGCTCGTGCGCCCACCCGGCAAGCGACCGCTGCTGCCGAAGGGGCTGTAGCCCACCACCGCCACAGCGTTTCTTTCGCACCATGGCAGCACGGCATGCTCGATGGCCCGCTCCTCCAGGTGATAGAGAACCTGGTTGCAGGCGGGGTGGCCCTCGCCTGCAATGGCGCGGATCTCCTCGAGGTCGGGTACATCGAAGTTGCTCACACCCCAGGTGCGAATCTTCCCGTGCCGCCGCAGCTCTTCGAAACCGGCAACGGTGTCCTCGAGGGCATAGCTGCCGCGCCAGTGCAGCAGAAAGCAATCGAGGTGGTCGGTTTTCAGACGTGCGAGAGACGCGTTGCAAGCTGCCACCACACCGCTGCGTGAGGCATGCGTAGGGAGCACCTTGGATACGAGGAAGACCTCATTCCGTCGTCCGGCGATCGCCCGCCCGACCAGTTCCTCCGCCTGACCGGACCCATACATCTCGGCGCAATCGACATGCGTCATGCCGAGGTCGAGGCCACGCTGGAGCGCAGCGATCGGGCGGGAAGGGTCGGTCTTCTCGAGATTCCAGGTGCCCTGGCCGATGACTGCGACTTCGCGGCCGCTCGACCCGAACTGTCGTCTTTGCATGAGCAGCGTGAGCCGGAGCAGCGCGAACCGGAGACTCAGCGTGAGCCGAAGGAGCTGAACGCTTTGCGATGCCTGAGCCCCAGCCAGAAGAGCGCAATCAGGCTGCCGCCGGGGACGATGAGCGCAATGGCGGCGACCGGGCCGAGTGCGCGCACCGCACTCACGATGCGCCGTTGCATGGCGGCGAGCCAGGCCACAGCGGTTGCGATCTTGGCTCCGAGGTTCGACCAACGGCTCGCGCGCGGCGCGCCAGGGTCTGTACCGCGCGCGAACCGCCGGCCGAGATGACTCGAGATCTCCTGGTGCGGGACCACCTGATGCTCCAATTAGCTGGCGCGGCCGACGAGGTTCGCCGATCCGCCTGGCGAGCATTGTGAAGAGCCGCGGGGTTGCTTCCAATCCGGCGAGTTGCAGGTGAGCGGCGTCTCCCTTCGACATGCCGCCATCTACCTCGAAAGTGGGTGACCGCAGTGGTCCGCCAGGAGTCGAACCGCTTCCTCCACAGACGGACTGTGCGCACGCGGCTTGGCTCGTATGCTGCGCGGCATGCGAATCCTTGCTCTTTGCCTGTTACTCGCTGCCGGGTCGCTCGCGGTGGCGGATGAGCTCCCCGAAGAGTATTCGGCTTGTCCGGTCTCGAGCGCGGAGCAGGCGCGGACGGCCGGTGACCTGCTCTTCGAGCAGGGTGCGTATCAGCGCGCAGCGACCTGTTATCAGGCCGCGCGCGAGTATGCCCTCGCGGATCGGGCGTTTCTCAAGGCGCTGGAGCCCGCGAGCGCAGCGACGGCGCGGCGGGTGTCGGAGCAGAGCGAGCAGACGAAAACGATGTGGCGCAGCGTTGCGCGCGCCTTTCGCGCCGACCATTAGAGAGACACAGCGGCGAGCCGCTCGCTGCAGGCCGAGTTACTGCAGGCCGGACCGCACGGACGTGACCCGCTGAGTGTTGAAACCCAGCCAGTGCATACGTCCGGCATAGCGGGCGTGCTCGACCTTGAGGCAACGATCCATCACGACCGTGAGCCCGCCGCGCTCCGCGATGCGCGCGCCTTCCTCGTTGATCACGGTGAACTGACACCACAGGCACTTGGCGCCAATTGCCACGGCTTCTCGTGCGATCTCGGGGAGCGCCGCCGGCGCGCGGAACACATCGACGATATCGACCGGTACCGGCACATCGCGCAGGCTGGCGAAGCTTCGCTCACCGAGGATCTCGGGCTCGCGCGGGTTCACCGGAATCACGCGGTAGCCGTGCCGCTGCAGGTAAAAGCCCACGAAATTGCTGGCGCGCAGCGGATTACCGGACAAGCCGACGATGGCGATGGTCTTTGCATCGTGCAGCACCCGCTGGATGGTGAGCGGATCCTGATAGCGGGCGAGGTCGAAGCTCATGATGCGCGCTCCAGTGAGCCTGACGCGCGAGCCCGGGCAAAGCCCTGCTCGAGATCCCAGATGAGATCGTCGGCGTCCTCGATGCCGACGGAGAGCCGGATGGTACCGGGGCCTACGCCCGCCGCTTTCAGCTCCTGCTCATTCAGCTGCCGATGCGTCGTGCTCGCCGGATGGATGACGAGGCTCTTGGCATCGCCGACGTTGGCGAGGTGCGACCACAGCGTGATCCCGCGGATGAACTCCTGCCCCGCCTCGCGCCCGCCGCGAATGTCGAACGAGAATACCGCGCCGGCACCCCGCGGCAGATACTTCTCGGTAAGCGCGTGATAGCGACTCGTGCGCAGCCCCGCGTATCTCACGTTCGAGGCGAGCTCGTGCGCTTCGAGATGGCGCGCGATGGTGAGGGCATTCTCGACGTGACGCGCCATGCGCAACGACAGCGTCTCGAGTCCCTGCAGAAACAGGAACGCATTGAACGGGCTCATGCAGCCACCCAGATCACGCAAGGTCTCGGCGCGCAGCTTCATCAGGTAGCCGTAAGTGCCGAAGGTCTCGTGAAACTGCAGGCCGTGGTAAGCAGGCGAGGCGTCCGCGACCACCGGGAAGCGGCCATTCGACCAGTTGAACTCACCGGAATCCACCACCACCCCACCGATGCTGGTGCCGTGGCCGCCGATGTACTTGGTGGCCGAATGCAGCACGATGTCCGCGCCCCACTCGATCGGGCGGCACAGGTACGGAGTCGCGAAGGTGTTGTCTACGAGGAGTGGCAACCCATGCTCGTGTGCGACGGCCGCAAGCGCTCCGATGTCGAGCACGTTGCCGCCGGGATTGCCGATCGTCTCGCCGAAGAACGCCTTGGTGTTCTCGCGCACCGCAGACTTCCATGCGCCGAGATCATCCGGATCGACCCAGGTGAGCTCGACGCTCATCTTGCGCAGCACGTGTTTGAACTGATTCACCGTGCCGCCGTACAGCGCCGCCGATGAGACCACGTGGTCGCCGGGTGAGAGCAGCGTGAACAGCGCTGCCGCCTGCGCAGCGAGACCGCTGGCGAATGCTACCGCGCCGCAACCGCCCTCGAGGCTCGCGATGCGCTCCTCGAACGCCGCGACGGTGGGGTTCATGATCCGCGTATAGGTATTGCCGTATTCCTGCAGGTTGAAATACGCGGCGGCGGCCGCCGGATCCTCGAACACGTAACTGGTGGTCTGGAAGATCGGCACCGCCCGCGCACCGGTATTCGGATCCGGCCGCTGACCGGCGTGAACCTGTCGGGTGTCGAAGCCGAACTGACGCGACTTTTCCACGGAGAGCGGCTCCTGGTGAGCGATGGAGGGCGGAATCATAGGCCTCTGTTGCGCCGCCTCCAATTGGACGGGCGCGCCTTATAACCATATATCCGAAAGATAGGCTACCCGGTCGTTCCTGCGGCTGGTGGCGGCTTGTACCACCCCGGAGGCAGGGGTAGGCTGCCGAGGAATTCACGCGTGCGAAGGCATCCATAAGACCTTCCACATCATCGAGGAGACAGGAAATGGCTGAGGTGAGTGTCAAGAACGGTGTCAACATCGACGCGCTGCTCGCTGCACGCGAAGCGCTGAAGGGCGCTCCCGAGGCGGCCAAGTTCACCTGGCGCGCCTCGTGCAAGTGGCAGAAAGGTACCCATTCGACCTCCACGGTCGAGGGATTCCATGGCCTCGGGGATGAGCAGCGACACAAGACGCAGTTCTCCTTCGAGGCCGACCATCCCGAGGTGTTCGCCTCCGAGGACCACGGTGCGACGCCGGTCGAGCTGGTGCTGGTGGGTCTCGCGAGCTGCCTGACCGCCGGGGTCGCGACGGTCGCGCAGAATCGCGGCATACAGCTGCGCTCCGTGGAGGCGAAGCTCGAGGGGAAGATGAATCTCTACGGCATCCTCGGCATCGACAGCGACGTGCGTAACGGGTACGACGACATCAAAGTCACGTTTCACATCGATGCGGACGCATCGAAGAAGGACATCGAGGCGCTGGTCGCACAATCGCAGAAGCGCTCGGCGGTGTTCGATATCGTGACCAATCCGACTAACGTCACGGTCGAAGTCGTCTAGCGGGACTGCGGCGCCCACCACGGGGTTCGCCAATCGAGCACATCACGACCGTCGTGATCGGTGCCGGTCACGCCGGTCTCGCGATCAGCCGTGTGCTCGCCGAGCGCGCGATCGACCACACGGTGCTCGAGCGCGGCGAGGTCGCGAACTCGTGGCGGTGCGAGCGCTGGGACTCGCTGCGCCTGCTGACGCCCAACTGGCAAAGCCGGCTGCCCGGCTACGCCTACGCCGGCGCTGACCCCGATGGCTTCATGACGATGCCCGAGCTCATCCGGCACATCACGAATTTCGCCGCCGAGACCTCGGCGCCCGTACGCACACACACCGCGGTCACCGCGGTGCGACGCGCCGATGGCGGCTATCAGGTGGCGACGGATCAGGGGGAAATCCGCTGCCGCTGCGTGGTGCTCGCGAGCGGCGCGGCCAACGTTCCGCGCGTCCCGGCCCTGCGCCAGGGGGTGCCCGAGCCGATCGAGTGCGTCACCGCCTTCGATTACCACAACCCGCAGCGGCTGCCTCCGGGTGGGGTGCTCGTAGTGGGCGCTTCGGCCACGGGGGTGCAGCTCGCCGATGAGATCCTGCGATCGGGGCGGCGCGTGACCTTGGCCGTCGGGGAGCACGTGCGCTTGCCGCGCAGATACCGCGGGCAGGATGTGCTGTGGTGGATGGAACGCTCCGGTGTCTGGAGCCAGCGTTACGACGAAATCGACGATCTCGACCGTGCCCGCGGTCTCCCCTCACCGCAGCTAGTCGGTACGCCCGAGCCGATGACGCTCGACCTGAATGCGCTCCAGTCCATGGGGGTCGAGATCGTCGGCCGGCTCTCTGCGATACGTGATGGCCGCGCGCTGTTCTCCGGTGGTCTGCGCAATCAGTTCGCGCTGGCCGACCTGAAAATGCAGCGGCTCCTCGATACCTTCGATGCCTGGGCTTCCTCGGCGGCACTCGATGTCGAGGTGACTCCCGCGGAGCGTTTCGAGCCGACCCGGGCACCGAC
>DASYFL010000048.1:0-2232 GCA_036498445.1 Steroidobacteraceae bacterium
GACTGCGCGTAGAAGGGCAGCATCTTGGCCGCCGGCAACTTCTCCGGATAGAAACTGCCCTTCCACTCCGGATAGTTGTAGCCGGATGTTCCGACCCAGATCGCCATCGGTGCACCCGCCGCTCAACGGGCGTCGCCACTCCTCAGGCGCCGATACTGCCCGAGGTGGCGAATGGCATGCTGGGGCTCGCCGAGCGACTCGTACAGCCGCGCGAGGTTGTAGTGACAGTCGGCGAGATCCGGATCCTCGGCCAGGGCGCCCTGGTACGCTTCGAGCGCACCCGCCGCATCCCCGAGATCCTCGAGCACCACCCCGTGGTTGTAGAGCAGCAGCGCATCGGGACCCACCTGGGCAAGCGCGCGCCGGTACACCTCCGCCGCCTGTTGCGTGCGGCCGCGCTCGTGCAGTAACCGCCCCCAATTGGTCCAGGCAGCGGCGTTGCCGGCGTCTTCATCGACCGCCTCGCGCCAGGCCGCGAGCGCGGCTTCCGGGTCCGAGCTCTCGAGGGTGAGCGCCTGCGCGAACCAGTCACCGCGCGGCGCGAGCGCAGCTGCGGCTGGTGGCTCCTCCTCGCGGCGCTCCACCACGCGCAGCACGCCATTCTCGATGCTGACATCCAGGCCGAGCAGATACTGTCCGCTGTCGACCTGGCGCTGCGTATCGCCATCGCGCACCACGACGTGATCACCGACCGCGCTGATCGACAGGCCCGAGAGTGGCACGGACTCGGGCAGCTCGCGGCGCAGGCTCTCGAGTGAGCGACGGATGCGCCGCGCGGGGATCCTGGCGTCGATGAGCGCACGCGCCGCGCGCAGCACGATCAGATCCTGAAAGGAGAAGCGGTATTCGCGGCGCGCGCCACGCGCGGGCTTGACGAAGCCGGCCTTGATGAGATTGCGGGTCGTGTCAGGCGAGAGCCGCAGGACCCGCTGCACGTCCCGCATGCTGTAGGAGCGCATCCACATCCCCCGCGGCAGGCCGCAGTCAGGCGTTACGCTTCCTGCGCGGCGCCCTCGCCGGTTCCTCGACGCGCTTCGGTGCCTTGCGTGGACCGAGTCGACCGACCTGCTCGCGGGCAGCCTCGGTCTTCTGCAGGCTGGCGCGCAGCGCTTCCATCAGGTCGATGACCTTGCCCTCACGCTCGGGCGGAGCCACCTCGGACACCGAGATCTCCGTGCCTTGCTCCACCTTCTTCTCGATGGCCGCGTGGATGCGCGCGCGCGTGTCATCCTTGAACGCCGTCGGGTCGAACCCTTCGGCGGTCTGCTGATCGATGAGCTGCTGCGCGAGTTTCAGCTCCGCGGGTTTCACCTCGGGCTTCGGCACGTCGACTTCGCTCGCCGGGCGCACATCCTCGGCATAGTGCAACTGCTGCATGGCGAGCACGTCGCCGATCGGACGCAGGATCACGATGTAGCCCTTGCCGCGCGCGGCCCAGCGACCGACGCCGCAGCGCCCGGCCTGCCGCA
Source organism: Steroidobacteraceae bacterium (assembly GCA_036498445.1). Classification (GTDB taxonomy): domain Bacteria; phylum Pseudomonadota; class Gammaproteobacteria; order Steroidobacterales; family Steroidobacteraceae; genus 13-2-20CM-66-19. The sequence continues at coordinate 1,470 of DASYFL010000048.1, forward strand.
GCGCCTCGGTGAGCAGCGCGTAGGGCTTGGCGGCGCCCTTGTCGGGCGCGAGGTAATAGGTCTTGTCGTAGAACACCGGATCGACGGAGTCGATCGGCACGAACTCGGCGATCTCGACCGAACGTGTGCCGACTTCCTCGAGTGCCTTGATCTCCTCGGGGGTGAAGGAGACGTACTGGTCCTTCGCGAACTCGTATCCCTTGACGATCTCGTCGCGCTCCACGACCACGCCTTCCTTCTGGCATATGTACTGCTGGCGCAGTCGTGACCCATCCTTCTTGTGCAACAGATTGAATGAGACCGCACTCGAGGACTGCGTGGCGGTGTAGAGCTTCACCGGAATCGCGACCAGTCCGAAGGATATCGTCAGTGAACCGATGGAACGCGCAGCCATATGTGCACCTTCAAGCAACCGCAAACGGGTTACTTCTAACGACCAACACCGAAAGCCTTCGTAAGGCTATGTTTTAACTCGAGTACATCATGCCACCGGTCGCCGTTCTTTTCCAACCGGGCGGGTACGTTGTTGATTGTAAAGTCCGTCGGCTCCGCCGCCTCGAGCTCTTCCCAGGTGAGCGGCATGGAAACCGGTGTGCCCGGCACACCTCTTGGCGAATAGGCAACGTTGAGGGTCTTGCCGCGCACGTTCATGTTGTAGTCGATGAAAATCTTGCCGGTGCGCTTCTCCACCGCCCACTCCATGGTGATGTCCTTTGGGTGGGCGCGCATCAGGTGGCGGCCCACCATCTCGCAGATCTGGCGC
>DASYFL010000049.1:0-7232 GCA_036498445.1 Steroidobacteraceae bacterium
CAACGAGCCCATGCCGCTCGTGATCGTTACGATGAGTCGTCGGTCGCTGCGCTCCACGCCGTCGAGGAAGGCCTCGCACACGCGCGCCGGACCGAGGAGATTGACCTCGAGGACCTGCCGCCAGTCCTCGTAATCCAACGAACCAAGTTTCTGCCCGCCCCCTCCGTAAATGCCGGCGCCGTTCACCAGGACATCGATCGCTCGACCCTGCAGGCGGCCCGCCGCGCGCTTCACGCTCGCCCCATCGGTGACCTCGAGCTCGACCACGGTCAACGCGCCTTTGGATTCGGCCTCCAGGTCCTGCAGTCCCCTGGCCGCGCCCGGATTGCGACAGGCAGCGATCACCGTCCAGCCTTCTGCCAGGTACTGACGAGTGAATTCCAATCCCAATCCACGGCTCGCACCGGTGATGAGTATCGTCGCCATGAGCTAACCTCCTTATACGAGGAGCCGCGCTTGCGCAGCGTTGTCAGGCCTTCTGCGGCAACCGCTAAGCGCTGAGAGCCGGCGGCCGGCGCGCGGGCTAGGCCCTGGGTGCCTGCGGCCGGGCTTGCGCAGCCCGCTCTTCGATAGCGAGCTTCGGTGTCTGGGCCTGCCGCCGTCGGCCTGGCAGCCACTTAAAGGCGAGGAACGCGAGCACGGCCAGGCACATCGACAGCAGGCTCGTCCAGAACTCGGCGCGGTGCGAGGGCGTCATTGCCATTGCAATCAGCACCGCCAGCATGCCAGCGATAGCGAGGTAGCTCAGCCAGGGGAAAAGCCACATCGGCAGCGCCGGAGGTGCGCCGCCGGCAGCCTCGCGGGCACGCCGACTGCGCACCTGGGAGACCGCGATCGCGAGATAGATCACCGCAATGATCGCCCCCGATGAGTTCACCAGGAACGCAAATACCACGCTGTAGGAAAAGATCGCAGCGAGCACTCCTATGAATCCGAAGGCGCTCGCGAGCATCACCGCGCGCGCCGGGACGTGCCGCTTATTCGTGTGCACCAGCCAACGGGGCGCGTCGCCGCGGCTGGCGAGAACAAACAGCACGCGGGAGGCTATGTAGAAACAGGAATTCAGACACGACAACACCGCCGTGAGAATCACCAGCGCCATGAGGGTGCTCGCGTACGGAAAGCCGATGTGGTCCAACGCAAGGGTGAATGGCGATTGCCCCGGCACCACCTCGGTCCAGGGAACCACGCAGGTGATCACGAAGACCGAGCACACGTAGAAGAGCAGAATGCGGCTGATGATGGTGGAGGTCATCCGGGCGACCGCGCGGGCTGGCTCGGGCGACTCCGCCGCGGCGATCGTCACCACCTCCGCACCCATCATCGACCAGATGACCGTCGTGACGGAGGCAAGAACTGCCCATCCGCCGCGCGGTGCAAATCCCCCGTGAGCGACCAGGTTCGAGAAGGTCGGCCCGGTGGGTGAGCGAAATCCGCACGCATACGCGCCGACGGCGACGATGAAGGTGATGATCGCCGCTACCTTGATGGATGAGAACCAGAACTCGAACTCACCATAGGCGCGCGCGGACATGAGGTTCACGGCGGTCATCAGCACCATCAAGGCGGTCCCGATCTCCCATGAGGGTAGTGGCAACCAGCGCTGGATGATCGCGGCTCCGGCGATGGCTTCTACGGGTATCACGATTACCCAGAAATACCAGTACAGCCAGCCGACCGAGAATCCTGCCCAGTGCCCGAGCGCGGCGCGCGTGAACTCCGTGAACGAGCGCACCTGCGGCATCTCGACGGCCATCTCCCCCAGCGCGCGCATCACCAGCAGCACCAGGAATCCGGTGAGCACGTAACTGCCGATGATGGCGGGACCGGCGGCGGCGATGGCGACGCTGCTGCCGACGAAAAGGCCAGCGCCGATGATGCCGCCGATCGTGATCATGGCGACATGGCGCGGCCGCAACGAGCGGCTGAGCGCATTCGCATCGCCGGCGCTCACGGTGTCGAGATCGTTCATCGTTCCGAGTATAGCGGGGAGATGAGCGCAGCGGACGTTATCAGCCGAGCAGCCCCGCGGAGACATTGACGGCGAAGCCCAGGATCGACACGTTGAAGAGAAATGAGATCAGCGTTTGGAAAGTCACCACCCGGCGGATCGATACATCCGCGGTGGACACATCCGCTGTCTGGCAGGCCGCGGCGATGGTGAAGGAGAAGTAAATGAAGTCTTCGAACACCGGCCGGACGGTTTCCGGGAACCGCAGCGGCGGTTGATCCAGTGCGCGGTAAAACATGTTCGCGTAGTGGAGCGTGAACATCGTCGCGACGAGTATCCAGGACTCGACGATGGTCATGGTCGCGAGTCCGACGTGCATCAGGCGCTGAGTGCTCGGGACATTCTTAACCGTCCCGAGCAGCGCCACGATGGCGATGAGACTGGCGAGAGCGGCCACCGTGACGACGAGCAGGATGACGGGCGCGGTCGGATCGCCGTCCTGGTAGCGCGCGTGGATGCGTTTCGCGTCGAGACCGATCATCCAGCCGTACACCAGGGCGAGGAACAGCAGCACTCCTCCATCCCATGCGGTCAGCACGCGCGGCAGGAACGACCAATCGCCGGGGGCGAGGAAGAAGATCGCAACGCCGGCAACGGTCCCGAACCAGAGTCGAGTGTGATGGACCGCAGCCTTGTGCAGCGCTCTCAAGCGGGTTGACCCTTCAGCGGCCTGGCAACTGACTGCAGCCGCTTCGCCGTATCATCGGAGCGTAACGGAACGCTAGAAACCTGCCCAGACAGTCCGCCGGGCGGTAGTATGCGCCCTGCGATTATCCGCACGAACGGGGAGATGACGCCGTGTCCTCGATAACACGAATCGCGCGCACAGGACTGCTGTTACTCGCTGCCGTTGCTGCCAATGCCGTGGCGGCGGACTCGGGCCCGGATCCACTGGCGGCCGCCATCGCGAGCACCGCCCGCACACCGAAGTATGCGGCACGGGATGTCTACCGCCACCCGCTCGAGACGCTGCGATTCTTCGGCGTGCGCCCGGATCAGACCGTGGTCGAGATCTGGCCCGGGCGCGGCTGGTACATGGAGATTCTGGCCCCTTACCTGCGCGATCGCGGCAAGTACTACGCTGCCATCGAAGCGCCGGATGTTGCCGGTGCCTCCCAGGAGGCGAAGGATGACGCAGCCTTCCTGCGCAAGCGGATTGCGGACGATCCGGCGCACTTCGGCAAGGTGATGGTCACCGATTTACACCCGCCGCAGCTCACCGAGATCTGTCCGCCAGGCACTGCGGATGTGGTGCTGACCTTCCGCAATGTCCATAACTGGATCGACGACGGCAATCAGCAGCAACAGTTCGATGCCTTCTTCAAGGCGCTGAAGCCGGGTGGCGTGCTCGGAGTCGTGGACCACCGCGCCAAACCGGGTACTACTCTCGCGGAGACGAAGAAGACGGGCTACATCGATGAGGCCTACGTCAAGAAACTGGCGACTGCCGCGGGCTTTCGCTTCGACGCCGCGTCATCCGTCAATAACAACCCCAAGGATACGAAAGACTACCCGGAAGGTGTGTGGACGCTGCCGCCAACCCTGATGCTCAAGGAAAAGGATCGGGACAAGTATCTCGCCATTGGCGAGTCCGATCGCATGACACTCAGATTCGTGAAGCCGAAGAGCTAACCCCAGAGTGCCCGGGGGGGCGGCTGCATCAAGCCGCCCTCGAAGTGTATGGGCGGCGAGTAGTCGAGCCGCTGCAGCAAGGGTCCATCGAGATCGACGTAGCGGCAACGCTGCGCGATGAGAAATGCGGGCGCCATCGCGAGCGAGCTGCCGCACATGTTTCCGACCATCAGCCCGAGCCCGCGACGCGTGGCCTCGGTACACAACGCGAAAGCCTCGGTCAGCCCTCCGCACTTGTCGAGCTTGATGTTGATGTACTGATAGCGGCCGATGAGTGCGGCCAGCGACCCGCTGTCGGTGCAGGACTCATCGGCAGCGAGTGGCACCCGCAGAGGCACTCCGTCGAGGGAGCGATCCTCGGCGCGCGCCACAGGCTGCTCGATCAGCTCGACACCCATGGCGTGAAGCTGTGGCAGGAGCCGCTCGAGCAAGGACCGTGACCACGCCTGATTGGCATCGACCAACAGTCGCGCCGTGGGCCGCTCTTCGCGGACGATGCGCACGATGTCGATGTGACGCTCGGCATCGAGTTTGAGCTTGAGGATGGGATACCGCTGCGCCTCGCGTGCCCGCCGGCGTGTGTCGGCTTCGCCGCCGAGCCCGATGGTGAAAGCGGTGGTGACGGGGCGCAGTTCCCCGAGACCGCCCGCTGCAGCCGCCGGCACCCCGCTCTCCTTGGCGCGCAGATCCCACAGTGCACAGTCGAGCGCGTTGCGCGCGCCACCCGCTGGCAGCAGCTCGAGCAGATCCGTGCCCGTCACCTCATCATGCAGCTCAGCCTGGACGCGGGTCAGCTGCGCCGCCATGCTGGCGGGCGTCTCGCCGTCGTAATCCACTCCGGCGGCTTCGGCCCGACCCCGGGCGCCGTGCTTGCCGGTGAGCTCGAGGAGGAGCACCGGCACACGGGTGATGCAGTCGCGGGCCGTCGCAAAGGACTCGCGCAGTTCCCAGCTGTGCTGGCGGATATCGATCGTAATCACAGCCGGCGCAATGCCTCGGCGAGCGGCGCCACGCCACCGCGCAACGGGTCGCACACCGGAAGCGCGAGCTCGCGCTCGAGCCTGGTCCGATAGGACTGCCACTCGAGCTCGGAGAGCTCGGAGGAGTTGATGCTCATCCCGATACACCGAATCGCGCTGTTGGTCAGGCGGCCGGCGCGCAGATACGCATCGATGACCATGCCGAGCGGGGGTATCGGATAGCCGGGGTATTCCTCGATAGTGGTGCGCGCGGGATCGTGGCACAACACGATCGCGTCGGGCTGGGATCCGTGCAATAAGCCGAGCGTAACGGCCGCATATGCCGGGTGGTACAGAGAGCCCTGTCCTTCGATGACGTCCCAGTGGTCGGGACGATTATCGGGCGAGAGCATCTCTGCGGCGCCGGCGAGGAAGTCTGCAACCAGCGCATCCATCGCGATTCCACTGCCCGCGATCAGGATGCCGGTCTGCCCCGTGGCCCTGAATGTGGCAGCGACGCCAACTGTCTCGAGCGCGCGCGTCAGCGCGAGCGCAGTGTATTTCTTTCCGAGAGCACAGTCGGTGCCGACGGTGAGCACTCTTTTGCCGCTGCGTTTGCGGCCGCTGGCGACCGGAAAGTCCCGCACCGGGTGGCGCACGTCTATCAGCTGCACACCGCGCCGCTGCGCGGCGGCGCATAGCCGTGGGAAAGAGCCGAGCCGCGTATGCAGACCGCTCACCACATCGAGGCCGGCCTCGAGTGCGGCCTCGAGATCGCCCTGCCAATGTTCGGGGAGCTGCCCACCGGTCGGTGCGACGCCAATGACGATCGACCCCGCTCCCTTTGCTGCGGCTTCGGACGGTGACATGCGTGGCAGGCCCAGCGTTACCTGCCCATCCGGATGCGACCACTCCCCGAGCACATCCGCAGGACACCAATCCCGCAGACCAAAGGCGGTCTTGCAATCGGACTTGAGCCGCGCATCGCCGAGATACAGAAGGTACGGTTTGCGAAGCACGTACATGGAAGTCTCCTGGTCCTCGTTGCGGTAATCTTCGGCTCGAAATCTCAGGTACCCACCATGTCCACGCCCCTGGAACCCGTTCGCCCGATCAGCCCCGAGGAGATCCTGAAGGCACGCGACACCATCGCGCACACCGTGCTGCGGACACCGCTCGTGCGGCTCGAGCTGCCAGCGGGCGGACCTGAGATCCGGCTCAAGCTCGAGAATCTCCAGCCCACCAACTCATACAAGCTGCGGGGTGCGGTGAACGCCGTGGCCATGCTGCCCGAGTCCGCGCGCAGAGAGGGAGTATGGACCATCAGTGCAGGTAACGCCGGACAGGGCATCGCCTATGCGGCCCGGCAAGCGGGCGTTTCCTGCACCGTCGTCGTGATCGAAACCGCGCCTGCAGCGAAGATCGCGCGCATGCGGGCGCTCGGCGCGAAGCTGGTTCCGGTCTCCTACGAGGTGGCCTGGAGGGCACTCGATGAGCGCGCATTCCCCGGAGTGGAAGGGACATTCGTCCACCCCTTCGACAATCACAACTTCATCGCCGGCCATGCCACGATGGGACTCGAGATCCTCGAGGAGGCTCCTGACACGACGGCGGTAGTTGCGGCGATCGGTGGCGGCGGGTTGATCACCGGTGTCGCGAGCGCCGTGAAGGCACGGAATTCGCAGATCAAGGTCTGGGGTGCCGAACCGGAAACCGCCGCGCCGGCGGCGTTGTCCTTCGCCCGTGGGTCGCCGCAGGTGTTTGCCGGCTGGACCTCATCGTTCGTCGATGGTGCTGGGGGCAAGAGCGTTTTCCCGCGCATGTGGGAGCGCATGCGCCCGATCGTGGATGGATCCATCGTGGTCAGCCTCGAGCAGACGCGCCAGGCGATGCGCTTGCTCGCGGAGAAATCGCGGATCATTGCGGAAGGCGCGGGCGCCCTCGCCCTCGCGGCGGCTCTCACCGGTCACGCGGGCCGCGGCCCGATCGTCGCCATTGTCTCGGGCGGGAATATCGACCTGGCCAAATTCAGCGAGATCCTCGCGGCGACCACCCTCGAGTAGCCGCCCAGCCGCCTGCTGGCGTTCACCCGGTGTGCCGGCCACCCTGCGCGAGGTAGCCTGCGAGATGCTCGATGAGATCGCGAGCGTCATCCTCGGCGCCGAGGATGAAGGTCGACTTCCGCCGCCGTAACACCGGCAGTCCGATCGCATACATACCGGGAGCGTCGGCGACCACACCCCCATCGTGGCGCAGTTCACCCTTGCGATCGAGCACCGGTACCTCGAGCCAGCGATAGTCGGGACGAAATCCGGTCGCCCAGAGGATCGAGCGGATCTCCCCGCTGCGCAGATCGAGCGACAGCCGCGGTGCTGTCGGTGCCCGGGTCGGCTCGAAACGCTCCGCGGGAGTCACCTCGACATCGAGTGCCGCCGAGGAGGCCCAGGCATCAAAGGTATCGAGGAGCCGCTGCATTTTCAGGTCGGCGAGCGCGAACTGATTGCGCAGACCGCCAGAGAACAGCGCGCGGCCATCACGTATCGCCGCCAGCCGGCCGACGAGCTCGACCCCCATGGACTGGAGCGCGTTCAGGTCGAGAGTCGTGGGCTCGGGCGTACCGACGAGCTGCG
>DASYFL010000050.1:0-7643 GCA_036498445.1 Steroidobacteraceae bacterium
TCAAACCGGATGGATCGCTGATATGGACCGGCAGGAATTTGAGCGTTGCAAGAAGCTTGCAACCACTGATCCGTTTGCAGGGTTGCCGCCGCGCGAGGGCGGCTACATGCGCGCGCGCTACTGGTGGGACTTGGGGGCGAACTCAGACGATCCGGGCGCACAAGCGCGCGGCGCGGTCGAGAAGTTCGTGACCGACAATGCGGACCCTGCAGCGGCGCAAGCCGCGATCGACCGTGCGGTGCGCTCAGGTGATCCGATGGCACTCTTTTGGGTCGGCTTTGCTCTCTCCGATTTGCATTGGTCGAGCGATACCACACGCGGCGATGCGATTGCGCTGCTCGGCTGTGAGCTTGGATATGACTGTAGCGTGGACAACCCCGCCATGCTGCTCCACAACTGCAAGTACAGTAATGCCTGCGGCGGCATTACCGATTATCCGTCGTGGCTCGCTGCCAGCATCGGGCCGGACCTGTACGGCGAAGCGTATGCTCAAGCGCAAGAGTTAAAAGGTTATCTGCACGATCAGCCCGATCAGGCTGTAGCGTTCGCGAAGATTTACCGGCAGTTGACGAAGGAACAACAAGAACAACTTCAGGCACTGCTCGACGCAGCAACGCCTTAAAGCTCGTCATGGTCGGCGTGAGCCGCACACCCAAAGTCGGTCGCCTGGTTGTGTGGGTAGCCTTGTCTGCAGTTGTAAGCACAAGGGTTTTGCCGCGCCGACAAGGCGCTCTGGCGAGAGGCATCGAGGAGGCCCGTAGCGGGCCGGGGTCACATCGTGTGGGTCGCTTTGTCTCCCGAGAGGGCGCCCGCCAGGTAGGTCTCGATCTTCTTCTGGGTCTGCCCGCGATCCTGCTCGGAGAACTGCACGCCGATGCCGGCGGTGCGCTTGCCCTGATTGCCCTGGGCGCCCTTCGGTGTCACCCAGATGACGCGCCCGGCGACGGGCAGCTTCTCGTCCTCGCCCATGAGATTGAGCAGCATGAACACTTCATCGCCGAGGCGGTAATTGCTGTTGGTGGGGATGAAAAGACCGCCGTTCTTCACGAACGGCATGTACGCGAGATACAGCGCACTCTTGTCCTTGATCGTGAGGGTCAGCAGACCCGGCTTGTTTCCACCCGCTCTCAAATTCTTGTCCCCATCCAGTGCCGGCCGCGCATTCATCCCTGGCCCCCGTTACGCACCCCGCCCGCGGGTGCGATTCGTCTGAAAAGAGCTTCGAGCGCCATCCCCCTGTTGAGCGGTACGTCCAGCGTGGCGCGCAGGTCGCGTACCTCGTCAATCAGCCCGAACAGCTCGCGTATATTCAAGAACGCTCCTGCCTCTGGCAAGTAGGGGGCAGCCCGCAGTTCCGCCAAAAGTGCGCCGCTACGCTCGCCACGGCGGATCCGATCTGTGAGCCAATTCTCAAAGCACAGCAGGCGCAGGGGCAGCTGCGAGCGCGCCCAGCGTTCGGCCGCCGCGAGCGGGTCGGTGCTGCCGGCGGCGAGCGCATCGAGTGTGCTGCGAGCGTCCGCGCCCACCGCCGCGAGCTCCGCCGGGTCCGCCTGCACGATTTGCATAGGCGCCTCACCGATGGTGTCGAGCGCCGCATCCCAGTTGGCGTCGCCCCTCACGGTGGTGAGCCAGGCGACGGACTCGGCCCGCCCCGGTGCGCGAATTCTCACCCGCTGGCAGCGGCTGAGGATGGTGGGCGGCAGCCTCGAGGGCTCGCTCGCGACGAGAATCAGCAGCGTGCGAGCTGGCGGCTCCTCCAGAGTCTTCAGCAATGCATTGGCGGCAAAACGGTTGAGTGCGTCGGCAGGCGTGATGATCCCGACCTTGTATCCCCCGCCGTGGCTGGTGAGCGCGAGGTCCGCCGAAAGCTCCCGCACCTGCTCGATGCGGACCTGCCGTGAATCCTCCTGCGGCCGCAGCCAGCTCACATCCGGGTGGGTACCGGCCGCCACACGGCGACACGCGCGGCACTCGCCGCAGGGGCCCGCTGCACCGCGCTCACACAACACGAGGGCTGCAGCGAAGGCGGCGAGCCACTCTCCGCCCGCACCGGGCGCCTCGTGAATGAGGAGCGCATGCGGCATGCGGCCCTGCTCGTGAGCGGCACGGAGCGCGGCGGTCGAGGCGGCGACCCAGGGCGGGGCCGCAGTCGCTGCCGGAGAGCTCATGTGGCTCGCAGCCCCTCGAGGACGCCGGCAACGCTCCGCTGCACCTCCCCGAGGGGTGCAGTCGCATCGATCACCAGGATGCGCCCGGGCTCCTGGCGCGCGAGCGCGAGATAGCCCGCCCGGACTCTTTCGAAGAAGCCGACGGTTTCCGCCTCGAAGCGATCACTGCCTCCTCCGCCGCGCTCGCGGGCACGTGCAAGTCCGGTCGCGACCGGCAGATCGAGCAGCAGCGTGCAATGTGGTATGAGCTGCGGATGCACGGCGCGGGCCAGAGTGTCGATCAGCGCCGTGTCCACCCCGCGCCCACTCCCCTGATAGGCGCGCGTCGCGTCCGTGAACCGATCGCAGATCACCCATTGTCCCGCGCGGAGCGCCGGAGCGATGACATTGTCCACGTGCAACGCGCGGGCGGCGAACATGAGAAGCGTCTCGGTCACTGCCGAAAGCGGCTCCTCGCCCCGCTCGAGCACGATCCGCCGCACCCGCTCGGCGAGCGGCGTGCCGCCGGGCTCACGGGTGAGACGCACCGCGATGCCCTGGCTCGCGACCCATTCAGCGACGTACTTCGCGATGGTGGATTTGCCCGCTCCCTCGATCCCTTCGAGCGTGAGGAACCGTCCGGCAGTCACGGTTGGGGCACTCCCGTGCCGCCGCGCGCGCCGGGCGTCGAGGGCAGGGATTTGACCGCCGCGCCGCGAGTGCTCGCGCGCAGGCGTTCGAGATAGGTCTGCACCGCCGAATTATGCTCCTGCAGTGTGCTCGAGAAGTGATGCGCTCCATCGCCCAGCCCTGTCGCGACGAAGTAAAGCGCGGGGGTGGGCGCGGGCTGCGCCGCGGCCCGGAGCGATTCGCGGCCCGGCAGCGCGATCGGTGTGGGTGGCAGTCCCTCCCGGGTGTAGGTGTTGAAGGGGTTGTCCCGGAGCAGATCGCGCGTGTGAATAGTACCGTCGTAGTGCTCACCGAGCCCGTAGACCACCGTCGGGTCGGACTGAAGCCGCATGCCCTTGCGCAGGCGATTCACGAATACGCCGCCAATGAGTGGCCGCTCACCCTCCAGTGCCGCCTCCTTCTCGATCATGGAGGCGAGAATCAGCGCCTGGTACGGCGTCGCGAACGGCAGATCGGGGCTCCGGTCCTGCCATGCGGCAGCGAGCGCGCGCTGCATGCTGTCGTAGGCGAGTGTCAGGATCGCAACGTCGGTGGTATTCGCGGCAAAACGATAGGTATCGGGGAAAAACTGGCCTTCGGCCGCAACATCCGGATGGCCGAGGGCCGCCATGACCTCTGCCGGACTCTTGCGCTGCAGGGTGTGTGCGACTCGTGGGTGCCCTTCGAGGGCCTCCATGAAGTCGGCAAAGGTGGCTCCCTCGACCACCGTGACCTGCTCGAGAATGACCTTGCCTTCTTCGAAAAGCGCAAGGATCTGCGCAGGGCTCGCGTGCGCGGGGAGCTCGTAGGCGCCACTCTGCATGCGCGGCTTCACGGCGTGCAGCCGCAGATACCACTCCACGGCGCGCGCGTTGCGCAGGTTGCCGCTCGTCTCGAGCCGCAGCAGCACCGTGCGCACGCTCGTCCCCGGCTCGACCTCGATGCGTACTGCGCCAGGCGCCGGGCCTGGCGAGCGAAACTCGTAATCGAGCCACAGCCACGCGCCCAGGGCCGCGGCACCGCCGAGGACGAGAAGGACCATCGAGAGCGCTGCGACTCGCGCCCTGCCCTGCGCCCGCTCGCGTTCCACGCGTTCAGTCACGGGCGCCTCCAGGCTTCGGCCCTCCCGCCAGGTATGCCGCGAGCTCCCGCTGCAGCTGTCGTGTCGCCGGGCCCGGCGGCCGGCGCTTTTCCCCGAGCTCGCGCACCGGGCGGATTCCGATCAGCGCATTGGTGAGGAAGATTTCGTCCGCAGTCTCGAGATCCGCCGCATCGAGCCGGCGCTCTTCCGCTGCCATAGCGTCCGCTGCCGCAAGCTCGAGCACCAGCTCGCGCATCACTCCCGCCACTCCGCAGCGATCGATGCGAGGTGTCAGGACCTTCGAGCCGCGCACGAGGAACACGTTGCTCATGGTGCCCGAAACCAAGGCGCCGGAGCTGCTGAACATGAGGGCGTCGGCGATGTCGGCATCCGTCCACTCGCGCCGCGCAAGGATCTGCTCCAGTCGATTGCAATGCTTGATTCCCGCGAGGGCGGGGTTCTCTCCGAGCCGCAGGCTGGCGCGGCGCACCCGCACGCCCTGCTCCTGCGCGACAGGATCTTCCGCCGGCCAGGCGTAGCGCAGCAGGATGCGCATCGGCCGCTCGCGGCGGGTGAGCGCGTAGCCGCGCCCGAGCGCGCTGCCCCGCGTCACAAGGAGCTTGATGACCGAGCGTGATGCCTGCGCGGCGAGCTCCCGCACCTCATCATCGAGTGTGCCCATATCGCCCGGGTCGATCCCGAGCCGCTCGCATCCACGCGCGAGACGACGCAGGTGGCGCTCGAGGAGGCGGGGGTGGCCTCCCGTGCAGGCAATCGTCTCGAAGAGCGCATCGCCGTAGTGCAGGCCGCGCTCGAGCACGGGGACACTGGCGGCATCCACGGGCAGCCGCTCGCCATTGAGGCGAACCGCCTCGAGGTCCGCCATCAGCGCGGCTCCTCGAGCGCGGCCAGCAGTCCGCGAGCCTTGGCCCGGGTCTCTTCGAGCTCGCGCTCGGGATCGGAGTCCGCGACGATTCCCGCGCCGGCACGAAAGGAGAGCTCCTGCCCGCGGAGTGTCATCGTGCGGATCAGGATGTTCAGGTCGAGGCGGCCATCGCGTGTCAGGTAGCCGAGCGAGCCGGTGTACGCACCGCGCCCTTCCCCCTCGAGCTCGGCGATGATCTGCATGCAACGGAACTTTGGACAACCGGTGATCGTCCCGCCCGGGAATACCGCGCGCGCCGCGCCGATGGGCGTGACATCCGCTCGCAACCGGCCACTCACGTTCGAGACGATGTGGTGCACGTGCTGGTAGGACTCGATCGTCATGAGCTCATCGACCCGTACGGTACCCGCCTCGCACACCCGTCCAAGATCGTTGCGCTCCAGGTCGATCAGCATGATGTGCTCGGCCCGCTCCTTCGGGTGTGCCGCGAGCTCGCTCATCTCGTCGCCCTCGCGCGTCGGATCACGGCTTCGCGGACGCGTACCGGCGATGGGACGGGTATCGACATCCCGGCCCTCGACCCGCACCAGGCGCTCGGGCGATGAGCTCAGGATCGAGATCCCCTGCCATTGGGCGAGCGCGGCAAAGGGAGCAGGATTAGCCGCACACAGGCGCTCATAGAGGGCGGCGGCCACGCCGGCGCGTGAGCCCTGCGGGTGGTTGCCTCGCTCGTGCGCTGCGCGCAGCAGTACGTCCCAGGGGCGGGAGAGATTGGCCTGGTAGATGTCACCTGCACGCACGTACTCCTTGGCGCGGCGCACGCGTGCGAGATAAGCGGCCGCGTCCTCCTCGCGCACGCTCTCGATACGCAGGCTCGCGCCCGCGCCGATCTCCGTTGCGGCCTCGAGCCCATCCGCGACCAGCCGTGCGAGGGTTGCGGCGTCCTCGGCCATTGCCGAAACGCGCCCGGTGCTGAGATCGAGCACGATCGCACCGTGGGTGCGCAACGCGAACGCCTGCCAGGGAAGCGGACTCACGGGCAGTGCGAGATTCGGCTCGATCTCGCCCGCGAGCTCATAGCCAAGAAACAGCGCCCAGCCGCCTGAAATGAGTCCCGCAGCGCCCTCTTCCTCCGCGGCGGGCGAGCGTTCGCGGCGCCACCAGTTCTCGAGCGCCTCGAGAAACCCGCCGCCCTCCGGCGCGACTCCCCGAGCGCCGAGCTGGCCTGCGCGATCGAGCCACAACGCCGCTGAGGGTGCAGCGAGCAACAGGCTCGTGTGGCTGAGCGGGCCTGCGGCCGCGCTGTCGAGCAGCAGCGGATACTGTTGCGGGTCGCGCGCCGCCAGGCGCCGCAGCACGGTTGGCGGAACGTCGAGTTCGCGAACGAGCGGAGCGCGCGTGTCAGGCCCCCGGGGCAGAGCGCTCAGCCGGCGAAACGCCGGAAGATCAACGAGCCGTTGGTGCCGCCGAAACCGAATGAATTCGAGAGGCTCACGTCGATCTTCATCTGCCGCGCCGTGTTTGGCACGTAGTCGAGATCGCACTCGGGGTCGGGCGTGCGGTAGTTGATGGTGGGCGGCGCCACGTTGTCGCGGATGGCGAGCACCGACAAGATCGCCTCGACCACACCGGCGGCGCCGAGCAGGTGGCCGGTCATGGATTTGGTGGAGCTGACGGCGAGCGAATGGGCGTGTTCGCCGAAGGCCCCTTTGATCGCCAGCGTCTCCGCCGTATCGCCGAGCGGTGTGGACGTGGCGTGCGCGTTGACGTACTGCACGTCGCGCGCGTTGAGGCCGGCATCGCGCAGCGCGTTGACCATGGCGATGCGCGCGCCCTCGCCGTCCTCGGGCGGTGCGGTGATGTGATGCGCATCGCCACTCATGCCGAAACCGACGAGCTCCGCATAGATGCGTGCACCGCGCGCGCGTGCATGCTCGAGCTCTTCCAGCAGCACCGCGCCGCCGCCATCGCTCAGCACAAAACCGTCGCGGTCCTTGTCCCAGGGCCGGCTGGCTTCCTGGGGGGCATCGTTGCGGGTCGAGAGCGCCTTCGCCTGGCCGAAGCTGCCGAGCCCACAGCGTGTGGTGGCCATCTCGCCGCCACCGGCGATGATGACGTCCGCATCTCCGTACTGAATGGTGCGCATCCCGAGTCCAATGGCGTGCGTCGAGGTCGTGCACGCGGTCACGACGCCGAGGTTCGGGCCCTTGAGGCCGTAGCGAATCGAGAGATGTCCCGCGATCATGTTGATGATGATCGCCGGCACGAAGAACGGCGAGAGCTTGCGGGGGTTCATCGCCTTCAGGTACGCCTGGTAGTCCTCCTCGATGGTCCAGAGGCCGCCGACACCGGAGCCGCACACGGCACCCGCGCGGGTCGGATCAGTCTTGGAGAAATCGATGCCGCTGTCGGCGACCGCCTGGACCCCGGCGCCCACGCCGTAATGCATGAACTCGTCCATGCGGCGCGCTTCCTTCGGCGGAATGTATTGCGCGACATCGAAGTCGCGTACCGCTCCGCCGAAGCGGGCCGGGAAAGCGGAGACATCGAAGCGCGTCACCGGACCGATGCCGCTTTCACCACGAAGAATCGCGTCCCACGCCGATTGGACGGTGCTCCCGACCGGGGACACCACCCCGAGACCCGTGACGACGACCCGCCGCTTGCTCACGTGCTTCCTGCAGAGATCTGAGTGGGATCAGGCCTTGCTGCGACGCTCGTTGATGTAGTCGATGGCCTGATGAACGGTCGTGATCTTCTCGGCGTCCTCGTCGGGAATCTCGATCTCGAATTCCTCTTCGAGAGCCATGACGAGCTCGACCGTGTCGAGCGAATCGGCCCCAAGATCGTCCACGAACGA
>DASYFL010000051.1:0-7414 GCA_036498445.1 Steroidobacteraceae bacterium
TCGGAGAGCGCGAAGCCGACCCAGAACAGGGCCATCGGATCGCCCGACTGCACGGCACGATCGACCGCCGCTTGCGCATGGGCCTCGTCCAGGTTGCCGGTGACCATCTTCTCCACTGCTCCCCGAGCCTGGGCGCCGGGATCGTTCGACTGTGCCCCCAGGTCCCACCAGTAGCGAGCGTGGTCATAGCCACCCTCGCGCGCTGGCAGGCCCGCGAACGCATCGCCGGTCCCCATCGTCTTGCAGCGCTCGTGCTGCGCCTTGAGGTAGTCGTTCAGCCAGGCGGGGTTCCCGACCCGAGCGTTCTCCTCCAGCTTCTGCTGGAGCTGCGCCGCCGAGTCCACCCCGCGCTTGGCGTAGGTGATTTCGTTGATGCAGTCCGCAATCGCATCGCCGATCAGCCAGGCGGCACGACCGTCACCCTTGAGCGCAGCGGGCGCCGCCCCCTTGACGAACGTGTAGCGATCGGGCGCGGACATCATGAGCCGATACCACCGATCTCCCACGGTGGCAGCCGCCGCGGGATCGCCGCGGGTGGCAGGCTCCGCGTGCCGCTCAGCACGCTTTACCGCCAGCAGCCCGTGAGCCGCTGCACTCGTGCTTAGCGCTGATGTGCTGGTCTTCGATGTCGCCACGGGCGGCGTACTCGCGCTGTGCTGACGAGTGAGCGCCACGTATGCCACTGCTGCCACCAGGTGCACAGGCTGAGCAGAAGAATTTTCAAACGCATGGTGCAGCCCGCGCGGCCTATTTTCGAGGCACGCCTTTAAGCTGTATGCGATTTAGCCAGGCGATTAGATCCTCGCGGCTGCAACCAACGGTGCATAGGTTGCTCATGATGACGGTCAGTCGACAAATCATGTGCATGTCGTTGATTTATCAACCAGAGCTACGCACACGATGTCGTCGCGTCGCGCAGGCGCGCTCAGGGCGCCGCGGCCCGCAGCCGTTCGACGCACTCGATCTGCCAGAGCACGTGGCACCCCAGGTGGAGGTGCAGCGGTGCGCCCGAGGGTACCTCATCGATGTCGTATTCGACCTGGCTGCGGGTGATCGGCTGATCACAGGCGTCGCACCTCGATCCCGTCCCATAGCCTGCATTGATCTTCTTCGGGACCGTCACCGGCAAGCGGCCCGCATCGATCCGCTGGCGGACGCAGGCTCTCAAGACAGGGTCGCCTAATTGAGATTCCGTAGGCATGGCAACTCGCGCCGGGCGGTCGGTGAGCGACGCTCCGGAATTTTCTACGGAGTGTACTCCGCCGGCAGCGGATGGAGGAGAGTCAGGGCTTGTCTGCGGCGCCCCCGCGCGTGAGCTGCAGGCCGCCGCCCGCAGCCATGCCGCCCTGGAGCACGCAGGCCTCGAAGCCGCGCTCCACCAGGATATAGGCCGCGGCGGAGCTGCGGCGGCCGGTATCGCAGTACACGACGTAGGGCTTGCCGCGATCGAACGTCGAGAGCTTCAGCCTGATCAGATAGAGCGGGACGTTGAGGGAACCCTCGATCGCGAGGTTCTGGTGCTCACTCGGCAGGCGCACATCGAGCCAGCGCCCACCCTGGCTGACGATCTTCCGGGCTGCTTCGGCCGACACCCACTGCAGCAGCGGCTCGTTCATCAGCTCGCGGAAGTCCTGCTTGTTCAGGCGCATCAATACGCCATCGGTGAGCATCGTCACCGTCGCGTTGCGCTTCGCTTCGGCGATCAGCGCCTCTTCACCGAAGGTATCGCCGACGCCGAGCTCGGCGAGCTTGATGCCATCGCGGGAGAGCGGGGTCTCGCGCGTCACCGCGCACTTGCCGTTCACGATGATGTAGAAGTAATCGCCTTCGGCCCCCTGCTTGATGACCACCTCGCCCGCGCGGCACGGGGTGCGCTGCAGGCGCTGGAAGATTGCCTGGATGTTCGCCGGTGGGATGCGATGAAACGCGTTGGTCTGGAGCAGAGTGGTCATCCAGTCGTCCGAGCCTGCGCCCTGCAGCTGCGCCTGCAGTTCCTCGACTTCGTAACTGCCGGTCTGATCCCAGGTGATCATGACATCGAGCAGATCGCTGTCGATCGACAGGAAGCTGATGTCATCAACCGCGCGCACCGTAACCGTACGCGGCAGAGCCGGGTGCAGGGGATTCTTCGCTTCCGGCGTGCCGGCGCGCAGCACGCTCACCTTCTTCTGGCCGTCATCGACCTCGACGGCACCGCTCACCAGCCACACGGTGCGCTTGTCGGTATCTCCCTGGCTGAACAGCACGCGTCCGCGCGACAGCGAGCGCACGCTCACTTTCTTGGCGAGCGCCGCCAGATTCTCGCGCTTCATGCCATCGAGCGGTGCGAACATCCGCAGCACCTGGATGGACGCTGCCTGTTCTTCGGCCATTGTTCCCCAACGTAGTGCGATGAGTTTTTGATGGTAACACAGGGATTTGCGCGCGCTTCAGGCCCCGTCACGCTTTTCACCGGCCGCGAATGAGACCCAGCCCTCATCAGGTGCGAAGCGCGCGCCGTAACGCGCTGCCAGCTCTTTGAGGCGCGCCACTACCGAGCTGACTCCACGGGCACGCGCGTAGTTGAGCGGGCCGCCGCGGAAGGGAGCGAAGCCGGTTCCGAAGAGCACGGCTGCATCGACGAGGTCCGGGGACTCCACTACGCGCTCGCGCAAACATGCGACGCACTCGTTCACCATCACGAGAATGAGCCGATCGATGAGATCGGGCGGCGCGCTCGCATCGGTAGCCGGCGCCTTCACGGCCTTGCCCTCCCGCCACAGGTAGAAACCCTCGCCGCTCTTGCGGCCGAGTTTCTTGGCCGCGAGCCGCTCGTTGAGCCGTGCGATCTGCGTCACGGGTCTGCCGAGCTCCTGCGCAATGATCTCCCCGACATGCGAGGCGACATCGAGCCCGACCACATCGATGAGCTCGATGGGACCTACCGGCATGCCGAAGCGCACCGCGCAGCGGTCGATGACTTCGGGCGCGGTCCCCTCCTGCGCGGCGAGCATCGCCTCGTACAGGTAAGGTGTCAGCACGCGGTTCACCATGAACCCGGGTGCGCTGCGGCAGGGCACGGGCAGCTTGTCGAGGCGGCGGGCAAAGCCGGTGGCAGTCTGCATTGCCGCCGGCGCGGTGCGCGCGCTGTGCACGATCTCGATGAGCTGCATCTGCGCTACCGGGTTGAAGAAATGCAGTCCCACGAAGCGCTCGGGCTTCGACACGCCGGTGGCGAGGGACTCGAGCAGGATGCTCGAGGTGTTGGTGGCAAGGATCGCTTCCGGTTTCATGCGCGGCTCGAGCCGCGCGTAGAGCTCCTTTTTGGCGGCGAGATTCTCGAAAATGGCTTCGATCACCAGGTCTGCGGCCGCAACGCCCTCTCCCTGAATGTCGGCGCGCAGCCGCGAGCGCGCCGCGGCGCTCTTCCCCGGATCCTTCAGCCGCCGCTCGAAAAGCTCATGCGCGCGCTTCAGCGCCGGCGCGACATACTCCTCGGCGCGGTCTTCGAGCGTCACCGTGAAGCCACGCAGCGCGGACCAGGCTGCAATATCTCCACCCATGACCCCGGCGCCCACCACGTGCACGTGGCGGATGTCGGCGCCGCTTCTGCCGCCGGAGCTCTTGAGTGCATCCTGCAGCAGGAAGACACGCACCAGGTTGCGCGACGTGTCCGTGGTGAAAAGGTGCGCGATCGAGCGCGCTTCCGCCTCGTAGGCGGCAGCGCCATGCGCGCCATGACGCGACCACAAATCGATGATCGCGTAGGGTGCGGGGTAGTGCTCGCGAGGTGCGCGCCCGGCGACCTGCGCAATGAGCGTGCGCCGCACGAACGGGCGCACCGGCGCGAGGCTCAACAAGCGCTCCTTGAGCGGCGCACGATGCGGAGGAGGGGAGCGCTGCACGAACTCTCTCGCGGCACTGCGCAACTCGCCTTCGGGCACCAGGCGGTCGATGAGACCGACGCGCAGAGCCTTGTCGGCGCGCAGCGGCTTGCCGGTCAGCATCATCTCCATGGCGGTGCGGACTCCGGTCACCTGCACCGAGCGCACCGTACCGCCGAATCCGGGATGAATGCCGAGTAATACCTCGGGAAGCCCGAGCGAGAGCCGCTCGTCCCCTACCGCGACCCGATAACGGCAGGCGAGGGCGAGCTCGAGGCCTCCACCGAGCGCAAAGCCATGGACGGCCGCTACGGTCGGAAAGGGAAGCGCGGCCAGGCGATTCAGCACCTGCTGTCCACTACGGATGAGCTGATAGCCGCTCGCCTCATCGCTGAGGCCGGTGAATTCCTTGATGTCTGCGCCCGCGACGAATCCGCTCTTTTTTGCCGAGACGAGCACCGCGCCGCGCGGAGGGTCGCGTTCGAGCGCGCCGAGCAGCTCATCGAGCTCCATGAGCACGCCCCCGGAGAGCACGTTGGCGGAAGTTCCAGGCTTATCGAGGGTGAGCCAGGCAATACCCTCGGCATCGCGCTCGAGCTTCCAGGATCTGGCGCTGGCTTCATTCATGTGGATCTCGTTTCAGGAGCTCAGGCCGCCGAAGCGGCGGAAGCGGCCGAGTCCGCGTCGCCCTCCCTCGCCTCGGCACGCACACGGAAATCGCATACGAGCGGCCGGTGGTCGGAAAAGCGCACGTCGGGCACGCGGAAATCGGTCACCTCGATGCCCTCACTCACGAGGATGAAGTCGAGCTCGATGCGCGGCACGCGCGCGGGGAAGGAGGGGAGGCCGGCGGTGTTGGCGCTGCGCAGCCCCGCGGCACGCATGAACAGGTAGATCTCGTGCGTACCCCAGAAGGTGTTGAAATCGCCAGCCACGATCACCGGTTTGGCCGATTGCAGGATCAGGTCGTGGAGCGAGCGCAGCTGGTACTGCCGCTGGCGGAATTTCAGCGAGAGGTGCACGAGGAACACGCACACATCCGACAGCTCGAGCTCGATGATGAGGCGCTTGATGCCGGTGTCGAAGTAGTGAAATCGCTCACCGTGCACGTTCGGCGCGGACAGGAAGGCGTTGCCCTGCTTGCGCACGATGGGCATGAAGTGGTTGATCGAGTCGGCGCCGTACTTGCACATGAAAGTCGAGTAGTGGCCGAGCTCTCTGGCGATGTGCTCCGCCTGGTTCAGCATGCCGGTGCGAATCGAGCCCGTGTCGACCTCGATCAGCCCGACGATATCGGGCTGCTCGGCGCGCAGGAACTCGGTGATGCCGGTGAGCACCTTGCGGTTACTGCGCAGGTAGCCTGCGCCCGGTATCGGCAGGTGAAAGCTTGGACCCGTACCGGTCGCGTAGCGGATGTTGTAGACGAGCAGTCGCACCTTGCAGGGAAAATCTGGAGCGGTGCGGTCGAGCACCGCGGGTAAGCGATTCTATCGCGCTGCGACGCGCCGTGCGGTGCCGCGCTGCAGGCTGACCGCACGCGCCCCGCGACGCCCGCGCCCACGCGGCGCCGGGCGCAACCGCCGAGTTTCGCCCCGCACTGCCTTATGCCAGACTTGAGCGTCATGTCGCAGGCCAACCCGGTTCGGCTCTTCGTCACGCACGCCTGGGAGACGAGCGATGACTACCTGCGCGTTTTCGAGTACCTGGAAAGCGCGCGCAACTTCTTCTATCGGAACTTCAGCACCCCGGAGCATCGCCCGAGCGGCGACAAAGAAGCGCAGCGGGAGGAGCTGCGCCGGCAGATCTCTCCGGTCGAGGCGGTCATCGCACTCTCGAGCCTCTTCGACACGCACCGCGAGCTGCTGACTTTCGAGCTGCTCTACGCGCAGGCGAATCACAAGTCGGTCGTCCTCATGAAGCCCTTCGGATCGCGCCAGGAAGTGCCGAAGGCGATCCTCGATCTCGCCAACGAAGTGGTGGAGTGGGATGAACGGGCGCTAGTCGATGCGATTCGCCGCCAGGCGCGTCATGAAGAGACGACGCGCTGGGATACGATCGAATTCAAGCTCGACTGAACGAGCGCAAAGCGCGCACCGCAAGGGCCTACCCGGGCTGCCTGGGATCAGCGCTCCGCTGCACGGAGCGATATCACCTGCGGAACGCTCTTCAGCACCTTGGCGCGCGCAGCTGCCGATGCAGGATTGTTCAGTATCAGCTCGGAATTCTCCACGACTCCCGCCCGTGTGCCCTCGCGCACCATTGCTGCAAAAAGCCGCACCACGCTGCACGCGAGCTCATCCGCTTCGTGACTCGAGAGCTTGCGCACCGTCGCGCGCACTGCATCTTCGCCGCGAAGCGGGGCCTCGCGCGTCAGAGCGGTGTGACAGGCACGAAATTCTGCGCGCAGACCCTCAGGGAGCTCCTCGGCGCTCACCTGTGAGAGATGGTTGCGGAAGGCGTCGGCGAGACGATCCTTGATCGATCCGGAACGCGCGAGCGTCAGCGCGGCGGCTTCAAGCTGTTGCCATGCAGGAGTCATCACAACCTCGACATGCCGTCCCTGTTGGTTCTTGCCTTGAACGGGCGGCATTACTTCTTTGTTGTATTCGAGTGGTACCGGAAACCCCAGCGCACTCAAGCGGCTGCGGCGCGAATATAGCGCAGGCTCTAGCAAAAGAATATGGTGATTACCTCGAGTCTCTGACCCGCCTGTCGGGCCGCGGCTGGGATCTCGTCAGCTCTTCATGAGGCTTTCCAGCTGCACGCTGCTGGCTAGCCACCGGCGACGCGCCTGCACCGCCTGGAGACACAAAGCGAGTGTCCAAACTGCTCTAGCTGGTGGGGCAGGGCAATTCCCGGTGCGCATGATTGGTGCTCCAGCCTCCATGCGCATTGAGCATGCGCGTGAGGTATGCGCTCAGCTATGCGCATGGAGCGTGCGCACTACCTATGCGCATGGGATATGAGCATGAAGCCCCGCGGATCGATAACGACGCGCAACCGGGGAGGGTTCCTCACTCGTAAAACCCCGGCGGCTCATAACATATTGATTTTTGTGGCAGGGGCGCGACGAATTAGCGCCGCCTGCACCTCTAGCGCAGCCGTCCGTCGGAAGCCCGGGAAGCCTGGGCGTGAGTGAGAGCTAATTCACACTCCAGTGAACCACCTCTCTACACACTGCCGCCCCATGAGGCCCGGAAACCCTATGCGCTACGCCCTCCTCGAGATCTGCCGACGCTCGGCCGGATTCACCCTGGTCGAGCTCCTCGTCACGGTCGTCGTCCTCTCCATTCTGCTGGGACTCGCGGTGCCCGCTTTCAGGACCTTCATGCAGAACGACCAGCAGTGGGTGCAGCAGAACAACCTCGTGCTCGCACTCAATGCCGCCCGGAGCGAGGCCATAAAACAGGACGTCTTCGGCGGGGTGCAGGTCTGCAGCAGTACGGATGGCGCGACCTGCACCGGGTCACCGTGGAATCAGGGTTGGATCGTCCTGCCGAGCGTGAACTCCTTCAATCCGGCCGCGGCGCCCAAGCCTCTGCAGGTGATCG
>DASYFL010000052.1:0-1966 GCA_036498445.1 Steroidobacteraceae bacterium
CGAAGGAGCGCAGGTCGGCAGCCGCCGCCTGCTGCTCGAGCATGCGTCCGATCTTCAGGCCCACGCCCTTCGCCGCCCAGCCAAGGTGCGTCTCCAGCACCTGGCCGACGTTCATGCGTGAAGGTACACCGAGCGGATTCAGCACCACATCGACCGGCGTGCCATCCTCGAGGTACGGCATGTCCTCGACCGGCACGATGGTCGAGATCACGCCCTTGTTGCCGTGGCGTCCGGCCATCTTGTCGCCGGGCTGCACGCGGCGCTTCACCGCGAGGTAGACCTTCACCATCTTGAGCACACCGGGGGCGAGGTCATCGCCTGCGGTGATCTTGGCTTTCTTATCGTCCAGGCGCTTCTCGAAGGCCTTGCGCTGCAGCTTGAGACGCTCGGACGCCTGCTCGAGCTGCGAGTTTGCCTCCTCGTCCTCGAGGCGGATCTCGAACCACTCCTCGCGCGGCACATCTTCGAGATATTCGCTGGTGATGCTCGTGCCGGCCTTGAGCTTTCTCGGGCCGCCGGCGGCGGACTGCCCGGTGAGCATGCCGCGCACGCGCTGGAACAGGTCATCCTCGAGGATGCGCTGCTGATCGGCGAAGTCCTTGCGCACCCGCTCGATCTCCGCTTTCTCGATGGCGAGCGCGCGCGAATCCTTATCCACGCCATCCCGCGTGAACACGCGCACGTCGATCACCGTGCCGTCCATGCCGGGCGGCACACGCAGCCCGGTGTCCTTAACGTCGGACGCCTTCTCGCCAAAGATGGCACGCAGCAGCTTCTCCTCGGGAGTGAGCTGTGTCTCGCCCTTGGGCGTCACCTTGCCGACCAGGATGTCGCCCGCCTTCACCTCCGCGCCGATGAAGGCGATACCCGCCTCATCGAGCTTGGCGAGCGCCGCATCGCCGACGTTGGGAATGTCGGCGGTGATCTCCTCAGGTCCCAGCTTGGTGTCGCGCGCGACACAGGTGAGCTCTTCGATGTGGATGGTGGTGAAGCGGTCTTCCTGCACCACCCGCTCGGAGATGAGGATGGAGTCCTCAAAGTTGAAGCCGTTCCACGGCATGAACGCGACCAGCAGATTCTGGCCGAGCGCGAGCTCGCCCAGGTGCGTCGAAGGTCCGTCCGCCAGCACATCGCCGCGCGCGATGACGTCACCGGCATTCACCAGCGGTCGCTGGTTGATGCAGGTATTCTGATTCGAGCGGGTGTACTTGGTGAGGTTGTAGATGTCCACGCCCGGCTCGCCGGCGGTGGTCTCTTCGTCGTTCACGCGCACCACGATGCGCGAGGCATCGACCGAGTCCACGGTGCCGCCGCGCTTGGCGATCACCGTGACGCCCGAGTCGATCGCTACCGGGCGCTCCATGCCGGTGCCCACCAGCGGGGTCTCCGAACGCAGCGTCGGCACCGCCTGGCGCTGCATATTCGAGCCCATGAGCGCGCGATTGGCATCGTCGTGCTCGAGGAACGGAATCAGCGAGGCGGCCACCGACACGATCTGCTTGGGCGACACATCCATGTAGTTGATGCGCTCGCGCGGCATGAGCGTGAATTCGTTCTGGAAGCGGCAGGACACCAGCTCATCGGTGAGTGCGCCGTCGGGTCCGAGCACCGCATTCGCCTGGGCGATCGCGAACTCGCCTTCTTCGATGGCGGACAGGTAGTCGATCTTGTCGGTAACGCGGCCGTTCTCCACGCGCCGGTAGGGCGTCTCGAGGAAGCCGTAATTGTTGGTGCGCGCGTAGACCGATAGCGAGTTGATGAGGCCGATGTTCGGCCCCTCGGGGGTCTCGATCGGGCAGACGCGCCCGTAGTGCGTCGGGTGCACGTCACGCACCTCGAAGCCGGCGCGCTCGCGCGTCAGCCCGCCCGGACCGAGCGCCGACACGCGGCGCTTGTGGGTCACCTCGGACAGCGGATTGTTCTGGTCCATGAACTGCGACAGCTGCGAGGAGCCGAAGAACTCCTT
>DASYFL010000053.1:0-2293 GCA_036498445.1 Steroidobacteraceae bacterium
TGTAGAGGTTGATGGTGTATTGCTGCAGCCGGGCGACGTTGGGATCGCCATTGAGCGTGTGCATACCGCCCGCCGCGTGCCAGGTAGAGCCGCAGGTGAGCTCACCGCGCTCGATGAGCAGCACATCCTTCCAGCCGGCTCGGGTCAGGTGGTAGAGCACGCTCGCTCCCACCACGCCGCCACCGATCACCACCACGCGCGCGTCACTCTTCACGGCCCCTCCACCTGCAGATCACCGCTGGCTACGGCACTTCATTCGTTCGACACCGCGAGCTGCACCGGGGATGGCGCGGCTGTGCCACGCGAACCGAAGCGCTCGATCAGCCACGAGCGGAACAGCGCGATCACCGAGTCGCCGAGCTCCTCGGGCGGAGTCGCCAGGTAATACCCATAGCCGGCATCGAGTTGCGCCTCGAAGGGCTTCACCAGGCTCCCGCAGCCGAGCTCTGCGGCGAACAGACTCGGGTCCGCCAGCGCGATGCCCTGGCCGCTCAGTGCGTACTGCGCAGCGAGCACTGCGGTATCGACCACCAGTCCCCGCTCCATGTCGATACTCAAGCCGGTGTGCCGCGCGAACTGCATCCACAGGAAATGCCGCGGCTGATCGGCAAGCCTGATATGCACAATCTCGTTCGCTTCGATGAAGTCCGCCAGGCCCTTGCCGCGGTGGGCGGCGGCGATGCCGGGTGCGCACAGGATCGAGAGCCGCTCCGACCACAGCAGATCGGTCACCAGATCGGTAACGGTGGGGCGCGAGTAGATCACCGCCACGTCGACGTCCCCGAGCGGCGGACCCACTCCGAGCGGACTCACGAGGTCGATGTCGACGTCCGCGCAGATACGGTGAAAATCGCGCAGAATCGGCACGGCGAGTTGTACCGCAAAGCTCGGTGGCATCTGCACGCGCAGCGTGCGCTGCGCGGGCGCGCCTTCGTTGCGAATGTCATCGAGCGCGTACTCGAGGCGATCGAAGGACTTCACCACCGCCGGCAACAGGTGCTGACCCGCCTTGGTGAGAGTGAGCGCATGCGGCCGCCGCTCGAACAGCTGCACACCGGTGAGACGCTCGAGAGCGATCACATGACGCGAGAGCGCGCTCTGAGAGATCAGCAGCGCGTTGGCCGCGGCCGTGAAACTGCCATGCTTCGCCACACCTTCGAACGCGCGCAGCGCGTTGAGTGGCAGCCAACGACGGTCGATGGTCTTTTTCTGCACGCTACGCCCCCAAGTAAGGCCCCTGCCCTTTCAGATACGCGCATGGCCAGCTGCGCGCCGCACCATAGTCGCAGAGCCAGAAGCCTCCCGCCAAACCCCCGGCGGCTCCAATGCCTTTTTTCGATGCGGGTAGTGAATTTTCCGGTCGCCACGCCATCGTTGGCGGGCGCTGCGGCCCAAGGGGCGGCTGTTCGCCCCGCGCGTCCGCTGCCACAGGGACAGGATTCATTGCGGCCGGGCGGCATCGGCGCACCGACGTCGCAGCCTGCCTAGTCCCGGTACCGCTCGAGCGCGTCACCGAGTGCCTCGCGCAACGGCGCGAGCCACGGCTCGAAGTGCCGCCACTGGTCGAGCCCCTCGCGAAAGATGGGCTGGCGCACCTGCTCGGAGCTCGCCGTGCGGATGCTGCGTGCGGTGCGGTGGTACTCGAGGCAGGCCGCCTCGAACGGCAGTTCGCAATACTCCAGCAGCCGGGAGACGCTGCCCTCGAGGTCCGCGACCACGTCCTCATAGTGAACGCGCAGCACTCGACCCGGCAGCACATCGTTCCAGTGCGCCATAAGGTCGAGGTAGGTCCGGTAGTAGCGCGCGATGTCATCGACGCTATAAGCGAATTCCTGGCCGCGGGCGTAGAGCTGCTTGAGGTTGCCGAAGCAGCAGGCCATTGGCTCGCGGCGCGCGTCGATGATCTTGGCGTTGGGCAGCATCAGGTGAATGAGACCGACATGGCGGAAATTGTTCGGCATCTTGTCGATGAAGAAGGGTGCAGGCGCCCCAGCTTTGCCCGCGCGAAACACCCGCGTGTCAGCGATGTATTTCTCACCGCGGCTGCGCAACTACTCCGCAGTCAGCTCCGCGAGAATCTGCGGGTAGCGGGGCTCGCTTCCGGCGGTTTCGCGCCCCATCAGGTGGGACACGAGGCGCGGGATGTCTGACAACTCCATCGTGCCTTCCACCTGGGAGTGCGACGCCAGGATCTGCTCGAGCAGCGTCGAGCCGGCGCGCGGCAGACCGACGATAAAAATCGGTGCAGCGCTCGGATCGCCGTAGCCGGCCCGGGCACGGAAGAAGTCTGCGG
>DASYFL010000054.1:0-19848 GCA_036498445.1 Steroidobacteraceae bacterium
CGAGCAGCACGGCATTGACCCGCCCGGCAAGCGGTGCGTTGAGACGCACGCCCCGCTCGGCACGGATCACCGCGCCGATGACCGCGTAACGGCCCCAGCGCGCCTTGAGATGCTCATCACGCGAAAGCCGCCGCGCCAGCAGCTCGCACTCTGCCGGCAGCAGCTCATCATCGAACATCGCGGACAGCTGACTGTCGAGCTCTTCGTTCATCCCAGCTCCTCGTCGGCTCGGCCCAGGCCGCCTTCGAACACCTCCCGCAAGCGGTGGTCGATGGCTTCACGTGCCCTGAAGATCCGCGAGCGCACCGTGCCCACCGGGCAGTCCATGGCGGCGGCAATCTCCTCGTAGGAAAGCCCCTCGAGCTCGCGCAGCACGATCGCGGTGCGCAGGTCCTCTGGCAGCGCATCGATAGCGGCGTTGACGGTCGAGCGGATCTCGTCCGTCAGCACCAGCCCCTCGGGGGTCTCGGAATCTTTCATGCGGCCTTGCATGTCGTAGGACTCGTCGTTGTTGTTGCGGTCAAGGTCATATTCGACGGGGCTGCGGTCACGCGACACTACGGCATTCTTGGCGGTGTTGATGGCTATACGGTACAGCCAGGTGTAGAAAGCGCTGTCGCCTCGGAACTGGGGCAGCGCCCGATAGGCCTTGATGAAGGCCTCCTGGGCGATGTCCTCTGCCTCGGCCGGGTTGCGCACGTAACGCATGACCAGCTTGACGAGTTTGTGCTGGTACTTGAGGACCAGCGCATCGAATGCCCCCTTGTCCCCGCGCTGCACGCGGCGTACCAGGCTCAGATCGCTTGCATCCGCGCTCATGCGTGCCCTCTACTCCCTGCGGGAGGGCCGCGGCGCTCCGACGAGAATAGACTGTGACCTTCTGTGAAAGTTCAGCATGTCGTGGCGGATCCGAAGACTAACGGCAGAGTACCGCCGACCCTTCATCCAATCGACATAATGCACGCATCCTCCCGAGGGCGTGCGCCAGGTGAGGCTCGGCCGGGGTTGCACCCCCCAGGAGGTACTCGGCCAGCAGGGGGTCGGGAAGCTCCAGCAATTCGGCGAATACCCGGCATTCCTCCGCGCTGGCTTCCAGCCGTACCCGCTGCGTAAAGCGCTCGAGCAGGACATCGAGCTCCTTCATGCCCCGGCGGCAGCGCCAGCGCAGTCGACCGGGCGCGAAGGGTACCCTGGTGAGGTCGGCGGCCGCCGGTGCGCTGCGGTCCGTAGACATTTATCCCTGGCGTTCGAGCAGCATTTTCTTGATTTCCGCGATGGCGCGCGCCGGGTTGAGGTCCTTCGGACATACGTCCGTACAGTTCATGATGGTGTGGCAGCGGTACAGCCGGAAGGGATCTTCGAGCTCATCCAGCCGCTCGCCGCCGGCTTCATCGCGGCTGTCGATGATCCAGCGATAGGCGGCCAGCAGCGCCGCAGGCCCCAGAAAACGATCGCTGTTCCACCAGTAGCTGGGGCATGCCGTCGAGCAGCAGGCACACAGGATACACGCCGCCGGCCGGTCGATCTTCTCCTGGTCTTCCTTGGATTGAAGCCGCTCGCGATCCGGCGGTGGGGGGGTACGGGCCTGCAGCCAGGGCTTTACCGCGGCGTATTGCGCATAGAAGTTGGTGAGGTCCGGCACCAGATCCTTCACCACCGGCAGGTGCGGGAGGGGATAGATGCGTATGTCGGCGCTCAGATCCTGCATGGAGGTGGTGCAGGCGAGACGGTTCACGCCGTTGATGTTCATGGCGCACGAGCCGCAGATGCCTTCGCGGCAGGAACGGCGGAAGGTGAGCGAGGAGTCGAGCGCGCTTTTGATCTGGATCAGGGCATCGAGCACCATCGGGCCGCAGCTCCTCACCTCGAGCACGAAGCTGTCGATGCGCGGATTCGCGTCCGAGTCGGGGTTGAAACGGTAGATACGAAAGGTGCGTACTTCGCGCGCACCCTGCGGTGCCGGATGGGTGATGCCTTTCACCGGGCGGGAGTTGGCGGGCAGGCGGAATTCGGCCATCACGGATCCTTCAGTAGGTGCGCGCCCGCGGCGGAATCGGCTCGACATCGCGTGTCATGGTGTTCAGGTGCACAGGGCGATAGTCGAAACGGGCGCGCTGCGGCCCGTCCACCCACACCAGCGTATGCTTGAGCCAGTTCGCGTCATCGCGCTGCGGAAAATCCTCGCGGGCATGCGCCCCGCGGCTCTCGGTGCGGTTGGCGGCCGAGTGGATCGTGGCGGTCGCCTGCAACAGGAGATTCTCGAGCTCGAGCGTCTCGATGAGATCGCTGTTCCAGATGAGCGAGCGGTCGCTCACCCGCACATCCGCGAAGGAGGCAAAGGTCGCGCCGATGCGCTCGATCCCCTGGGCGAGGGTGTCACCGCTGCGAAACACCGCGGCATCGAGCTGCATCGCCTTCTGCATCTCGAGGCGGATCGTGGCGGTGCCGCGCGTGCCGTCGGCGTTACGCAGCCGCTCGAGCCGGGCGCGCCCAGTCTCGCCCGCGTCGGCCGCGAGTGGCCGCTGCAGACTCCCGGGCTGGATGAGCTCCGCACAGCGGCGTGCCGCCTCGCGTCCGAACACCACCAGGTCAAGGAGGGAGTTCGAGCCGAGCCGATTGGCGCCGTGCACCGAGACGCACGCCGCCTCGCCCACCGCCATCAGTCCCGGCACCACGCTATCCGGGTCGCCGCCGCTCGGCGCCACCACCTCGCCGTGGTAGTTGCAGGGGATGCCACCCATGTTGTAGTGGACGGTCGGCAGCACCGGTATCGGATCGCGCGTCACATCGACGCCGGCGAAGATGCGCGCG
Organism: Steroidobacteraceae bacterium; assembly: GCA_036498445.1. Taxonomy (GTDB): domain Bacteria; phylum Pseudomonadota; class Gammaproteobacteria; order Steroidobacterales; family Steroidobacteraceae; genus 13-2-20CM-66-19. Next base: position 2,812 of record DASYFL010000054.1, read on the forward strand.
GTCTCCGTGATGCCCGGCAGCCGCTCGTGGATCACCTCGGCGCCGAGGTGCTCGAGATGAAGATCGATGTGATCGTGCTCCGCACCGACTCCCCGCCCCTCGCGTATCTCGAGGGTCATGGCGCGGCTGACGACATCGCGTGAGGCCAGGTCCTTCGCGTTCGGTGCATAGCGCTCCATGAAGCGCTCGCCGCGGGCATTGGTGAGGTAGCCGCCCTCGCCTCGGGCGCCTTCGGTGATCAGGTTGCCCGCACCGTAGATGCCGGTGGGATGGAACTGGACGAACTCCATGTCCTGCAGCGGCAGCCCGGCGCGCAACACCATCGCGTTGCCATCGCCGGTGCAGGAGTGGGCCGAGGTGCAGGAGAAATAGGTGCGCCCGTAGCCACCGGTGGCCAGGATCGTCATGTGGGCACGGAAGCGGTGCAGCGTGCCCTCCGCGAGATCGAGCGCCACCACACCACGGCACGCGCCCTCCTCCATCATCAGATCGATGGCGAAATACTCGTTGAAGAAGGTGGCCGCGTGGCGGATGGATTGCTGGTAGAGCGTGTGCAGCATCGCATGCCCGGTGCGGTCGGCCGCGGCGCACGTGCGTTGCGCGATGCCCTTACCGAAGTGCGTGGTCATCCCGCCGAAGGGCCGCTGGTAGATGAGTCCCGCCTCGGTCCTTGAGAACGGCACCCCGTAGTGCTCGAGTTCGATCACGGCCGTCGGCGCCTCCTTGCACATGAGCTCGATCGCATCCTGGTCGCCGAGCCAGTCCGAGCCCTTGACCGTGTCGTACATGTGCCAGCGCCAGTCATCCTCACCCATGTTGCCGAGCGCGGCGGAGATACCCCCCTGTGCCGCGACCGTGTGACTGCGCGTTGGAAAGAGCTTGGTGATGCAGGCGGTCGACAGCCCGCTCTCGGCAAGACCGAGTGTCGCCCGCAGCCCCGCACCGCCCGCCCCGACGACGATCACATCGTAGGTGTGGTCGATGAAGCACGGGGAGGCGCTCACGATGCGGCTCCAAACGCCACCCTGAGCACCGCGAATACACCGGCGACTGCGAGCACGACGTGCGCGAAACCAACGAGCACCAGCGTCAGGGTGCGCGTACCCGCCTCATGCACGTAATCCTCCACCACCACGCGCACCCCGAGCTGCGAGTGCCAGGTGGCGACCAGCACGAGCAGGATCAGCAGCAGCGCGGTCCAGCTCTGGCTCATCCAGCTGCTCAGAGTCAGGTACGAGAATGAGGGCAGCGTCAGCAGCGAGACCACGAACCATACCGTGAGCGGCACGAGTGCGAGCGAGGTGAGCCGCTGGTGCCACCAGTGGCGCACACCGCCCCCTGCCGCGCCTTGACCGAGCACCTTGCCGAGCGGGCTGCGCAGGCTCATGAGCCGTGCGCCCCGATCAGCCACACGCGATAGCTGATCAGCACGATCAGCACGACGCTCAGCGTGATCACGAGCCAGGCACTCTTTTGCGCCTGCGCACGCTCCAGTCCGTGGCCGGTATCCCACACCAGGTGGCGTACGCCGGCGACGAGGTGGTAGCAGAATGAGATGATCAGCGCAGCGTAGATCAGCCTGGCGAGTGGCGATGTCAGTACGCGCAGCGCGCGTGCGAAGCTCTGTGCGCCGCCCGCCACCGACATCAGCCAGTACACCAGCAGCAGCAGCCCCGCCGATAACGCCACACCGGTAAAACGGTTCGCTATCGAGGTCGCGAGGGTGTACCGGGACATTCTGTACACCGACAGGTGCGGCGAGAGCGGTCGCGTCGGCATAAGGCTGGGCTAGAAGTCGATGCAGCGGCCGTTCTTTTCCCAATCGCCGAAACGAGTCGGCTCCGGGCCGGCGGGCCCGCCGAGCTCGCGCGCACGGACGACCTCATCGGTCGGCGGAACGTATGGTGGAGTGCCCGCTCGCGGCGCGACCGCGGCCCCGGCGCCGGGCACTGGTACCTGTGGTGAGCTTTTGCCCGCGGGCATCGACATACCCTGCAAGTCTGCCAGAATCTGCTGCAGCCAGCCACGCACAGCCGGCAGATAACCAACGGCCAACTGTAATGCGCAGCGATTATCGCACGGTATGCCTCGACCAACTCGGTGTGCTGCTCGCGCGCGGTCCGGACCTGCTGCCGTTCCTGCAGGGACAGTTGTCGAACGACATTGCGTTGTTGAGCCCGCAGCGCTCGCTGCTCGCGGGTTATCACAATCCGCAGGGCCGCGTGATCGCGCTGCTGCGACTGCTGCAACCCGAGCCCGAGCAGGTGCTGGCGGTGTTGCCGCGCGAGCTCATCGGCGCGGTGATCGCACGTCTGTCGAAATTCATTCTACGTGCGAAAGTGAAGCTGGCAGATGAGTCAGCGCAGTGGAACATCTCGGGACTCCTGACCGACGCAAGCGCTGCGGACCCACAGGGCACTTCCGCCGGCGCTGGCGCCGACTTCCCTGCCGTACTTCCCACTGCTCAGGATGCGGCGGCGCATCTGGCAGGAACGCTCGCGGTGTGCGTTGCACCGCAGCCGGCGCGCTGGCTGCTGCTGCGGCCGGCGTCGCAATCGCCGCTGACGGGCGCCGCATCGGCTGCGCCGGAAGAGTGGCAGCGCCTCGCGATCGCCGCGGGCGAGCCGCAGGTGTACCGAGCCACCTCGGAGGAGTTCGTCGCGCAGATGCTCAATCTCGATGCGCTCGGAGCCATCGCCTTCGACAAGGGGTGCTACACGGGGCAGGAGGTCATCGCCCGGGCGCATTACCGCGGTCGCGTGAAGCGCCGGATGCAGCGTTTCGTGACGGTCCCGAGGCGAGAGCCCCTGAAGCCCGGCGACGCCGGTGAGCTCGGCGACGGGCGCGCTTTCAGGGCGGTCGATGCCGTGCTGCTCGCCGATGGCCGCTGGGAATTTCTCGCGGTGGCACCGCTCGAGGCGCGTGAAGCTGACGCCGCGCCGCCCGCGGAGCCTGCCGCTACAGGTCGTGTCGATGCGCAGACGCTGCCGCTGCCTTACGCATTGCCGCCCTGAGCTGCGGGACCTGGCGCCGCCTTGACGCGCAGGTGAGTCTAGGTCAGGGCTTCCGGGCGCATGTGCGGGAACAGGATGACGTCACGGATCGAGGAAGAGTCGGTGAAGAACATCACCAGGCGGTCGATCCCCACGCCGAGACCTGCCGCCGGCGGCATCCCGTACTCGAGAGCGCGCACGTAGTCGGCGTCGAAGAACATCGCCTCCTCGTCCCCGCGCTCCTTGCGCGCCGCCTGGATGCGGAAGCGCGCCGCCTGGTCCTCCGGGTCGTTGAGCTCGGAGAAACCGTTGGCGATCTCGCGTCCGGCGAGGAAGAACTCGAAACGATCGGCGATGAAGGGATCGCTGTCGTTGGGTCGTGACAGCGGGGAAACCTCCACGGGGTAGCCGTAGACGAAGGTCGGATCGAGGAGCGCGCTCTCGGCGGTTTTCTCGAACAGCTCGATTTGCAGCTTGCCCGCGCCGTCGGTCGCCTCGAACGCGATGCCGAGCTGCTCGCAGCGCTTGCGCAGGTAGGTGACATCCCGCAGCGACAACGGATCGATGCCGGGATTGTGCTCGATGATCGCCTGCTCCACCGTGAGCCGCTGGAAGGGCTTGGCGAGATCGTAGGCACGGCCCTGGTAGTTGATCTGCTGCGTGCCGTAGAGAGTGTCGGCGAGCCCGCGGGTCGCCTTCTCGATCCAGTCCATCAGGTCGCGGTAGTCCGCATACGCCAGGTACGCCTCGAGCATGGTGAATTCCGGGTTGTGCTGCGTCGAGAGCCCCTCGTTGCGGAAGCTGCGGTTGATCTCGTAGACCCGCTCGAGCCCGCCGACGATCAGCCGCTTCAGGTACAGCTCCGGGGCGATGCGCAGGTACATGTCCAACCCGAGCGCGTTGTGATGCGTCTTGAACGGCCGTGCCACCGCTCCGCCGGGGATCGGCTGCATCATCGGCGTTTCGACCTCGAGAAAATCGAGCGCGTCGAGGAAGTCGCGCAGGTAGCGCACGATGCAGCTGCGCGTGCGGAATACCTGCCGCGTCGACTCGCTGACGATCAGGTCGACGTAGCGCTGGCGGTAGCGCGTCTCCGTGTCGGCGAGACCGTGCCACTTGTCCGGAAGCGGCCGCAGCGACTTCGTGATCAGCGTGAGTGCGTCCGCCCGCACGGAGAGCTCGCCGGTCTTGGTGCGGAACAGCACTCCGGCGGCTCCGATGATGTCGCCGATGTCCCAGCACTTGAAAGTGTCGTAGGCGGGACCGAGCGTTTCCTGCTGCAGGTACAGCTGGATCTGCCCGGTGCGATCGCCGATCTTGGCGAAGCTCGCCTTGCCCATGAGGCGGCGCAACAGCAGCCGCCCGCCGACCGTCACGCGCGTCGGATTGGCATCGAGCCACTCGGCGCTGCGCTCACCGAACGAGGCATGCAGCTGCCCGGCGAGCGCGTCGCGGCGGAAATCGTTGGGAAAAGCCGGCCCTGCCCTGCGCAGCTCGGTGAGTTTAACTCGCCGCTCGGCGATCAGCCGGTTCTCGTCCACCGCCTCGGCACCTTTGGCGCCGTTCCCGCCCTCGAGGCCGCCCTCACCACCGTCTGCCCCGGCTCTCCCGGGAGCGCCCGGCACACTTTCCTTACCCTTCTTCATGCCGCTAAACGCCTGCTTTCAGCGATGCCTCGAGAAACTGATCGAGATCTCCATCGAGCACCGCCGTCGTGTTGCCAATCTCGACCCCGGTGCGCAGGTCCTTGATGCGCGACTGGTCGAGGACATAGGAGCGGATCTGGTTGCCCCAGCTGACGTCCGACTTCGAATCCTCCAGCACGCGCGCCGCGGCATTGCGCTTGTTGACTTCCAGCTCGTAGAGCTTCGCGCGCAGCATCTTCATGGCCGTCGAGCGGTTCTTGTGCTGACTGCGCTCGTTCTGGCAGGCCACCACGATGCCACTCGGGAGATGCGTGATGCGCACCGCGGATTCGGTCTTGTTCACGTGCTGCCCGCCGGCACCCGAGGAGCGGTAAACATCCACCTTGAGGTCGGCCGGGTTGACCTCGATCTCGATGTCATCGTCGATCTCCGGCGAGACGAACACCGAGGCGAAGGACGTATGGCGGCGATTGCCCGAGTCGAACGGGGACTTGCGCACGAGGCGATGCACACCGGTCTCGGTGCGCAGCCAGCCGTAGGCGTATTCGCCCTGTACTTCAATCGTCGCACTCTTGATGCCAGCGACCTCGCCGGGGTTGGAATCGATCACCTCGCAGCTGAACCCGTGTGCCGCGCCCCAGCGCAGGTACATGCGCAGCAGCATCTGCGCCCAATCCTGCGCCTCGGTGCCGCCAGCCCCTGCCTGGATGTCGAGGAACGCGCTGTGCGCGTCCATATCCCCGCGGAACATGCGCCTGAGCTCGAGGTGACGCACCTGCGCCTCGAGGTGTTGCGCGTCGCTCTCGATGTCGCGCGCCGCGGCCTCATCGCCCTCGCTGGCGGCGAGCTCGAGCAGCTCGCTGGCATCGCCGATGCCTTTGGTGGCCCGGTCGATCTCGCCAACCTCTGCGCTCAGGCGGGCGCGTTCGCGCCCGAGCTCCTGTGCTCGCGCCGGGTTCGACCACACGGCCGGATCCTCCAGCTCCCGACCCACTTCCTCGAGCCGCTCCTGCTTGCGGTCGTATTCAAAGAAACCCCCGAAGCGCAGTGATGCGGTCAGCGAGATCCTTGAGCTGGCGCCTGAGCTGGTTGGCTTCCATGTGTTTTCCGATGGGGCGCCGCGCGGGTGACGGCGGCGGTGAGAATGACGGCGTCGGATGCTAGCACCGGCGCGCGGGCTTTAGCGAGCGGCGTTCGGCGACGATTCCGCGGCCAGCAGGTGATCGATGAGCAGCTGCAGTCGCCGCTCCCCCTGGTATTCGTTCACCTCGAGCCGGTAGACGAGCTGCAGGGGACCCGCCGGCGGCACGACCGGCGAGCCGGGCGTCAGGTGGTTGAAGGCGATCGCATCGAAGCTTCGGCCGCTGCCCGCCGGCTCTACCCACATCTTCATGTGCCGCTCGCCGATCACCCGCGAGTTGCGAATGCTGAAGAGGCCATCGAAGCACGGCTCGGGGAAGGCCTGTCCCCACGGACCCCCGGCACGCAGCGCCTCGGCGGTCGCGAGCGCGATTTCCTCGACGCTCAGCTCACCGTCGGTCTCCACTGCATCCGTGGCGCCGGCCACCGGCAGGCAGCGCGCCACCTCCGCATCGAAGGCGCGCGCGAACTCATCGAGACGCTCGCGCTCGAGGGTGAGCCCTGCGGCCATGGCGTGACCACCGAAGCGATGAATCAGACCCGGATGACGCGCGGCAATCGAGTCGAGCACATCGCGGATGTGCACACCCTCAATCGAGCGCGCCGAGCCGCGCAGGCTGGCGGCGTCCGCGCTCGCAAAGGCGATCACCGGACGGCGCAGCCGCTCTTTCACCCGGCTCGCGACGAGACCCACTACGCCCTGGTGCCAGCTCTCATCGAACAGGCACACACCGCTGCGCTGCACTGCACTCTCGAGCGGCTTCTCGAGCACCCGCACGGCGCTGAGAGCCTCCTGCTGCATGCGTGCTTCGATGGCCCGGCGCTCCTCGTTGAGCGCATCGAGACGGCCGGCAAGCTCCCGGGCGGCGCCATCCTCATCGGCCAGCAGGCACTGCACACCGACCGTCATGTCATCGATGCGCCCTGCCGCGTTGAGGCGCGGCGCGACACCAAACGCGAGATCCGCCGCGGTCAGATCCGCGGCAGCGCGGCCGGATAGTGCGAGCAACGCCCGGATTCCGGGCACACAGCGACCGGCGCGGATGCGCCTCAATCCCTGTGCGACGAGCACGCGGTTGTTGGCATCGAGCGGCACCACATCGGCCACCGTGCCGAGCGCCACGAGATCCAGGAGCTCCGCAACCCCGGCAGCCGCGCTGCTCGTAAGTCCGGCGGAGTCGAGAGCCCGCCGCACCGCGGCCATCACGTAGAAGGCAACACCGACACCCGCCAGGGATCGGCTGCCGAAACGGCTGCTGGCGAGATTGGGATTGACGATCACGCTCGCATCCGGGAGCTGCGTAGCGGGCAGGTGGTGATCGGTAATCAGCACGTCGATGCCGCGTTCGCGCGCTGCGGCTACCCCGGCATGGCTCGAGATGCCATTGTCGACCGTCACGATGAGGGAAGGCATGCGCGCGGCTGCGAGAGTGACGATCTCGGGCGTCAGCCCGTAGCCGAACTCGAAGCGGTTGGGGACGAGGAAATCGACGGATGCGAAACCGCAAGCGCGCAGCGCCCGCACCACGAGCGCGCAGCTGGTCGCACCGTCGGCATCGAAGTCGCCGACGACGAGCACGCGCCGCATCCGGTGCGCCAGCAGCAGCTCCACCGCCGCCGGGATGCCTTCGAGCGTGCCGACGGGCAGCAGTCGAAGCAGCGAGTGGTCGAGATCCGACTGCGAGCACACGCCGCGCGCGGCATAGACACGCTCGAGCACCGGATGAAGCCGCCCGCTCAGCGCAAGCGTACCGCTCGCAGGGCGGCGCACGATGCGCAGCGTCATGCGAACTCCGGCGTCACAGGAACTCCGGCGTCATGCGAACTCCGCGAGGCCGCGGCCAACGCGGCGCCAGAAGCGGTGCAGGCTCCCGCGGCGAGCCTGCACGCGGGTATCGTTGATGATCACACTCAGATTTTCGAGCGTGCCGTCGCGCAGCGCCTGCAGGGCCGGAAGGATGAAATGCTGATCGAGCCTGAGCAACGCCTCGGCCACCGTATCCTCATCGCGGCGCAATTGTCCTCCCACTCCGCTAAGCAGCAGGGTGTCGCCGGCACTCGTGCCAAGAACCTCCTCGAGGTGCTCGGGCGGTGGCCGGCACACAGATCCAGTGAGCCGGCACAGTCCCTCGAGCCAGGCATCCTCACCGAAGGCGAGCGGTACTGCGGACTGTACCTTGCGCTCGGGCCGCACTATCCGCCCAATGGCGCCCCAGGGCCAGAGCCCGGTGACGCTCGCTGCACCGCGCCTCGAGCGACGCTCGTTGAGGGGCTGCGCATGCAGCCACATCTCGATTTCGGCGAGGAGACGGCGCAGTCCAGCGGCCGTGACGCCGGACGGCATCAGCTCATCGAGCTCAGCACCGACGCAGCGTGCGGGCTCATGCGCTGCCACCGGGATGATGTCAGGCGTGTCGAGCAGGAACTCACCGGCAGGCAACGGCCTGAGCGCAGGGTTGGATGAGCCAAAGGTGTGCGCGAAGGCACCGGCGAGCTCCGCCTGCTCCTCCACCGAGAGACGCAGCAGTCCTCGATGGTCGAGGTGTACGCGCGTAAGTCCCGCCCGCAGATGCACCGCCATCGCAATCCAGAGCGCACCCGCTCGAGCCGGGGACGGCTCAGCCGTTGCTGCGGCCGATGGAGCCTCGAGTGCCGCGGCGGCGATGCACGCGGGCGCGACGCCCGCCAGATCGGCGCGGCCTGCACTGCGCAGCAGCCATTCGCGCCATCCGGCCGCCAGTTGCGTCCGCGTGCCGAAGCGCGCCAGGCAACCGATGCCGGGCAGGTCCGCAACGGTCGCGGGATCGGCGCGGGCACCGCGCAGCTCACGCGGCAGGTACAGGTCCGGAACGACAATGACGAGTCCTGGCACCGGCGCTATCGTATCGAAGGTGAAGTTCACACTCGAACCGCCCTCGCGTGCCAATCTGATCCGCAGCTACTCGGAGACCGAGCTGCGTATCGGCGAGCAGCGCGTGCAGCGCAGTTGCCTCGTGACTGCGGAGCGACTCATCACCGACTGGCCGCCCGCGACCTTCGCCGAGCTCATGCCGGCACACCTCGAGGCAATCTTCGCCCTGACGCCGGAGCTGGTGCTGCTCGGCACCGGACCGACTCAACGCTTCGCCTCCGCCGAGGTTCGGGCGGAATTTGCGCGCCGGCGCATCGCGCTCGAGGCGATGCAGCTCGGTGCGGCGTGCCGCACGTTCAACGTGCTCGTACAGGAGGAACGGCCGGTGCTCGGCGCGTTGTTTCTGCGCTAGCAGTCACTCGAGCGGAATGGGATCGCCGGAGGGGGGATTCGCGAGGATGATCGGCAGAAGACACAAGGGGAGGGTCAACCAACCAAACAATCATTCGAAGCTGACAGACTCGAACAATTGCACTGTTATTGTTGTTGTTATTTAAACTTATTGCTCTTGTTGCGACGCCCCTCCACCCTGTGTCTTCTGCCGGTCACCCTCCGCATGTCGTCGATCGCAGACAGGGGCGCCATGTTAAGCGGGTCGCAGAACACCGCGCAACTTGTTTGAGAGATAAGGACTTTCCCTCTTCGCCTCCGGCCTCAGCCCCTTCCTCGCAGGTTATTTGGGCCGCAATGACGCTGAGGACAGGGCGCGTGGCGGAGTTCGCCGCAAACAACCCATTTCTTATCAGAAGCTTACCCGCTTCTTAGACCCGATCTCATGCGGACCTCGGTACCTCAGGTGGTACCACCGAGGAGTGGCACGAACGCTACGGGCCCGAGAGCCTCCCGCTCGTTGCGTTGCTCGCGCCGTGTAAATCGCACGAGCTGCTGCTCGCCCTCCGGTCCGATCGGCACGATCAGGCGACCCCCGACCTTGAGCTGCTTGAGCAGCGCCTCGGGAACCGCCAGCGGCGCCGCGGCGACCAGAATCCCATCGAAGGGACCCTGGGTCTTCCAGCCGAGGGACCCGTCGCCGTGGCGAAAGCGCACGTTGCGGACGCCGAGCTCCTTCAGCCGCTCGCGCGCGCGTGACAGCAGCGGTTCGATGCGCTCGATGGTGCCCACGCGCTTCACGAGCGGCGCGAGCACGGCGGTCTGGTAGCCGCAGCCGGTACCCACCTCGAGCACGTTGTCGGCGGGTCCCGCCTCGAGCAGTGCCTCGGTCATGCGCGCCACGATGTAGGGCTGCGAGATGGTTTGACCGAAGCCGATCGGGAGCGCGGTGTCCTCGTAGGCGCGGCTGCCGAGCGCCTCGTCGACGAAAATATGCCGCGGCACGTTGCGGATGCGCTCGAGCACTGCGGCATTGGTGATGCCCTGCTCGCGCAGGCGCTGGACCAGACGGTCGCGGGTGCGCGCCGAGGTCATCCCAATCCCCGCCAGGCGCAGGTCAGCCATTCAGCCCATCCAGCCAGCTCGCGAGCGCGGGAAGCACCGCATGGCGCGTGAGATCGACCTGCAGCGGAGTCACCGAGACATAACCGTGCGCCACGGTGTCGAAGTCGGTTCCGGGGCCGCCTTCCTGCTCGGGGCCCGCCGGTCCTACCCAGTAGACCGGACGTCCGCGCGGATCCTGGGCGCGCATCACCGGCTCGGAGCGGTGACGGTAGCCGAGTCGGCTGGCGCGGAATCCACGCAGCTCCGCGAAAGGTACGTTCGGCACGTTCACATTGAGAATGAGCGAAGGCTCGAGCGGCCGCTGCAGGAGCTGCGCCACCAGCAGCCGCGCCACTTCGGCTCCGGTCTCGAAGTGACCACCGCCGGTACCGGGCGTGCACAGCGATATGGCGATCGTCGGCAGGCCGAGGAAGCGCCCCTCGACCGCCGCGGCCACCGTGCCCGAATAGAGCACGTCATCGCCGAGGTTGGGACCGTCGTTCACGCCCGAGACCACCATGTCGTGCTCAAAGTCGAAGAGACCGCTGATCGCGAGGTGCACACAGTCAGTGGGCGTGCCGGGGACGAAATACACGCCGGGCTCGGCCTCGAACACCCGCAGCGGCACATCGAGCGTGAGCGAGTTGCTGGCGCCGCTCTTGTTGCGGTCCGGCGCCACGACCGTCACCTCCGCGAGTGTGGCGAGCGCAGCGCGCAGGCGACGTATGCCCTCGGCACGATAGCCGTCGTCATTACTGACCAGGATCTTCACTTGTCGCGGGTACGAGTGCGCAGCACGAGAGCGGCTGACTATACTGGAAGCTGACAGGGGTAGCGGAGCCAGGCCTGACTGTGCTGCCGGATGATGACGATCTCGAGGAGGAGACCGAGGAGGCGCGCCTCTTCCGGCAGGCAGTGCGTGGTGTCCGGCCGCTGCGTGCGCACACCCCTCCACCGCGGCCGCCCCGTGCCAAGCCGCGTGCACGCTTTGCGCGCGAAGACCGGGCGGCCGTGCTGCGTGAGAGCCTCGATCCGGATGCTGCGGACCCGGAGCAGCTTACTGGCGAGACGCTCGTGTTCCATCGACCGCACATCCCGGCAGCGGTGCTGCGGCGCTTGCGACGCGGCGACTATCGCGTGCAGCGCGAGATCGATCTGCACGGCATGACCGTTGCCGAAGCGAAAGCGGCGCTGCGCGAGTTCCTGGTGGAAGCGCTCGAGCAGCGCGTCCGTTGCGTGCGGATCGTGCACGGAAAGGGACTGCGCTCCGGTCCTCGCGGCCCGGTGCTCAAGGCCGCGGTCAGCACGGTCCTGCGCCGCACGGGCGCGGTGCTGGCGTATGTCTCGGCGCGTCCGGTCGATGGCGGCACGGGCGCCCTCTACGTGCTGCTCTCCTGCGGCTGAGTCTCGATGAGCTCCGCCAGCACCGCGGTCGCGAAGCCACCGCGCGTCAGACGGAAATGAACACGCACGGATTGCGGTTCGATCTCATAACGCAGCTCGTGGACCGTAAGACGCAGACTGCGGCGCTCCTGCGCCATGCGGGAAGCGGTGCAGGCAGCCGCAGCGTCCGGGTAACGTGCCGCGGCGGCACTCTCCAGGGCGAGCACCTCGCCGGCGCTCGGTGGACTCCCCTCCCCCCAGAGCGGCCCGGTTGGATGGATCTCGAGACGCAGGCTGCGCTCCCTGAGCGCAGCATCCACGGTCTCGATGGGGAAAACGCTGCCCCGCCCATCGAGATTGGCCACATCTCCAGCCTGCAGGTGCTCCCAGCTCGCATCCAACACGCGCGCGGCCAGCACGGCATTGAAAATCAGGCTACGGGCGGCGGAGAGCGCAAAGGCACGCTGCTGCGGCGGCAGCCGCCCGGGCGAGGTCTCGAGCCGCTGCAGATTGCCGCCGTCGCGGCCGAAGCGCTGCGGGCCGAAGTAGTTGGGCACGCCGCGCTGCGCAATCGCGGCAATTCGCGGCGCGAGGCGCACGGCGAGCTCTGCGCCATCTCCCTCATTAACGCCGATACGTATCGCGAAGCGATTGCCTGCAAGCGCACCGCGCGGCAGCTTGCGCGTGTGCGGGTAGGCTTCCAGCACCTCGAAGCCGGCGCCGCGCATCTCCTGCCAGTTCACGGTGCGGCGCGGTCGCGGCAGCGAGAACCACTGTACGGCCACTGCGCGGCGGTCCTTGAGGCCCGCATACCCCACCTCACTCGCACGACAGCCCGTGAGCTGCGCCAGTTCGCGAGCCACCCACTGGGTGTTTTCATTGCGCTTGCGGACCCTCAGCAGCACGTGCGCGCCGTTGCCGCCCGGCGCAAACCCGAGCTCCTCCTCCACCATGAAATCCTCGGGCTCGATGCGCAGCCGCGCCTGCGCCGGTGGCGTGCCGTAGGCCCGCGGCGGGGCGAGAGCGGCTTCGCGCGCGCTCAGCTCTCGGGGCGCCACGGCGCGCTCGGTGAGAGCAGCACGATCGCCTGCGCGGCAATGCCTTCGCCGCGCCCGAGGAACCCGAGGCCTTCGGTGGTGGTTGCCTTGATGTTGACGCGGTCCTCCGCGATACCGAGGAGCCCGGCGATACCGCGGCGCATCGCGGCACGGTGCGGCGCGACCTTGGGAGTTTCCCCGAGAACCGTGAGATCGGCATTGACAACGGTGAGCCCGCGATCGCGCAGCATGGCGAGGATGTCGGCCACGAAGCGCTGACTGTCAGCTCCGCGCCAGCGCGGGTCGGCATCGCTGAAATGCTGGCCGATGTCGCCGAGGCCCGCCGCACCGAGCAATGCATCGCAGAGCGCATGCAGGACCACATCTCCATCGGAGTGCGCGCGGACCCCGTGCGAGTGCGGGATGCGAACTCCCCCGAGCATCAGGCAGTCCCCGGGACCGAACGCGTGAACATCGAAGCCAGATCCGATTCTCATTTCCATGCCCTGGGTGCCGCTGCCCTGCCGTGAATGGAGTATCGCCGTTGCGAGCAGCAGGTCCTGCGCCGTGGTGATCTTGAGGTTGCTCGCGGCTCCCCTGATGAGCAGCGGCTCTTCACCGAGCCACTCGAGTGCCTGGGACTCATCCGTCGGAAAGCGCTGCGCGGCATGTGCCGCGTCGAGCGCAGCGCAGAGCCTGCCATAACGGAACATCTGCGGCGTGAGCGCGTGCCAGAGCGTACTGCGGTCGACGGTTTGTGCCACCGCCGAGCCCGCTTCAAGGCCCGCGCTCGACTCGGCGGTTGAGCGCTTCAGCGTGTCCGCGGCCGGAACCGCGAGCAATCCGCCGAGGGGATGTGGCGCGACCCGATCGAGCAGCCGATCGAGATCCTGCGCCGCGAGGCAGGGACGCGCGGCATCGTGCACCAGCACCCAATCCTCCGGCGTGGCTTGCCCGGTGAGCGCCTCGAGCGCACGCCGAACGGACAAGCTCCGGTGCTCCCCGCCGACGACCGCACTCAGCTGTCGCGGCGCGACGCCGGACGAAGCCTGCGCCGCGAGCCGGGGAGCGACCCGCAGCCACTCCCGATCCTGCGGTGCAAGCGCCACGACGATGCCGGCGCAGCGTGGATCGGTCAGAAAGGGATTCAACGCCCACTCGATCACGGTGCGACCCGCGAGCGGCGCGTACTGCTTGGGCGACACCGAACCGAAGCGCCGGCCGGAGCCGGCGGCCGGCATGATGAGCCAGTACATCGCGCGGCTCCGGGTCAGTGCGCCGCTGCGGTACGCGTGGGCGTGCGTGCCGGCTGCGGCGTCGGGGCAGTGACCACCTGGTAGAAGGTCTCGTTGCGGGCAATCATGCCGAGATCGCTCCGCGCGCGCTCCTCGAGCGCATCGAGTCCAGTCTTCAGATCGCGCACCTCGGCGGCGAGCTGGCGGTTACGTTCCTCGAGCTGACCGTTCTCCGCACGCTGCGCCCCGACCGCCTGCTGCAGGCGCGCTAACTGACGTACTCCGTCCTCGGAGAACCATACCCGGTACTGCAGTAGAACGATGGCGACGGCGAGCGCGGCGGCGAGCCACTTCATGGGCCCGACAGCCTATCAGACCGTCCCGGCGTGCGCGAAGTCTCCGCTCAACGCACGGGCTGCGCGCTGCGCGGTGGCGAGCCGCTGCGGCCACACGCGTGCGAAGCGGCCGCGTACGGCCTCGACCGTTTCCGGAAGAGCGGTCTCCGGGCGGCCGGCAAATGGAGGCTCGGGCGCGTATTCGATGGCAAGCTGCACGGCGCGCGCGTGGTCCTCGCCGGCGATCTCGGCAGTGATGGCGAGCGCCATGTCGATGCCCGCCGTCACGCCACCTCCGGTGAACAGGTTGCCATCCCGCACGACGCGCGCAGCATCCGGAATGGCGCCGAAGAGGCCGAGCAGCTCGCGAAACGCCCAGTGACACGCGGCGTGCTTTCCGCGCAGCAGCCCGGCGGCACCGAGTAGCAGCGAGCCGGTGCACACGGAACTGACGTAGCGTGCCTGCGCGGCGAGCCGGCGCAGCCCGGCGAGATACGCGGAATCTTCCATGGCGGCGGCGCAGCCGAAGCCGCCGGGGACACAAAGGAGGGCGCAGTCATTCACCTGCGCGAGCGGATGAATTCCGCCAAGTGTCAGCCCGCCGGCCGCAAGCTCACCTCCGAGCGTGGATGCCAGCACGATGCGCGCCTGCGGCAGCCGCGAGAGCACCTCGAGGGGACCTGTGAAATCGAGTTGGGTGACATCGGGATAGAGCGCAAAGACGACAGGAAAATCGCTAGCCATCGGCCGGCCTCCTCGACTGCTGCACGTGCACGGGCATGGTCGCTCAGTTATGCTGTTGGCAGAAATGACGTTCTGACCTCATTTCCTGCCAATCAAGCCGGACCGCCACTCCACGCCGGAGCGCTGACTTGCCACGTCGCATCGCCTTTCTCATCTTCCCGCGCTTTCAGCTGCTCGATGCCGCAGGGCCCATCGCGGCCTTCGAGATCGCCGGGCGCATGCGTGCGGGGACCTATTCGCTGCAGGTCATTGCGCGCGCCCCCGGTGCGATTGCGAGCTCCTCCGGAGTCACCCTCGGCGCGCAGCGCCTCCCCCGGGGGCACGATATCGACACACTGGTGGTGGCCGGCGGCGAGGGCGTGCGTGACGCACTCGACTGCGCGCGCACCCTGGGATTCATTCGCAGCTGCGCCGAGCGGGCGCGGCGCGTGACGAGCGTATGCTCGGGCTCGTTCCTGCTCGCCGCCGCGGGACTGCTCGATGGCCGCACCGCGACCACACACTGGAGCTGCACCGAGGAGTTTCGCGGACGCTTCCCGCTGGTGCGGCTCGACCCGGACCGCATTTTCGTACGCGCGGAGCGCTTCTGGACCTCCGCGGGCATCACGGCGGGCATCGATCTGGCACTCGCGCTGATTGGCGAAGACCTCGGCGAGAGTGTGGCGCGACGCACCGCGCAGCAGCTGGTGGTGTACCACCGCAGGCCCGGCGGACAGTCGCAGTTCTCGGCGCTACTCGAGCTCGAGAGCACTGCCGGGCGCTTCGCGCCGCTGCTCGAATACATGCGCGCGCACCTCGACGGCGAGCTCGGGGTGGAGCAGCTCGCAGCCCGCGCGTGCATGAGCCCGCGCAATTTCGCCCGTGCCTTTCACCACGAGACGGGCGTGACTCCGGCCAAAGCAGTGGAGCGGCTGCGGGCCGATGCGGCACGCGCGTTGCTCGATAGCGGCGCACGGTCGATACAGGAGATCGCTCACGACTGCGGATTCGGAGATTCCGAGCGCATGCGGCGCGCGTTCCAGCGGCTGTTCGGTACGCCGCCGTCAAGGCTCAAGCGGCCGAGAGCCGAGCACTGAAGCGCACGTGTTGGTTTCCGCCGCCGCGCGCGCGGCGGCAGAAACCCGGTTCGTCATAACATGCGGCCGAGCGTCGGGAATCCTTACAAAAAAAGTGTTTACCCTAATATCGGCACGAGCAATTGACTGTAATGCCGCCAGTTTCACTTCTGGCGCGAATCGTGCATCGCAGAGGCGGGGTACCGAATTACCCGCAGCGGACTCGTTTTACAGAACAACAAGGAACACGTTTCATGACACCCAGACTGGCACGGGCAGCCGTCAGCATGCTCGTACTCGCATCCGCCGCGGGCGGAGCTTCGGCCACGGTCACTGAGTACACCAATCAGACAGCGTACGGCGCGGCGACCTCGGGCTCGACGATCTTCAACTTCGATGCCATCACCCCGCCTGGCACCGTGACCCTCAGCGACGTGACCTTCGGCGATCTCTCATTCAGCGCCAGCATCCCCATCGTGGTGGGCAGTGGCTCGCCTTTTTATGGCGGTAACGCTTTCTTCACCAGTTTGTCCCCTAACCCGGGTATTGATGCAGCCGAAGTGTTGTGCACGCTCGGGGGCTCGAACGCGATCGGGTTCATCTACGGTGATTTCGCCGATGGCGGCGCACTGCCGTTCACGGTGACGCTGAGCACCGGTGACAGTTTCGTACTGAGCACGCCGTTCAATCCGGGCCTCGACACCGGCTTCATTGGCTTTGTCTCCGACACACCGATCACGAGCATCAGCTTCCACAACGACGGCGTAGGGTTCGATGTGCTGCAGGTCGTCAGCTCTTCGGCGGGCGCGGCCGGAGTGCCCGAGCCGGCCCCATTGGCACTGATGGCCACCGGATTGCTCGCGCTCGCCCTGCTCTCGCGCCGCCGCGCAGTGAAAGTCGAGATCGGCTGACAGCTCAAAACTGAAAGCTGAGCCCGACGCGCACGCTGCGCGGCTCCATCGGGTGAAAATGCACATCGTTGACCGGCGCCGCCTCGGCGCGGAGCCGTGAAGCGTAGTCGTACTCGATATCATCGTCGCGCCGATCGAGCAGGTTGAAGATACTGACGGAACCGCTCAGTGCGGGGCTGAAGTGATACCCCGCTTCGCCATTCAGCTGCAGCG
>DASYFL010000055.1:0-17464 GCA_036498445.1 Steroidobacteraceae bacterium
TCGCGCAGCTTCACGAACACCGTGCGTGCATCGGGTGCTTCGCCGATGTCGGGAAACGATTCCCGCAGCCGGGCGATGACCCGTGGGTTCTGCAGCCGGAAGAAGGCGTTGATGCGCTTCTCGCGCCCGAGGCTCGTCACGAGCGCTGCGGCCGGGTCGTGCTGGCGCGCCTCTTCGAGCAGGGTCGCGGCGTCCTCGTTGCCGGGCTCGCGATCGAGGGTGAAGGCAAGATTGCGTGCCAGGTACTCGTGTCCCGGATACACCCGCGTGCTGTCAGGAAGCCGCGCGAGCTGGTTGACGAAGGTGTCATAGAGCGCCTCGGGCTGGCCGCCGTTGAAGCAGTTGCCGGCGCCGGCGTTGAACAGGGTGTCGCCGCAGAAGAGTGCCGGGTCCTCGGTGTGCGAGAGCAGACAGATATGCGTCATGGTGTGCCCGGGGGTGTCGAGGCATTCGAGCTCCACGGTGCGGCCGACCTTGATCACATCGCCCCGCGACAGTCCGCGGTCCACGCCGCCGATCCGCGCCGCCGCACCGGCGTGCGCGAGCACCCGCGCCTGCGTGGCGTCCTTGAGACCCGCGTTACCGCCGGTATGGTCGCTGTGCTCGTGGGTATTGAGTATCTGGGTGATCTCCCATCCGTGCCGCACCGCCGCAGCCAGGCACATCCGCCACTCCAGCGGGTCCACGGCGAGGGCCTCGCCGGTCTCCGGACAGGCGATGAGATAGTGGAAGTTGCGCAGGGAATTACCCGACCAGATGCGCTCCAGCAGCATATTGCCTCCCGCCTTCGATGGCACTGCAACGTACCGCCAAATGCCAACGCGCGCCATAATGGTCGCGTGAAGCACACGTATCTGTTCGAGCCCGCCGTGTGGAGCGTGGCCGGGACCTTCTGGCGGGCCGATGGCGAAGCGCTCGAGGCGGTGGGCCGCACGCAGATCGCGCATCGTCAGGAGTGCTGGCTTTTGTCGGGGACGCTCAAGGTGCTGAGCTCACCCCCGGTGGAGTTCGTGCACGCCTATTGGATCGAGCCACCCGGCCCGCAGGGCGGCAGCGTTCGGTGGACGTTCGAGAACGCCATGTTCGGCAAGCTCAAGGGGCGCTATTCGGTCATCGGTCCTTCGATCCTGTCGGTGTACGGCTGTGAGGAATCCGGCTATCACGGTGCCGAGCATCTGGCACAGCTCGATGCCGACGATTACCGCTCGACCGGAATGTTGTTGCTCAAGGACCGCGTCATGTACTCATGGCAGATGATGTTGAAACGCGGGGCGTGAGCCGGAGCCGGAGCGTCTGATGCTGGAAGTCCGCCGCAGTGCCGAGCGTGGTTTTTTCGATCACGGCTGGCTGAAGACCTTTCATACCTTCGCCTTTGCCGACTACTACGACCCGAACTGGGTCGGGTACGGGCCGCTGCGTGTCATCAACGACGATCGGGTAGCCGCGGGGCGGGGCTTCGGCAAGCACGGTCACCGCGACACGGAGATCATCACCTACATTCTCGCCGGTGAGCTCGAGCACCGGGATTCCATGGGCAATGGCTCGGTCATTCGCGTCGGGGACGTGCAGCGCATGAGCGCGGGCACCGGTGTCACACACAGCGAGTTCAACGCCTCCTCCAGCGAAGAGGTACACCTGCTGCAGATCTGGATCCTCCCGGACGCGCAGCGCCTGACGCCCGGCTATGAGCAAAAGCACTTCAGCGCTGCCGACAAGCGCGGCCGGCTCCGGCTGATCGCCGCGCATGGCGGTGAGGATGGCGCGGTGCTCATCCACCAGGACGCGCGGGTGTATGCCGGGCTCTTCGATGGTGCAGAACGCGCGCAATTTCAGCTACCCGCGGACAGGCGCGCATGGGTGCAGATGGCGCGCGGCACGCTGTCGGTGGATGACCTGCGGCTTTCCGCGGGGGACGGCGCACGCACCACAGGTCCCGCGCAGCTCACCCTGCACGGCGGCACCGATGCCGAGGTGGTCCTTTTCGACCTGCCCTGAAGACCCTACGGATCGGGTGTCAGTGTTTGCGGCTGCGCCGCGCGAGGCCGGTGCCGAGGAGGCCCAGAGCGAGCAGCCCCAACGTCGCAGGCTCAGGCACGCTCGAGCTCGTCTTGGGCGCGATGCCCTCGAAGGTGAAGCTGGAGTCGCCCACCATCACCGTCACGCTCGGGTCGGTCCAGCCGGATGCGTTGGTGAAGATGCCGTACAGGTTGCTGAAATTGGCCGGGTTGCCGATGGGCGGCGTCACCGGTGTCGTGCCGAGGGAACTGAAGGTCAGCGTATCGCCCATCCCGCCGCTGCGCGCCGCCATCCCGGTTCCCTTCCCGCAAATAGTGGCCGAGCTGAACGGGTCGCACGACTCGACCGCCGTCATGAAGCCGGAGTACCCAGGGAGCGTCGCGCCGAGCGATGACGGACTGCTGGAGGTCGAGATCACAAACGCGAACACGACACCGCTCGGATTGAGGCTGGTATTCACCGCCCACTCTTCGAAGTTCACCGTCATGCCGTTTGCCGACATCGTCTGCAGTCCGGTGTCGTGCAGCACGTCGACGGTCGGCATGCCGGTGCCGCTGTAAGTCGGAATCGGATTCACGCTGCCACCCGGTGTGAGCGGTGCCGGTGCCGCTGCGGCCTGCGTGAGGGCGCCGAGTGCGCCGGCGGCGAGAACGGCGAGGATGACGGGCTTGGTGAGACTCATGGCTCCCTCCGTGCCGACGGTTTTTTGGGGTCGGCCTTATCTCCCCCCGGGCTTGCCGGGCGGCCGGATCGTGCGACCGGTCACAACAAAACTGCAACCGCAAGCCGTGACGTGGCTTTGAAGCTCGCGTTCCCGCTCGCCGCTCAGACGCCGCGAAAAGCCGGCAGGTAATGATCGATGAGCAGCGCCGCGAACAGCCACATCAGGTAGTTCACGGAGAAGCGGAACACGCGCATCGGCAGCTCCGCCCGTGCGGTCATCTTGAGTGCCAGGGCGTAGTAGAGAAAGCCGGCGTTCAAGGCGAGTGCCGCGGCGAGATAGATGAGTCCGCTCATGCGGGTGAGATATGGCATGAGCGTTACGACCGTGAGGAGCACCGTATACAGCAGCACCTGCAGCCGTGTGTAGGCCACCCCGTGGGTCACGGGCAGCATGGGAATTCCGGCACGCGCGTACTCGTCGCGGCGCGCGATGGCGAGCGCCCAGAAATGCGGCGGTGTCCATACGAAGATGATGAGGAAGAGCAGCAGCGCGTTGGGATCGATGCTGTCGGTCACCGCGGTCCAGCCGAGCACCGGCGGCGCCGCCCCCGCCGCCCCGCCGATGACGATGTTCTGCGAGGTCGCACGCTTCAGCCACACCGTATAGATGACTGCATAGCCGATGAGCGAAAGGAATGTGAGCGTGGCGGTGAGGAGATTCACCAGGAAGGCGAGGATCGCCATGGCGCTCACCCCGAGAACCGCAGCAAAGACAAGTGCATGGCGCTCGCTGAGGCGTCCTGTCGGTAATGGCCGGCCGCGTGTGCGCGTCATCTGCGCATCGATGCGCCGATCGAGCACGTGGTTGAGCGTTGCGGCGCACGCCGCCGCGAGAGCTATGCCCAGATTGCCCCACAGCAGCGCGGCGGCCGGCGGGAGCCCCGGACTCGCGAGCAGGGTGCCGACAATTGCGGTGAAGGTGATGAGCGCGACCACCTTGGGCTTCGTCAGCTCGAGATAGCGGCGCCACAGCGCCGGTGCAGGCCGTCTGACAGTCGGATTCGGCGCCGCACCTGCCCGCGGGCTTCCTTCCGACAATGGTTCCGGTGTGCTCGCCACGTGGCTCGCTGGCGCGGGCAGGCTTCCTGCGGGGATCAGCAGACTAACAGATCGAGCCCGGCTGCTCACGCGGGTGCGCGAGAGCTGCGGTCCAGCTGAGTGGACTCGGCGAGCGGGTACGGTGGAGCAGCCAGAGGGTGGCGAGCAGCAGCAGTGCGGCGCCCGCGGTGTGCGCGGTCGCGAGCCACAGCGGAAATGTCCGGAGCACCATGCTGACGCCGATGGTGAGCTGCAGGGTGAGTGCGCCGAGCACCGCAAGGGCCGGCGCGTGCGCCGCAGCCACGCCGCGCTGGCGCAGCACCACGAAAGCGGCGAGCGCGAGCGCGACGGTGGTCGCCAGGGCTCCCATACGGTGTGTCAGGTGGATGGCGATGCGGGCGGAGTTGTCGAGCACGCCGCCCTCGTAGCTCGTGCCGAGGCCGCGCCACAGCACGAAGGCGTTGCGATAGTCACTCTGCGGCCACCATGAGCTCTGGCAGGTCGGAAAGTCGGGACACGCGATTGCGGCATAGTTGCTGCTGGTCCAGCCGCCGAGCGCAATCTGCAGCCCGAGCACGACGAGGCCAAACAGGACGAGACGGCGGGCGAGCGCGAGTGTGGCCACGGCGCGGCCCGGGGCGCCGGTGCTCGGTGCGCGGCTGCGCCACGAGCCGCGTGGCAACGACAGCAGCAGCCACCAGAGCAGCGCGAGAGTCGTCATGCCGAACAGCAGGTGCAGCGTGACGATGAGCGGATTGAGCCGCCACGTCACGGTGAGCATGCCGAGCAGCGCCTGCATGATGAGCGTCGCGCAGAGCGTCACGGCGAGCGGCACGCTGATGAGGCGCTGGCCACGCGTGGCCAGCGCGAGTGCGGTGAGCAGCAGGATGAGGAGGCTCAGGCTGCCGACCGCGTAGCGATGGATCATCTCCCGCCAGGCTTTACCGGGCTCGAGCGGTCGGCCGGGGAAGGTGCCCGCGACGTCGGCCGCCTGCACACCGGCAGGTGTCAGGTGACCGTAGCAGCCAGGCCAGTCCGGGCATCCAAGGCCCGCCGCGGTCAGCCGCACGTAAGCGCCGAGCACCACCACCGTGTAACACAGCAGCACCGCGAGGATGCACAGGGCACGGACCCAGGGGGCGAGTCGCATTGGGATCAGCCGATGTGCGAGAGGGCGAGGAGCTTCTTGAGGTCTTCGAGCAGTCCGCGCGGATTCGTGCGGGCATCGTAGCTCATCATGAGATTGCCGAGCGGGTCGACGATGAACAGCAGATGCTCGCGGCCGGCCGCGGGAAACTGTGCGAGCAGCGGCACTGCCGCAGGGGCACTGGCATCGAGCACCTCGAGTCCCGGGTGCTCGCGGACGAGAAATCCCCGGTCGCAGCAGGCCTCGCTCGCGAGGAACACCCGCTCGAGGCGCGCCATGTCGTTGTTGAGCGCGAGGCGCGTCTGACGCATCACGTAGAGCGCCTGGCGGCAGTCGGCATTGCAGGACCCTGCGCCCACGTACACCAGCGACCAGCGCTTGCGGAACACGGGAGCCGCCGGATCGGGCGTGCCGGATTGCGCTTCACCCGTGACGACGGCGAGCGCCACCGCAGGCAGCGGCCGTGCAGGAGTGATGAGTTGCCCGTGGTTCACATGTGCCGCCGGGCGCCACGCGGTGCCGTAGTAGGTGAAGAACGCGATCACGAGCGGCAACAGGAAGAGCGCCGCGAGCGCTGCCAGGGTGCGCAGATTGCGTGCACGCAGCTCTCCCGGCGTCGCGCTCATGAGGCCGGCACCGATGGCAGACGACGGCTCGTGATCACCCACAGGATCAGTGTCAGCAGAGCGAAGCTCCACCACTGCACCGCGTAGGCGAAATGCCGCAGCGGCGGGATCCCGGGGACCTGCCAGCTGCGGGCGAAACCTGCGGGGCTCACCGGGTCGAGCAGCAGAATGCGGGCGCTGAGTGGCACGCCCAGCGCTGCGGCGAGCTGCGTCATCGCGGGGAAGCTCGTGAGTTTCGGCCAGGAGCCTCCGATGGGGGGCGCGACGCGTCCCGCCGCGAGTCCCGGACTTGGGAGCGGCGCGATGCGGCCCGTGAGCTGCACCGGCCCGGCCAGCGCGAGCGTCACATCGGGCAGCTGCGCGCGGCTCCCCTGGAAGGGCACCCATCCGCGGTCGATGAGGAGCGTCAGTGCGTGCGCGCGTGTGAGCGGGGTGAGCACCTCATAACCGGGGCGGCCCTCGAAGCTGCGGTTGTCGAGGAGAAACTGATGCGCTCCATCGAGCTCGCCCTCGACGCTCACTCGCTGGTAGAGCGCAACCGCGGCCGCATCGAGAGTACCCAGCGCGAGCAGCTGATCGGTGCCGCGGGCGAAACGCGTCGCGGCCGCTTGCCGCTCTACGCCGCGCTGCCATTGCCACCAACCCAGGCGCAGGAAGATTACAGCGAGCAGCAGGGCGAGCAGTGTGAGGCGCAGCGTGGGCGCAAAGCGGCGCCTGGCTGAGCTCACTCTGCGCGTCACGCGAGATTGCCCATTGGCGCGTGCACGCTACACTCGCGGGCACGCATGAACCATCTCGTCTGGCTTCTGGTGCTGGCCTGTCTCCTCGCCATCGTCATCAGTCTCGGGCTTGGCCTGTACCATCTCTCGCGCGGGAGGCCGGAGGATTCCGCGCGGCTCGCGCGCGCGCTCACGGTGCGCATCGCGGTCTCGCTGCTGCTGTTCGTGCTGCTGATGCTCGCGTGGCACTTCGGCCTCATCTCGCCTCACCCGCTGCAGGGCGGGGGCGCGCCGCCGTAGCGGCGGGCCGGGTGCTGCCGCCTACAGCCAGTAGACGAAGATGAACAGCCCGAGCCACACCACATCGACGAAGTGCCAGTACCAGGCGACCGCCTCGAAGGCGAAGTGGCGGTTGGCCGTGAAATGGCCACGCAGCACGCGCAGCCAGATGACCGTCAGCATGATCGCACCGATGCTGACATGCAGGCCGTGGAAGCCGGTCAGCATGAAGAACGTGGAACCGTAGATGCCGGTCGTGAGCCGCAACCCCAGGTCCCGGTAGGCTTCGCCGTACTCGTGGGCCTGCAGCCCGACGAAGGTGAATCCCAGCAGGAAGGTAAGCGCGAGGAACAGTGCCAGCCGGCCGCGGTGGCCGGAGCGCAGCGCATGGTGCGCGATCGTGACGGTGAGACCGCTGGTGAGCAGGATCGCCGTGTTGATGGCGGGGATGGGGGTCGGCGCCATGGGGGTGAATGCGCCGTTGGCGAGACCTCCAACATGCGCGGGTCCGTTGGTCGGCCAGACCGCCTCGAACTTCGGCCACAGAATGAAGTTGGTGAAGACCTTCACACCCTCGCCGCCGAGCCACGGTACCGACAGCACGCGCGCGTAGAAGAGCGCGCCGAAGAAGGCGCCGAAGAACATCACCTCCGAGAAGATGAACCACATCATCCCCATGCGGAAGCTGCGGTCGACCTGCATGTTGAAAATGCCCTGCTGGTTCTCACCGATCACCGTCGAGAACCAGCCGAAGAACATATAGGCGAGCAGCACGGCTCCCGGCACGAACGCCCAGCCGCCCGCCCAGTCGTTCAGGTAGGCGACCGCACCCAGCATCATTGCGAAGAGCGCCACCGATGCGCGGATCGGCCAGGGGCTGCCGTGCGGGATGTAGTAGGAGTGGCTGTCGGGTGCGTGTGCGTTGGCCATGTCGGTGTGCTTTCTAGCGGCGTGCGGTAACGCGCGCGGATTCATCGTAGAAGGTGTAGGCGAGCGTGATCATGTCGATGTGCCGCGGCAGCGCCGGATCGATGATGAAGCGCACCGGCATGGCGCGTCCCTCATCGAGCGCGAAGTGCTGCGGCGCGAAGCAGAAGCACTCGGTCTTGTGGAAGTAGGCGGCGACCTCGGACGGGGCGATGTTGGGCACAGCCTGCGCGGTCGTCGCCCGGCCGCTCAGGTTGTGCGCGTAGAACTGCGCCGTGAACAGCTGCCCCGGGTGCACCTGCACGGTCCGCACCACGGGCCGGAATTCGAAGGTCCCGGCGCTTGCCACGCTCGCGAGAAACTCCACCGTCACGGTGCGGTCGAGCTGCGGGTGCTCGACCGCGGTCACGCGCTCGCGCAGCTTGCTCTGATCGCCATAGCCAGTGACCGAGCACAGCACGTTGTAGAGCGGTACCAGGGCGAAGCCGAACGCGAAGCTGCCGGCGGCCATCGCCAGCAGCTTCCATGTCATGTTGCGGTTGGCGCGCCGAAGGTCGGTCATTTCATGCCGCGCAGGAGTGCGAGGACGATGAACCCGAGGTAAAAGGCGGCCGCGATCAGCGCCCACGCCCATGCGCTGCGCCGTACGCGCCGGCGCTGTGCGCTCGCCTCGATGCCGGTGGCGCTCATCAGTGCGCCGCGCCCCGGGCGATCACGGCATCCGATGGCGGGGTGGTCCAGGAGTGATACGGCGGCGGCGACGGCAGCTCCCACTCGAGCCCGTGTGCGCCTTCCCAGGCGCGATTGCCGATCGGCTGACCCGAGCGGATGCACTTCCAGATGAGGATCGGGAACAGGAACTGCGCGAGCCCGAAGCCGAAGCCGCCGATCGAGGACACCCGGTTCCAGTCGGTGAACTGCACTGCATAGTCCGGGATGCGGCGCGGCATGCCGGCGAGGCCGAGGAAGTGCTGCGGGAAGAACAGCACGTTCACGAAGATGGTCGACAGCCAGAAGTGCCACTTGGCGAGCGTCAGGTCGTACATCTTGCCGGTCCATTTCGGCAGCCAGTAGTACACCCCGGCCATGATGCCGAAGATGGTCCCCGGGACCAGCACGTAGTGGAAGTGCGCTACCACGAAGTAGGTGTCCTGGTATTGGTAGTCCGCCGGCACGATGGCGAGCATCAGCCCCGAGAACCCGCCGATCGTGAACAGGAAAAGAAACGCGAGCGCGAACAGCATCGGCGGCTCGAAGGAGAGCGACCCTTTCCACATGGTGGCGGTCCAGTTGAACACTTTCACACCGGTCGGCACCGCAATCAGCATGGTCGAGAGCATGAAGAAGAGCTGCCCGGCGAGCGGCATGCCGACCGTGAACATGTGATGCGCCCAGACGATGAACGACAGGAACGCGATCGAGGCGGTGGCATAGACCATCGCCTCGTAGCCGAACAGCGGTTTCCGCGAGAAGGTGGGGATCACCTCGGAGACGATGCCGAAGGCCGGCAGGATGAGGATGTACACCTCGGGATGGCCGAAGAACCAGAAGACGTGCTGGAACATCACCGGATCGCCACCGCCTGCGGCGGTGAAGAAGGTGGTGCCGAAGAAATGATCGGTGAGCAGCATGGTGACGGCGCCGGCGAGCACCGGCATCACTGCGATCAGGAGGTATGCGGTGATCAGCCAGGTCCAAACGAAGAGCGGCATCCGCAGCAGCGTGATGCTCGGCGCACGCATGTTCATGATGGTCACGATGACGTTGATGGCGCCGAGGATGGAGGAGGCGCCCATCAGGTGCACCGAGAAGATCAGCATGGGGAAGGCGGCACCGGTCTGCAGGATGAGCGGCGGGTACATGGTCCAGCCACCCGCCGGCGCGCCGCCCGGCACGAAGAACGAGGCGAGCAGCAGCGTGAAGGCGAAGGGCAGGATCCAGAAGCTGAGATTGTTGAGGCGCGGCAGTGCCATGTCGGGTGCGCCCACCTGCATCGGGATCATCCAGTTCGCCAGCCCCGTCCACGCCGGCATGATCGCCCCGAAGATCATGATCAGTGCGTGCATGGTGGTCAGGGAGTTGAAGAACTGCGGATCGAAGAACTGCAGCCCCGGGCTGAAGAGCTCGAGGCGGATCAGCATCGCGGCTCCTCCGCCAATGAAGAACATGATGCACGCGAAAACCAGGTACATCGTGCCGATGTCCTTGTGGTTGGTCGCGTACACCCAGCGCCGCCAGCCGTGCGGCTTGTGGTCGTGCTCCTCGTGTGGCTCGGCGTGTGTCAGGACTTCGGCCATGGCGCTCTCTCTTCGGTTGCGGCGGTGGGGGCCGGCACGGCGGAAGGCTCCGCCGGGGCGGCCGCCTGCTTCTGCTCGGCGGCTTTCGCCTTCAGCCAGGCGGCGAAATCTTCCTTGGAGCGCGCGTCCACCACGATGGGCATGAATCCGTGGTCGCGGCCGCAGAGCTCGGCGCACTGCCCGCGGTATAGCCCCGGCTTGTCCTTGTCGATCTTGAACCACGCCTCATTGACGAAGCCGGGGATCGCGTCCTTCTTCACCCCGAACGCCGGCAGCCACCAGGAGTGGATCACATCCGCTCCGGTGACGAGCAAGCGCACCTTGGTGTCGACCGGTACCACGAAGGGATGATCGACGTTGAGCAGGTAATGCTCGACGCTTGCCGGGTCGATTCCCGAGAGCAGCTCGCGCGCGACGTCCGAGTGGTGATCGAGGCGCGAGTAGTACATCACCCCGTTATCGAGATAGTCGTACTCCCAGCCCCACTGGAACCCGGTGACCTTCACGGTCAGCTCGGTCTTGGTGGTGTCTTCGATCTCGACCAGCGTCTTCGCGGCGGGCACCGCCATGGCGACCAGGATGACGATCGGCACGACCGTCCATACGAACTCGACCCGGGTGTTGTGCACCAGCGTGACATCCGGCACTGCGCCCTTGGATTTGCGGTAGGTGATGATCGACCAGATCATCACGCCGAAGACCACGACGCCTATCGCCACGCAGATCCAGAAGATCTTCATGTGCAGGTGGTAGATCTCGCGGCTGATGTGCGTGACGCCCTGGGTCATGTTCAGCTGATCCCAGCCGGATTCAGCCTGCGCAGGGAGCGTGAGGGCGCCCGCTGCGAGCGCGAGGACCACCGAAGCGAGCTTTTCGCGAATCATCGTTAACGTGCCTTGCAGCGCCCACTCCGCAGAGGTGCGCATTTTTCTCAGGAAGCCTACCCGCTCCGCCGTGCGCCGCCCCTTAGCGCCAGGAGGGCGATTCGTTCACGCGACCGATGAGGCGCTGCAACCGTAGCGCCAGTCCGCGTCGCTCCTCTTCTGTGAGGAAGCTGCCCAGCTCGCACCGGCGGCCATGCGACTCGATGGTAAGGCGGCTCGGATGCAAGCGTGCCGCGGGGCGGCGCAGTTTAACCTGCGCCCAATGCCGCGGGAACACGACGTGCTCGCTATGCGCTCGGCCACGCGTATCGACGCTCACATCGACTTCGGTCACCGTGATCGTCTGCCGATAGAAGCGCCGTTCGAGACCCACGGCGAGTGCCCAGCCGAGGAGCGCCATCTCGAGGCCCGCAAACGGCAGAACGGGCCAGAATCCCTTCAGCGCGAGCACCCCGGCGACGCCGCACGGCACGATGCAGGCGATGCCGAAGAACAGGCACGCGCTGCGCACATTGAGTGAGCAGTTGGGGCAGATCTCGATACACAGCGGCGCGCTTTCCACTCACCACGGATGGTAGCGCGCGAAGAGGCTTATTCAAGGCGTTTCATGAGCTTATCGCCTGCCAAGGCTCGCGCGACGCTCGTGAGCTCGAGCCGTATGCCGCCATCGGGCAGATGCGGGACGACTGCGAGCGGCGGGTCCCCGAGCAGCCGCTCCAGCGACTCGAGATTCGCCTCGAGGCGAGACATCTGCGGGTCGATCGCGCTCGCGACCCATCCCGCGAACGGCACGCCATGAGCCCCGACCGCGCGGCGGGTCAGCTGTGCGTGGTTCAGACAGCCGAGCTTCAGCCCGACGACGATCAGCACCGGAAGATCGAGGCCGGTGGCGAGGTCGGCCATGGTTTCGTGATCGCTCAACGGCGCGAGCCACCCCCCCGCTCCCTCGACCACCACCCAGTCGGCGCTCGCCGCGAGCTGGTCAAATTCACCTCGTATCAGGTCGATATCTATCTTGATCTTGGCGTCTTCTGCGGCGATATGTGGCGAAATCGGTGGTTCGAAGCAATACGGGTTGACCCGCGCGTAGAGGGTACGGCTATCCATGCCAGCTGCCTCCATCAAGGCGAGCGCATCCGCATTGCGCAGCCCTTCCGGGGTGCGGAGCGAGCCCGAGGCCACCGGCTTCATGACGCTCACACGTGACCCGGCCTGACGCAGTGCGCGCACCAGGCCACAGGCGGCGACCGTCTTCCCGACACCGGTGTCGGTGCCCGTGATGAAGATTCCGTGTGCACTCATGGGCGGGTCCGGCGGATGGACCCGGGCGCGATGCGCACCATGCCCTGCAGTGGTGCCGATGCCGGCCGTCCCGCCGCTCCCCAGCTCGCGCCGTAGATGACTTCGTAGGTCGCGGGCAGCCCCTCATCGCGGCGGAAGGCCTCGTAGGCCCGCTCCACGCGTCTCAACCGCGCGCGGCCCGCCAATGCGCGCGGGCGACCGGCCGTGACGTTGTGTGCCCCGATGGCTTTCAGGTCACGCATGAGTGTCAGCACGTCCGGATAGCCGACCTCGAAGCGGTCCACGTCGAGCACCGGCTCCGTGAGCCCTGCGCGCACGAGTCCATCACCGACCTCGTGCATGTCCGGGAAATGATTGACGTGGTTGTAACCGTCCGCCTCGGCCCACGCCGTGCGCAGCTCGTACAGCGTGCCGGGTCCGAAGGTGCTGAAGGAGAAGAACCCGCTCGGAGCCAGTACACGCCGTGCCTCGCAGAGCGCCGCCGCGAGGGGCTCGCACCACTGCAGCACGAGATTGCTGAAGATGAGATCGATGCTGCCGTCTCTGAGCGGAAGCCGCAGCGCATCGCCGCACACCCGATCGAACCGCCGCCACGGCCTTTGATAGCGGCGTGCCTCGCGCAGCATGCCCGGAGCGATGTCGAGCGCTATAACCCGAGCACGCGGATAGCGGCGCTTGAGCTCGCGGGTGATGCGGCCCGTGGCGCTGCCGAGATCGAGCACGACGCGCGGCGAGAAGCGGAAGAGTTCGAGTCGCTCGAGGAGCTCGGCAGCGACCCGCGCCTGGAGACTGGCCGCAGCCTCATAGCTGCCACTCGCGCGCTCGAACGAGGCGCGCAGCCGCGCACGGTCGAGATGGAAGGGGCTACGCGGCTCATGCATGCAGGAATCCACTCAGCTCGCGCGCGAACTGCACCGGATGCGACAGGAAAGGCGCGTGCGCGGCGCCGGCCACCTCCAGGTAGTGCGCATTGGGGAGCGCATGAGCCAGCGCGCGCACGGCGGTGGGACGGATGATGCGGTCGCGTTGCCCAGCGACGACCAGTGCCGGCACCCGCACCATGGGAAGCGCGCTGCGCAGGTCGCCATCCCGCAGCCGCGCAAGTCCGGCGGTAAGCGCTTCCGGGCACGCGCCCCCGTGCATGCGCAGTGCCGCGCGCAGTTTCGAGACCACCCGCGCCGCGGTGTGCGGAGCACTTCCGCTCGCGAGCAGCGCGAGGAAATCGCTCACCGCGCGCTCACTTTCGGCATGCAGCCGGTGGACGAGACGGGCGAGGAGCGGGCGGGGGGTGCCGCAGCGCCAGGTCGGAGATTTGAGGAATTTCGGAGTCGTGGCAATGAGCACCAGCCGCTCGATACCCGCTGGAAGCGCCGCGGCGAGATCGAGCGCCAGTTGACCGCCGAGCGACCAGCCGAGCAGCGCATATCGCTCGGTGAGTGGAGCGAGCGTCTCGTGCACCCGCCAGGCCTGGGCCGCGGGCGAGGTCGCGCGCGGATCCCAGTCGCTGCGCCCGTGGCCGGGCAGATCGAGGGCAATCATCCGGAAGCGTGGCGCGAGCACCCGCACCAGGCCATCCCACACCCTGAGGTTCAGACTCCAGCCATGCAGCAGCACGAGGTCGCCGGCTTCGCCGCTACCGCAGACTTCGTGGTAGAGCGCACCCACGTTCATGCGCTCCGCGCTCTGCCACAGGCGCGCCCGAGCTGCTCGGCGAGCCCATCGATCTCGGCCTCGGTGTGCGCCGCCGAGAGCGTGACGCGTAGCCGCGCGCTGCCCGCCGGTACGCTCGGCGGCCGAATGGCAACCACCCAGTAACCCGCACAGGCGAGCTCGCGTTGCGCCGCGAGCGCCGCGGCAGCGCTGCCGAGCAGGACCGGTTGTATGGGCGTCGTAGAGTTGGCGAGTGGCACGCCGAGTGCGTGCGCCGCCATTCGAAAGCGGCCAACGAGCGTCCGCAGCCGCTCGCGGCGCCAGCTCTCCGTGCGCACGAGCGCGAGTGCCGCACGCGTTGCCGCCGCGACCGGCTGCGGCAGCGCGGTCGTGTACACGTAGGTGCGCGCCTTCTGGATGAGGAACTCGATGAGTTCGGCGCTCCCGGCGACGAAGGCGCCAAAGGAGCCGAATGCCTTGCCGAGCGTGCCGACGAGTACCGGCACGGCATCGCTGCCGAGTCCAAAGTGCTCGAGCACCCCACCACCGTCCGCGCCGACCACCCCGAGGCCATGTGCATCGTCGACGATCAGCCAGAGATCGCGCCGCCGGACGCAGCGCGCGAGCTGCGGCAACGGCGCCAGATCGCCGTCCATGCTGAAAACCCCATCGGTGACCAGCAGTGCGGTGTGCGCCGCATCGGCATCGAGCAGCCGCGCGGCCTCGAGCGCGTCGGCATGGGCGTAACGCACGAGCGTCGCGCCCGAGAGCCGCGCCCCATCGATGAGCGAGGCGTGACAGAGCCGATCGAGCAATACCCGCTCGCTGCGCCCGGCGAGCGCGGTCATGACCGCGAGGTTCGCCATGTAGCCGGTCGAGAAGAGCAGCGCCCGCTCCCTGCGGGTGAAGGCGGCGAGCTCTTCCTCGAGCCTGTCGTGCTCCGCACCATGGCCGGTAATCAGGTGCGAGGCGCCGCTGCCGGCACCGGTCCGGGCTGCGCATTTGGCCATGGCGGCGGCGAGCGCCGGGTGGCGCGCCAGCCCGAGGTAGTCGTTGCTGCTGAAATCGACGAGCTCCCGCCCGTCGGCCACGGTCAGCGCGCGTCCGGTCGGTGCGCGGTGATCGACCGTGACTCGGGCGCGGCGCAGCTGTGCCGCCTCCAGCTGCGCGAGCGCCGCCTCAAGCGCCGGCGCTTGCCGCTTCATGGGGAAGCGGTGTGAGCCCGAGCCGTTTCAAGAGCGAGCGGTCCCGCGCCACGTCGGGATTGCCCGTCGTGAGGAGTTTTTCTCCGTAGAAGATGGAGTTCGCACCGGCGAGAAAGCACAGCGCCTGCAGCTCATCGCTCATGTCTTCGCGGCCTGCCGAGAGCCGCACGTGCGCCCGCGGCATCAGCACCCGTGCAACCGCACAGGTGCGCACGAAATCGAACGGGTCGACCTCCGGAGCCTGCGCGAGCGGCGTACCGGGGACCTTCACCAGGCGGTTGATGGGCACGCTCTCGGGGTGCTCGGCAAGATTGGCCAGCGTGCGCAGGAGTTGCGCACGGTCATCCGCCGACTCGCCCATGCCGATGATGCCGCCGCAGCACACTTTCAGGCCCGCGGCGCGCACCGCGGCGAGCGTATCGAGCCGCTGCTGATAGGTACGGGTGCTGATGATCTCGCCGTAGAACTCAGCCGAGGTGTCCAGGTTGTGATTGTAATAGTCGAGGCCGGCGGACTTCAGCTGCGCCGCCTGCCCGGGCGTCAGCATGCCCAATGTGGCACAGCTTTCGAGTCCGAGCTCGCGCACCACGCGGATCATCTCGAGGATGGCCGCGAGATCGCGCTCCTTGGGCGAGCGATAGGCCGCCCCCATGCAGAAGCGTGTCGCACCGGCGGCCTTTGCGCGCGTAGCGCACTCGCGCACCGCCGTCACCTCCATGAGCGCCTCGCGGCGGACACCGGTCTCGTAGTGCACGCTCTGCGGACAGTAGGCGCAATCCTCGGGACACGCTCCGGTCTTGATGGAGAGCAGCGTACTCATCTGTACGGTATTCGGCCGGTGGTACGCGCGATGCACGCGCTGCGCATGCACGATCAGATCCATGAAAGGGAGCGCGTAGAGCGCGCGCACCTCATCCAGCGACCAGTCGTGCCGGATCGGGGGCTGAGCGGCGTCCAGCGCCGCCGTGCTCATCGCCACGTTCATGGGTATCTCTCCTTCATCGCGACCATGCCCGAGAGGCGCAAACCGTGTCAACGATGGGAGTGTCAGAAAGTCGACATTTGCGTATTGCGTGACCAGAGGGTCTCACCGCGCCGCCCACAGCAGGTGCACCAGCAGCGCCGCCGCCACACCGAGCGCACCCAGCACCGCGATCAGCACTGCGGCTGCGGCACAATCCTTCACGACCCGCACGCCGGGGCTCTGCTGCGGATGCAGCACATCGGCGAGATGCTCGATGGCGGTGTTGAAAAGCTCGGCCGCCAGCACCGCAGCGCTCGCGAGCAGCACCAGCGCCCACCACACGGCGGGCGGGCGCACAAGCAGCAGTACCAGCAGCGCCGCCGCGCCGGCGAGCGCCTGGAGCCTCAGGCTCGCCTCGCTGCGCATCGCGTGGGCGAAGCCGCGCAGCGCAAAGCCGAGCCGCGCGGAGAAGCGCTGGTTCTTGTGGCTTTCCATGGGGCGCGCTTCAGGCAGCGTAGGTGTACTCGAGGAGTATGCCGACAAACACCGCGAGGCCCACGTACTGGTTATTGAGGAAGGCGCGCAGGCAGCCGGCGGGCTCGCGCTTGCGGATCAGCCACTGCTGCCAGACAAAGAGCAACGCCGCACCGAGCACTCCCGCCTGGTACCAGCCGCCGAAGTGCATGCTGCGGCCGGCGAGGATGAGCGCGCACAGCATGATCAGCTGCATCACGCCGATGAGGAACCGATCCATGTCCGCGAACAGGATGGCGCTCGACTTCACCCCGAGCTTCAGGTCGTCCTCGCGGTCGACCATGGCATAGATCGTGTCGTAGATCGCCGCCCAGATCACCGCGGCGAAGTACAGCAGCCAGCACACCCGTGGCAACACGCCGGTCTGGGCGGCGAAAGCCATCGGCACGCTCCAGCCGCCGAAGGAGAGGCCGAGATAGAGCTGTGGCATCGGGAAGAAGCGCTTGACGAAGGGATAGGAGACGGTGAGCAGCGCACCGATGAAGGCGAGCTTCACGGTGAGCGCATTGAGCCGCGTCACCAGGAAGAGCGCGATGGCGATCAGCACCGCAAACAGCGCCAGCGCCTCGAGCGGCGAGACGCGACGTGCCGCGAGCGGGCGGTCGCGCGTACGGCGTACGTGCGGATCGATATCGCGGTCGGCGAAATCGTTGATCACGCAGCCGGCCGCGCGCATCACCATGACGCCGACGACGAACACGATGAGGACCTGTGGCTCGGGGCGTCCCGCGCCCGCGACCCAGAGTGCCCACAGCGCTGGCCACAGCAGTAGCCAGGTGCCGATCGGCTTGTCGAGCCGCATGAGACGCGCGTATTCCGTCGCGCGCCGGGCGAGGCGATGCGACAGCGGCGCCTCCGTGGGCTCCGTCTTCGGTAGTTCGGTTACAGCAGCCATGGCGACCCTTTTGGCGCGGGAACGTTACCACAGCCACTCATTCGCAGCGTTCCCGTAAGGGCCGCGGCGGCGGCGGTACGCGCTGCGCCGTCGCACACCGGAGTTGCCGCCCGCTCAATGCGTTGCACGCGGCGGGAACGCGGGGGTGGGTGATTGTCCCCTGCCTACCTGACACCCGGTGTGTGCGGGGTTCCCCCCAGTGCCGCGCGGTATTTGTCTGATTTTCATGACACCGCACTAGCGATATGTCTTATCTCG
>DASYFL010000056.1:0-3042 GCA_036498445.1 Steroidobacteraceae bacterium
CCCTCGACATAGTTGGAATTGCGACCGAGCTCGGTCTCGAGCTCGGTGCGCGATGGGTAGATCACGCCGGACTTTGCGATCTGCTCGCGCTCGCGCCGCTTGAGCACCTCGGTGTAGGGCTCGAAACCTTCCTCCATTCCGGCATAACGCCGCAGCCGTACCAGGGCCGCCTTGCGGCGCTCGGGCGCCACCTGATCATCGAGCAGCACGTGGACCCCTTCGAAAACCGCGGCACTCGCGTTGAGAAACGGCACCTCGTGCTGCAGCTGGTAGTCTTCCTTGCGGAACTGGAGATCCAGGGCCTTGTGGAGAATCGCCAGGTCCTGCTGCACCTTCTTATCCGCCTCCTGAGGTGCAGCGGCATCGACCCGGGCGAGCACGGCCTCGAGCTCCCGCCGGCGCGCGCGCTCATCCTCGAGCGTTGGGTGCGAGATGCGCTCATCGTAGCGCGCGAGCCCCTGGCGTGAACCTCGCTCGGGTGTGTGCGCGAACTCCACCTCCAGAAACTGGTTGGTGTAGGAGTTGCTGCGCTCGACCCACGCTCTGCCGCCCTGCCCCGGCTGTGGTATCTGCCCACCGGCCGCGGCAAGTGGCAACGCGCACGCGAGGATCACGGTGGTCATGCGGCGCATGGCAACTCCTGCCGGGGATTCCGGCGCGCATTATAGGCCGATTATCTGCGGCGACACTGTCAGGTATTGTCAGGTCATCGCCTGACACTGTCAGGTTGTCGACTGTTCATCTGCGCAGCCGGCCTCTCCCATCGCCACATTCAGTAGCGGCAACTGACGCTCGAGGCACAGCCGGATACGCCGGCGCTCCTCGCGTTGCGCGTGCTCAGCCTCGACCCACGCATGCACGATCATCACTGGCAGACGGCCCTCTTGCTGGTAGAGCTCGCGGATCCACCCGTAGAGCGGCCGCAGCCGCGGTGCCTTCACCCACCAGGGGATCTCATCGCCAAGCCACAACTCTGCGCCGCGTACATGCTGGATCAGCCGGCGACGGGGTTGCGTCGTCTGTCCGACGTAGCGGCTCGCGCGCACATCGCGTGGATCCGCGAGTGAATAGATCGCCGTGCCTGCGGGTGTCACTCCCGACTCATCGTACAGGTGCAGCCGCAGTCGCCTGCGGAGCTCAGGCCGCGCATACCCTGCCGCGAAGGGTGCACTCCAGATGGCGCGCGCGTCCACGATCACTCACCCGCCGATGGCTGCC
This sequence comes from Steroidobacteraceae bacterium, assembly GCA_036498445.1. GTDB lineage: Bacteria > Pseudomonadota > Gammaproteobacteria > Steroidobacterales > Steroidobacteraceae > 13-2-20CM-66-19. The sequence continues at coordinate 1,219 of DASYFL010000056.1, forward strand.
GTCGCGGCTTGTGGAGATTGCGGGTACGGAAGGTGATCGAATAGCGCAACGCAGGGGTCGGCGATACCGCGTGCTGCCATTGCCAGCGTGCCGCGCCGCGTATCTGGTACGCCGAGCGCGGCTCGAGATCGATTTTCCAGGTGGCGCGTTGCCCGGCGGCGGGAGGCCACGGCCGGAAGCGCATGCGCGCGTGGCCGATTAGGGAAACTCCCAGTACATCCTCGAATTCAGGCACGTCCCGGTGCCAGCCGAGCGGCGTCGCGGGGCGATATTCGGCAATCGTGGCGTGCCGCATCCGTTCCTCGGCAATCCCCGCCCAGCGGGCGAGCTGCGCGCGTAGCGGGTGGAGGAAGGCAGGGATAGGCGGGGCTTCGCCGAGCTCGTTCTGGCTGTAGTCATAGCGGCCACCGAAGCTCACGATGCGACGCCGCGCGCGCCACTCCTTGTACTGCGCCTCCTCGAACGGCAGGTTGCCAATGAGCTCGAGCAGCTCTCCTTCCTGCGCCGGGCTCAGGAACTCGGGGGCGTAGCTGAAGCCGGGGGGCCACTCGGGTTTAACCGTGAATAATTGCGACTGGATCACTCAGCCAGTATGCCGCGACGCGCACGTTATGCAGCCGCGCGCTCGCACGAACAGTGCTGGCGCCTGCCAGCCACTGGATGCCTGGGCGAGCGCACATGGGACCAGAGTCCCATGTACGCCGGCCGCGCGAGGCGCTAAGAAGCAGGGAGTCCGTGCCGCCGCCTCGCCCGGAGGAGCCGCCATGCCGTACTCGCCTCAGCATCTGCCGTCACAGCTCGCACTGCTGCTCAGTGCGCTCATTACCTCGACGGTGCTCGCCCAGCAGGCCACACCGGCCCAGCCGGCGGCACCTTCAGCGGCGCATGCCGCAGCCACGCCCGCCGCGGCGGCGCCTGCGCCGGCAGGCTCGCAGTCGATGTCGTCCAGCCTGGGTCTGTTCGTTTTTCCGGCGAAGAACCAGACCGCGGACCAGCAGTCTGGCGATGAAGCCTCGTGCTACGGGTGGGCCAAGTCGCAAACAAACATCGATCCGATGAACATCAAGGCCCCGCAGCCCGCGCAGCCTTCGCAGGAGCAGGCCGCGAGCAGCGGAGGCGGAGAGCGGGTCCGCGGCGCCGCACGCGGCGCGGCCGGCGGCGCGGTCGTCGGCGCGATCACCGGCAATGCCGGCGAAGGCGCAGCGGTCGGCGCCGCAGTCGGTACCATGGCCGGCGGCTCCGCCAAGCGCCGGGGTAAACAGCAAGCCGCCGCCGAGCAGCAGCACCAGCAGGCCGTGGCCGAACAGCAGGCACAGGCCGCCATCGCGCAGCAGAAGGCGACTTACAACAAGGCCTTCTCTGCGTGCATGGAGGGCAAGGGCTACACCGTGAAGTAGCTCAGGGGCCTTCTGGCCTGGACGGGAGCTGCGGCGGTACGGCTGCGCATTGCTGCTGTTGGCGCTCCACGTCGCGCTCCAGGAAATAGTTGAGGAAGGTGCGGATCACTGCCACCGCGGCCACGCGCCCGATGGTTTGCCAGCTCGTGCTGACTGATGTCTCGATGATGTCCGCGGCGAGCTGAAAGGTCAGCCCGGCGACGAGCCAGCGTGCGTAGCGCATCCACGCCCGCCGTGCGATCTGCTCGCCGAGCGGCTTGAAAGCGGCGCGCACGACCGTGAACACCACTTCGACCGTGCCCACGAGGATGACGAACAGTGCGATCGCGTCGATCAGCGCGGTCGCAGGTTCGCTGATGATGGCGAGCCATTCTCGCATGCATGCCCCTCGCTATGGATCTAGCGGCGCAGGGCCCGGGCGGAGCGT
>DASYFL010000057.1:0-18072 GCA_036498445.1 Steroidobacteraceae bacterium
GGTAGTCTCTTTGATGACGGCGAGCGCAATCGAGGAATTGACGGACTGCACGCCGGGAAAGCGCGAGAGGTGATCGAGGAAGAACGCCTCATAGGCCTTGATGTCCGGGCACACGATGCGCAGTAGAAAGTCCGTCTCGCCCATGAGTGTGTAGCACTCGAGGATTTCCGGGTGCGCCCGCACGGCCTGCTCGAAGCGCAGCAGGGCGTCGCGGCCGTGGCCGGCGAGCTTCACGTGCGAGAACACCATCACCGAGAGCCCGAGCTTCTCGCGGTCGAGGAGCGCCACGCGCTTGCGGATGACCCCGAGCTCCTCGAGCCGCGTCACGCGCCGCCAGCAGGTCGAGGCGGTCACCCCCACCCGCTCGGCGAGCTCGGCGGCGGAAAGATTTCCCTGCTCCTGGAGCACCTCGAGGATCCGCTGGTCCGCGCGGTCGAGTTCCGTATCTTTGGTTTGCACGGTTCATCCCGGAATCACTGGATTCGTGAAACAACTATTTCACAGTAAGGCGGTCAGAGGCAATCTTTGTGAGAATTCGGCGCATCGGGGCGGGTAGCATTTTTCGGATCTGGCCTCTCTGCACGGGGCTTCCCCGAGGTGCAAGCGATGGAAATCTTCGACATGCGCGAGTTCGATGCCCATGAGCACGTCGTATTCGGTCACGACGCATCGACGGGGTTGCGCGCCATCATCGCGATCCACTCCACCGCGCTCGGTCCCGCCGCGGGCGGCTGCCGCATGTGGCCCTACGCGAGCACCTCGGAGGCGGTGGCCGATGTGCTGCGGCTCTCGCGCGGCATGAGCTACAAGAATGCGATGGCGGAGCTCCCCTTGGGTGGCGGCAAGGCGGTGATCCTGGGGGACTCACTCAAGTCGAAGACGCCGGCACTGTTCGAGGCCTTCGGCCGGCTGGTCGATTCGCTCGCAGGCCGCTACATCAGCGCCGAGGACGTCGGCACGACCCTCTCCGACATGGCGCACGTCGCGCGCGCGACGCGCTACGTCGCGGGGCTCGGCGCTGCGCCTGGCGAGGCGGGCGGCGACCCCGGTCCGAAAACGGCGCTCGGGGTTTATCTGGGGATCAAGGCCGCTGTGAAGTTTCGTCTCGGACGCAGTGCACTCGAGGGTGTGAAGGTCGCGATCCAGGGTCTCGGCGGGGTGGGACGCCACCTCTGCCGCCTGCTCGCCGCCGATGGCGCCGAGCTTTTCGTCGCGGACGTGCAGCCGGCCGCGGTTCAGTGGGCGTGCGAGCACTTCAAGGCGCATCGCGTGCCAGTGGATGAGGTGCTGGCGCTCGATGTCGATGTGCTCTCGCCCTGCGCGCTCGGCGGCGCGCTCGATGCCCAGTCGATCCCGCGTTTGCGGGCACGGATTGTCGCGGGGGCTGCCAATAACCAGCTCGCGCAGGACCAGGACGGCACGGCGCTGCAGTCCGCCGGCGTCCTCTATGCGCCGGACTACGTCATCAATGCCGGCGGCATCATCAGCGTCTCGCGCGAGTACCACCGCGGCGCGAGCGAAGCTCAGGTGATCGCGGACATCCAGGCGATTCCCGTACGCCTCACCGAGATCTTCGAACGCGCACGCCGCGAGAACCGTACCACCAATGCGGTTGCGGACCAGATGGCGCGCGAGCGTCTGGCGAGGCGCTCCCGCTCGCTCGTCGCCTGAGAGAGGTCAGCGGGCCACGGATGGCCCAGGGTTTCGGGTCCTGGGCTCGTGCCGGGCGTGCAGGCGTGCCGGGCATGCCGGATGAAGGCCCGCATCGTCGCCCGCGCGCGACTCACGGGCGCTGAGCCGCGGGTGCAGTACACTCTCGCCTCATGAAGCGTGTCATTGCCATCGCGATGCAGAAGGGCGGCGTCGGCAAGACCACCACGGCGGTCAATCTCGCGGCATCCCTCGCCGCCACCAAGCGCCGCGTGCTGCTCATCGACATGGATCCGCAGGGCAACACCACGATGGGCAGCGGCGTCGACAAGTCGCGACTCGAACGCACCACCTGTGAAGTGCTGCTGGGAGAGTGTCAGCTCGCTGATGCCCTGATACGAGTCGAGCACGGCGCGGGCTTCACCCTCCTCCCGGCCAACCAGGATCTCACCGCCGCCGAGGTGCGGCTGCTCACGCTGCCGATCGGGCGGGAGACCAAGCTCCGCCAGGCGCTGGCACCGAAGCGCAACGATTTCGACCTCGTGCTCATCGACTGCCCGCCGGCGCTGAACATGCTCACGGTGAACGCCCTCGTGGCCGCGGACAGCGTGCTGATACCGATGCAGTGCGAGTATTACGCGCTCGAAGGGCTCTCGGCGCTGCTCTCGACCGTCGAGCAGATTCGTGCTGCGGTGAACCCGCAGCTCGCGATCGAGGGCGTGCTGCGCACCATGTTCGACCCGCGTAACAACCTTGCGAACGAGGTGAGCGCGCAGCTGATCACGCACTTCGGCGACAGGGTGTTTCGCACCGTCATCCCGCGCAACATCCGCCTCGCGGAAGCACCCTCCTTCGGCAAGCCGGCGCTGTTTCACGACAAGGAGTCCCGCGGTGCGCTCGCCTATCTGGCGCTCGCCGGCGAGATGATCCGGCGCGAGGAGGAATCGAGCGGCACTGCGAGGACGGCCACCCTGGCCCCGGCGCATACGGCCTCGGTGAGTGTGCCGGCGCCCGGTGTAACGCCGCCCGGCGTAGCGCCGCCCGCCGTAACGCCGCCCGCGGCAGTGCCGCCGGTAGTAACGCCGCCCGCGCCAGCCTCGGCGCCAGGCGCAGCTGCGGCAGAGAATGAAGTTACGTCGCACACGCCTGTCACGCCGGCCGGAAACACGGCCACGACCGTAGTTGAAGCGACGGAGATGGCCCCGGCGGTGAGCGCATCGCCTGCCCCCCAGGCTGAGGACAGATCCCGATGATGCACCGAAAACCCTCGCTCGGCCGCGGCCTCGCGGATCTGCTCGGGTCGCGCACCGGCAGCCCCGTTGCGATGCCTCCTGTGCAGGTGGGAGAGGAGCTTGCGAAGTTACCGCTCGATCTCCTGCAGCGAGGCCGCTATCAGCCGCGCATCGACATGCGCCCAGAGACGTTGAGCGAGCTCGCCGACTCCATCAAGGCGCAGGGCGTGGTGCAGCCGATCGTCGTGCGTCCGCTCGAGCCGCCTGTGAACGGCGAATCCCAACGGTACGAGATCATCGCGGGAGAACGCCGCTGGCGCGCGGCGCAGATGGCGGGGCTCAGCGAGATTCCCGCCGTCATCCGCCACATTCCGGACGAAGCGGCGATCGCCGTGGCGCTCATCGAAAACATCCAGCGGGAGAACCTCAATCCGCTCGAGGAAGCCCGCGCACTCGAGCGGCTGGTGAGTGAGTTCGGCCTGACTCATCAGGAGGCTGCCCAGGCCGTGGGGCGCTCGCGCGCAGGAGTCAGCAATTTGCTGCGACTGCTGGAGCTCACGGCCGAGGTCGGTGAGCTGCTCGAAAAGCGCACGCTCGAGATGGGCCATGCACGGGCACTGCTCGGCCTCACCGAGCGACGCCAGCAGACCGAGGTCGCCCTGCTGGTCGCACGCAAGGGGTTGTCCGTGCGTGAGACCGAAGCGCTGGTGCGCCGGCTGCAGGCTCCGCCCGGTGCCGGCACCACGCCGGAGGATTCCGCCGGCGATCGCGACCCGAACGTCGCGCGGCTCGAGCAGGAGCTGGCGGAGAAGCTCGGGGCACGTGTGGCGATTCAGGCCGGAAGAGGCGGCCGCGGCAAGCTCGTCGTCAGCTACAACAGCCTGGACGAGCTCGACGGGATCCTCGCGCACATCCAATAGTCTCGAGGTGCCGCGCGCATCGAGCATGGCCGCGGGCCGCCCGTGACATCGATGGCGCAGTGCAGCGGCACGCGGGGCTTTGCTGCGGAAAGTACCCTGTGGACGGGGGCGCGGGCCCTCTCTATAATCCCGCGGCTTTTTCGCCATCGTCACGTAAGTGACTGAACGGCCAAAGTAATGTGAAGCTGCCTGCGTCCGCTCAAGACGCAGGACAAGCGGCTCTTTTGAGCCCCTCGAACGGGACTTATATAAGGTGTCGGCGATCGATCTGCCCCGTGCGCGGCGGCTGGCCTTTGGCGTCGTCGTGAGTCAGGCGGCGGTGAGCGTCGTGGTGGCACTGTGCGCCCTCGGCTTCGGTGGCCGCGTGGCCGGGTTCTCGGCGCTTGCGGGCGGTGCGATCGCCACGGCGGGAAGCCTGGTGATGGCGGGGATGGTGTTCGGTGGCTCGGGAGGAGCGCAACGCGCCCTGAACCGGTTCTATCTCGGTGAGGCGCTGAAGCTCGCCGTCGTGGTCGTGCTGTTCGTGGTGGTGCTGAAGGTGATGAGGGTAACGCCGCTGGCGATGTTCGCCGGGTTCGCGGCGACCTTCCTCGTGTACTGGATCGCGCTGCTTGGCGCGTTGCCCGCACTGAGCGGGGCGCGCCGCGGCGCCTGAAGCGTGGTGGATGGATTGGCGATCATGATGTCAGCGGCGGAAGAAAGCGGCGGCGCGACCGACTACATCCTGCACCATCAGACCTTTCTGGCGAACAAGTCGCCGCACGGTATCGTCGACTTCTCGGTCGTCAACTATGACACCGTGTTCTTCTCCCTGGCACTCGGGCTGATCTTCCTCGGGTTGTTCGGGCTGGTGGCGCGCCGCGCAACCGCCGGCCTACCCGGTCCGGTACAGAACTTCATCGAGGCCATCGTGTCCTTCGTCGACACACAGGTTCGCGACACCTTTCACGGTGCGAGCCGCCTGGTAGCGCCGCTGGCGCTCACCATCTTCTGCTGGATCTTCCTCTTCAACTTCATGGATCTGATTCCGGTCGACCTGCTGCCGCTTGTCGCTCGCGGCGCGGGGCTCGAGCATCTGAAAGTAGTCCCGAGCACCGACCTGAACGCAACGTTCGCCATGTCGCTCACGGTGTTCATCCTCATCATCTTCTACAACCTGAAGATGAAGGGTGTGCTCGGTTTCCTCGGTGAGCTGACCCTGCAGCCCTTCAGAGCCAAGAACGTGCTGCTGCAGATACCCCTGTCGATCGTCAACTTCATACTCGAGTCGGTCACCTTCCTCGCGCGCCCGATCTCACTCTCGCTGCGTCTTTACGGCAATCTGTACGCCGGCGAGATGGTCTTCCTGCTGCTCGCGGTGCTGACCTTGCAGGGTATCTCCGCATTATCGCATTTCAGCGGCTGGTTCTTCCTCGTCATGCAGTACCTGCTGGCGCTGGTGTGGACGATATTCCACCTGCTTGTGATCACGCTGCAGGCCTTCATATTCATGGTGTTGACGATCGTTTATCTGTCGATGGCGAGCGAGCACCATTGAGCGGCGGGGATCCGGCCGTTGCCGGTTTCGGTATCTGATTAGCGCATCTGTTAGGAGAGTTGAATGGAAAACGTTGCACACATCCAGGCCATGACCGTGCTGGCCGTCGGCATCATCTTCGGGATGGGTGCGCTCGGCACCGCCATCGGCTTCGGCATCCTGGGCGGCCGCTTCATCGAGGGCTCGGCGCGGCAGCCGGAGCTGCTGCCGGTGCTGCGGGTGCAGATGTTCCTGGTCGCGGGCCTGCTGGACGCGGTGGCCATGATCGGCATCGGCTTCGCGCTCTTCTTCACGTTCGCGAATCCGTTCCTGGGCGCGGTACAGGCGGCGCACTGAGCGCGGGCGAGCGGGCTTCCGCCGACGGGAGATACGCACCGTGAACATCAACCTCACGCTGGTGGTGCAGATGGTCGTCTTTGCGACGCTCATCCTCATCACTATGAAGTGGATATGGCCGCCGATCCTTAGAGCAATGGACGAGCGCCAGCGCAAGATCGCGCAGGGACTCGCGGCCGCCGAGGAAGGCGAGCAGCAGCTGTCGCAGGCGCGTGACAAGGCGGACGCCATCATCCGCGAGGCGCGCGAGCGCGCCAACCAGATCATCGAGCACGCACAGCACCGTGCCAACGAGCTCATTGAACAGGCCAAGGGTTCGGCGAGCTCGGAAGGTGCACGCATCGTGGCCGCCGCACACCAGCAGATCGAGCTGGATACTACGCGCGCGAAGGAGAGCCTGCGGCGCGAGGTGGCCGGCATCGCGGTCGGCGCGGCGAGCAAGCTTCTCGGGCGCGAGATCGATGCGCGTGCGCACGCCGATCTCCTCGAGCAGCTCGCCGAGCAGATCTGAGCGCCTGGAGATGGCCGACCGCCTCACCATCGCCCGACCCTACGCACGCGCCGCCTTCGCGGAGGCGCGTGAGAACGGCGGCCTCGCGCCCTGGTCAGATGCACTGCAGACCGCGGCGATCGTCGTGCAGGACCCGCGTGTGGCGAGCTTGCTGGACAATCCACGGGTGACACCCGCCGAGCTCGCCGAGCTCGTGGATGAGATCGCAGCCGGGTCGCTCGGTGAGCATGGCGCAAACTTCGTGCGAGCGCTCGCCGACAACCGCCGGCTCGGGTATCTGCCGGAGATTGCGCAGCTCTTCGGCGCGTTGAAGGACGATGCCGAGGGCGTGGCGGATGTCACCGTGACCTCCGCAGCAGCGCTCGATGAGGCACAGCGCAGCACGATCGCCGCAGCGCTCGAGCGGCGGCTCAGCCGCAAGGTGCGCCCGCACTTCCGTATCGACCCCGCGGTCATAGGCGGTGCGGTGGTGCGTGCCGGGGACCTGGTGATCGATGGCTCGCTGCGTACGCGGCTCGAGCGCATCGCTTACGAACTGACAGCCTGACATCCAAAGAGGAACGGATCACATGGCGATCAAGGCAACCGAGATCAGTGACCTGATCAAGCAGCGGATCGAGAATTTCAAATCGGTCACCGAGGCCCGCAACATCGGCTCCATCGTCTCGGTCACCGACGGCATTACCCGCATTCACGGACTCGCCGACGTGCGCTACGGCGAGATGCTGGAATTTCCCGCCAACACTTTCGGCCTCGCGCTCAACCTCGAGCAGGACTCGGTCGGCGCAGTGGTGTTGGGAGAATACAAGCACCTGAAGGAGGGCGACACCGTCAAGACCACGGGGCGCATCCTCGAGGTGCCGGTTGGGCCTGAGCTGCTGGGGCGCGTGGTGGATTCGCTCGGTGCGCCGATCGACGGCCGGGGGCCGGTGAAAGCCGCGCGCACCGCGGCGATCGAGCGGGTCGCCCCCGGGGTGATCTACCGGCAATCGGTGAGCCAACCGGTGCAGACCGGCTACAAGGCTGTCGACTCGATGGTGCCGATCGGCCGCGGGCAGCGTGAGCTCATCATCGGCGACCGCCAGACCGGCAAGACGGCACTCGCCGTCGACACCATCATTAACCAGAAGACCTCTGGCATTAAGTGCATCTACGTCGCCATCGGTCAAAAGCAATCGACCATCGCCAACGTGGTGCGCAAGCTCGAGGAACACGGGGCCCTCGCTCACACCATCATCGTCGCCGCCTCCGCCTCGACGCCGGCCGCCATGCAGTACATCGCTGCCTACTCCGGCTGCACCATGGGCGAGTACTTCATGGATAACGGCGAGGATGCACTCATTATCTACGACGACCTCTCCAAGCAGGCGGTGGCCTACCGGCAGATCTCGCTGCTGCTGCGTCGCCCGCCAGGCCGCGAGGCGTTCCCGGGAGATGTGTTCTATCTGCACTCACGCCTGCTCGAGCGCAGCGCGCGGGTCAACGCCGAGTACGTGGAGAAGGTGAGCCAGGGCAAGGTGAAAGGCAAGACGGGCTCGCTCACCGGCCTGCCGATCATCGAGACGCAGGCCGGGGACGTGACCGCATTCGTGCCGACCAACGTCATCTCGATTACCGACGGACAGATCTTCCTCGAGACGGACCTGTTCAACGCCGGCATCCGCCCTGCCATGAACGCCGGCATCTCGGTGTCGCGCGTCGGCGGCGCCGCGCAGACCGACATCATCAAGAAGCTCGGTGGCGGTATCCGTCTCGCGCTCGCGCAGTACCGCGAGCTCGCGGCGTTCTCACAGTTCGCCTCCGATCTCGACGAGGCGACCCGCAGGCAGCTCGAGCGCGGCCAGCGCGTGACCGAGGTGATGAAGCAGAAGCAGTACACGCCGATGTCGGTGGCGGAGATGGCACTTTCGATCTATGCCGTCAACAACGGCTTCATGGACAAGGTCGATCTGAAGAAGGTCGTGGCCTTCGAGGTGGCGCTGCAGGGATTCGCGCAGAGCAACTATCGGGCGATGCTCGAGGACATCAACCGCCAACCTAAGCTCTCCAAGGAGAACGAGGCGGCGCTGAAGAAGTGTATAGAGGACTTCGTCGCCACCGGGACATACTGACGACGCGACGGTACGCACTGCCAAGAGATTCACGCAATGCCCGGCACCAAGGAAATCCGCTCCAAGATCGCGAGTGTGAGAAGCACTCAGAAGATCACCAAGGCCATGCAGATGGTGGCAACCAGCAAGATGCGCCGTGCGCAGGAGCGCATGCGTCTGGCACGTCCCTATGCGCAGAAGATGCTGAATGTCATCGGCCACCTCACCGAGGCGAACCCGGACTATCGCCACCCGTTCCTCACGGCGCGCGAGGCGCGCGGCGTGGGCATCATCGTCGTCTCCACCGATCGGGGGCTCGCCGGCGCACTGAATGCCAACATCTTCAGGCAGGCGCTGCACCTGATGCGGGAGTGGGAGGGCAAAGGCGCCGCGGTGAGCTTGTGTCTCATCGGCACCAAGGGACTGAACTTTTTCCGGCGGCTCGGCACGCCGGTACTCGCCAGCATCACCGGCCTTGGCGACCGGCCGCACGTCAAGGATCTGATCGGCACGGTCAAGGTGATGCTCGATGCGTACCGCGAGCACAAGATCGATCGGCTGTTCCTGGTGAATGCGCAGTTCGTCAACACCATGACGCAGCGGCCAGCCGTCCAGCAGCTTCTGCCGATCGAAGCGATCGACACCGAAGGTTTGCCGGAGCATTGGGACTACATCTACGAGCCCGACGCCGCCGCCATTCTCGATGGCCTGCTCATGCGCTATATCGAGTCGCAGGTCTATCGCGCCGCGGTCGAGAACGTCGCCTCGGAGATGGCCGCGCGCATGGTTGCGATGAAGGCGGCCTCGGACAATGCCGGCAAGCTGATCAGCGAATTGCAGCTCATCTACAACAAGGCCCGCCAGGCCGCGATCACGAAGGAGCTTTCGGAGATCGTCGGTGGTGCGGCCGCGGTTTGAGGATCCAGAGACTATGAGCACGCCCGAAGGACATATCACTCAGATCATCGGCGCGGTGATCGACGTCGAGTTTCCGCGCGAGGCGATCCCGAGAGTTTACGAGGCGCTGAAGCTCAAGGACGTCGACCTGACGCTGGAGGTGCAGCAGCAGCTCGGCGATGGGGTGGTGCGCACCATCGCCATGGGCTCATCGGAAGGCCTGAAGCGTGGGCTCGCGGTGCAGGCGACCGGGGCCCCGATCTCAGTACCGGTCGGCGAGGGCACGCTCGGACGTATCATGGACGTGCTCGGCCATCCGCAGGACAACCAGGGACCGGTGAAGGCCAAGGAATACCTGCCGATTCACCGGCCACCGCCGTCGTTCGAAGAGCAGACCGGCGGCCAGGATCTGCTGGCGACCGGCATCAAGGTCATCGATCTGCTGGTGCCCTTCGCCAAGGGCGGCAAAGTGGGCCTGTTCGGCGGCGCAGGCGTCGGCAAGACCGTCAATATGCTCGAGCTCATCAACAACATCGCCAAGCAGTACAGCGGGCTCTCGGTGTTCGCCGGCGTCGGCGAGCGCACCCGCGAGGGCAACGACTTCTATCACGAGATGATCGAGTCGAACGTCATCGACAAACAGAACCTGTCGAACTCGAAGGTAGCGATGGTGTACGGACAGATGAACGAGCCGCCGGGTAACCGCCTGCGTGTGGGCCTCACCGGGCTCACCATGGCCGAGTACTTTCGCGACGAGGTCCGGCCGGATTCCAACGGCAAGGGCCGCGACGTGCTGTTCTTCATCGACAACATCTATCGCTACACACTCGCCGGCACCGAGGTATCGGCGCTGCTCGGCCGCATGCCCTCTGCGGTCGGTTACCAGCCGACGCTCGCCGAGGAAATGGGGGTACTGCAGGAACGCATCACCTCCACCAAGAAGGGCTCGATCACTTCCATCCAGGCGGTGTACGTGCCCGCGGACGATCTCACCGACCCGTCCCCGGCGACGACCTTCGCGCACCTCGATGCGACGGTGGTACTCTCGCGCCAGATCGCCTCACTCGGCATCTATCCGGCGGTGGATCCGCTCGATTCCACCAGCCGCCAGCTCGATCCACTGGTGGTCGGCGAGGAGCACTACAACACCGCGCGGGGTGTTCAGGCCGTTCTGCAGCGCTACAAGGAGCTGCAGGACATCATCGCCATCCTCGGCATGGACGAGCTGTCGGAAGAGGATAAATTGACCGTGTTCCGGGCGCGCAAAGTGCAGCGTTTCCTTTCCCAGCCCTTCAACGTCGCCAAGGTGTTCACTGGCCAGGACGGTAAGATCGTGGCGCTCAAGGACACCATTCGCGGCTTCAAGGGCATTATCGGCGGCGAGTTCGATTCGCTTCCGGAGCAGGCCTTCTACATGGTGGGCACCATCGAGGAAGCGGTCGAGAAGGCGAAGACTCTGCAGTAATCACGAGACACGAGCATGGCAGAAGCCGCCACTATCCACGTCGATATCGTGAGCGCCGAGGGCGAGTTGTTCTCGGGTCCGGCCGCCGCGGTGTTCGCGGCAGCCTCGCAGGGGGATATCGGCATCTACCCGCGGCACGCGCCGCTGCTCACGCTGCTGAAGCCGGGCGAGGTCCGCGTGCAACCCCCGGACGGGGACGAGCAGCACTTCTTCGTTGGCGGCGGCGTCCTCGAAGTACAGCCGAGCAAAGTCACCATACTTGCCGACACCGCGCTGCGCGCCAAGGACATCGACGAGGCCGCAGCACTGGCTGCCAAGCAGCGTGCGGAGGACGCGCTGCGCGAGCGGCCCGGGCACATCACGCAGGCGGAAGCGCTCGCCGAGCTCGCGCGCGCCGCGGCACAACTGAAGCTCATCGAGCGGCTGCGCAAGCTGCGGAGCTAGAGCGCTGGACCCTTCGCAGGACAGCCCGGTACCGCCTGCGGCCCCTGCCGCGGCGCCGCCCGCGGGCGGGCCTGCGCCCGAGGGGGCGCCAACACCGGCGCGCGGCGGCTGGCTCGCAGCCCTCGCTCGTAACCTCAGCGGTGGATTCGAACTCGTGCTGCTGCGCCGGCGCTGGCCGCCGCGCTTCGTCGTGAGCTTCGATCAGGTGGCGGCGCTGCTCGCGGTCGACCTCGCGCTGTGCACGCTGCTTGGTTTCCTGCACGCCGCTCCGCATGCGCCGCTCGCACTCGATGGCCTTTTCGGCTGGGCGTGCTACCTGCTGCTGGGCCTTGCCGCCTGCGCACTCACCGCCCGCGCCCAGAGTCCCGCAGGGGACACGCGTGCGCTGCTCGTGCCGGTGCTCTCCGTGGTTCCCTACGTGGCGCTCATTTTCTCACTCGCCGCGAGGCTGATCTGGATCGGCCGCTTTCCGCTCCTCGTCACGCTGATCGTGCTCGCCTACCTCGTCAGCCTCGCCCTTCGCGCGCTCGGGGCTGCGTATGGACCGGTACGCTGGCGGCCGGCGCTCATCGCCATCGTGCTGGTGCTCGCCGCGCCTTCCGTGCTCGGGCTGCTCGATCTGGACACGCGTCTGTGGGTACCCGAGGAGCCGTCCTCCGCCGAGGAAGCGGAGGATGCCGACCAGGCCGAGGCGCTCTTCTACGACCAGCCTTCGCGCATCGCCGCGGCGGTGGCACGCGTCACGCCCTCGCAGCAGGGCAAGCCCTCCGTCTACTTCGTCGGGTTCGCCGGGGATGGGGGGCAGGGAGTGTTCCGCCGCGAGACCGTATTCGCGAACGAAGTGTTCGCCGCACGTTTCGGCTCGGTCGAGCGTGCCGTGCTTCTCGTCAACGACATCGACGACCGCGACTCCTACCCGATCGCGAGCGTCTCGGGACTCGAGCAAACCCTCAAGGTGCTCGCGGCGCGCATGAACCCGGAGCAGGACGTGCTGGTGCTGTTCCTGAGCTCGCATGGCTCGGAGGATGGACTCGAGGTGGAGAACGGCACGCTGCCGCTCGTGCAGCTCGCGCCCGAGGATGTACGCGAAGCGCTCGATGCTGCGGGGATCCGCTGGCGCGTGGTGGTCGTGTCGGCGTGCCACTCGGGGGTCTTCCTGGATGCGCTGAAGAGCGATACCGCAGCTATCGTCACGGCGTCGGATGCCGCACACGAATCTTTTGGCTGCGAGGACGATCGCGAGCTCACCTGGTTCGGCGAGGCGTTCCTCAAGGACGCGCTCCCGGACAGCGCCTCACTCGAGGATGCCTTCCACAAGGCCGCGGATCTCATCAAGCGCCGCGAACAGGCCGAGCACCAGGTGCATTCCAACCCGCAGCTGTACGTCGGTGAGCTCATGCAGCGAAAGCTCGCGGAGCTGCCGCCGGCGAAGCCGGCGCGCGACTCCCATGCCTACACCGCGCGCCGCTGAGTAGAATCGTGCCGATGCGCAAGCGTCACTCACGGGCAGCTGCGCGGCGCGGCCGTGGAGGACGGGCGTCCGCGATCCCGGCGAGCGCACGCGTGCCCCCACTCTCGATCGTCATACTCGCCGCCGGCGAAGGCCAGCGCATGAAGTCGGCGTTGCCGAAGGTGCTGCAGCCGCTCGCCGGAAGAGCATTGCTCGAGCACGTGATCGACACCGCGCGCAGCCTCGCGCCGCAGGCTATCCACGTCGTTTACGGCCATGGCGGTGAGCTGGTGCGTTCGGCGCTCGCGGGTGCGCCGGTCAGCTGGACGCTGCAGGCGCAGCAGCTCGGCACCGGCCATGCGTTGCTGCAGGCCATGCCGCAGATTCCGGACGATCATCGGGTGCTCGTGTTATACGGCGACGTGCCTCTCATCGGCCGGGCGACACTGCTGCAGCTTCTCGAGCTCGCCGGCGCCGATGCCCTGAGCCTGCTCACCGCGCGCTTCGACGGGCCCGAGGGATACGGCCGCGTCGTGCGCAGCGCGCGCGGGCTCGTGCAGAAGATCATCGAGCAGAAGGATGCGACCGCGAGAGAACGCGCGATCCGCGAGTGCAATACCGGCGTGCTGGTGAGCCCGGCGCGGCGCTTGCGCGGCTGGCTCGCGCGCCTGACCACAGCCAATTCCCAGGGCGAGTACTACCTCACCGATGTCATTGCGCTCGCAGTGAAGCAGAAAGTACCGGTGCGAGCGCTGCTCACCTCGCAGCCGAGCGAGGTGCTCGGCGTGAACGACAAGGCGCAGCTCGCACAGCTCGAGAGCCTCTGCCGCGCGCGCCGCGCCGAGGAGCTGCTCGCCGCCGGGGTGACGCTCGCCGACCCCGCGCGCGTCGACGTACGTGGCACCCTGACGCACGGGCGCGATGTGTTCGTCGACGTCAATGTGATCTTCGAAGGACGGGTGACGCTCGGCGACCGGGTGCACATCGGCGCGGGCTGCGTGGTACGCGACAGCGAGATCGGCGCCGACACCCAGGTGCACCCGCACTGCGTGATCGAGGGCGCAGTCATCGGTCCCGCCTGCCTCATCGGCCCCTTCGCACGACTGCGGCCGGCGGCGACGCTCGCTGCGGAGGTGCACGTCGGCAATTTCGTCGAGGTCAAGAACTCCCGGCTTGGCGCGGGCTCGAAGGCGAACCATCTCGCCTACGTCGGCGATGCGCAGCTCGGCAGCCGCGTCAATGTCGGCGCGGGCACCATCGTCGCGAATTACGACGGCGCGGCAAAACATCAGACCACCGTTGGCGATGACGTGCACACCGGTTCCAACAGCGTACTCGTTGCTCCGATCATTGTCGGCGCCGGAGCCACCATCGCCGCCGGCTCGACGGTCACCCGCGAGGTGCCGCCCGGAAAGCTCACCATTGCGCGCGCACCGCAGACGACCGTCGAGGGTTGGCAGCGCCCGAGCAGACCTAAGAAGTAAAACCGACCTGCGCTTGCAACGTGTCTGTAGCACTTACGGACTACCGTTGAGCCTCGCTCGATCGGTAATACCAGGTGCGGCTCATGAGTGCGTCGGAACTTCGGCAGGCCGAATGGCTCGACGCGGGTCTATGGGAGCGGCTCGAGCGGCTCGAGCGTGCGCACCGGCGCGCGCAGTGGGAGCATCACCTGTGCCAGCGGAACCTGCAGCGCATTGCGCGCGGCGAGGCGCAAGAGCTGCAAAAGGCCTGGCAGCGGTACTGTGAGGTGATCGCCGAGCTCGAGCGCGCAACAGCGGGCATCGAAGCGCTGCGCGCCTGTACGAGCCGCACCGGCAAACGCCTTCCATGAGGCTTCCGTCGCGGAGGGCTCAGGAAGAGCTGAGTGCGCTTCAGGATAAGGTCCAGGCGCTCGCAGGTCCGCGTAACGTGGCGTTGCGTATGTTCGACGCCAGCCGCCGCTCCACGACGCTCCTCGCGCAACGAGATTTCTGGCTCGAGTTTTCCTCGCTCGACCAGGAATACCGCGACGCTGTGCGGCGTCTCGCCCGGTTCTGCCTCGAGCGCACGGATGGCTTGCAGGCGACGGGCGGGACGCCGCAACTGCTCGTGCGCACCGGATAGCTCCTTCCAGCGAGCCTTTTTTTAAGCAGCAAGTCGCTGTTTGAGCTACAAGTCACTGTTTTTACAGTGAAATTAGCCTCCTCCTCGAGTTTCGGGCAAACTTATCAGCCCAGGATCGGGCATCCGGGACACCGGGTGCAGAATCGAGGACGGAACCATGTGCGGAATCGTTGGAGCAGTTGCCGAGCGTAACGTCGTGCCGATCCTGATGGAGGGACTTCGGCGCCTGGAGTATCGCGGGTACGACTCGGCTGGCATCGCGGTGCTCAACGGCACCAAGCACCTCACCCGGCTGCGGACGGTCGGCAAGGTGCGCAGGCTCGATGAGGCGCTCAGCCACACTCCGACCGACGGCAGGATCGGCATCGCCCACACCCGCTGGGCGACACACGGAGTGCCGAGCGAACGTAACGCGCATCCGCACATCTCGCGCGATGGCCTCGCCATCGTGCATAACGGCATCATCGAAAATCACGAAGAGCTGCGCGCCGACCTGCTGCGCCGCGGCTATGAGTTCGTCTCCGAGACCGATACCGAGGTCATTGCGCATCGGGTGCACCTGCACCTGCAGACGATGCACGAGCTGTTCGCGGCGGTGCGTGCCACGGTCGCCGAGCTCGAAGGCGCCTATGCGCTCGTCGTGGTGAGTGAGCATGATCCGGAGCGGTTGATCCTGGCGCGCGAAGGATGCCCCGTGGTCATCGGCCTCGGGGTCGAGGAGAACTTCGTGGCCTCCGACGTTGCGGCGCTCCTCCCGGTCACACGCCGCTTCATCTTCCTCGAGGAGGGCGATGTCGCCGAGGTGCGCCGCGACTCGGTACGCATCATCGACCGCAGCGGCGCGCCCGTGGAGCGTCCGGTGCGCGAAAGTGATCTCTCGGCGAATGCCGCCGAGCGCGGTCCCTACCAGCATTTCATGCTCAAGGAGATCCACGAGCAGCCGCGCGCGATCGCCGACACTCTGCAGGAGCGGGTTGCGAACGGCCGTCTCCTCGAAGCGGCTTTCGGTCCGGCGGCTACCGCAATCCTCGCACGCACGCAGAACGTGCACATCGTCGCCTGCGGTACGAGCTATCACGCGGCCTGTGTCGCACGCTACTTCATCGAGCAGATCTCCAAGATCCCCTGCTCCGTGGACATCGCGAGCGAGTACCGCTACCGCAGTCCGCTCGTGCCGCCGGACTCCCTGTTCGTGACCATTTCCCAGTCGGGCGAGACCGCCGACACCCTCGCCGCGCTGCGCCTCGCTCGCCAGTCGGGCTATCTTTCCTCGCTCGCGATCTGCAACGTGCCCGAGAGCTCACTGGTGCGTGAATCGGAGCTCGTGATGCTGACCCGCGCCGGCCCCGAGATCGGCGTGGCATCCACCAAGGCGTTCACCACCCAGCTCACCGCGCTCGGCATGCTGGTGGTCGCGCTCGCCCGGCACCAGGGTGGCGATGCCGAGCGCGAGCGCAGCCTCGTCGGCCGGCTCATCGAGCTGCCCGCGATGGTCGAACGCACGCTGGCGCTCGATCCGGTCATCCATCGCCTGGCGGAGCGGTTCGCCGACAAGCGCCATGCGCTCTTTCTGGGCCGCGGCGCGCTGTATCCGATCGCGCTCGAGGGTGCACTCAAGCTGAAGGAGATTTCCTATATCCACGCCGAGGGCTATCCAGCCGGCGAGCTCAAGCACGGACCGCTCGCGCTGGTCGATGCCGACATGCCGGTCGTGGCAGTCGCTCCCAACAACGACCTGCTGGAGAAGCTGAAGTCCAACCTGATGGAAGTGCGCGCGCGCGGTGGTGAGCTCTTCGTGTTTGCCGATCCCGAGTCGGGGATCTCGGCGAGCGATGGGGTGACGGTGATCGAGATGCCGCGGCAGGTCACCTACGTGCAGGCGCCGGTGGTCTACAGCATTCCGCTGCAACTGCTCGCGTACCATGCGGCAATTCTCAAAGGCACCGACGTCGATCAGCCGCGCAATCTCGCCAAGAGCGTGACGGTCGAATAATCCCCGCATCGAGCTGCGCCGCCGGCGGGTTCTGCTCGTCGTGGCCGGCGGCGCGCCGGTTTGCGTAGGATGGCGGCTCGATGCCAAGAACAACCATTCCCGACATCCTGGCGGGGCTGTCGATCGCGGGACTCCTGCTGCCGGAAGCGGTGGCGTACTCGAGCATCGCTGGCCTGCCGCCGCAGGCGGGAGTGGTGGCGCTGTTCGCCGGCCTCGCCTGCTATGGCGTCCTCGGCCGCAGCCGCTACGCGATCGTCACCGCCACCTCCTCTTCGGCCGCGGTGCTCGCATCCGCCACACTCGCCCTCGGTGCCAGCAGCGTGACCGAACGCGTGACGCTCGCGGCGTTGCTGGTAATCGGCGCAGGCAGCATTTTCGTGCTCTGCGGCGTGCTGCGCCTCGGAGCGATCTCACAGCTGATCGCGCGTCCGGTGCTGCGCGGCTATACCTTCGGACTGGCGCTGGTGATCGCCGTCAGGCAGTGGCCGCACATGGTTAACCTGCACCCCGACAACCGCGGATTCTTCGCGCTCATCTTCCAGCTGTTGCGGGACTATCACAGCTGGCAGCTGCCGAGCCTCGCCTGCGGTCTCAGCGCACTTGCGGGACTCTACCTGCTGGAGCGCTTCCGCCGCGTACCCGGTGCGCTGGTGGTGATCGTTGCGAGCATCCTCGCCGCGCCGCGTCTCGCGGCGCACGGAGTGGTGCTGACCGGGCCGATCGATCTCACCCTCGCCATGCCCGCGTTCGCCGTGCCCGCGGGTACGCTTCTCTTGCAGCTCATCGAGTTCTCATTCGCGATCATGCTCATTCTGTATGCAGAGTCGTACGGCTCTATCCGCACCTTCGCGCTCAGGCACGACGAAGCGGTGCAACCCAATCGCGAGCTGTTCGCGCTCGGCGTCGCCAATGTGGTGTCGGGGCTCGCCCGCGGCACGCCGGTGGGTGCCGGCTACTCCGCCACCTCGGCTAACGAGGCCGCGGGCGCGGAGTCGCGCCTCGCGGGCCTTGCCGCCGCAGCGGTGGTGCTGGTGCTGGTGCTCGCCTTCCTCGGCTGGATCGAGCGCATACCCGAGCCCGCACTTGCGGCGATCGTCATCCATGCGGTCAGCAAGTCGCTGCGCTTAAGCGCATTCCGCAACTACTTCGTATGGAAGACCGATCGACTGGTGGCGCTCGCCGCGGTGTTGGGGGTAATAGTCCTCGGAGTGCTCGATGGACTGCTGGGTGCAATTGCACTGAGCATCGTGCTGTTGCTGCGCTCGCTGGCGCAGCCGCGCCTCTCGGTGCTCGGCCGCCTCGGCCAACACGACTATCTCGACACTACGCTCTTTCCGGCTGCCGCAACGGTGCCGGACATACTGGTACTGCGACTGGAAGAGCCGCTGTTGTTTTTCAATGCCGACCCGCTCATGGCCGCGGTGCGCGGCCGGGTGCGCGC
>DASYFL010000058.1:0-9999 GCA_036498445.1 Steroidobacteraceae bacterium
GACGAATTTGCGCACCCCGACTTCGATGGCCGTCGCCGGACGGTAGCCAACGTCCCTCACCAGGTCGTCGATGTCGGCGAAGGTCTCCGGCACGTCTCCCGGCTGCAACGGCAGCAGGTTCATGATCGCCTTGCGCCCGAGGCACTGCTCGATCACCTCGATGTAACGCAGCAGCTGCACCGGCTGATGGTTGCCGATGTTGTAGAGCCGGAACGGCGCCGAGCTCGTTGCGGGATCGGGTGCGCCGCTGTTCCAGGCCGGGTCGGGCTGCGCGACGCGCTCGCAGGCGCGCACCACGCCCTCGGCGATGTCGTCGACGTAGGTGAAATCGCGCGCGTGGTGCCCGTGGTTGTATACATCGATCGGACGGCCTTCGAGAATGTTGCGTGTGAAGGTGAACAGCGCCATGTCCGGGCGGCCCCACGGACCGTAGACGGTGAAGAATCGCAGCCCGGTGGTCGGCAGGCCGAACAGCGCCGAGTAACTGTGGGCCATCAGCTCGTTCGCGCGCTTACTCGCGCCGTACAGCGACAGCGGGTGAGCGGCGCTGCGATGCACCGAGAAGGGCATGTCGGTGTTGGCGCCGTACACCGAGCTGGTCGAGGCGTACACCAGATGTTCCACGGCATTGTGCCGGCAGCCTTCGAGGACGTTCAGTGTCCCGGTGATGTTGCTGCGGATGTAGGCGTGGGGCTCCTTGAGCGAGTGGCGCACGCCCGCCTGCGCGGCCAGGTGTATGACGCGCGCGAATTTCTCGCGGGCAAAGAGCTGCGCCATCGCGCTTTCATCGGCGAGATCGAGCTTCACAAAGCGGAAGCCCGCTGCGGCGAGGCGTGCCAGGCGCGCCTGCTTCAGTGTCACGTCGTAGTAGTCGTTGAGGTTATCGAGCCCGATGACCTCATGATCCGCCGCGAGCAGCCGCTGGGCGGTCTGCGCTCCGATGAAGCCGGCGGCGCCCGTGACCAGGATCTTCACAGGCGTGCGTCCACCGCGGCGGCGGGAAACACGTGCTTGACGTCGTACACCACGTGTTTGCGGCGGCACAGCCGGCGCACTCCCTTGGCGCCGAGCTCGCGGAACTGCCGATGGGCGACGGCGATCACCGCGGCATCATAACGACCCGGCTTGAGCTCACGCACCAGCGCGAGTCCGTACTCATGCCGGCACTCCGCGGCGTTCGCCCAGGGGTCGAAGACTTCCACCAGGGCGCCCTGCTTGTCGAGCTCGCGCACCACGTCCGCGACCTTGGAGTTGCGGATGTCGGGACAGTTCTCCTTGAAGGTGATGCCGAGTACCAGCACCCGGGCGCCCTTCACGTGGATGCGCCTGGCCGCCATCAGCCGGGTGATCTGCGCCGCCACGTGCAGCGCCATGTTGTCATTGAGGCGCCGGCCCGCGAGGATCATCTCGGGGTGGTAGCCGATCTCCTGCGCCTTGTGCGTGAGGTAATAGGGATCGACGCCGATGCAATGGCCGCCTACCAGCCCGGGGCGGAACGGCAGGAAATTCCACTTGCTGCCCGCGGCATTCAGCACTTCCTCGGTATCTATTCCTAAGCGGTTGAAGATCAGCGCCAGCTCGTTGATGAGCGCGATGTTGACATCGCGCTGCGTGTTCTCGATCACCTTGGCCGCCTCGGCTACGCGAATGCTGGAGGTCTTGTGCGTGCCTGCCGTCACGATGGTCCCGTACAGCTCATCGACGAAATCAGCGATCTCCGGCGTCGATCCGGAAGTCACCTTGCGGATGGTGGTGAGTCGATGCTCCTTGTCGCCGGGGTTGATGCGCTCGGGGCTGTAACCGGCAAAGAAATCGCGATTGAACTTCAGGCCCGATACCCGCTCGAGGATCGGCACACACACTTCCTCGGTGCAGCCCGGATAAACGGTCGATTCGTAGATCACCACCGCGCCTTTGCTGAGCACCGCGCCGACGCTTTCGCTCGCGCGCACGAGCGGGGTGAGGTCGGGGCGCTTGTAGCCATCGATCGGAGTCGGAACGGTGACCAGGAATACGCGGCAGCGCCGCAGGCGCTGCAGATCGGTGGTGAAGGTGAGGCGCTCGGCGGCGCGCAGCTCGGCCCGCGATACCTCGAGCGTGGTGTCACGTCCCTTGCGCAGCTGCGCGATGCGCTGCGGATTGACATCGAAGCCAATGGTCTCGAAATGCTTGCCGAACTCCACCGCGAGCGGCAGTCCCACGTAGCCCAGCCCCACCACGCCGATGCGGCACTTGCGCAATCGCAGCATTACCTGTCCTTGTCCGCGGCCTCAGGCGCTCGAGCGCTGCGGCGCGTCTTCCTCAGCTGACACCTTAAGCGGCTCGCGCACTTCGAGCGCCGCCCACAGCACACGTCCACCGCTCGCCTTGGCGATCACTGCCAGCATCACTTCGTGGGCGGCGATCTCTTCCGCAGTTGCGAGCGGCACCGGCAGAGCCACGGCGAGCCGCAGGGGCATGCGTGCCGGGCGCTCCCTGGCATGGGCATGTGCCGGCTCGTCCGCTTCCGAGAGAGCCAGCGCTCCCTGGCCGCCGGTCATCGCCAGATAGACATCCGCCAGAATGCGCGCATCGAGCAGTGCGCCGTGCAGTTCGCGCGCCGAATTGTCGATGGCGTAACGCTTGCAGAGCGCATCGAGACCGTTGCGCTGCCCGGGATGCAGCTCGCGCGCCAGCGCCAGCGTGTCGAGCACCTGGCAGAGGGCGGCTAGCTGGCGCGGCTCGCCCGGCAAGCGCGCGAGCTCCGCATCGAGGAATGCGACATCGAAGGCCGCGTTGTGAATCACCAGCTCCGCACCGCCGATGAAGGCCAAAAGCTCCTCGGCGATCTCTGCGAAACGCGGCTGCCCGTCGAGGTCGGTGCGCGCGATGCCGTGAACTGCGAGTGCGCCATCGTCGATCTCGCGCTCGGGGTTCAGATAACGATGGAACGTGCGCCCGGTCGGGCGGCGGTTGAGAAGCTCCACGCAGCCGATCTCGATCACGCGGTGATTGAGCTCGGGCTCCAGCCCCGTGGTCTCGGTGTCGAGGACGACCTGACGCATGGGTTGCGAAGTCTACCGCAACGCTTGGCGCGCCAAGGCGTCGATCGCTTCGTTGGCGAGACGGTCGACCCGCTCGTTGTCGCTCACCCCGGCGTGCGCCGGTACCCAGTGCCATTCGATACGATGGGGTAAGCGCCGCTCATCGAGCTGCTGCCACAAGTCCTGATTCTTCACGGGCTTGCGCTGCGCGGTGCGCCAGCCACGTGCCTTCCAGGCCGGCAACCATTCGGTGACGCCGCGCCGCACGTACTCGGAATCGGTGTATAAGCGCGCCTCCACCGGGCGGTTGAGCGCCTCGAGTGCACGGATCACGGCGGTCAACTCCATGCGGTTGTTGGTGGTGAGCGCTTCTGCGCCACTGATCTCGCGCTCGTGTTCGCCGATGCGCAGCAGCGCCGCCCAACCTCCGGGGCCGGGATTGCCGCGGCAGGCTCCGTCGGTGTAGATCTCGATCACGCCTGCGATCGAGTAGTGGGCTTGACGAGCCCGCCGATAACGGCCGGTTTCTCGCGGAAGCGTGCGCGCACCGGGGTCAGCGTGTACACGCGCTTGCGCGCCTTGAGAAGAAACGCGCCGGCCGGCAACGGATAGGTGAGTCCGCGGCGCAGCATGCGGCCCGTGCCTTCGCCGCGGGCGAGGCCGCGGCTCCAGGGACTTAAGTAAAGAAAATGTCTTGCGGCCACCATCTCGAAGCCGAGCAACACCAGCCACTCCCGCAGCAGCCGCTCCGACAAGACGCGCCGCATGCCGGGTGGAAAACCACTGCGGCTCCAGCGTGCCCGCATGCCCCACAGGCTCCACGGACGAAAGCCGAGCACCAGCAGCTGCCCTTCTCCGACCAGCACGCGGTCCACCTCGCGCAGCACGGCGTAGGGGTCGGGTGCGAACTCGAGCGTATGCGGCAGCAGCACCGCATCGACACAGTCGCTGGTGATGGGAATCTGCGAAGGCCGCGCAATGATATCGGCCCCGATGGGGAAGCCCGGGGCTGCGATCAGGCTCTGCCGGCGCGTGCGGCTGCCGGCGAGCAGCTCTCGGCCGTTGCCCCAGGCTCCGACCTGCAGTAATTCCCAGCCAAACACGTCCTCCAGCGCCTCCCCGAGCAGCTCCGACTCAGCCGCCAGCAGCGCACGGCCAATGGCGGTTTCCCACCAGGCGGAGAGCGCGGCGTCGCGGTCGAGGATGCGTGAAGTGCGAACTGGCACGACAGAAAGGCTGGCAATAGTGTGACTTTAACGGTTAAATTCTGGCCCCTGACCCAGTAGCGTCCTGCACCATGAAGACCCGTGCCCTGGCGCGGGGAAAGTAGCACGCCGTCGGAAGGTACGGAACTTGGCGACGCCACCCATCAGACGCTTACCTCGGTCGCTCCTGGCGCTGACTCTGCTCACACTGGCCGCGTGCGCCCAGAGCCCACAGCGTCCCGCCGCGCCCAAGATCCTGAACAGCTCCCTCGGCAGTTTCCCCGCGGCGCCCGCGGCCGAGGTGCCGGTCGGCGACCCGCCGGCCGCGATGTCTCCGCCTCCCGACACGACTGACCCTGTAGCGAGCGCCAACGCTGCCTTCGTCCCTGCCGCGGTTGAGGCCACCTCAGCTTCCACCGCGACCGCCTCCACCGCGGCCACCGCATCGATCCCCGCGCCCGGCCCGACGCAGGTCGCCGGGCTGGATCCGGCCCAGTACGGCGATCTCTTCGACCGCATGCGGGCGGGGTTCCGGCTCGAGGACGGCGCCGATCATCACGCGGTCGATCTGGAGCTGCACTGGTACGCCTCGAACCCCGAGTATCTGCAGCGTGCGTTCGGACGCGCCGACCTGTCTCTCTATCACATCGTGACCGAGCTCGAACGGCGCGGCATGCCGCTCGAGCTCGCACTGCTGCCGGTCGTGGAGAGTGCCTTCGAGCCCTACGCCTACTCGCGCGCACGCGCTTCGGGGCTGTGGCAATTCATTCCGGGCACGGGTTCGAAATATGGACTGAAGCAGGACTGGTGGTACGACGGGCGGCGCGACATCGTCGAGTCGACACGAGCCGCGCTCGATTATCTGCAGTCGCTGCACGATGAGTTCAACGGCGATTGGCTGCTGGCGATCGCCGCATACAATTGTGGCGAGGCGCTCGTCGAGCGCGCGGTCGAGATGAATCACGCGGCGGGCCGGCCGGTGGATTTCTGGGACCTGTGGCTGCCGCGTGAGACGCGCGCCTACGTGCCGAAGCTGCTCGCCATGCGGCGCCTGGTCCTCGATCCGGAAAGCTTCGGGCTCGCCTTCAGTCCGATTCCCAATCAGCCGTACTTCGCGCGTGTGTCGACCCAGGGACAGGTCAACCTCAGGATCGCCGCGGAGATCGCCGGCATCAGTCCCGATGAGCTCTACGAGCTCAATCCCGCCTTCCACCGCTGGGCGACCGACCCCGCGGGCCCGCACTTCATGCTGCTGCCGGTGACTGCGGCCGATACTTTCGAGGAGAACATCACGCAGCTGTCCGCCGATCAGCGCCTCGGTGTCGCCCACTACGCGGTGCACCGCGGCGATTCGCTCGCGACCGTGGCACTGAAGTTCCACACTTCGGTAAACGTGCTGCGCGAGCTGAACGACATGCCGATCGGCGGCATTACCGTGGGCGATGATCTGCGCGTGCCGGGTGCGATGACCGACCTGCCGGCCAAAGTGATGCTGGCCGCTGCGCGCGTCGATGGTCACGGCCGCGGGCGGGTGGGCCGGACGCATGTACAGGTGGTGCGGCGCGGAGATTCCCTGTGGACCATCGCGCGGCGCACGGGCGTGAATGTGAACACGCTCGCCGTGATGAACGGGCTACAGCCGGGCGATGCATTGCGCGCCGGGCAGCGCATCAAGCTCTCTACCGATACGGGCGGCCGCGTGCACCGGCGGCACATCGAGTACACCGTGCGCGATGGCGATACCCCATCGCTGATCGCACGGCTCTTCCAGTGCAGCGTGCCGCAGCTGCTGGCGTGGAATGGGTTGAGCGCGCACTCGCACCTGCACGCCGGCCAGAAGCTGCGTATCCACCTCACGCACCGCGGCTGAAATCCGCGGCGTCTGCGCGCCCGCCTCCCCTGCGTCCTTTCCGGCATAATCTGCGGCCGGAGGATTCGCACTATGGGGTTTCTCGCCGGCAAACGCGCCTTGATCGTTGGGGTAGCGACGGAGCGATCGATCGCCTTCGGTATCGCGCAGGCGATGCATCGCGAGGGTGCGCAGCTCGCTTTCTCCTACCTGAACGACAAGATGCGCGCGCGCGTCGAGCCACTCGCTCATTCGCTCGGCTCACAACTGACCATGCCACTCGATGTGACGGTCGATGAGCAGTGCGATGCCGCGTTCGAGCTATTGAGGCGCGAGTGGGGTGAGCTCGACATCCTCGTGCACGCCGTTGCCTTTGCGCCGCGCGAGGCGCTCACCGGCAGCTTTCTCCAGGCTACGACGCGCGAGGGGTTCCGCATCGCCCACGATGTTTCCAGTTATAGCTTCACGGCATTGGCACAGGGAGCACATCCGTTGATGGTGGGCCGGCACGGCGCACTGCTCACCCTCACCTATCTTGGAGCGATGCGCTCCATCCCCGGCTACAACGTCATGGGCCTCGCCAAGGCCAGCCTGGAGGCGAACGTGCGCTTTCTCGCGGCCGACCTCGGCCCCGCGGGGATCCGCGTGAATGGGATTTCCGCCGGTCCCATCAAGACCCTCGCGGCGGCGGGCATACCCGGCTTCCGCAAGATGCTCGGCCGCGTCGCCGAGGTCGCCCCGCTGCGGCGCAACGTGACCCTCGAGGATGTCGGCAATGCCGCGGCTTTCCTGTGCTCGGACCTCGCCGCCGGGATCACCGGAGAGATCCTCTACGTCGATAGCGGCTTCAGCACCGTCGGAATGAGTTTTCCGCTGGAGGGCGGAGAAAGCTGAGACCTGGCGGCTGGCGGGAGCGCTGCGCCTCGAGGGCTGCCGCTACTCGAACGCCTTTGGGTTCTTGCGCACGCTCGCCGTGCGCCGGACCTCATCGACGTAGGCGAGCGCTGCCGCCGTCCCCAGGCGCTCGGATTCCTGCTGAGAGCGGCTCGCCTTTGCGGTGGCATCCTGTGCAGGCGCCGTGCGCACTGCACTCACCACCACGAGCGCCGCCCCACCGTCATTGAGCGTGAGCGCGCGGGACTCGGGTTTGCCTGCGGGCTTGCCGAGCCCGAAGGCAGCCTCGCGCACCTGGGCGGGGACGGAAGGGTCGTTCCGGCCGATGAAATGGGCCGGATCGGCGCTCACTTTGAGCTCCTGCGCGACCTCATCAAACGAGGCTCCCTTGAGAAGCTGCTCGCGCGCGCGCTGTGCTGCGCCGAGAGCAGCCTGGGTGCCCTGATCCTTGGTGATGGTGGCCACGATATTGTCGCGGACCTCGGCGAGCGGCTTCGGCGCTGATGCGCGATGCTGCAGCACCTTGAAGATGACGAGACGATCGTCACCCAACAACACCGGCCCCGCGAGCTTGTCGGCGGCAAGCGGCGGGTCGCCGAACAGCAGCTCCTGCAGCTGCGGGGCGGCACCCAAGGGTACGGCGCCCGCGCCTTTCACGAATTCCTTCACCTCGCCCTGCTGCAGGTTGTACTGCTGCGCAAGTGCGTTGAGATCGGCACCGGGCTCGGCGAGCTTGGCCTGCAACTGCTCCTGGATCTCGCCGAACCGATCGGTCGCGCGCGCGCGGCGCAGCTGTGCTTCCAACTCGGGGCGCGCCTCTTCGAAGCTCTTCGACTTGCCGCGTTGGATCTCCTCGAGGCGGATGATGTGATAGCCGTACTGCGTCTTCACCGGCCCTGCGATCTCGCCCGCGGACATGCCGAACAGTGCATCGGCGAAGGGCTTCACGAAGGTGCTGCGCTCGGCCCAGCCGAGATCTCCGCCATTTTGCGCGGAACCTGGATCCTGCGAGTACTGCTTGGCGAGCTCGCCGAAATCCTTGCCGCTTTTAGCCTGTGACAGCACCTGCTGCGCGAGAGCGAGAGCCGCCGCATCGTCCTTGCCGGTGATGAGTACGTGCCGGGCGTGACGCTTCTCCGGGACCTCCAGCCGGCCCTTCTCCTTCTCGTAGGCGGCGCGCAGGTCCGCTTCGCTCAGCTCCTGCTGTGCGGCGAGCGCCTCGAGTCGCAGCTCCGCGTACTGCAGGTCCACTGCCTCAGGCCGCATGTACTGCGCCTGATGTTCTTTGTAGTAGGCCTGCACGGCAGCATCGCCCGCAGCCGCGGACGGATGGAAGCGGTCAGCCGGCAGGATGAGGTAGCGCACCTCGCGCTGCTGGTCCTCGAGATCGCCGAGGCGCACGAGCTCTGCGGGAGTGACGAAGTCGGAAGCACGGATGCCGCCTTCGAGCTGCAGCTGCTGCAGGTCGGTGCGCAACTGCTGCTCGTAGCTGTCGAGAGTGACGCCGGCCTGCGCGAGTGCGGCCTTCGCGGCCTGGGGATCGTACTTGCCATCCACCTGGAAAGCCGGTTCACCCTGCACCGCTTCGAGCAAGGCCTGGTTGCTCACGCGGTAGCCGAGATCGTGGGAGCGCTCGGTGAGCAGCGAGCGCCGGATCAGGCTTTCCAACACCTGATCCTGCAGCCGCGTACGCAGTGGCGCCGGAAGCTCCGATCCGCCCATGCGCTGCTGCCACATGCTCTGCTGGCGCAGCCAGGCGCTGCGCGCATCCTCGAGCGAGACCTTGCTGCCGTTCGCCTCGGCGGCGTAATTGGAGCCGCCGAAATTCAGGTTGACGATGCCGTACGCCCCCCAGGCGGCGAAAACCACCGCGAGCGCACCCAGCAGCAGATAGGCGAGCCATTTCTGGCCCTGCAGACTGTCTCGGATCCTTTGAAGCATGTGTTGGCCGGCTGATTTGGGAGAATCTGGCGGAGCGGACGGGACTCGAACCCGCGACCCCCGGCGTGACAGGCCGGTATTCTAACCAGCTGAACTACCGCTCCGGTTTTGGGGGGCGAATGCTATCGGATTGAACAATAAGGCCACAAGAGATTTTCGCTTGGGCGCGCCAGTGTCCCTTTGGGGAACTCTACGGCGGCGTCCTGGCCAAAGGCAGGTGCGGAACAGGCTTCGGCAGCGCCTCGCGGTCAACGGATCCCCGAATCGGGCGCTGTTGTACAGCAACTGGCCAACACGCTCATAACTTATTTCCGACCCGTGCGTCGCCAAGCAAAGACACGCTGCGCACAAGAGCCTTTCGTCAGGCACAATGTCCCAAAGGCTTATAAGGATTCGGCCCATGATGAAGTTGCCCCGCATTCTCTTTTGCATGGCCGCAGCCGTGTGCGTTTCGGCACCGGCGCTCGCGGCGCTCGGCGGCGATGCGGCGTCGGTGGAAACCGATCGCGTGAGCATGAAGGGCGCGCTGCGCGTCACGCCTACCGTCGACTACTCGGTGCACGAGATTCAGACGGCTTCGGGGATCGTGATTCGCGAATACGTGTCGGGCGCGGGCAAGGTGTTCGCGGTGACCTGGCAGGGACCGGGGATTCCGGACCTGCGGCAGATGCTCGGCAGCTACTACACCGAATTCGCACAGGCGAGGAGCGAGCCCCATTACAACCACCACCACCTCTCGGTCCGTACGGCGGGTGTGGTGGTGGAGTCGAGCGGCCGCACACGCGCCTTCTTCGGGCGCGCCTGGGCCCCGGCGCTGCTGCCGCAGAATTTCTCCCTGAAGGACATCGGCTAATAACAAAGGACGAGGATTCCCCGTGCGTAAATTCCTGGCTCTCTTTCTGACTCCTCTGGCACTCCTCGCCGGCTGCGGTGGCAGCGGCACCAGCCACGGTGGGCCGCCGCCACCACCACCGCCGCCACCGACTCAGGTGATCGCGACGGTCGGGCCGCCCAATGTCGAGGGCCTCCTGGTGGATGCCGGCCCGAACGCGCTCACGACACCGGCGATCAACACTCCGTTCATCAC
>DASYFL010000059.1:0-80092 GCA_036498445.1 Steroidobacteraceae bacterium
ATGCGTGCGAATCGAACACTCGAGATCGGAACCGGATTGTTTGTGTTGCTCGGCTTCGCAGCGCTCCTGTTCCTCACCACCCAGTTGCCGGCGAGCGGCCTGAAGCTCGGCGGCGCCAAGGCGGGCTATCACGTGACCGCGGAATTCGACGACATCGGGGACCTGAAGGTGGGGTCCCCGGTCACCATGTCGGGTGTGCGCCTCGGCGAGGTGTCGGGCATCCGTTTCGACCCGAAGGACTTCAAGGCCGTGGTCACGCTGCGCTTCGATTTACAGTACAACCAGATTCCCGAAGACAGCTACGCCAGCATCCAGACGCAGGGACTGCTCGGTGGCAAGTACATCGGCCTCAGTCCCGGCGGTCTCGATACGTATCTCAAGAACGGGAGCCGCATCGAGCAGACGCAATCGGCGATCGTGCTCGAGAGCCTGATCAACAAGTTCTTCGCCAACTACTCGAGCAAGGGCAGCGAGCAGGGTTCGGGATCCAACACCACGGATAATTCCGGCAAATCGGAGTCACGGAAATGAGCATTGCACCAGCCACCCGGTTGAGCGGCATCCTGCTGCTGGCACTCGGCTTCGCCTGCGCCGAGGCACAGTCGCCGCCGCAGCCGGCGCAGGGTGCCCCGGCCGCGGGCACGGCGTCAGCTCCCGCAGCCGGACCAGGACCGGCGGAGGTCGTACAGGCGGCTGCCCAGGGCATGTTGAATGATCTCGACAAGGACCGTGCCGCGTACAAGCGTGACCCGGCCAAGGTCGGTCAGCTCGTCGACAAGTACCTGCTGCCACACTGGGATACGGACTACTCGGCGCGCCTCGTGCTCGGGAAGTTCTGGCGCACAGCGACCCCGGAGCAGCGGCAGCGCTTCATCGATGCTTTCTATCACTCGCTGCTCACCAACTACGGGACGGCGCTCGCCGATTTCACCTCCGACCGGCTCAAGATCTTTCCGAGCAACGTCGATCCGGCAAAGTCGACCGCGACCGTACGCACCGAGGTGAAGCGCGACAGCGGCGATCGTGTGGCCGTGAATTACTACATGCACACCACCCCGCAGGGCTGGAAGGCCTGGGACGTGGTGATCGACGGCATCAGCTACGTCAACAGCTACCGCACCGACTTCGGTGCGCAGATCGAGCAGCAGGGCATCGATGCGGTCATCAAGCGCCTCGAGGCGGGCGAGAAGCCCGGGGCGATCAGCAAGACGACCGGCAAGAGCGGATGAGCCTGCCGGAAGCTGAGCGCACGACCGACGCGGGCGCGTTCCAACTGACCGCGACGGCGGCAGGCGCGCTGAGCGCGCAGGGGCCGCTCACCTTCGCGAGCGCCCGCCGCGCGTGCGAGCTTGGAGTGCAGACCCTCACGCAGACCGCGGGCGCGAAGCTCGAAATCGACTGCCACGGCATTACCCTCTCAGATAGTGCAGGGCTCGCGGTACTGCTCGAGTGGCTCGGGGTGGCCCGCCGCGCCGGCCGCTCACTGCGCTATACGAAACTCCCCGAGGGCCTCGCGGCGCTCGCTCACATCAGCGACGTCCAGGAGCTGCTCGAGCGCGGCGTCTAGCCCAGCGTCCGCCGCAACTCACGATTTCGGTGGGGATTGGGGCGAGGGCGCGTTCGGCGGTGGCTGCGGCGGGGAAGACGGAGCGGATGGCTGCGGCTGCGGCGCAGGAGGGGCCGCACTCTGCGGCTGCGGCGTCTGCGACTCTGGCGTCGGTGGCTGCGGCGCCGGTGGCTGCGGGGCCGGCTGAGTCCCCGCGTCCTCCTGAGCCGCTTCCTCCATCAGCTTCTGCTCCTGCTCCTCCTCGTTCTGCGGCTGGTCCCCATGGACCTTGAAGTCGCGATTCTGCAGGTAGGCATTGCGGATGAAGGCATAAGGGTCGTAGGCGCTCTGGATGGTGGCGTCGAGCGGCAGCAGACGGCTGCGGCGGTCGACCTCGCGCACGGCCCAAAGACTCAGGTTGGTCCAGCGGTTGGTGTAGTTGCGCGGGTTGGCAAAGGTGTCGACCGTCGCCGCCCCGATTCCATCACGCACGTCGTAGGGGCCGAGGAAGGGCACCACGATATAGGGGCCCTTGGGCACTCCCCACTTGCCGAGCGTCTGGCCGAAGTCGCGGTCATGTTTATCGAGACCGGCAGGGCTCGCTGGATCGAACAGACCGCCGAGCCCGACCGTGGTGTTGAGCACCAGGCGTCCGATGTCGGAGACGAACGCACGCACCTGACCCTGCAGCAGGTCATTGACGATGACGACCGGATACTCGAGGTTGTCGAAGAAGTTGTGCACCCCGGTCTGCATCGGCTGCGGCAGATGGCTGTAACCCTTCGCCACCGGCTTGAGAATGGCGCGGTCGAGTGCGTCGTTGAATTTGTAGGTTCCGCGGTTCATCCGCTCCCATGGGTCACGCGGGTCGCGCTTCACCCCCGGCGGGAGCGTGGCGCAGCCGCTCAGCAGCAACAGGCAAACCAGCAGCAGGTAACGGCATATTTTCGATCGCATAGGGAGCGCAAACCGCGAAAGGTCGCGGCATTGTAGCAGCCGCGCTGCAGGCTCCGGGCGTTGTAGGCCGCCGCCGACGCTCGGGCCGTCGCGGCGTGTGTTGGTCAATGTCCGCCGCGTTGACCCTGACCGTCGCCGTTGTCGCTGGCGACCTGGCGCTTGCGCATGCTCGCGAGGTATTCGCGCACCTCATCGAGCCGCGCCTGGTAGCGCTGACGCTGGATCTGACTGATGTGCGGCGAGGCGAGGGCGAGCTGCAGCTGCTGCGCTGCGAGATTGAGGTCACCGCCGGCGATCTGATACTCGCCCATGTAGAAGTAGGCATCGCCGGCATCCCCGGCGGCGCTCGCGGCGAGTGCCGTGAGACGAATCTGGTCGGGAGTCGGCTGAACGTTGTTGAACAGGTCGAGCAGCATGTTGTGCGCGTCGGCCGGGCGCCCCGCGGCCATGAGTGTCTCGGCGTAACGGACCGTCACCGGTACGTTGCGCGGGAAGAGCCGCTCGGCACGCTGGAAAGTCACCAGCGCCTCCTTGACGTGTCCGGCCTTCGCCTGCGCCTGGCCGAGCGCCGCATGCAGCAGCGTCAGATCCTCGTGCTCGTGCATGAGCGGAGTGAGGATCTTTACCGCCTCCTCGGCGCGGTTGCTGTTCATGAGCGCGAGCGCCTCCCCGTAGCGGTTGCCGAGAGTATCGCCGTCGTGGGCGATCTTCTGCGCGTATTGACCGGCGAGGTCGACATCGCCGGTCGCGGTGAGCACGCGCACCCGCTCGCGGATCAGTTCGTAGCTCTGTGAGTCGTGTACCTTGTGGGGCGGGAACTGTGCGGCACGCGCGCGCGCCTCGGCGACACGGTCGGTCGAGACGGGGTGGTCGATCAGCATCGCCGGAATATAGGTCGCGGCGAGACCTTCATGGCGGCTCATGGTCTCGAAGAAGCCCGCCATGGCGTTCGGGTCGTAGCCGGCGCCCGCCAGAAAACCGATGCCCACGCGGTCGGCTTCCATCTCGTTGTCGCGCGTGAAGTTGATCTGATGCTGCACGGCCATGCCCTGCGCGGCGGCGAGTCCGCCTTCGATCGCCTGGCCGCCACCGATGGCGCCGAGCAGGATCGCCGCCAGCACCGCGGCGACGGAGGTGATGCTCTGCTTCGACTGGTCCGCGAGCATGCGCGCGATGTGGTGCTGGGTGACGTGCGCGGTCTCGTGCGCCATGACGCTGGCGAGCTCGGACTCGGCGGTGGTCGCCAGCACCAGTCCGGCGTTGATGAATACGAAGCCGCCCGGGACGGCGAACGCGTTGATCGCCGTATCCTTGATCACGAAGTACTGGAAGTGCCGGCCTCCCTCGGCACTCTGCGAGGCGAGGCGCATGCCGACGCTGTTGATGTACTCGCTGACCTCGGGGTCTTCGATGAGCGCGTTCTGATCGCGCAGCTCGTGCGCCACCATCGCCCCGAGCCGGTACTCATCGCTCTGTGAGAGCACCGCCGCCGCGGGACTGCCCATGTCGGGCAGATCGGAACCCGCGGCCGGTGCGTTCAGCAACGGCTGAGAGGTGGCGGGCGGATCCGCCGATGCCACGGTGCCGGCGGCTAGCAGCGCGGTCGCGAGGAAGACGAAGAAGCGGCGCATCATGCCTTCGACCGCATCCGGCGGTCAGGGTTTCCGAGCATTTACAGACCCTTACAAAGGTGCCCCGCGGCTGCGCACGTCCGCGGTGCGCTAGGGTATCACCTAGAGGATGTCGGAGGCGAAATCGGCGAGCCGCGAGCGCTCACCACGCACCAGAGTGATGTGCCCCGAGTGTGCCCAGCCGCGGAAGCGGTTCACCGCATAGGTCAACCCGGAGGTCATCTCGGTGAGATACGGCGTATCGATCTGCGCGATGTTGCCGAGGCACGCGAGCTTGGTACCGGGGCCTGCGCGGGTGATGAGCGCCTTCATCTGCTTCGGCGTCAGGTTCTGCGCCTCATCGAGGATGAGAAAGCGGTTGAGGAATGTGCGGCCGCGCATGAAGTTCAGCGAGCGGATCTTGATCCGGTTGCGCAACAGGTCGTTGGTGGCGGCGCGGCCCCAGTTGCCGCCTTCCTGCGAGCCGGTGAGCACCTCCAGATTGTCCATG
Source organism: Steroidobacteraceae bacterium (assembly GCA_036498445.1). Classification (GTDB taxonomy): domain Bacteria; phylum Pseudomonadota; class Gammaproteobacteria; order Steroidobacterales; family Steroidobacteraceae; genus 13-2-20CM-66-19. Next base: position 4,625 of record DASYFL010000059.1, read on the forward strand.
AGCGCGCCCATCCACGGCTCCATCTTCTCTTCCTCGGTGCCGGGAAGAAATCCGATGTCCTCGCCGAGCGGGATCGTCACTCGCGTCATGATGATCTCGACGAAGCGGTTGGTCTCGAGTGTCTGCATCAATCCGGCGGCCAGTGCCAGCAGTGTCTTGCCGGTGCCTGCCGGGCCGAGCACGGTGACGAAATCGATCTCCGGATCCATGAGCAGGTTCAAGGCGAAGTTCTGCTCGCGGTTGCGCGCCGTGATTCCCCAGACGTTGTGGCGCTCGTTGCGATAGTCGCGCGTCAGCTCGATGGTGGCGGTATCGCCGTTGATCCTGCGGACGATGCCTTCGATCCCCTCCGGGGAGTCCTCGAAGAGGCCCTGATTGGGTTGCCACTCGCGTACCGCGGGTCCGGTGATCTCGTAGAAGGTGCGCTCGGCGTCTTTCCAGGAGCGCATATCACGGCCGTGCTGCTCCCAGAAGTCGCGCGGCAGCGCCGCCATGCCGCTGTAGAGGACATCGGCGTCTTCCAGCGTCTTGTCGCTGTAGTAATCCTCGGCGTGGACTCCGAGCACCGCCGCCTTGATGCGCAGGTTGATGTCCTTGGACACGAGGATCACCCGCGCGTCGGGGTGCTCGGTCTGCAGCGCGAGGGTCTGCTCGAGGATCGTGTTGTCTCCCCCCTGACCGGGGAGGCTCTCCGGCAGCGCACCGGCGAGCTGCCGGGTCTGGAAGAACAGCCGTCCGCTCGAGGGCTTCTTGCCGTGATTGCCGGAATAGCCGCTCGGCAATCGCAGTCCCTGGTCGATCTGCTCCTTGGTGACGCCGCGCATCATGTCATCGAGGAAGCGGCTCACTTGGCGCACGTTGCGCGAGGACTCGGAGAGACCCTTCTTGTGGGCGTCGAGCTCCTCCAGCACGACCATCGGCAGGTACACATCGTGCTCCTCGAAGCGGAAGATGGCGGTCGGATCGTGCATCAGCACATTGGTGTCGAGTACGAACAGACGCCGCCCGGTGCGCGATCTGCCCTTCACTTGGCGTGACTCGCCCGAGGCCGCCGTGGGGCCGGGGTCATTGACGCTGCGCTGCTTCAAGCACTTCCTCCGCGTGACCCGGGACCTTTACCTTGCGCCACTCCCGCTGCAGGCGCCCCGCGCCATCCAGCAGGAAAGTGCTGCGCTCCACCCCCAGGTATTTTCTGCCGTAGAGGCTTTTCTCCTTGATGACGTCGAACAGCTTGCAGACCCGCTCTTCGGTATCGGCGAGCAGCGGGAAGGGAAGGGCCTCCCTGGTGGCGAATTTCTCGTGTGACGCGACGCTGTCGCGGGAGATGCCGACGATGTCGGTGCCCGCTTTGCGAAACGCCGCCGTCAGATCGCGGAAGTCCTGTGACTCGCGGGTGCAGCCCGAGGTCAGGTCCCGCGGATAGAAGTAGATCACCAGCTTCCTGCCCGCCGCATCCTTCAGCCTCCATGTGCCGCCGCCCGTCGCGGGCAGGGAGAAGTCAGGCACTTTCATCCCAGCTTTGATCTTGGACATCTCGTCTTCAGGATTTGACCGGTTCGAGAATCGCATCGAGGTTCAACGAGTCGCAGAACTCCATGAACTCCTCGCGCAGGTGCGCGACGTGGATCCGGCTCGGCACGTTGACGATCATCTGCACGGCGAACATCGGGGCGCCGGTGTGGGCCGCGGGATAGCTGCGCGTGGAGACTTCCGCGATGTCGATACCGCGGCTCGCGAAGAAGCCCGCCAGGCCCGAGACGATGCCGCTCTGATCGAGGCACACCACATCGATCGAGTAGGGGAGCATGTCGGTGCGCGCCGTGCGCGGCTCGGTGCGCTTCAGGTGGATGCTGAGATTGGAGGTATCGGCGAGCCGCTTGAGCTCGGTTTCGAGCTTTGCCAGCGCGTGCCAGTTGCCCGACACGAGCAGCAGCATCGCGAACTCGGTACCGAGGCTCGCCATGCGGCTCTCGCTGATGTTGCCGCCGGACTCGCTGATGACACGGGTCAGCTCGTGGACCATGCCCGTGCGGTCGCTGCCGATGGCCGAGACGGCCAGGTGCTGCTTCATCTGTCGATGGCGGTTGGGTGTGCCGGCATTCGCCAGGGGAAGTGTACCGGGAGCGGGGGCGGGTTGCGAACCCCGGCGCGTCGCAGCGGCATTGCGTGCGGCTTGCTTAAGCCCAACTTCCGCCCGTAACATCCGACGCTTCCCCGCAGGCCACCACTGCGAGCACCGATCCCAGCGTATGTTTGCCGGCAGCCTGGTTGCCATCGTCTCCCCCATGCGCGCCGATGGCGCCATCGACTTCGAGGCCTGGGCGCGGCTGCTCGATTTCCACGCTGCGAATGCAACAGATGGCATCGTGGTGGGCGGCACCACGGGCGAGTCCGCAACGCTGCGAGATAGGGAGCTGCGCGAGCTGCTGCTGCGCGCATGTGAGCAGTTGCGCGGGCGGGTGGCGGTGATTGCTGGCGCCGGCACGAGCAGCACCGCCTCCACGGTGGAGCGGGTGGAGTGGCTCTCGGAGCTGCCGATTGATGCCCTGCTGCTCGTGACCCCCGCGTACAATCGCCCGCCGCAGGCGGGACTCTACGGGCACTTCGCGGCGGCGGCCGCCGCTGCACGCAAGCCGCTGCTGCTCTACAACGTGCCGGCGCGCACCGCGGTCGACATGCAGCCCGCGACGGTGGCACGCCTGGCGCGCTTGAGCGGCATCGTCGGTATCAAGGAGGCGGTGCCCGACCCGGCGCGGGTGCAGGAGTTGGTCGCACTCTGTCCGCCGGACTTCGCGGTGCTGAGCGGCGATGACGCCAGCGCGCGCGCGAGTATCGCGGCCGGGGCGCGCGGCGTGATCTCGGTGACGGCGAACGTTGCGCCGCGCGCGATGTCACAGATGCTGGTCACCGCACGGCGCGGCGACGCGGCACGCGCCGCCGAGCTGGATGCGCCCTTGAGCGCGCTGCACCGGGATCTGTTCGTCGAGGCGAACCCGATCCCCGTGAAATGGCTGCTGGCGCAGCTGGGGCTGATCGGCCCGGGAATCCGCTTGCCGCTGATGCCGCTGGCGGGTGAGCACCACGCGAGGCTCCTCGCAGCCGCCCGCAGCGCCGGGGTGGTCGCCTGAGAGTCGTATCAGCAGGGGTCGCTATGAGGAATGTGGAATGAGATGGGTGCGGGGAATCGTCGTATTGCTCCTGCTGCTGCCGCTCGTCAGCGGCTGTCATGTGTTCCGGAATGCCAGTGCCAAGGCCTGTCACGGGTCGCAACCCTACCAGCAGGCCAAGAGCGTGCCACCGCTGACGATCCCCGCGGGGATGGATCCGCCCGATACCACCAACGCGCTGCGTCTGCCGGCCCTCAATGAACCGGCACCGCCGCCGAGAAAGGGCAGGGAGCCCTGCCTCGATGAGCCGCCGCCGTTCAAGGTGAAACAGCCGGCAAAGGCCCCGCAGGCCTGAGGCGGGTGCGGATCGCGATCGGCATCGCTTATCATGCGCGGCCGTCTCAGCCGGGCAGGGTGAGCCTCGCGAGGTTCCGACCCCGGGCTGCTAAGTAATTGATCGGAGAGGTGGCCGAGCGGTCGAAGGCGCTGGACTGGAATTCCAGTAACATCTCAACGGGTGTTCGTGGGTTCGAATCCCACCCTCTCCGCCAGAATTTAAAAAAGGGGCCCTCTTTCGGGCCCCTTTCTAAATTCTGCATGGAGTGGGGTGTGTGGACGAACCTATGGGTTCGACAAAATCGCCTGGAGCGATTTTGGACGACGCGCAGCGTCGGGCCCGGAAGGGCCTGCGGCCAGGACGGCCGCAGCAATCCCACCCTCTCCGCCAGTCCGTTGCATCAGGTTTCGGGCGCCCTCATACGCCCGGTCCCGGCGCTGCCCCCGAGGCGGCCCGCGGGTGGCTTCCCGCCCGCTGCGGGATGAGCAGTATGCAGACGATGATGAACACGGCGAGGATCGCGGAGGCGAGTGGCCGGCTCACGTTGAGGCCGCCCTGGGCTATCGGCTTGTCGAAGAAATCGCCGATCGTCGCGCCGAGTGGACGCGTCAGAATGAATGCCGTCCAGAAGAGCACCACGTGCGAAATGCGCGTGCGGTAATAAGCAATGGCGACGAGGATGAGCAGCGCGCCGAACACGAGCGCGCCGCCGCGGTAGCCGAGTCCGGCGTCCGCGACCCAATCGCCGAGCGCGGTGCCGAGGGTCTGGGAAAAGGTGATGGTGAGCCAGTAGAACGCCTCGACGCGTGGTGTGTTGACCGTGTTGACCGATACCGTGCCCTCGCTGCGGTACCAGAGCGCGAGTGACCCGAGTACGCAGGCGAGCAGCAGGAGCGAGCCGCCGGGATAGCCGATGCCGAGCGAGCGATCGGCGAAATCCGCGAGCGTCGTCCCCGCGGTGGTCGACGCGATGATGGTGGCCCAGTAGAGGAAGGGGCGAAAGCGTTTCGCAGCGATCTGGCAGGCAGCGAGGATCACCAGCACGGCGGCGAAGATCAACGTGCTGGTGAGATAGCCGAGGCCAAGCGTCATCGAAAGAGTGTCGCCACCGGTCTCGCCGAGCGTGGTTGCTGCCACCTTGATGATCCAGAAGCCGAGCGTGACCTCCGGGACTTTGCTCGCGACAGCTTCGGAACCTGGAGTGGCGATGGCAACTCTGGTCACATTGCTCACGCTCGGAAGTTGGTGCCGTAGCTATTGTGCCCGTTTCCTGCAGCGCGCGCCGCGCTGCACGGCCGCGCCGCGCTGCAACGGCCGCGTCAGCGCCAACGGCCGAGCCTGCGCCATGTGATAGCATCGGACGCTTTTCGCGATCATGGTGGCCCGCATCGGTTTCTCCGCGACGACCAGTCGTGAATCCCGTCAGGGCCGGAAGGCAGCAGCGGCAGCGGCGATGTCGGGTGCCGGAGCTCAAGCTGGTGCGGGCCGCCTCCTGTCGCATGGGCACTAATCCGGGGCTGTCATGAGCTACACCGCGCTGGCGCGCAAATATCGTCCGAAGACCTTCGCCGAGTTGGTTGGGCAGGAGCACGTGCGGCGTGCGCTCGTCAACGCGTTGGCGAGTGGACGCGTGCACCATGCATTCCTTTTTACCGGCACGCGCGGTGTGGGCAAGACCACGATCGCGCGCATTCTCGCCAAGTGCCTCAACTGCGAGACCGGTGTGACTGCCGAGCCCTGCGGGATCTGCGCCAGCTGCCGCGAGATCGATGCCGGACGATTTCCCGATCTCATCGAGGTCGACGCCGCCTCGCGCACCAAGGTGGACGATACGCGCGAGCTGCTCGATAACGTGCAGTACGCTCCCGCGCGCGGGCGCTACAAGGTGTACCTCATCGATGAGGTGCACATGCTCTCTGCGCACTCCTTCAACGCGTTGCTGAAGACACTCGAGGAGCCGCCGCCGCACGTGAAGTTTCTGCTCGCCACCACCGACCCGCAGAAATTGCCGGTCACGGTGCTCTCGCGCTGCCTGCAGTTCAACCTGAAGCGCCTGCCCTCAGCCGACATCGCGGCGCACCTGCGCACCATCCTCGCCGCCGAGGGCGTGACCTTCGATGCGGCCGCAGTGACGCTCCTCGCCCACGCGGCCGACGGGAGCCTCCGCGATGCGCTCTCGCTCCTCGATCAGCTCATCGCTTTCGGCGGCGGCCGCGCCGGGGAGGCCGAGGCGCGCGCGATGCTCGGTACCGTTGCGCGCGATCACGTCGTGCGCATCGTCGAGCTCCTTGCACGCGCTGACAGCGCGGAGCTGCTGCGCTGCGCGCAGTCGCTCGAGGAGTTCGCTCCCGACTACGCGCAGGTGCTCGATGCGCTCGCGGGACTCCTGGTGCGTATCGGGCTGCGCCAGGCCGTCGCGGGCTACGAGGGCGATGAGCTTTACGCGCCGGAAGTGCTCGAGCGGCTGGCGGCTGCGCTCTCTCCCGAGGATGTGCAGCTTTACTATCAGACGGCAATCATTGGTCGCCGCGACCTTCCGCTCGCGCCCGCACCGGAGAGCGGCTTCGCCATGACACTCCTGCGGATGCTCGCCTTTCGTCCGGGAGCGGCTGCGCAGGAGACGCGCAATAACACGGCTCCCGCGCCGAAGACTCCGGCCCGCAGCCCCGCCACGGCAGCCGGAACCGCTTCCGGGGTCACCCCTGGCGCAGCTTCCCCGGGCGCGACCGAGGAGGGCATGGCCTGGGCGGCGATCGTGGCCCAGCTAGAGCTGTCGGGCGCGGCGCGGCAACTCGCGACTCATTGCGTTTTCCTTGGCCGCAATGGCGGCGTGATCCGTCTCGCGCTCGACCCGCGCCATCAGCTGGTGCGCACCATGGCGACGGAGGAGAAGCTCGCGCAGGCGCTCGCGCGCCATTTCGGATCGACGGTGCGGCTCGAATTCCAGGCGGGTGCCGCGCAGGGCGCCGAGACGCCCGCGCAGGCACAGCGGCGCGCCAGCGAGGCGGAGCTCACTGCCGCGCGGCGCGCGTTCGAAGAGGATGCGGGCGTCAAGGGCCTGCGCGAGCGGTTCGGGGCCACGGTACTGCCGGACACGGTGCGGCCGGTAAAATGAGTGCTCCACAGACAAGCGGCGCCGCGCGGCGCCACAGGTGAGCGGTGCATGCGAGGTAACTTCAACAACCTGATGAAACAAGCCCAGGCCATGCAGGCGAACATGGAGAAGGCCCAGGCCGAGATTGCCAGCATCGAGGTCATCGGCGAGGCGGGCGGCGGCATGGTGAAGATCACCATGAATGGCCGTCACGAGGTGAAGCGGGTACAGATCGAGCCGACGGTGAGCGCCGAGGACCGGGACATGCTCGAGGACTTGATCGCCGCCGCCGCCAACGACGCCGTGCACAAGGTCGAGGCGCGGGTGCAGGAGAAAATGGCGAGTCTCACCGCGGGGCTGCAGCTTCCGCCGGGGATGAAGCTGCCGTTCTGAGAGCTGCCCGGCGATGAAGCATTCACCGCGCCTCGCGGCGCTCATCGAAGCGCTGCGCAGCCTGCCCGGAGTGGGCCCGAAGACTGCGCAGCGCATGGCGTTCCACCTGCTGCAGGAGGGGCGCCCTGGAGCCCGCGCGCTCACACAGACGCTCACTGCCGCCCTCGAGTCGGTTGCCCGTTGCAGGCGCTGTCGCATGCTGACAGAAGGTGAGCTGTGCGTGATCTGCGCCGCACCGCAGCGGGATGCGGCGCTGCTCTGTGCCGTCGAGTCGCCCGCCGATGTCGTCGCGATCGAGTCTTCCGGCAGCTACCGCGGGCGCTATTTCGTCCTCATGGGCCATCTCTCGCCGCTCGATGGCATCGGACCCGAGCAGCTCGGCGTGCGGGAGCTCGAATCGATTCTCGGTGAAGGCGAGGTACGGGAGCTCATCCTCGCCACCAACTCGACCGTCGAAGGCGAAGCGACCGCCCACTATCTGAGTGAGATCGCGGCGCGGCGTGGCGTGCGTGCGAGCCGTATAGCTCACGGTGTACCTCTCGGTGGCGAGCTCGAGTACGTCGATGGCGGCACGCTTGCCCACGCGCTCGCCGGCAGACAGTCGCTCTGACGCCACGAACGTGAGCGTGGCTGGCGACTCCGGCCGCAATAACTGACTTCCAACTTGGATGTTGAGTCGGCCGGTGCGCTGCGTGCAAACTTGCTCTTCGTCAATTACGGAGACTCGCGCAATGAACACGAACAACACGCAACCATTCATGTCACGCATCTGGACCCTCGGCCTATTGGTGCTCGCCGCCTCGCTTGGCACGGTCGCATTGGCGCTGGATACCGCCGCGCTCGACAAGGAGGTGTCCGCAACGCTCGATCACTTCTACACGCTGAACGACCAGAATAAGAGTCTGGCGAATGGTGCCGCAGGAGTCCTGGTGTTTCCGAGCATCACGAAAGCTGGAGCCGGTATCGGCGGAGAGCACGGCGATGGCGCCCTGCTGCAGAAAGGCAAAACCGTGGGTTACTACTCGACCTCGGGCGCTTCGGTAGGCCTGACGCTGGGTGTGTCGCGTCACAGCGAGGTGGTTCTGTTCAACACGCAGGATGCGCTGAACAAGTTCCTCAACAGCAAGGGCTGGTCGATCGGTGCCGATACTTCGGTGGCGGTGGTGAAGACGGGTGCCGGCGGAAGGTACGACACGCAGAGCCTCAGCAAGCCCGTGCTTGCCTTTGTATTCGGGGAGAAGGGCCTGATGGGCGATGTGTCGCTGGCGGGCGGCAAGATCAACAAGCTCGACACGAGCAAGTAGCGAGCTGACGACCCGGTGCGGCCGGCCGGCTTCTGCAGCCGGCCGGCCCGGCTAGGGAGTGCAGCGCTCGAGCCGCTGCACCTGGGCTGCGCCTGGAGCTAGCGGCTAGGTGGGCAGTGCGAGTCGCGATCGTCGCACATCACCCACGCATTCTCGTGGTACCAGCGATGGTGGTCGCGGTCGTAGTAGCCCTCGGTGGGGACGGGCTGCTCGCGGACCGTGTGTTCACGGTCGACGACGCAGCCGCTCAGCATCAACGTGTTGGCCAACATCAGCAGGCTCACTGGGGCAATCAGTCGGAAGTTCCGCATGGGGGGCTCCAAGTTTGATCGATGAGGGCAGGCTAACGCACCGCTGCCGTGTAACCCGCCCGCGGGCCGCTCGAGCTCATGTGGGGAGAGGCTGACAGAGGCCCGCCACGCTAGCGCTGGCTGCTGCCGATTTGAGGCTCGCGGCGCGGGATCGTCCTGCCGTTCATCGGGAGTTCAGCGATCAATGCCCGCGGCTCGCGCTCAGCTGCTCGCGCAGGCGCCGCAGCCGGCGGTAGCTCTCGTAACGCCGCGCGTGCCAGGTTCCATCTTCTGCCGCGGCACGCACCGCGCAACCCGGCTCGCGCAGGTGGCGGCAATCGCCGAAGCGGCACCCCGGAGCGAGCCGCTCCACCTCCGGAAAGCCGAGGGTGCGCTCATCGAGCGCACTCACCGCCGGTGCAAAGTCGCGCACTCCCGGTGAGTCGATGAGTGCCGCTCCGTGCGGCAGATCGAAAAGGCGCGCGGCGGTGGTCGTGTGTCTTCCTTCCTCCGCGCGCACGAGCTCACCGATGGTCACCTCGGCCTGCGGCAGGAGGCGGCGCACGAGTGAGGACTTACCGACTCCGGACTGTCCGACCAGGGCGCCGCGCGTGCCGGGCCGAAGCGCCGCGAGCAACTGCTCCATACCGGCACCGCTTGTGGCCGAGCAGAAAATCGCGGGAAATCCCGCGGCCGCGTAGGCATCGAGCTCGGCGGTGATTGCCGCCTCGATCCCGAGCTCGGACTTGTTGACGATGAGGCTCGCAGGGATGCCCGCTGCGGTCGCTGCCGCCAGGTAGCGGTCGATGACGAACGGGTCCGGGAGCGGCAGCGGTGCCAGCACCACCATCAGCTGCGTGAGGTTGGCCACCACCGGCTCGGCGCCGCCGCGCGCATTCGCGCGCCACAGCGCGTTGCGCCGTGGCCGGACCTCGATCACGTGCACTTCCTCGTGATGCGGATCGATGCGGCAGCGAACCTCATCGCCGCACACGACCTGGAGTGCGCGGCCGAAGGGACGCGCCCGAAGCTCGGCGCCAGCGGTGGTGCGCACCACCATATGGCGCCCGAAGGTTGCGATGACCGACCCGAGGATCGTCGTTGTCATGACCCAGTTCCGCCCGCCGTCTCAGGAGCCTCTGCTACACTTGTCGCGCTGTTTTCACGCACAATTTCCCTGTACCCGGCGCACATCATAGACAATGCCCAGCGGCGACTACCTGGTATGGATCGATCTGGAGATGACGGGCCTGAAGCCCGACTCCGATGTGATCATCGAGATTGCCACCGTGGTGACCGACAAGGAGTTGGCAATTCTCGCCGAGGGACCGGTGCTCGCCATCCACCACAGCGATGAGGTGCTCGCGCGCATGGACGAGTGGAACCAGCGCCAGCACGGCTCCTCGGGGCTGCTGGCGCGGGTGCGGGCGAGCCGCGTCAGCGTCGCCGAGGCTCAGCAGCGCACGCTGGAGTTCCTGATGCCGCTCGTGACTGCGGGCAGCTCACCCATGTGCGGCAGCAGCATCTGCCAGGACCGTCGCTTCCTCGCCCGTTACATGCCCGAGCTCGAGCGCTTCTTCCATTACCGCAACCTGGATGTCAGCACGCTCAAGGAGCTGGCGCGGCACTGGGCGCCCGCGGTGTCGGAGGGGTTCGTAAAGCAGGGGACCCATCTGGCACTCGCCGACATCCACGACTCGATTCGCGAGCTGCGTCACTATCGCGCGCGGCTGTTCGCCCCCGCGTGGGGAGGCAGCAGTGTCTGAGCCGCTCAGCACGCACCGCGGCGGTTGCCACTGCGGAGCGGTTGCTTTCGAGGTGGACGCACCGGCTCGGGTGGTGGTGAGCGAGTGCAACTGCTCCATCTGCCGCATGACCGGGTTTCTGCACCTGATCGTGCCGCGCACGCGCTTTCGTCTATTGCGTGGCGCCGACGCGCTCAGCGACTACCGCTTCAACACCGGCACCGCGCAGCACCTGTTCTGCCGCCGCTGTGGAGTGAAATCCTTCTACGTGCCGCGCTCCAACCCCGATGGCTACAGCGTCAACCTGCGTTGTCTCGATCGCTCGACCATCACCGAGGTGCTCATCGAGCCCTTCGATGACGACGACCGGGCGGCCTCCGAGGCGAAGATCCGCGACCGCTCGCGTGCCTAGCGGCACATACCCGCGGCCGCTCGCACGCATACCACCGCGCGCGCCGTCAGTTGGATTTGGCGGCGCGCGGCTGCGCGAGGAATAGCCAGGTCTCGACCACGGTATCCGGGTTGAGCGAGATGCTCTCGATGCCCTGCTCGAGCAGCCAGCGGGCGAGATCCGGGTGATCCGAAGGGCCCTGGCCGCAGATACCGACGTACTTGCCGAGTTTGCGGCAGGCGGCGATCGACATGGCGAGCAGCTGCCGCACGGCCTCGTCCCGCTCATCGAAGTCGCGGGCAACGATGGCCGAGTCCCGGTCGAGCCCGAGGGTGAGCTGCGTCATGTCGTTCGAGCCGATCGACATGCCATCGAAATACTCCAGGTACTTCTCCGCCAGCAGGGCGTTGGTCGGCAGCTCGCACATCATGATGATGCGCAGCTCCGCGCTGCCGCGCTTGAGCCCGTTCGCCGCCAGGAGCTCCGTGACCGCGCGCGCCTCCGCGAGCGTGCGTACGAAGGGCACCATCACCTGCACGTTGGTGAGTCCCATGGTCTCCCGGACCCGCCGGATCGCGCGGCACTCGAGCTCGAAGCACGGCCGAAAGCTCTCATCGACGTAGCGCGAGGCCCCGCGGAAGCCGAGCATCGGGTTCTCCTCGTGGGGCTCGTAGCGCGCCCCGCCGATGAGATTCGCGTACTCATTCGACTTGAAGTCCGAAAGGCGCACGATTACCGGCTCGGGGGCGAACGCGGCGGCAATCTGCGCGATGCCTTCTGCCAGCTTTTCCACGTAGAACTCCACTGGATCCCGGTAGCCCGCCATCTGCGTGCGGATCTGCTCCTTGAGGTCGGCGTCGAGCCGCTCGAACTCGAGCAGCGCCCGGGGATGCACCCCGATCATGCGGTTGATGATGAACTCGAGCCGGGCGAGCCCGACCCCGTGATTGGGGATGGCGGCGAAATCGAAGGCGCGGTCGGGATTGCCGACGTTCATCATGATCTTGACGGGGATCTTCGGCAGCGAATCGAGCTCGATCTGCTTGCGCTCGAACTCCAGCATGCCCTCGTACACGTAGCCGTTGTCGCCCTCGGCGCACGACACCGTCACCTCCTGGCCCTCGCGGATGCGCTGCGTGGCATCGCCGCAGCCGACCACCGCTGGAATGCCGAGCTCGCGCGCGATGATTGCCGCGTGGCAGGTGCGCCCGCCGCGATTGGTGACGATGGCCGCGGCGCGCTTCATCACCGGCTCCCAGTCTGGATCGGTCATGTCGGCGATGAGTACATCGCCGCTCTGGACGCGTGCCATCTCCGCCGCCCGGGTGATGACCCGCGCGGTGCCCGCACCGATGCGCGTGCCGATGCTGCGGCCAGTGGCGAGCACGCGCCCGCGGCGCTTGAGCGCATAACGCTGGATGGTGCGTCCCACGCGGCTCTGCACGGTCTCGGGGCGTGCCTGCAGGATGTAGATCTCACCGCTCACCCCATCGCGCGCCCACTCGATGTCCATCGGGCGGCCATAGTGCTCCTCGATCAGCAGCGCCTGGCGGGCGAGCGTGATGAGATCGGGATCCTCGAGGCAGAAGCGGCGCCGGTCGGCCTCCGGCACCTCGACCGTCTGCACCCGCTCTGCTGAACCTGCAGGCGCATACACCATCTTGAGCGCCTTGCCGCCGAGATTGCGGCGCAATACCGGATGCTTGCCGGCGCGGAGCGCGAGCTTGTAGAGATAGAACTCATCCGGATTCACCGCGCCCTGCACCACCGTCTCACCGAGCCCCCAGGAGGCAGTGATGAACACCACCTGGCGAAAGCCCGAATCGGTGTCGAGCGTGAACATGACTCCGGCCGCATCGAGGTCGCTGCGCACCATGTGCTGTATGCCTACCGAGAGCGCCACTGCCGCGTGATCGAAGCCCTGGTGCACGCGGTAGGAGATGGCGCGGTCGGTAAACAGCGAGGCGAACACTTCGTGGATCGCGCGCAGTACCGCCTCCTCGCCGCGCACGTTGAGAAAGGTCTCCTGCTGACCCGCAAAGGAGGCCTCCGGCAGGTCTTCCGCCGTCGCCGAGGAGCGCACCGCCACGGCGAAATCCGCCGCTCCTGCGCCAAGCCGGCGCAGGGCCTCGAGCACCGCGCTGTTGAAGGCGGGCGGTAGCGGCGTGGAGAGTATCCACTGGCGGATGCGTGCGCCGCTCGCGGCGAGCTTGTTGACATCATCCACATCGAGCTCAGCGAGCTCGGCGTGGATGCGCTCAGCGAGCCCGCCCTGCGCGAGGAATTCGCGATAGGCGTGCGCGGTGGTGGCGAAGCCGCCGGGCACGCGTACGCCGAGCTTGGCGAGCGCGCTGATCATTTCGCCGAGCGAGGCGTTCTTGCCGCCCACCCTCTCGACGTCATGCATGCCGAGCTGCTCGAACGGGACGACGTAGGCGTTCACGGATGCTCCCGGTGGTTAGTCGATAGCGTCGCGCGCTTGCCATGGCCGGGCGCACGGTGGAACACTGCGGACTCCACACGACAGTCTTGAGAAGCGCCTGCAGCCGTGAGCCGTCGAACCGTTTTTTTCGTTTCCGACCAGACAGGCGTCACTGCGGAAACGCTCGGCCACAGCCTCATGACGCAGTTCGAGGGCCTGGAATTTCGGCCAGTGACTTTGCCATTTGTATCAACGCTTGACAAGGCACGCGAGGTGGTGCGGCGCATCGACCGCGCCGCGCAGGAGGAGGGGCTGCGGCCCATCATCTTCAGCACTCTGGTACAGGATGATCTGCGCGAGGTGCTGATCACCGCCAACGGGTTGTTTCTCGATCTGTTCTCGACCTTCGTCGGCCCACTCGAGCGTGAGCTCAACACCCGCTCCACGCACCGCGCCGGACGCGCGCACGGCATTGCCGATCTCGCCGCCTACACGGCCCGCATCAACGCGACCAACTTCGCACTGGCGAACGATGATGGCAGCGGCGGCGACTACGCCCACGCAGATGTGGTGCTGGTCGGTGTGTCGCGTGTCGGCAAGACCCCGACCTGCGTGTACATGGCGCTGCAGTACGGAGTGTTTGCTGCCAACTATCCATTGACCGAAGAAGATCTCGAGGCCGGGCGTCTGCCGGTGCGGCTCGAGCGGTTCCGCGGGAAACTTTATGGACTCACGATCCGCCCGGAGCGCCTGGCGCAGATCCGCGCCGAGCGGCGTCCGGACAGTCGTTACGCTTCACGCGCGCAGGTGCAGTACGAGCTGCGTGCGGCGGATGCGCTCTTCGGCCGCTACAGCATTCCCACACTCGACACCAGCGAATCCTCGATCGAGGAGATCGCGAGCCGCATCATGAACAGCACCGGCATCGAGCGGCGTCTGCCGCTCTAGGCGCACCCGCGGGAGCCCGAGGGCGAGTTACGTATTGTTGCACGTTTGCGCGTGCGTGTGGGTAACGCCCACGATCGCACGAAAATTGCAAGCGGCACGCACGGCGTTGAGGCGCGAATTCGGGCCCTGTTCGCACTTGCAGCAGCAGCCTCGTGAGTTATAGTCGGTGCGTGCTGCTCGCTGACACAACCACGGTCGTTTCCTGGCGCGCTCGCCCGCGCAGCTTCGTCGCGCTCATGGGGCTGTATGAGAGCAACTTCATACGCCTCGGCTGGCTCGCCGGAAACCTGCGCGTACTCAACGGGCGCTACCTCTCTTCGGTAAGTGGGGACTGTGACCTCGTTCTCACCGTGACCGAGCGCTCACCGTACACCAGCACCGTAAATCTCACCTATCTGCTGCCGGAGGCGCACGGACCGCGCCGCTATCCCGACATGCGGGTGCGCATCTACCACGACGCGCACCTGGTCGAGGCGCAGGAGTGGGCCACCCCGCCGAGGGGCAGCCGGACCCCGCCAGGCCGTCCGGGCGCTTCCCCGCCGTCCTCCGCGCATAAGCGCCGCGGCTCGCCGGAGCGTGAACTGGATCAGCGCTGGGCCCGCAACATGATGTTAAACAAGTGGCTGGAGTACTGCGTGGAGCGAGGTCATCGCTTCTCATCCCGCCCGGAGCAACGCGCCGGCGTATGAGAAGTGGCGGTTGGCCGCCGCATCTCTCATGAAGGCGTTGCGACAACTCGGATTTCTCAAGCTCAACCTGCGGCAGGACGTCCCGCTCGAGGAAGACCATCGGGTGCTGGCGCTGTTCCGCAATCGTGCGGAACTGAAGAAGGCCTATGGCGATCTGCAGGAAGAGACCTTCCGCCTCAAGGACCTGATCAAGCAGCAGGAAGGCGCCACGCAGCGCGTGCAGGAGATGCTCGACGCGCTCGAGGGACGGCTCGGTGTCGCCGAAAGCGCCTATCCCGCGCTCGTGTTCTATCAGCTGCGCCGCCTGTGGCAGACCGGCCGGGAAATGGTCGCGGCCTTCGTTGCCGATCTGGCGCGCCAGCAGGATGAGCGCGAGCGGCGCGCACACCTCGCGCAGCACAACCGCGAGCAGTTTGCCCGCCGCCAGGAGCTGGAGGGCGAGCTGCAGGCGGCACAGGCGCTGCACATCGAGGCGAGTGCACAGCTTACCGCGCTCGAGGGCGAGCGCACCCAGCTCACGCGCTTCTGGCACTACTTCCGCCGCCGTGCCCTCGAGCGGCGCATCGGTGCGGCGCAGGCGGCGCTCGCCGGTATGGATACCTCGGTCGCCGAGAAGCAGGCACGGGTCGATGAGATCGCGCGTGGGACGCCACCGGATTTCCAGGGGCTTTCGCTGCAGTCCCGCCGTTCCATCAACCTCGCGGCGATCGCCTGCGCCGAGGTGCTGTGCCTGCGCCTGAGAGAGCTGAAAACCCCACTGGTCGAGCTCGCGCGCCAGGCGATCGGCCGCCGCGAGCCCACCAATGACTACGGCACTCCGAAGGAGTGCGTACTGCTCATGGGCGAGATCGCGCGCGCGCACCGCCTGATCGGCGAGCGCGAGGGACTCGCCGCTGAGATCCGCGAGCGGGGCGAGCGGCTGAAAGCGCTGGCCCGCTACCGTGGGCCGAAGGACACCGCGCCTCAGGTCGAGTGCCTCGCGCCTTCAGAAGGGGACGTGCTGGCGCTCGCTGCGCAAGGTGGCACCGCACGGCTGCCAAACGTGCTCGCCGAGGATACCTGGGACCTCTTCCGCGTGCTGCTGCGCTGACGCACCCCGCGAAATCTCGCCCAACGCGACAGGCGAGGCACGCATCGAGCAGCAAGGCGCGGTACGCGGGTACCTGCGCTCTGAAGGGGTCGTCCGCGGCGCGCTATTGAGGGCGCAGCGCGTCGTTGGCGAGCGCGGTTTTCTGCTGTGGCGCCTGCGGGTGTACGCCGGTCACCATGTCCGCCATCACCTGCGCCGCCTGGTCGAGCACCACATCGGCCGCCTCGTCCTTGGTCTTCTCCTTCTCCAGCTCTTCCATGGTCTTCAGCGGGGCCAGGTTCTTCGCCGCGCGGCGGCTGTTCTCGCGATCGAGCCGCTCACGCTCCATGCGCGCGCGCTCCTCGCGCCGCGCCTTGAGATTGAGCGACACGGTGTGCTGCTCGCGCACCGAGTCGATGGCTGCGATGTCCGACACGAGCCATTTGTAGTCCGGGTCGCGCTGCGCCCGCTCGCCTTCTTCGCTGGCGAGCGCCGCAACGGGCGGCGCGGGCACCGCGCTCGCCTTGAAGGGCACGCCGGCAATGCGGTCCCACGGTAGCGCAGACTCGAGCGCACTCTCGCCGATCTCCTTGGTATCGAGTATCGAGGCGAGCGGCACGTCCGGTTGCACGCCGCGGTGTTGGGTGCTTTCACCGG
This sequence comes from Steroidobacteraceae bacterium, assembly GCA_036498445.1. GTDB lineage: Bacteria > Pseudomonadota > Gammaproteobacteria > Steroidobacterales > Steroidobacteraceae > 13-2-20CM-66-19. The sequence goes on from DASYFL010000059.1 coordinate 21,071, forward strand.
TCACACGGTAGAACTTGCCGATGGTGACCGTGAGCTGGCCGTTGTCGGTCTTATCCGCCGACCAGCGATCGAGCGATACCAGGTTCTGCACGGTGCCCTTGCCGAAGGTGGTCTGGCCGAGGATCACGCCGCGGTGATAGTCCTGGATCGCACCCGCAAATATTTCCGACGCCGAGGCGCTGAGCCGGTCCACGAGCACCGCGAGCGGGCCGTCATAGGCGGGTCCCGCCTGCGGGTCATCGAGCACCTCGAGTCTCCCGGAGGTATCGCGCAGCTGCACCACCGGGCCATGGTCGATGAAGAGTCCCGTGAGCGCCGTGGCCTCCGGCAGGTAGCCACCGCCATCATTGCGCAGGTCGAGCACCAGGCCGTCGATCTTTTCCGCCTTGAGCTGGTTGATGAGCTTGAGCACATCGCGCGTGGTGCTGCGATAGTTCTGATCCCCGGCATTCTGCGCCGCGATGTCCTGGTAGAAGCCGGGCACCGTGATGATGCCGATCTTCAGCGTGCGGGCGTTACGCGCCACGCTCTTCACATCCTTGTGCGCCGCCTGCGCTTCGAGCGTCACCCGGTTGCGGGTGAATTCGAGTACTTTCTCCCCGCTACCCGGCGCGGCACCTGCCGGCAGCACCTGCAGGCGCACCAGGGTGCCCGCCTTGCCGCGGATGAGCTGCACCACATCATCGAGTCGCCAGCCGATGACATCGGTGAACGGCCCTTCGCGTCCCTGGCCGACGCCCACGATGCGATCGTTGGTCTTGAGCGTGCCGGCGACCGCCGCGGGTCCGCCCTCGAGCACGTTCATGATCGTGACGTAGTCATCGACCAGCTGCAGCGAGGCGCCGATGCCCTCGTAGTTGAGGCTCATCTGGATGCGGTACTCCTCCGAGCTGCGCGGCGAGAAGTAGCTCGAGTGCGGATCGAAGGCGCGCGCGTATGCGTTCATCAGATTCTCGAACACATCTTCGCTGGTCACCTGGTCCACCCGGCGCAGCACGCGCTCGTAACGCTTGCGCAGGATGTCGGCGGCCTCCGGCCAGGTCTTGCCGGTGAGCATTAGCGAGAGCGCGTCGTTCTTGACGCGCTTTCTCCACAGCTCCTCCATCGCCTGGTTGTCCGCCGGCCAGGGTGACTTCGCGCGATCGAACTCGAAGGTCTCGTTCAGGGTCCAGTCGGGCTCGCTCTGCAGCAGTGTGAGAGCGCGCTGCATGCGCTCGCGGTTGCGCTGCTGGAAGCGGGCGAAGATCAGGTAGGCCGGATCGATGTTGCCGGTGCGGATCATGTCGCCGAAGCGATAGCGATAGATGTTGAAATCGCTGATGTCGCTCGCGAGGAAGTAGCTGCGCTGGCCGTCGAGGAATTCCAGGTAGCGCTGGTACACGACATCCGACAACTTGTCGTCGATTGCCGCGCGGCTGTAGTGCTGGTCCTCGAGAATGCGACCGATCTTGCGCGCGGTGGCGCGCTGGGTGTCGCTCGGGATGATCGATCCCTGCGGCAGCATGCCGGTGCTGGCCGGCACCTGCACTGATCCCGCGAGGGCCAGCGCCATGACCGCCAGGGCGACGGCAGTTATCCAACCTGAGGACCGGCGCAGGAGTAAAGGCATTGTAAGGCTCTTAGCTTGGGTGGATTCTTAGAGTAAGGCTAGAGCGAGCGGTTCGTCTCAGCAAGTACGGCAATCACTCCAGGCAATCACTGCACATATGCGGCCACTGGCGGCGCTCCTGGCCATCCTCACCGGATCCGCGGTCGCCCTGGCCTCGGGGCTGCTCCTCACCTGGGTGGTCATCCTGTTCCTGCCCGCCGAGCAGGCCCGGTTCGCGCCCGAGCATGCGGCGCTGGTACGCGCGGTGCTGGTATTCAGCGCCTTCGCGGCCGTTTCCGCCGGGTCCTTCTATGCCGAGCAGCGCGAGCGGCGCTGGCGGCTCGCCGCGCACGCGGCCACGCTCGCGATGTTCGCGCTCACGGTGTGGCTCTACTGGCCGAAATAAGACCAATGCGGCGCTGGCGGGGCCCGCGAAATCTCTGGGGGTTCTTCAGCGGAGCCTGCGGGTCGGCGCGCCAGGGGGCTCATCGCCGCCCACCGCGGGCACCCTGCGCACCAATGCGATGAAGAGGCGCACCAGGAGCAGCAGCGCCGCCGGGCCGAGCGCCACCGCCCAGAACACTGCCGAGCCGTGCAGCAGCCCCAGGAAGAAGTCCTGCAGCAGCGCGAAGGCGCCGGCGTGCAGGTTCTGCCCGTGGACATAAGGCCCGAGCACGCGATTGCCGCCCACCCAGATGAGCAGCGGCACTCCGATGAGACCGAAGAGCAGCGCAGCTGCGAACATAATGAGCTCCCGTCTCGCCCGCGGCGCTAGCCTTGGGGCTTCCTCGTCATCGTCGGGAGCGGGAGTCGGGGTTCGCTCGAAGGGGCGTGCGGGAACCATTAGCGGAGGCGTACTCGACATGGGGGCGGGCATAATACCGTTGCGATGCAGAAAATAAGAACCGCCGTCGTCGGGGTGGGCTATCTCGGGCGCTTTCACGCGCAGAAATACGCCGCGGCCGCCGGATGCGAGCTGGTCGCGGTCGTCGACTCACGCGCCGAGGCGCGCGCACAGGTCGCCGCGGAGCTCGGCACGCGGCCGCTGGCGGAGCACGCGAGTCTCCTCGGCGCCGTGGACGCGGTGAGTGTGGTGACGCCGACGCCCGCCCACTTTTCCATCGCGCGTGAGTTCCTCGAAGCGGGCGCGCACGTGCTGGTCGAGAAGCCGATCACCGAGACACCCGCCGAGGCGCGTGAGCTGATCGCACTCGCCGCCCGCGCCCAGCGGATCCTGCAGGTCGGGCATCTCGAGCGCTTCAACGCCGCGGTACTCGCCGCTGAGCCGTACCTGCGCTCGCCGCGCTTCGTCGAAGTGCACCGGCTCGCTCCCTACCGCGAGCGGGGCACCGACGTGAACGTGGTGCTCGACCTGATGATTCACGACATCGATATCGTGCAGACGATCGTCGCTGCGCCGATCGAGACCATCGATGCGATCGGTACCCCGGTGTTCTCCGAAGGCATCGACATCGCCAACGCCCGCATCCGTTTCGCGAATGGCTGCATCGCCAACGCCACGGCCTCGCGCGTGAGCGTCAAGACCGAGCGTAAGCTGCGGATCTTCGAAGACGACGCTTATCTGTCACTCGACCTGCAGCAGAAAATCCTGACGGTGATCCGCAAGCGCTCGCCCGCGGATGGGCCGGGGCCGCTGCCGGTCACCATCGAGGAGCAGAGTCTCGAGCCCGGCGACGCTCTCAAGGCGGAAATCGACTCCTTTCTCGATTGCATCCGCGGCGGCCGCGCGCCGGTCGTTCCGGGGGAGGCCGGCCTGGTCGCGCTCGAAACCGCCATGCGCATCAGCGAGCAGGTCGAGCGCTCGCTCGCGGCGCGCAGGCCGCCGAGCTGAGCGCTTCGCGGGTAGAATCCTCTCGCGGCTTCAGCCGCACCGACAGGCAGGTGTTCCATGTCCCGTGAGCCCGAGCATTTCCGGCAGACGGCGCGACCGGTGACGCTGGCAGCCATACAGATGGCCTGCGGCTGGGACACGCAGGCCAACATCGCACGTGCCGAGCAGCTGGTGCGCACCGCAGCTCAACGCGGCGCGCAGATCATCCTGCTGCCGGAGCTCTTCGAGACTCCGTACTTCTGTATCGAGCAGGACGTGCGCCATCTCGCGCTCGCGCACGAGCTCGCCGAGGATCCCGCGGTGCGACACTTCGCACGCGTGGCGCGCGAGCTCGAAGTGGTGTTGCCGATCAGCTTCTTCGAGCGTGCCGGCCGCGCGCACTTCAATTCCATCGCCATCCTCGATGCCGACGGCAGCCATCTCGGCGTCTACCGCAAGTCGCACATCCCGAACGGTCCCGGCTATCAGGAGAAGAACTACTTTGCTCCGGGTGACAGCGGCTTTCGGGTGTGGGATACGCGATATGCGCGCATCGGCGTCGGCATCTGCTGGGATCAGTGGTTCCCGGAGACGGCGCGCGTGATGGCGCTGATGGGCGCGGAGCTTTTCTTCTTTCCGACCGCGATCGGCAGCGAGCCGCCGCCCGCCCTTCCGGTGAATTCGCGTGAGCACTGGCAACGCACGCAGCAGGGCCATGCTGCGGCCAATCTGACCCCGCTCGTCGCCTCGAACCGCTACGGGCTCGAGCGCTCGCTCCAGGATCCCGAGGGCCTTTATATCCGGTTCTATGGGTCGTCCTTCATCGCCGATGCCACCGGTGCCAAAGTGGCCGAGACGGGAGAGGAGGGCGATGCGGTGCTGACGCACACGTTCGATCTGACGGCCATCGCGCAACTGCGCGACAACTGGTTCGTGTTCCGTGACCGGCGGCCGGACCTCTACGGCCCACTGACCTCTTTCGACGGGCGCCGCGGCTCGCCCTGCTGATCAGTCGAGTCCGCGCAGGAGCGCGAGGAGCTCCTGCGCGCGCCGGCGTACCTGTGCCTCGGTGCGCGCGTGCACACGCTCGCTGTGCGTTCGCGGGTCCAGTTGCCTGGCGGGTGCCTTGCGCAGCAGGACTGCGCCGCTGCCGCTCAACTGGAACTCCACGCGATCACCCGGTGCGAGTGCGAGCGCCTCGCGCACGCGCTGCGGGACGGTGAGCTGCCCGTTCGCCCTCATTCTTGTGGCCATGCCGCCTGACCTGGTCGTCCTTGTTGAAGCGAGTGTAGTCCTCGCGGCGCACGGTGCCATCGGGCAAGACCCGACCCCCGAGTTAACAATATCCCCCAGTCTCTCGCGTTTCGCCGCAGATCCGTGTGGGTGCAGCCCGCTCGATGCGGGCAGCGCGCTCGATGCGGGTAGCGCGCTCGATTGCGGCCAGCCCGCTCGCCGCAAGGAGGCCGCCCGATAGGAGCGCGACTCCCGGCCTCGTTGGCCGGGACGCGCTTCGAATTGGTGGAGGCGGGGAGAATCGAACTCCCGTCCGCAAGCCCTAGACTTCAGGATCTACGTACGTAGCTCTCTCTTTGTTTCTCGCGCAGCGCTACCCGAGGAGCAGGGAAGACGCCGAGCCAGCAGGCAGTGACTCTTAACGCACCGGCCTGTCTGCAACGCCGGAGCGCGATCCTGTGAACGCGTCCCCTGATTCGGTCGCACAGGCACGAGCCGGTCAGAGGTCAGCTGCGGTTAGGCAGCTAGAGCGTAGTTGTCGTCGTTGGCAACTATGAGTTGCAGCAGTATTTACGAGGGTACTGCGCCTCGGTACGCCCCTGAAGGTTCGCGACCCACGTCGAAACCGGTCGCCCCCAGTCAGGTTCACATCGCCAGCATACCTCATGGCGTCCGCTCGGTGCTTTTCAAGCGCTACGCGCCTCTCGCGAGAACTCCAGGTCCAGATCCCGCTCGGGCCATTTCCCAGGCCGGATGCCATCCGGTAAGGTGGAGTGACATAACGAAGCCAGGGAGGGTTGGAATGCGTACAGGGCTGGTACTGGGACTCATCGTGCTAAGCGGTGCGCTCCCGGGCGTCGCCGCGGCCGATAGCGCCCCGATCGGCCCTGGAGACTCCAAATGGGCCATCCGCACCGTGCTTGGGTATACCAAGACCGGCGGCAACACCGATAACAGCTCCGGAAATTTCCTGTTCCACGCCGCGCATGTCATGGGCAAGTGGAAGCTGCTCTTTGGTACCGAGGCGCTGTACGGCTCAACCAGGGGCGAGACGACGGCGCAAGCGTGGCTCGGCTACCTGCAGGCCAACTACGACATTTCCTCCAGGTTCTACTGGTACATCGGCGCCCGCTACGATGACGACCGCTTCAGCGGTTTTGCCTACCAGGCGGCGCTGAAAACGGGTGCCGGATACAAAATCGTCGACACCGATGCCACCAAATTCACGGTCCAGGCCGGTGTCGGCCGCCGTCGGCTACGGCCTCAGATCATCATCAAGGATGCCGTCGGCGGCATCGTCAGCAGCACGGAGGAGGACGAGGAGACCGATACCATCCTCGACGCGGGCCTGGCGCTGGAGCATAGCTTCAACCAGTACACCAAATTGCTCGCCGGCGTTACCGTCCAGTCCGGCCAGAACAACACGCTGACGAATGCCAGCGTGGCACTGCAGGTAAAGATGACCGACCGCCTTGCGCTCTCCGCCGGCTACAAGCTGATCGACAACAGCAGCCCGCCGCCCGGCTCCGGAAGGCGAGACACTCTCACCACGCTCGGGCTCGTGTACGAGGTCAAGAACGAGAAGCTGACGCCGGACTTGTAGCGGTCAGCCGCGCCGCAGCAACCGTGCCTTGTCGCGCTGCCAGTCGCGGTCTTTTTCCACCGCGCGCTTGTCGTGCTGCTTCTTGCCCTTGGCGAGTCCGAGCTGCAACTTGGCGCGTCCGTTCTTCCAGTAGAGCTCGAGCGGCACGAGCGTGTAGCCGCGCCGCTCCACCGCGCCGAGGAGACGCTGCAACTCGCTGTAGTGGAGCAGCAGCTTGCGCGTACGCACGGGGTCAGCCGGGACATGCGTGGAGGTGGTGGGCAGCGGCGAGAGGTGTGCGCCGATCAGGAAGGCCTCGCCGCCGCGCAGGTACACGTAGGCCTCCTTGAGCTGCGCGCGTCCGGCGCGCATCGCTTTCACCTCCCAACCCTGCAGCGCCATCCCCGCTTCGAAGCGCTCTTCGATGAAATAATCGAAGCGCGCCTTGCGGTTCTCGGCGATCAGTCGGGGCGATTCTGCGGCTTTGGCCATGAGCGGGCCGTAATGGGACAATGCCGCGATGCGAGAGGTCAAGCGCTCGGCCCTCGTCAACAAACCGCCGGCCGAGCTGTTCGCGCTCATCAACGACATCGAGAGCTACCCGCAGTTTCTGCCCTGGTGCACCCGCGCTCAGGTGCTGTCACGCACGCCGGCCGAGATCGTGGCCACACTCGGTGTGAGGCAGGGCGGGCTGCATGGCGAGTTCACCACGCGCAATACGCTCGAACCCAGCCGCCGGGTCCATATGCAGCTCTTGAGCGGGCCGTTTCGCACCCTCGAGGGCGAGTGGCGGCTGACACCCATCGAGCCCGATGGCTGCCGCGTGGAGCTCAGCATGCGCTTTGCCTTCAGCAACCGCCTCACCGGCATGTTGTTCGAGCCGACCTTCGCAGCGACCATCGGCTCCCTGGTGGACGCCTTCGTGGCGCGGGCGCGCTCGCTGCCGTGAGCGCCGGGCCCGCCGCTACCCGCATACGCTGCACGGTGGCCTTTGCCACCCGCGAGCGCCAGTACCTGTGGAGCGTCGAGCTGCCACCCGCGGCACGCATCGGCGATGCGCTCGCAGCGGCGCGCGCGCTTCTGCCGGCAGAGATCGCCGCGCAGGTTCCATGGGATTCCGCGCCTGTCGGGGTATTCGGCGAGCCACGCACGCGCAGCGATCGCTGCGTGGACGGGGATCGCATCGAGCTCTACCGCCCGCTCGGACGTGATCCGCGCGAGCGCCGCCGTGAGCGCGTCGAGCGCGAGCGCCGCAGCGGCAAGCGCAGGCACTGAGCCCCGGCGGCCTGCCCGCCGGCCTGCTGCTAGATCTTCGGGAATTTCTGGATCGGCGCGCCCTCTTCGGGCGCCTGCGGCGCGCTCTCCGGAACGTTGATGCGCTCGAAACGCGTCACCTTGTCATCCTTGAAATAAACGACGAGGCGCCGCGGGTCGTTGGGCCGATGGCGGCCATGGCGGAAGTAATAGAGGTAGTCCCAGCGGTCCTTGTCGAAAACATCGGGCACGAGGGGCGTGCCGAGGAGGTAGCGCACCTGGGTGCGCGTCATGCCCACCTGCAGCTGATCGACGGCCTTGCCCTCGAGGTAGTTGCCCTGCTGCACGTCGATTCGATAGACGCAGCCGCCGAGTGCGAGCGCAGCGAGCAGCGCGGCGAGCGCTGCGAGAGTCGAGCGCCTGCGGGTGCGATGGGGGATAATCATCGGCGCGATGATACCTGATTGCGATGCGGCTCCAGGGCCTCTGGGGGCTGCCGGAGGCGGACGTGGAAGGTAAGGACCTGCGCAAAGCAGGTTTGAAGGTGACTCTGCCCCGACTGAAGATCCTCGAGATTCTCGAGGGCAGCACCACCACGCGCCATCTTTCGGCCGAGGACATTTACCGGACGCTCCTCGAGTCGAACGAGGACATTGGTCTCGCGACCGTGTATCGCGTATTGACGCAGTTCGAGGCTGCGGGCCTCGTTACGCGCCATCATTTCGAGGATGGCATGGCGGTTTTCGAGCTGAACCAGGGCACGCACCACGACCATATCGTCTGTCTCGACTGCGGCCGGGTCGAGGAATTCATGGACGCGGGGATCGAGGATCGTCAGACCGCGGTGGCGGCCAAGCTCGGCTTCAGCATCCGCGATCACGCGCTGATTCTCTACGGGCACTGCCGTCGCGAGAACTGCCCGTACCGCAAGCGCAAGCCGGCGTAGCGGCGACGCCGATCAACGGAGGTTTGTCACCGTCGGCGCGCTGCGGGCGGTCGCGGCTGACGCACCGTGTCGCCTCCTTTGGTCGCGGATTCGGCCGGCTTCGAGGCATCGGCGCTATCGCCGCTGCCCTCGGTAGCCGCCGTGCCGGTGAGCGTTGCGGCGGACAGCATGTCGCGCGCGTGCTCACGTGCCTTCGCGGTAATTTCCACGCCACCGAGCATTCGGGCCAGCTCTTCGATGCGCTCATCGCCATCGAGCTCGGCGAGCGTCGTGCGCGTCGTGCGGCCATCGGTGACCTTGGTGACCCGCAGGTGGTGGTGCGCCTGACACGCGACCTGCGGCAGATGGGTGACGCACAGCACCTGGCCGCGCACGCCAAGCGAGCGCAGCTCGCGGCCCACGATCTCCGCGACCGCGCCGCCGATGCCCGCGTCGACCTCATCGAACACCATGCAGCGTGTCTCCTGCGAGGCGCAGGCGACCTGCACCGCGAGCGAGAGCCTCGAGAGCTCACCGCCCGAGGCGACCTTGGCGAGGGCACGAGGCGGTGAGCCCGGGTTGGCGGTGACGCGGAACTCGACCTGGTCGATGCCGTGCTGGGAAGGCTCCGCGTTGCCATCCTGGGAGACGTCCGCTTCGAAGCGGCCCCCGGCCATGCCGAGCGCCTGCATGCGGGCACTGATATCACGTGCGAGCACGCGGGCGGTCGCCATGCGCTTGCCCGAGAGCTGCTGCGCCTGTGCGCGGTACGCCTGCAGGGCCGCGCCGAGCTCCCTGCGCAGATCCGCGAGATCGGTATCGGCGCGCTCGAGCGCCTCGAGCTCCGCGGCGAGACGTGCCGCTTGCGCCGGGAGTTCCGCGGGCGTTACGTGATGCTTGCGCGCGAGCTCCTCCACCGCGGCGAGCCGCCTCTGCACCTCCTCCTGGCGCGCGCTGTCGAGCTCGAGGGATTCGCCATAGCGCTCGAGCTCGCGCGCCGCTTCGCGAACCTGCACCGCAGACTCTTCCAGCAGCGGCAGCACCGCCGCGAGCTTCGCGTCGAGAGCCGCGAGGGTGCGCAGGCTCTGCAGCGCGCGGCTTACCATGGCGTGGGCGCTCAGCTGATCATTCGCATACAACGCATCGAGTGCAGCCTGTGCGCCGCCCGCGAGCCGGCCGCGGTTGGCGAGCCGCCCAGCTTCTTCGGCCAGCGCCTCGGCTTCTCCGCCCTTCAGCTGCAGTGCCCGCAGCTCCCCAACCTGGTAGCGCAGCAGCTCGAGCTTCGCATCGCGATCGCGCGCCTGGCTCTCCAGGGCAAGCGTGCGATTGAGGAGCTCGAGCCATACGCGGTGCGCGATACCGACCTGGCCGACGCTCGAGATGAGAGACCCATAGCCATCGAGCAGCTCGCGCTGCGCGGCATTGCGGGTGAGCGACTGAAATTCGTGTTGCCCGTGGATATCGATCAGGATGCTGCCCGCCTCGCGCAGCAGCTGGAGAGACACGGATTGACCGTTGAGGTAGGCGCGCGAGCGGCCATCGCTGCCGACCACGCGGCGCACGACGAGCTCGGTGCCACCCCCGAGGGACTGCTCCTCGAGCCATTGCTTGAGCTCGCGCGGGGCCTGCCTCATATCGAAAGTGGCGGCGATCTCGGCCCGCTCGGCGCCGTGCCGCACCACCTCGGGGCCCGCGCGGCCACCGGCGAGCAGCTGCAGCGCATCGACGACGATCGACTTGCCGGCCCCGGTCTCGCCGGTGAGCACGGTGAGCCCCGGGCGAAGCTCGAGCTCCACCCCATCGATGATGGCGAAGTCACGGATCTGCAGGTGCGTCAGCATGCTCAGTGCTCGAAGCTGCCGCGGCCCCAACGGAGCTTGGAGCGCAGCAGCCGGTAATAATCATGGCCGGGCGGATGCAGGAGCGTCACGCGCTCGGCTGCGGTACTGACCTCCAGGCGATCCGCCGGTGTCAGCGCCCCGAGCAGCGCCCCATCACAGGTGACATTCGCCTGGGTATCCGCGCGCTCGAGCAGCACCACTTCGATCACGCACTGCGCAGCGACCACGATCGGCCGGTCGGAAAGGGTGTGTGCGCAGATGGGCACGATGACGAGCGCCGGGAGGTGCGGCTCGAGGATCGGTCCGTTGCAGGAGAGGGCATAGGCGGTCGAGCCGGTCGGACTTGCCACGATGACGCCATCGCCATCGTGGGTATTGACGTAAGCGCCGTCGATGCGTGTCTCGAAGTCGAGCGTGCGCCCCGTGTCGTGCTTCTGCATCACCACGTCGTTCAGTGCGAAGGATTGCGCCACTGCGCCGCGGGCATGGTGCAGGCGGGCCCTGAGCAATGGACGCTCATCGGCCTCGAGCTCTCCGGCGAGCGCCGCATCGACCGAGGGGAGCATGTCCTGTGGCATGACATCGGTGAGGAATCCCAGCCGCCCCCGGTTGACGCCAACGAGCGGGACATTGTGCTGCGCGACGAGGCGCGCAGCGTAGAGCAGCGTGCCATCACCGCCGACCGCGATGACCAGGTCCGCCCGCTCGCCGAAGGCGCTTTCGGGAACGCGGCTCACGGGAGCTTCGGCCGGGAGCTCGGCATCCTCGCTGACGAGGACGCGCACGCCCCGGCTGCTCAGGTGGGGCAGCAACGCGCCGACGCTCTCCGCGATCCGCGGATCGGAGAATCGGCCGACCAACGCACAGGTGCGCACCGGAAAGGCCATCAGGCAGCGCCTCGACTTAATCTCACCCAGCCCCAGGGCGCGTCTTTTTAGCATGTGGGGTGCGCCGGGGGCCAATGGCGGGGTCACATATCGTTAGGATGCGCACGGAACGGCCGGCCTTGCTTGACGGTCTGCCGGCGCGAACGCTAGCTTCCTGTCATATATGGCGCACGAACCCCGGGATGAGCACCTCGGGGAGCGCGCGCAGCATCTGCTGCGTGCGCTCATCGAGAGCTACATACGCGATGGTCAGCCGGTCGGCTCGCGTGCACTCTCGCGTGAATCGGGACTGCAGCTGTCGGCGGCGACGATCCGCAATGTGATGGCCGATCTCGAAGAGCTCGGATTCGTCGCCTCGCCGCACACCTCCGCCGGCCGGGTACCGACGGATAAGGGTTACCGCTTCTTCGTCGACACGCTATTGCAGCTGCGCCCGCTGGATGATGCCGCGACGGCCGAGATACGCCGGCAGTTCGAGGCGAGCCGCGATAGCTCGACCGAGCTCATTGCCACCGTTTCACAGTTGCTCTCCTCGGCGACCCAGCTCGCCGGTGTCGTCACCCTGCCGCGCCCCCGGCAGGCCGCGTTGACGCAGATCGAGTTCGTCGGGCTCTCCGAGAACCGCGTGCTGGTCGTGCTGGTCTTCAACGACCGCGAGGTGCAGAACCGCATCATCCAGCTCGAGCGTCACTACTCGGCCGATGAGCTCAAGCGTGCCTCGAATTATCTCAATGAGCAGATTCGTGGCCGCTCGGTGGGCGAGGTCCGCCAGGAGCTGCTGCGCCAGCTCTCCGAGGCGCGCGCCCACATGAACCAGATCATGCTCGATGCGATCTCCGTCGCGCAGCAGGTGTTCGAGGCCGGGAGCGAAGAGAAGCTCGAGTACGTCATCAAGGGCGAGACGAACCTCATGGGGGTGGCCGAGCTCACCAACGTCGAGAAGTTGCGGCGGCTCTTCGAAGCGTTCAACGAGAAGCGCGATTTCCTGCACCTGCTCGATCACAGTCTCAGGGCCGAAGGGGTGCAGATCTTCATTGGTCACGAGTCCGGATACCGTATCCTCGATGACTGCAGCGTGGTCACTGCTCCCTACGCCGACGGAGAGGCCGTGGTCGGGGTGCTCGGGGTCATCGGGCCAACTCGCATGGCTTATGAGCGGGTTATCCCGATCGTAGACATGACCGCTAAACTCCTCGGCGCCGCCTTGAATTCGCGCCGCTGACCCCCACCCCCCGGGGCGGCGGCCCGATGAGCGGCCGCCAACCCTTTGCGCTTGCGCATTGACTTTGGAGGCCATCGAAGATGAGTGCCAACGACTCCCCGCGAGCCGCACCAGCCACGGCGGGAGCGGAACCCAAGACCGTCCTGCCCGAGGGCGAGTCCCTCGTGGCCGAGCTGGAGCGCCTGCAGCAGGCGCTGGTCGAGGCCGATGAGCGCGCCAAGAGCCACCGGGAGCAGTATGTGCGCGCCGCCGCCGAGCTCGACAACGTCCGTAAGCGCGCCCAGCGCGACATCGAGGCGGCCAACCGTTATGGGCTCGAGAAGTTCGCCGCCGAGCTGCTGCCCGTGAAGGACAGCCTGGAGCTCGCCGTTGAGAACGCGGGCCGTGCGGACCTCAAGAGCCTGCGCGAAGGACAGGAGGCGACGCTGCAGCTGCTCTCCCGGGCCCTCGAGAAGCTCGGCATTACCCTGATCGACCCGGTCGGCGAGCCCTTCGACCCGGCGCGGCACGAGGCCATGATGGCCGAGGAATCGAAGACTGCCGAGCCGAACTCTGTGCTGAAGGTGATTCAGCCGGGGTATGAGCTCAACGGACGCCTGCTGCGTCCCGCGCGGGTGATCGTCGCGCGGGCACCGGCTTGAGCGGAGAAACTCCGGCGTGATGCGCGAAACTCGGGCGTCCGGGCTTGAAAGCGTCCCCGGCTACCCCTAAGAAGTGACCCGGAATTCCCCACTTAGACCTATAGAACGCTGGCGGAGTGACCCATGGCTAAGGTAATCGGCATCGATCTCGGCACGACCAACTCGTGCGTGGCCATCATGGAGGGCGGCAAGCCCCGCGTGATCGAGAACAGCGAGGGCGACCGGACGACCCCCTCGATCGTCGCCTTCACCAAGGACGGCGAGGTACTGGTGGGACAGCCCGCCAAGCGTCAGGCGGTCACCAATCCCCAGAACACGCTCTTCGCGATCAAGCGCCTCATCGGCCGCAAGTACGAGGACGAGGTGGTCCAGCGGGACGTGAACATGGTCCCGTACAAGATCGCCAAGGCCGATAACGGCGACGCCTGGGTCGAGGTCCAGGGCAAGAAGATGGCACCGCCGGAGATCTCCGCCCGGGTGCTCATGAAGATGAAGAAGACCGCGGAGGACTATCTCGGCGAGGCGGTGAAAGAGGCCGTCATCACCGTTCCCGCCTACTTCAACGATTCGCAGCGCCAGGCGACCAAGGACGCCGGACGCATCGCCGGACTCGAGGTGAAGCGCATCATCAACGAGCCGACCGCGGCGGCGCTCGCCTACGGGCTCGACAAGCAGGGCGGTGACCGCAAGATCGCCGTGTACGACCTCGGCGGTGGCACCTTCGACATTTCCATCATCGAGATCGCGGAAGTCGATGGCGAGCGGCAGTTCGAGGTGCTCTCGACGAATGGCGACACCTTCCTCGGTGGCGAGGACTTCGACCTGCGCATCATCAATTTCCTCGGCGAGCAGTTCCTCAAGGAGTCCGGCGTCGATGTGCGCAAGGACCCCCTCGCCATGCAGCGTCTCAAGGAGGCCGCCGAGAAGGCGAAGATCGAGCTCTCCTCGACGCAGCAGACGGATATCAATCTGCCGTACATCACCGCGGACCAGTCGGGACCCAAGCACCTCAACATCAAGCTGACGCGCGCCAAGCTCGAGTCGCTGGTCGAGGACCTGGTGCAGAAGACCATTGCCCCGTGCCGCACCGCGCTCAAGGACGCAGGCGTTTCCACCAACGATGTCGCCGAGGTGATCCTGGTCGGCGGCCAGACGCGCATGCCGTTGGTCCAGAAGTACGTGAAGGACCTCTTCGGCAAGGAGCCGCGCAAGGACGTGAATCCCGATGAGGCGGTCGCCGTCGGTGCGGCCATCCAGGGCGGCGTGCTCGCCGGAGAGGTCAAGGACGTGCTGCTGCTCGATGTGACGCCGCTGTCGCTCGGCATCGAGACACTCGGCGGCATCATGACCAAGCTCATCGAGAAGAACACCACGATTCCGACCAAGGCATCGAATGTCTTCTCGACCGCGGACGACAACCAGACTGCCGTGACCATTCACGTGCTGCAGGGCGAGCGCGAGCGTGCCGCGGACAACAAGTCCCTCGGCAAGTTCGACCTCGCGGACATACCACCCGCGCCGCGTGGCATGCCGCAGATCGAGGTGTCTTTCGACATCGACGCCAACGGGATTCTGAATGTGTCGGCCAAGGACAAGGCCACCGGCAAAGAGCAGAAGATCGTCATCAAGGCCTCGAGTGGACTGAATGAGGACGAGATCAAGCGCATGGTGCGCGACGCCGAAGCGCACGCCGAGGAAGACAAGCGCTTCCGCGAGCTCGTCGAGTCGCGCAACAAGGCAGATGCCCTGATCCATGCCGTCGAGAAGTCGTTGAAGGATCTCGGCGATAAGGTGGACGCGGCCGAGCGTGCCCGGGTCGAGAGTGCGGTCTCGGATCTGCGCACCGCGCTGAAGGGCGATGACCGGGGTGTGATCGAAAAGAAGACTGACGCCCTCGGGCAGGCCTCCTCCAGCATCGCCCAGCGCGCCTATTCGGCGGGTGAGGCGGGGGCTGCGGGAGCTGGCGCGCAGGCGGGAGCCGGCGCCGGTGCGCCGGGTGATGGCGGTGGGGCTCCGGGAGCGGGGCGCGAGGACGTCGTGGATGCGGAATTCGAGGAGGTCAAGGACAAAGGACGCAAGGCCTCTTAAGCTTGGTCCATGGCGAAGCGCGACTACTACAAGGTACTCGACGTACCGAAGGGTGCGACCGAGGCGGAGATCAAGAAGGCCTATCGCCGGCTCGCCATGAAATACCACCCGGATCGAAATCCGAACGACCGGGACGCGGAAGAGGCCTTCAAGGAGGCCAAGGAAGCCTGCGAGGTGCTCACTGACCCGCAGAAGCGGGCGGCCTACGATCAGTACGGTCACGCAGGCGTCGAAGCCGCCTCCCGCGGCGGCGCTGGCCGCGGCGGATTCGGTGCGGACACCTTCAGCGACATCTTCGGTGATGTGTTCGGCGACATCTTCGGTGGCGCGCGCCGCGGCAGCCGTTCGCAGGTGTACCGTGGCGCCGACCTTCGCTACGAGCTCGAGCTCGACCTCTCCCAGGCCGTCTTCGGCCACCAGGTGGAGATCGGCCTGGAGCGGCTCGCGGAATGCGAAGGCTGCCACGGCTCGGGGGCCGCCAAGGGCACCAGTCCCGCCACCTGCGAGACTTGCGGCGGAGCCGGGCAAGTCCGTATCGCGCAGGGATTCTTCCAGCTGCAGCAGACCTGCCCGCGCTGCCGTGGGTCGGGGACGATCGTGCGCAACCCCTGCGACGCGTGCCTCGGCCAGGGGCGTGTGCGGCGCCCCCGCACGCTCTCGGTCAAGGTGCCCGCCGGAGTCGACACGGGTGATCGCGTACGGCTGACCGGTGAGGGCGAGGCCGGGCGTAACGGTGGCCCGCCCGGCGACCTCTATGTAGAGATCCACGTCCGCGAGCATCCGATCTTCGAGCGCGATGGCGTGCACCTCAGCTGCGAGGTGCCGGTAAGCTTCGCCACCGCCTCCCTCGGGGGCACGCTGAATGTGCCGACGCTCGAAGGCGATGTGACACTCAAGATTCCGGCAGAGACCCAATCCGGCCGCATATTTCGGCTGCGTGACAAGGGAGTGAAGCCGGTGCGCGGCGGGTCACGCGGAGATCTGTTCTGCCGGGTGGTCGTCGAGACTCCGGTGCATCTTTCGGCAGAGCAGCGCGAGCTCATTCGCCGCCTGGATGAATCGCTGAAGATCCAGGCCGCGCACCATGCGCCACGCGAGAAGGGGTTCCTCGAGGGGGTGCGCCGCTTCTTCGCCTCGGGGCCCACCAAGGACTGACATTCGTGAGCAGCCCGGCCCATACGCCGCTCACTCGCCTGGCAATCATTGGAGCGAGCGGTCGCATGGGACAGGCGCTGCTGCGCACCGCCCCCACATTCCCGCAGCTCATCATCACGGGGGCAGTCGCCCGGCCCGGAAGTCTCGCACTCGGGCGTGATGCCGGAGAGGTGGCCGGGAGCGGCAAATTGAACCTCCCCATCACGAGCGATCTGCCGGCCGCGCTCGCCGCCGCGGATGTGGCCCTCGACTTCAGTAGCGCTGCGGGCACAGCGGCGACGCTCCAGGCCTGCGGTGCCGCGCGCAAGCCGCTGCTTCTTGGCACCACCGGCTTTGGCGCCGAGCTCGATGCGGAGCTCGATGCCTTATCGAAGCGGGTGCCGCTCCTCGTCGCTCCCAACACCAGCGTCGGTGTCGCACTCCTCACCGCGCTGACGGCGGTGGCGGCGCGGGCGTTGCCTGCGAGCTTCGACGTCGATGTGCTCGAGCTCCATCACCGGCTGAAGCCGGACGCTCCTTCGGGGACGGCGCTCGCTCTCGCCCGGGCCGCCGGCAGCGCGCGCGGGCTGCCCGCGCAGGGGGTCACGGGAAGGCCGGGACCGCCCGTGGGGCCGCGCAGTGAAGAGCGGGTCGGGCTTGCCTCGCTTCGTGCCGGAGATATCGTCGGGGAGCACACCGTGCTCTTTTGCGGTGCCGGAGAGGAGCTCGTCCTGACCCACCGGGCGCACGATCGTACGATCTTTGCGCGCGGCGCGCTCTCGGCCGCGCTCTGGCTTTCGTCGCGCCCCCCCGGGCGATACAACATGCGTGATGTTCTATCCATTAAAACAGAGGCTTAGCACCCTATTCGCGAAGAAGGCAGAACTCTTTCCCGAGGCCGTGATGGCGGAAGTTTCCATGGACACATCGCCCGAAACGCCCGTAAAATTTCCGCCTAATCCGTGTACGGGTTAGTCCATGCAAGGCGGGAGGATGTTCGATGAGAACTCCTCCCGCTTTGTGTATGTGAGCGAGGGAGAACTGATCACGTGAGCGTACCTGCGGTGCTCGCGCTGGCCGATGGAACGATCTTTCGCGGCCAGTCGATCGGAGCCAAGGGAAACACCACAGGCGAAGTCGTTTTCAACACCGCCCTCACGGGTTATCAGGAAATTCTCACCGACCCTTCCTACGCGCGTCAGATCGTGACGCTCACCGTTCCGCACATCGGCAACACCGGCGCGACGCCCGAGGACCTGGAAGCCGCGCAGATCTACCCGGCGGGTCTCGTCATCCGCGATCTGCCACTCATTCCGAGCAACTGGCGCGCGAACGAATCGCTGAGTGAGTTCCTCGAGCGCGGCAAGCTAGTCGCGATCGCGGGCATCGACACCCGCAAGCTGACGCGCATTCTCAGGGAGAAGGGCGCGCAGGCGGGCTGCATCATGACCGGCGATCAGCTCGATGAGGGCGCGGCGGTGAAGATCGCGCGCAAGTTTCCCGGCCTCAAGGGCATGGATCTGGCGAAGGTGGTGAGCACCAAGCGCAGCTATCAGTGGAATGAAGGCACGCTCTGGCCGGAGCCGGCGCGCGCGCCGATCCGCGCCAGTCAGCGCCTGCACGTGGTGGCGTACGACTTCGGCATCAAGCGGAACATCCTGCGGCTGCTTGCCGATGGCGGCTGCCGCATGACGGTGGTGCCGGCGCAGACTTCCGCCGAGGAGGCGCTCGCTCTCGAGCCCGATGGAATTTTTCTCTCCAACGGTCCGGGAGATCCCGAGCCGTGCAGCTATGCGATCAAGGCGACACAACGCTTTCTCGAGACCGACCTGCCGGTGTTCGGTATCTGCCTCGGGCACCAGATTCTCGGACTCGCCTCCGGTGCGCGCACGGTGAAGATGAAGTTCGGCCATCATGGCGCGAACCACCCGGTGCAGGAACTCGAGTCCGGGCGCGTGTTCATCACCAGTCAGAATCACGGCTTCGCGGTGGATGAGAGCACACTCCCCGCGGGAGTCGTGCCGACTCACCGCTCGCTCTTCGATGGCTCGCTCCAGGGCCTTGCCTTCCAGGAGCGGCCGATATTCGGCTTTCAAGGCCACCCGGAAGCGAGCCCCGGTCCGCACGACCTGCGCGGGCTCTTCGAGCGCTTCAATCATCTGATGCTGCGGCGGCTGCAGGCCCAGCTGAAGGCGGCCGAGGAGAATCTGCGCCGTCAGCAAGCGGGCGGACGCTGAAGCTGTGCCGAAGCGCACCGACATCCACAGCATCCTGATCATCGGCGCCGGTCCCATCGTGATCGGACAGGCGTGCGAGTTCGATTATTCCGGGGCCCAGGCCTGCAAGGCGCTGCGCGAGGAGGGCTTCCGCGTCATCCTGGTCAATTCGAACCCCGCGACCATCATGACCGATCCCGAGATGGCCGACGCCATCTACATCGAGCCGGTGAACGCGCACACGGTGGCGCGCATCATCGAGAAGGAACGGCCCGATGCGCTCCTGCCGACCATGGGCGGGCAGACCGGGCTGAACACCGCACTCGATCTGGTGCGCGAGGGGGTACTCGAGAAATACGCGGTCGAGCTGATCGCCGCCTCGCGCGCCGCGATCGACATGGCCGAGGACCGGGAGCTGTTCCGCAACGCGATGCGCGAGATCGGACTCGAGACCCCGCAGTCGCAGATCGCGCGCAGTCTCGATGAGGCGCTCGCCATCGCGGGCGAGATCGGCTACCCGGTCGTGATCCGTCCCTCATTCACGCTCGGAGGAAGCGGCGGTGGGATCGCCTATAACCGCGAGGAGCTCGAGGACATCGTCGCCCGCGGCCTCGATGCCTCACCCACCGGTGAGGTGCTGCTCGAGGAGTCGGTGATCGGCTGGAAAGAGTTCGAGATGGAGGTGGTGCGCGACCACGCCGACAACTGCATCATCGTCTGCTCGATCGAGAACCTCGATCCGATGGGTGTCCACACCGGGGACTCGATCACCATTGCCCCGGCTCTCACCCTCACCGACAAGGAATACCAGCGCATGCGCGACGCCTCGATCGCCGTGCTGCGCAAGATCGGCGTCGACACCGGCGGCTCCAACGTGCAGTTCGCGGTGAACCCCGAGGACGGCCGGCTGCTCGTGATCGAGATGAACCCGCGCGTATCGCGCTCCTCGGCGCTCGCCTCCAAGGCGACCGGCTTTCCCATCGCCAAGATCGCCGCCAAGCTCGCCGTCGGCTACACCCTCGATGAGCTGCGCAACGAGATCACCGCGGGGGCGACGCCGGCTTCTTTCGAGCCTTCGATCGACTACGTCGTGGTGAAGATCCCGCGCTTTACCTTCGAGAAATTTCCGACCGCCAACGACCGCCTCACCACGCAGATGAAATCGGTGGGCGAGGTCATGGCCATCGGCCGCACCTTCCAGGAATCGCTCCACAAAGCGCTGCGCGGACTCGAGACGGGGCTCGATGGCTTCGTGCCGCAGCTGCCCGTGCCGCTCTCCGATGAGAGCCAGGAGCGTCTCGCGTACGAGCTGCGGGCCCCGGGGGCGAACCGCCTGCTGTACATAGCTGATGCCTTCCGCGCGGGCTGGCCGCTCACCCGCATCGCCGAGCTCACGCGCATCGATCCCTGGTTCCTGGCGCACATCGAGGAGCTGGTGCAGCTCGAAGCGCAGGTGCGCGAAGCGGGCCTCGGCTCGCTCACGGCCGAGCGTTTGCGGCTCCTGAAGCGCAAGGGCTTCTCGGACAGCCGTCTCGCGCACCTCGTCGACATGCCCGAGAAGGCGATTCGCGACAAGCGCCACGAGCTGAATGTACGGCCGGTCTACAAGCGCGTGGATACCTGCGCGGCGGAGTTCTCGACCTCCACCGCTTACCTCTACTCGACCTATGAGGAGGAATGCGAGGCCAACCCCTCCGACCGCCGCAAGATCGTGATCCTCGGCGGTGGTCCGAACCGCATCGGCCAGGGGATCGAGTTCGACTACTGCTGTGTGCATGCGGCGCTGCAGCTGCGTGAGGACGGTTTCGAGACCCTCATGGTGAATTGCAACCCGGAGACCGTCTCGACCGACTACGACACCTCCGATCGGCTCTATTTCGAGCCGCTCACGCTGGAAGACGTGCTCGAGATTCTCGAGGTGGAGAAACCCGAAGGCGTGATCGTGCAGTTCGGCGGCCAGACGCCGCTCAAGCTCTCGCGGGCGCTCGAGGCAGCCGGCGCGCCCATCATCGGGACCTCACCGGATTCCATCGACATCGCCGAGGACCGCGAACGCTTCCAGGCCCTGGTCAGGAAACTCGGACTCAAGCAGCCGGCGAACGCCACCGCGCGCACCGAGGACCAGGCGGTCACGCTGGCGCGCGAGGTGGGGTTCCCGCTCGTGGTACGGCCGAGCTACGTGCTCGGCGGGCGGGCCATGGAGATCGTCTTCAACGAGGAGGACCTGCGCAGCTACATGGCGAGCGCGGTGCAGGTCTCGAACGACAGTCCGGTGCTGCTCGACCGCTTTCTCGATCTCGCCATCGAAGTCGATGTCGATGCGGTCTGCGACGGTGAGGACGTGCTCATCGGCGGCATCATGGAGCACATCGAGCAGGCCGGTGTCCACTCCGGGGATTCGAGCTGCTCGCTTCCACCCGCGAGCCTGAGCCGTGAGCTGCAGGCCGAGCTGCGCGATCAGACGCGCAGGCTCGCGCGCGCGCTCAACGTCGTCGGGCTCATGAACGTACAGTTCGCGATCCAGGCTGGGGTCATCTACGTGCTCGAGGTGAATCCGCGGGCCTCGCGCACCGTGCCCTTCGTCTCGAAGGCCACCGGGCTTCCGCTCGCCAAGGTCGCCGCGCGGGTCATGACCGGGCACAAGCTCAAGCAGCTCGTCGGTGCGATCGAGCGTGTGCCTCCCTATTTCTCGGTGAAGGAGGCGGTATTCCCGTTCGTCAAGTTCCCGGAAGCCGATCCGATCCTCGGTCCCGAGATGAAATCCACCGGCGAGGTGATGGGCACCGGACGTACCTTCGGTGAGGCCTACGCCAAGGCGCAGACGGCCTCAGGGACAGTCCTGCCCCGTCAGGGCGTGTGCTTCATCAGCGTGCGCGATCGAGACAAGCCGCCGGCGGTGACACTCGCGAAAAAGCTCATCGAGCGCGGCTTCGAGATGGTGGCGACCGAGGGCACCGCGCGCGCGCTCGCCGAGGAGGGGGTTCCCTGTCGGCGCGTCAACAAGGTACGTGAGGGCCGTCCGCATATCGTGGATATGATCAAGAACGACGAGATCGACCTCATCATCAACACCACCGAGGGGAAGCAGGCCATCCGCGAGTCGCACTCGATCCGGCGCGAGGCGGTGCACCATCGGGTCACGTATTACACGACGGTCGCGGCGGGCCTCGCGACCTGCGAGGCGCTCGATCATCTCGATGAGGTCGAGGTGCATCGCCTCCAGGACCTGCACAGCGAGGCGATCGCCACATGAAGCGCACACCCATGACGCTGCGCGGGGCCGAGACGCTGCGCGCGGAGCTCAAGCGTCTGAAGTCGGAGGTGCGCCCGGCGATCATCAAGGCGATCGCCGAAGCGCGCGGCCATGGCGACCTCTCGGAGAATGCGGAGTACCACGCCGCGCGCGAGCAGCAGGGATTCATCGAGGGGCGCATCAAGGAGATCGAGCACAAGCTCGCGAGTGCGGAGGTCATCGATCCCGCGCGCCTGCCCAAAAACGCCAAAGTGGTGTTCGGCGCCTCGGTGGAGCTCGAAGACCAGGCCGATGGCGCACGCGTGATCTACCAGGTGGTGGGTGAAGATGAGGCGGATATCCGCGCCGGGCGCATTTCGGTCACCTCCCCGATTGCACGCGCGCTCGTCGGCAAATCCGAGGGCGAGGTCGTGGATGTCGCGGCACCGGGCGGCACGCGCTCCTACGAGATCGTCGCCGTGCGCCTCGCCTGAGAAGGGCGCAGCGCCGCTTCGGCCCTGGGAACTTATGCCCGGCAGCGGGCCTCCACAGTGATGAAGCGGGCTGATCGATGAAGCGGCGTTCCAGAAGCAGCGCGCGCTGGCTGAAGGAGCACTTCGCCGATCCCTTCGTGCAGCGGGCGCAGAGCGAGGGCTGGCGCTCACGCGCGGTGTTCAAGCTCGAGGAGATCGATCGGCGCATGAAGCTGCTGAAGCCCGGCGCCGTGTGCCTCGATCTCGGCGCGGCGCCGGGGGCCTGGAGCCAGTACGCGGCACGCCGTGTAGGCGTCCGCGGGCGCGTGGTGGCGACCGACATCCTGCCGATGCCGGAGTTGTCCGGCGTCGAGTTCGTGCAGGGTGATTTCCGCGAGCCCGAGGTGTTCGATCGGCTCCTGCATCTGCTCCCCGAACGGCAGGTCGATGTGCTCCTCTCGGATATGGCGCCCAACCTGAGCGGCGTGGACGCGATCGACCAGCCGCGCACGATGCATCTGGCGGAGCTGGCGCTCGAGATGGCCGGGCGCATCTTGAAGCCCGGAGGGAATGCCCTGATCAAGGTCTTCCAGGGCTCCGGATTCGTGGAGCTGCTGCAGGACGCCCGCCGCCAGTTCCGGCGGGTGAAGCTCTTGAAGCCGGAGGCCTCGCGCTCCCGAAGCCCCGAGATGTATCTACTGGCGATGCAGTTTCGCTTGGTGTAGGTTGCTTTGAGGCTGGAGCCGCACGCGGCGAACGAGGTTGGTAAGCCTTTGAACGATTTGACAAAGAACATCCTGCTCTGGGTCGTCATCGTGCTCGTGCTGCTGGCGGTGTTCAGTCGCTATATGCCGACGGTCGGACAGCCGCAGGAAGTTCCCTACAGCACCTTCATCGATGACGTGAAGAGCAGCCGCGTCGAATCCGTGGTGCTCCAGGGGGAGATGATCTACGGGGTCCGCAAGGACAAGTCGACCTTCAAGACCCACAACCCCGAGACCGATTTCACCGCGCTCATTGGCACGCTGCTCAAATCAGGGGTCGTGCTCGACTCGCGTGAGCCGAAGCAGCCGAATTTCATCGGTCAGCTGTTCCTGCAGATGGCCCCGGCGCTGCTATTGATATTGGTTTTCCTGTACATGCTGCGGCAGATGCAGGGTGCCTCCGGCGGACGCGGCGCAATGTCCTTTGGCAAGAGCCGCGCACGGCTCCTCGGCGAGGACCAGGTCAACGTCACCTTCGCCGACGTCGCCGGTGTGGATGAAGCCAAGCAGGAAGTCGGGGAAATCGTCGACTTCCTGAAGGACCCCGGCAAGTTCCAGAAGCTCGGTGGCAAGATCCCCAAGGGCGTGCTCATGGTCGGCTCGCCCGGCACCGGCAAGACGCTGCTCGCGCGCGCGATCGCCGGTGAAGCGAAGGTTCCCTTCTTCACCATCTCGGGGTCCGACTTCGTCGAGATGTTCGTCGGCGTCGGTGCTTCGCGCGTGCGCGACATGTTCGAGCAGGCGAAGAAGCACGCTCCATGCATCATTTTCATCGATGAGATCGACGCGGTTGGCCGCCATCGTGGCGCCGGCCTCGGCGGCGGCCACGATGAGCGCGAGCAGACCCTCAATCAGCTGCTCGTCGAGATGGATGGCTTCGAGGGCAACGAGGGCATCATCGTCATCGCCGCCACCAACCGCCCCGACGTGCTCGACCCCGCGCTGCTGCGCCCGGGACGTTTCGACCGCCAGGTCGTCGTGCCGCTGCCGGACGTGCGTGGCCGGGAGCAGATCCTGCGCGTGCACATGCGGCGCGTGCCGCTCGCGGATGACGTCAAGCCTGCGCTGATCGCACGCGGCACTCCCGGCTTCTCCGGTGCAGACCTCGCCAACCTGGTGAACGAGGCGGCGCTGTTCGCCGCGCGCGCCAACAAGCGCATCGTCGGCATGGAGGAGTTCGAGCGAGCCAAGGACAAGATCATGATGGGCACCGAGCGGCGCTCCATGGTCATGAGCGAGGCGGAGAAGCGCATGACGGCCTATCACGAGGCGGGACATGCGATCGTCGGGATGACCGTCCCCGAGCACGACCCGGTATACAAGGTCACCATCATTCCACGCGGGCGTGCGCTCGGGGTCACGCAGTTCCTGCCCGAGCAGGACCGCTACAGCTTTTCGAAGCGGCGTCTGGAAAGCGCCATCGCGACGCTCTTCGGTGGGCGCATTGCCGAAGAGCTCATCTTCGGTCCCGAGTCGGTGACCACCGGCGCCTCGAACGACATCGAGCGTGCCACCGAGCTCGCGCGCAACATGGTCACGAAATGGGGCCTGTCGGACAAGCTCGGGCCGCTGACCTACTCGGAGGAGACCGGTGAGGTGTTCCTCGGGCGCAGCGTGACACAGCACAAGCAGGTGTCCGATGTCACTGCGCACGCGATCGATGAGGAGGTGCGCCGCGTCATCGAGGGCAACTACCAGCGCGCCCGGCAGATCCTCACTAGCTCGCTCGATAAGCTGCATCTCATGGCCGAAGCGCTCATGAAATACGAGACCATCGACGAGGAGCAGCTCAAGGACATCATGGCCGGCAAGACACCGAAGCCGCCGGCGGGGTGGGATGACTCCTTGTCCAACAAGCCGCCGACTGCGCCGGCGCCGGCCGGCACACCGGTCATCCCCGCGGGACAACATTAATTAAGCTCCTGCAGTGCGCCGACCGGACGCTCGACCTGAGCCGTCCGGTCGTCATGGGCGTGCTCAACGTCACGCCCGACTCGTTCTCCGACGGTGGGCGCTTTGCCTCGCCCGATGCGGCGGTCGATCAGGGGCTGCGCATGGCGGCGGAAGGGGCGGCAATGATCGATGTGGGCGGTGAGTCCACTCGTCCGGGCGCCCAGCCGGTGAACGCCGCCGAGGAACTGCGGCGCGTGCTTCCCGTCATCGAGCGGCTGCGACGCGCTACCCCTGTCGTGGTGTCCGTGGACACCAGCAGGCCGGAGGTCATGCGGGCCGCGGCGGCGGCCGGGGCCGGGTTCATCAACGACGTGCGTGCCTTGTGCGAGCCGGGCGCGCTCGAGGCGGCGGCCGCAACCGGCTGCGGCTTGTGTCTCATGCACATGCAGGGGGATCCCCGCACCATGCAGGTCGCGCCGCACTACAGCGATGTGGTGGCGGAGGTGCGCTCGTTTCTCGGCGCGCGGGTTAGCGCTTGCCGCGCCGCCGGGATCGATCCGGCGCGGCTCACGGTCGATCCGGGATTCGGCTTCGGTAAGAACCTGGAGCACAATCTGACGCTGTTGCGCCATCTCGGCGAGCTGGCCGCGGACGGGCCGCCGGTGTTGGTTGGGTTGTCGCGCAAGTCGACGGTCGGCAAACTCACCGGGCGCGAGCCGGGTGAACGGGTGTACGGGAGCGTCGCGCTCGCGGTGATTGCCGCACTCAAGGGTGCGCGCATCATCCGTGCGCATGATGTGGCTGCGACGGTCGATGCCCTCAAGGTGGCGATCGCGGTGGAAGCTGGCGACTGATGGCGGCGCGGATGGAGAAGACAGGCATGGGTCGGCGATATTTCGGCACCGATGGAGTGCGTGGCCGTGTCGGGGAGCACCCGATGACGGTCGATTTTGCCCTGAAGCTCGCGAGCGCTGCGGCGCGGGTGCTCGCGCCGCAAGGCGGCACGGTCCTGATCGGCAAGGACACGCGCCTCTCGGGCTACATGTTCGAATCGGCGCTCGAGGCGGGTTTCGTAGCGGCCGGCGTCAATGCGATGCTGATCGGGCCGCTGCCGACCCCGGGCATCGCCTACATCACCCGGCGTTTCAACTGCGACTTCGGCGTCGTGATCAGCGCCTCGCACAATCTGTACGATGACAATGGCATCAAGTTCTTCGACGCTTCGGGCGCCAAGCTCTCCGATGCGCTGGAAGAGCGCATCGAGGCCGAGCTGGAGCAGGCCCCGCTCACGCGTGCCTCGCGCAACCTCGGCCGCGCCACGCGCGTCGATCGCTCGCGCACGCTGTATCAGGAATTCTGTGCCGCGACGTTGCCGGCGGGGCTCGATCTCGCGGGTCTGAAGATCGTCATCGACTGCGCGAATGGCGCGGCCTACAAGGTCGGGCCGCGCATCCTCGCCGATCTCGGCGCGGAGATCGTGCCGATCGGCTGCTCCCCCAATGGCCGCAACATCAACGACGGCTGCGGCTCGATGGCCCCGGACCTGCTGCAGCTGACGGTCCCCGGGGTGCGCGCCAACGTCGGACTCGCGCTCGATGGCGATGGCGACCGGCTGGTCATGGTGGATCACCTGGGAAGAATCGTCGATGGCGATCAGCTGCTGTACGTCATCGCACGAGCCCTGCAGCACTCGGGGACCCTGCGCGGCCCGGTGGTGGGCACGGTGATGAGCAATCTCGGACTCGAGCTGGCGCTCCGTTCGGCCGGCATCGACTTCCGGCGTGCCGCCGTCGGCGATCGTTACGTGCTCTCGATGCTGCGGGACACCCAGGGCGTTCTCGGCGGTGAGACCTCCGGCCACATCCTCTGCCTCGACAAGACAACCACCGGCGATGCTCTCGTCGTCGCACTGCAGGTGCTCGCGGTGATCAAGCAGACTGGCCGCTCGCTCGCCGAGCTCACCTCGGCAATGCGCAAGTTCCCCCAGATACTGCTCAACGTGAGTGTGGCGAGCCGCTTCGATCCAAACGAGGTCCCACTCATCCAGCAGGCCGTGGCCCGCATCGAGCAGCGGCTCGGTAGCGAGGGCCGCGTCGTGCTGCGCGCATCGGGAACCGAGCACGTGATCCGGGTCATGGTCGAAGGGCGCGAGGAAGCGGAGACCCGCGCCGCGGCAACCGAGCTCGCGGAGATCGTGAAGCGCGCCGCCGCCTGAGAGCAGCGGCGCCGCCTGAGAGGAGCCGCGCCGCCTGAGAGGAGCCGCTTGGGGTGGCGCCGCGGCAGGCGAGCGGCAGCGTTGCGTCACCCCCCCTGCATCGCTATCATCCCGCGCCCTTTTTGAACCCGTGAGTCCGAGGCGAGCCCGCTCCATGCGCCGTCCCATCGTTGCCGGAAACTGGAAGATGCACGGCTCGCGCGCCGAGACTGCGGGGCTCATCGAGGAGCTGCTGGGAGCCGCTCCGGCAAAACCCACGGCGGCCTGCGTCATCTGTCCGCCCTTCGTCTACCTGCATGAGGCAGCCCGGCTGCTGCGCGACTCGATCTTCAGTCTCGGGGCGCAGGATGTGTGTGCCGAGACGCACGGGGCATTCACCGGTGAGATCTCGGCGGCGATGCTGAGAGACGTCGGCTGTCACTACGTCATCGTCGGGCACTCCGAGCGGCGGCTGCTGTATCGCGAGAACGACCAGCTCGTTGCCCGCAAGTTTGCCGCCGCGCATTCCAGGGGGCTGGTGCCGATCCTGTGCGTCGGCGAGCAGCTTGCCGATCGCGAGGCCGGGCGCACCAATGAGGTCGTTGGACGTCAGCTCGATGCGGTGCTCGAGCTCTGTGGGGCTGGCGCACTCGGACCTGGCCTGATCGCTTACGAGCCCGTGTGGGCGATTGGGACCGGGCGCAACGCGACGCCCGAGCAGGCGCAGGAGGTGCACGCCCTCATCCGCGCCCGGGTCGGCGAGCGGGATGCTAAAATCGCCGCCGCGACGCGCATCCTCTACGGTGGCAGTGTCAAAGCGGGTAACGCGGCGGAACTGTTCGCGATGCCGGATGTCGACGGCGGGCTGATCGGTGGCGCCTCGCTCAAGGCGGATGAATTTCTGACGATCCTGGCCGCGGCGCGGTGACGGGAGGAGAGAGTTTTTCGATGTTGCGCTGGATCCTGACATGCATACAGGTGTTCTCGTCGCTGGTCATCGTCGGCCTGGTGCTGATCCAGCGTGGTAAGGGAGCGGAAGCGGGCGCCGGCTTTGGTGCAGGCGCCTCCGGAACCGTGTTTGGCGCCCGCGGCGCGACTACCGCGTTGTCGCGTGCCACCGCGGTGTTCGCGGCCATCTTCATGATCAACAGCCTGGCACTCGCTTACCTCGGCAGCTCCACCAGCAAGCAGACGGAGGTGCAGAAGACCATCCTCGATCAGGCCGCGGCGCCACCGGCGAAACCCGCGCCCGCGCCAGGGGGCTCGGCGCCGTCATCGATGCCGGCGACGCCTGCGCCAACGCAGACTCCGGCGCCGAATCCCGCACCGGCGCCGAAGTGATCCGATCCGTGCCGACGTGGTGGAATTGGTAGACACACTAGCTTGAGGGGCTAGCGCCGCAAGGCGTGTCGGTTCGAATCCGACCGTCGGCACCAGGCACCGCCAGCGACAACGGCGGGTGCTTCGCAGCAACCGCAGCGTTCCTGCCGAGCCACGCCAAAGTAACGACCGCACTGCTACAATGCGGCCCCCGAAACCGGGGGCAGGTCACGGTCCGATCTGCTTTTTTTAGGCATCAGGTCGCATGCTGTCGAATTACCTCCCGATCCTGATTTTCCTCATCGTTGCCTCGGGCGTGGCGATCGCGCTGCTGGTGCTCGGTAGCGGATTTGGCCGCTACTTCTCGCGCTTCCATCGCGACCCGGCCAAGCTCGCGCCCTACGAGTGCGGCTTCGAGGCGTTCGAGGACTCCCGGACCCGCTTCGACGTCCGTTATTACCTCGTTGCGATCCTCTTCATCGTCTTCGATCTGGAGATCGCGTTCCTGTTTCCCTGGGCAGTGGCGCTCGGCCGCATCGGCACGGTGGGGCTCGTGTCGATGGGTATTTTCCTCGCCATCCTCGTGGTGGGCTTCATCTACGAGTGGAAGAAGGGAGCTCTCGAGTGGGACTAGCCGCGGAGAGCGTGGAAGGCTTTGCGCAGCGCGGCTTCCTGACCGCGCGCGTCGATGACCTCATCAGCTGGGCGCGTACCGGATCGCTCTGGCCGATGACTTTCGGCCTGGCCTGCTGCGCGGTGGAGATGATGCATGCCGGCGCCTCGCGTTACGACCTCGATCGATTCGGCGTGGTGTTCCGCCCAAGCCCGCGCCAGTCGGATGTGATGATCGTCGCCGGCACGCTCGTCAACAAGATGGCTCCGGCGCTGCGCAAGGTGTATGACCAGATGGCCGAGCCGCGCTGGGTCATCTCGATGGGCTCGTGCGCCAATGGCGGCGGCTACTACCACTATTCGTACGCGGTCGTGCGGGGTTGCGACCGCGTCGTGCCCGTGGACGTGTACGTTCCGGGGTGCCCGCCGACGGCCGAGGCCCTGATTTACGGCATCGTGCAATTGCAGAAGAAGATCGCCCGCACCGGCGCCATCGGCAGATAACCGGATATGAGGTGGTTCGAGAGGTGAGCGAGCGCATCGAAGCCCTCGCAGGCAAGGTTGACGCGCAGCTGAAGGGCAGCGCGCGGCGTGTGCCATCGCTCGCGCACGAGCTCGCTTACGAGGTCGAGCCTGCCGGACTCGCTACGGTGTGCCGTACGCTGCGCGATGAAGAGGGGCTGAAGTTCGAGATGCTCATGGATCTCGCCGGCGTCGACTACCTGCAGTATGGGCGCGACGACTGGGAGACTTTCAGTGCCACCCGCTCGGGCTTCAGCCGCGCGCGTTTCCCCGAGGGGGCGCCGCCCGACCCGAACGCCCCGGGACGCTTCGCGGTCGTCTACAACCTGCTCTCGATCACTCACAACCAGCGTCTGCGGCTGAAGGCCATCTGCCCCGACAACGCCGAGCCGGTGCTCGACTCGGTGGTCGATATCTGGGCGAGCGCGAACTGGTTCGAGCGCGAGGCGTTCGACCTCTTCGGCATTCTCTTCCGCGGACACCCGGACCTGCGCCGCATCCTCACCGACTACGGCTTCATCGGGCATCCCTTCCGCAAGGACTTTCCGCTCATCGGCAACGTCGAGGTGCAGTACGACCCCGACAAGCAGCGCGTGGTCTACCAGCCGGTCACCATCACTCCGAGGGTGCTCGTGCCGAAGGTGATCCGCCACGATCACCGTTACGAGCCCGCGCTCAAGGACCCACAGGTACCGCGCTGATGGCCGCGACGCCCGCCACCGAGATCCGCAACTACACCATGAACTTCGGGCCGCAGCATCCCGCCGCCCACGGCGTGCTGCGCCTCGTGCTCGAGCTCGATGGAGAAGTCATCCACAAGGCGGATCCGCACATCGGGCTGCTGCATCGTGGGACGGAGAAGCTCGCCGAGTCCAAGCCCTTCAACCAGTCGATCGGCTACATGGACCGCCTGGACTACGTGTCCATGATGTGCAGCGAGCACGCCTACGTGCTCGCCATCGAGCGGCTGCTCGGCATCGAGCCGCCCGAGCGCGCGCAGTACATCCGCGTGATGTTCGATGAGATCACCCGCATCCTCAACCATCTCATGTTCCTCGGCTCGCACGCGCTGGACATCGGCGCGATGACCGTGTTTCTGCTGTGCTTCAAGCAGCGCGAGGAGCTCATGGACGTGTACGAGGCGGTCTCCGGCACACGCATGCATGCCACTTACTACCGCCCGGGCGGGGTATACCGTGATCTGCCCGAGTCGATGCCGAAATACCAGGCCTCGAAGTGGCGTTCGGCGAAAGATGCGGCGCGCCTCAATGAGGCGCGCAGCGGCACGATGCTCGACTACATCCAGGCCTTCACTGCGGCGTTTCCCGCGGCGGTGGATGACTTCGAGACGCTGCTCACCGACAACCGCATCTGGAAGCAGCGCACGGTGAATATCGGCGTGGTGAGCCCCGAGCGCGCCATGCAGCTCGGGTTTTCCGGTCCCATGCTGCGTGGCTCGGGCATAGCCTGGGATCTGCGCAAGAAGCAGCCCTATGAAGTCTACGACCGGCTGGATTTCGACGTGCCGCTCGGGGTGAATGGTGACTGCTACGACCGCTATCTCGTGCGGGTGGAGGAGATGCGTCAGGCGAACCGCATCGTCCGCCAGTGCATCGAGTGGCTGCGTGCGCATCCGGGACCGACCATGATCGATGACCGCAAGGTGCGGCCACCACCGCGCGAGCTCATGAAGGAAGACATGGAAGCCCTGATTCACCACTTCAAGTTCTTTACCGAAGGCTACGAAGTGCCGGCGGGCGACACCTACGCCGCCATCGAGGCGCCCAAGGGCGAGTTCGGCGTCTACCTGGTGTCCGATGGCGCCAACAAGCCCTACCGCCTCAAGTGCCGCGCGCCCGGGTTTGCGCATCTTGCTTCGCTCGAGGAGATGGTGCGCGGTCACATGCTCGCGGACGTCGTGGCGGTGATCGGCACGCAGGACATCGTGTTCGGGGAGATCGACCGGTGAGCGAGCGCAGCAGCGTCGGGGTGGGTGGCACGCAGCTCGCGAGCAAGCTGTCGCTGCTCTCCGAGCAGACCCGCCGCGAGATCGACCACTGGGTGGCGAAGTTCCCGCCGGGCCGGCAGCGCTCGGCATCGATCGCGGCGTTGCGCGCCGCACAGGAACAGAACTCGGGCTTCCTCACCGCCGATCTCATGGACGCGGTGGCCGAGTACCTCAAGCTCCCGCCGATCCAGGTGTACGAGGTGGCGCGCTTTTACTCCATGTTCGAGACCCATCCCTGCGGGCGGCACCACGTCAGCATCTGCACCAACATCTCCTGCATGTTGCGCGGCGGGGAGGAGCTGCTGGCGTACGCGCAGGAAAAGCTCGGCATCCGCGCCAATCAGAGCACGCCCGACGGGCGGATCTTTCTCAAGCGCGAGGAGGAATGCCTGGCGGCCTGCACCGGGGCGCCGATGATGATGGTAGACCACGTGTTCCACGAGCACCTCACCTCCGAGAAGCTCGCCGCGATTCTGGATGCGCTCAAATGAGCGATCTCGAGAGCCGCTACGCCGAGCACATGAATCTCACCGCGTTCGAGCCTCTGAAGCTCGAGCGCTCCTGGACGCTCGCCACCTATCGCAGCATCGGCGGGTATGACGTGTGGGAGCGGCTGCTGCGCGAGAAGCCCCCGCGCGAGCAGGTCATCGATCAGGTGAAGGCCTCGGGGCTGCGCGGCCGCGGGGGCGCGGGATTTCCCACCGGCACCAAGTGGAGCTTCATGCCGCGCAACTCGCCCACACAGAAGTACCTGGTGTGCAATTCGGATGAGAGCGAGCCGGGTACCTGCCACGATCGCGACATCCTGCGCTACAACCCGCACGCGGTCATCGAGGGACTCGCCATCGCCGGCTATGCGACCAACTCGACGGTCGCCTACAACTACATCCGCGGCGAGTTCCTCGGCGAGCCGGCGCCGCGTTTCGAGGCGGCGCTTGCCGAGGCGTACGCCGCCGGCCTCCTGGGCAAGAACGTGCAGGGCTCCGGCATCGATTTCGACCTGCATACTTTTCTCGGCGCAGGCGCGTACATCTGCGGCGAGGAGACGGCACTTCTCGACTCGCTCGAGGGCAAGACCGGCAAGCCGCGCTTCAAGCCGCCTTTCCCGGCGAATTTCGGCCTGTACGGCGCGCCCACGACCATCAACAACACCCTGAGCTTCGCCTCGGTACCGACCATCCTGCGCAAGGGCCCGGCGTGGTTCGCCGGGCTTGGGCCTGCGAACTCGGGCGGCACCATGATCTACTCGGTCTCCGGACACGTGGAGAAGCCGCGCAACATCGAGCTGCCGCTCGGCATCCCGTTTGCGGACCTGCTCGCGCTCTGTGGCGGTGTGCTCGGCGGGCGCAAGCTCAAGGCCGTCATCCCCGGCGGGGTGTCGGTGCCGGTGGTGCCGGGCGAGATCATGCTCAAGACCAACATGGATTACGACTCGGTGAAGGCGGCAGGCTCAGCGCTCGGCACGGGCGCCGCCATCGTCATGGATGAAACCACCTGCATGGTGCGCGTGCTCGAGCGCATCTCGCGGTTCTACATGGCGGAGTCCTGTGGCCAGTGCACGCCTTGCCGGGAGGGCACCGGCTGGATGAACCGCATGCTGAAGCGCGTGCTCGCAGGTCAGGCGCGGCGCGAAGAGCTCGGCCTGCTCCTCGATGTGGCGAATCGCATCGAAGGGCACACCATCTGCGCGTTCGGAGATGCGTCGGCCTGGCCGGTGCAGAGCTTCCTCAAGCACTACCGGCACGAATTCGAATACATGATCGACCACGGCGGACGGAGTCTCGCCACCGACGGTCAGGGCGCGCGCGCGGCCTGAGGCGCTGCAGGAACGACACATGGCGGACGACCAGGTCAACATCGAAGTCGACGGCGTGCCGGTCAAGGCGCACAAGGGTGAGATGATCATCCGCGCCACCGACCGCGCCGGCATCTACGTGCCGCGTTTCTGCTACCACGAAAAGCTCACGATCGCCGCCAACTGCCGCATGTGCCTGGTCGAGGTCGAGAAGGCGCCGAAGCCCTTGCCCGCCTGTGCGACCCCGGTGGGCGAGGGCATGAAGGTGTTCACCAAGTCGCCGCGCGCCATCGGTGCGCAGCGCGCCACCATGGAATTCCTGCTGATCAACCATCCGCTCGACTGCCCGATCTGCGATCAGGGCGGGGAGTGCGAGCTGCAGGACCTCGCGGTCGGCTTCGGCCGCGACATCTCGCGCTATCACGAGGGTAAGCGCTCGGTGGCGGACGAGAACTTAGGTCCCCTCATCGCCACCGACATGACGCGCTGCATCCAGTGCAGCCGCTGCGTGCGCTTCACCGAAGAGATCGCCGGCGTGCAGGAGCTCGGCATGATCGGCCGCGGCGAGCACATGGAGGTGCGCAGCTACATCGAGAGCACGGTGAACCACGAGCTCTCGGGCAACGTGATCGATCTGTGCCCCGTCGGCGCACTGGTGTCGAAGCCCTATCGCTTCAGCGCGCGCGCGTGGGAGATGCGCGCCGTGCCGCTCGTCTCGCCGCACGATGCGGTCGGCAGCAATCTTTTCGGCCACGTGCTGCGCGGCAAGCTCATGCGCGTCGTGCCGCGCGAGAACGAATCGATCAACGAGATCTGGATTGCCGACCGCGACCGCTTCAGCTACGAGGGGGTCTACAGCGCCGACCGGCTGGAGGCGCCGCTCGTGCGCCGTGGCGGCGAATGGACGGAGAGCGAATGGGAACCGGCCCTCATGCTCGCGGCCGAAGGACTCAAGGATCGCGCCGGCCAGCTCGGCGTCCTGGCGAGCCCCGCGAGCACCACCGAGGAGCTCTATCTCGCGGCGCGCATCGCCCGCGGACTCGGCTCGAACAACATCGATCACCGCCTGCGGCAGCGCGATTTCCGTGACCAGGCCGCAGACCCCGTGTTCCCCGCACTCGGCACGCGCATCGCTGAGGTCGACGCACTCGAGGCGCTGCTCATCATCGGCTCGAACCTGCGCCGCGAGGCGCCGATCCTGGCACACCGGGTGCGCAAGGCCGCGCGGCTTGGAGCGAAGGTCGCGATGCTGAATCCGGCGCGCTTCGCGTACCTCTTCCCGCTCGCCGGATATCTCAGCTGCACACCAGGCGCAATGGTGACGGAGCTCGCGGCGCTCCTCGGCGCAGCCGCCGAGGCCACCGGTCAGCCAGTACCCGAGCAGCTTGCCACCGTGGTGCGCGGGGCGACCGTGACCGATGCGCATCGTGGAGCGGTGCAGGCGCTGCTCACCGGGACGCGCCGCGCCGTGTGGCTCGGCGCGCTCGCCGGCCGTCATCCAGCCTTCGCCGATCTGCGCGCACTCGCCGCCGCGCTCGCGCGGCTCACCGGCGCAAGTTTCGGCCGCATCAGCGAAGGCGCCAATGCCGCGGGCGCCTATCTCGCGGGCGCCGTGCCGCATCGCGGGGCAGGAGCCAAACCCCTCACCCAACCGGGACTCGCGGCGCGCGAGATGTGGGCCAAACCGCTGCGCGCCTATGTGCTGTTTGGCGGCGTGGAGCCCGGCATCGATACGCTCGATCCGGAGGCGCAGCGCACCCTCGCGCAGGCCGAGTTCGTCGTGGCGATCACTCCCTTCGCGAGTGAGGAAGTCAAGCGCATCGCGCACGTCCTGCTGCCGATCGGCACCTTTGCCGAGACCTCCGGCACGTACGTGAACTGTGAAGGTACCTGGCAGAGCCAGGAGGGAGCGGCCACGCCGGTTGGCGCGGCGCGCCCGGGCTGGAAGGTGTTGCGCGTGCTTGGCAACCTGCTCAACCTGCCCCGGTTCGAGTACCTGTCGTCGGAGGAGGTTCTTGCGGAGCTGCGTGCGGCGTGCGAAGGGCTGGCACCCGCAGTTTACGCGGGTACCCATGGCGTGCAGCCGCCGGGAAATGGCGCGCGGCTCGCGCCTCCCGTGACGGTCGCGGACGTTCCGATGTACCAGGTGGACGCCCTCGTGCGCCGCGCCGTCTCGCTGCAGAGAACCCGTGATGGCCGTACCCCGCTTTCGAGCTATTGAGGAAGAGGCGCGGTGCTGAACAGCCTCACAACCCGCTGGATGTCGCTGCCGGACTATGCGCAGGCGACGGCGTGGATCCTCGTCATCACGGTCGCGCTCATCATCCTGGTGGCGCTGCTGACGCTCTGGGAGCGTAAGGTCATCGGCTGGATGCAGCTGCGCCGCGGGCCCAATCGCGTGCGCCTCTTCGGCCTCCTGCCAGGTTTGGGTCAGCCCTTCGCCGATGTCTTCAAGCTCCTCTTGAAGGAGGTCATCGTACCGGCGAACTCCAACAAGCTCCTGTTCCGTCTCGCGCCCATCATCGCGCTCATCCCCGCGTTCGCCGCCTGGGCGGTGATCCCGCTGTCACCGACCGTCGTGGTCTCGAAGGCCGATGCGGGGCTGCTCTACCTGCTGTCGCTCACCTCCATGGGGGTGTACGGCATCATCATCGCCGGCTGGGCGGCGAACTCGAAGTACGCCTTCCTCGGCGCGATGCGCTCGGCGGCGCAAATGGTGGCCTACGAGATCGCCATGGGGTTTGCGCTCGTCGGGGTGCTGATGGCGACCGGCAGCATGAATCTCGGCAGGATCGTCGACACGCAGGCCGGCGGGATCCTGTCCTGGAACTGGTTCTGGCTCTTTCCGCTGCTCATGGTCTACTTCATCTCAGGCATCGCCGAGACCAATCGTGCGCCATTCGATGTCGCCGAGGGGGAGTCGGAGATCGTCGCGGGATTTCACGTCGAGTACTCGGGCATGGCCTTCGCGCTGTTCTTTCTCGCCGAGTACGCCAACATGATTCTCATCTCGACGCTCACCGCGGTGTTCTTCTTCGGCGGTTGGCGCGCCCCGTTCGAGGGCTGGCCGGGGCTCGGCAACACCTTACTCGGCGAGCCGAGCTTCGCGTGGCTGTTCCTCAAGGCGTTCGTGCTGGTGTTCTTGTTCCTGTGGTTCCGCGCCACATTCCCGCGCTACCGCTACGACCAGATCATGCGGCTCGGCTGGAAGGCACTCATCCCGGTGACCCTCGTGTGGATCGGGGTGGAGATGATCATGTCGCTCTATCACATCGGGCCGTGGGCCCGCCCCTGGTACCACTGAGGCGGATTCGTACCGATGGCACTCAACCCGCTCAAGACTTTCCTGCTGCCCGAGCTCCTCAAGGGCCTGATGGTGACGGCGCGCACCTTCCTCAGCACCAAGTACACCCTCAATTATCCCGAGGAGAAAACTCCGCAGTCGCCGCGCTTCCGCGGGCTGCATGCGCTGCGCCGGTATGCGAACGGCCAGGAGCGCTGCATCGCCTGCAAGCTGTGCGAGGCGGTGTGCCCGGCGGTGTGCATCACCATCGATTCGGACGTGGCGCCCGATGGCACGCGGCGGACCACGCGCTACGACATCGATCTCTTCAAGTGCATCTACTGCGGCTTCTGCGAGGAAGCCTGCCCGGTCGATGCCATCGTGCTCACGCGCATCCACGAGTACCACATGGAAAAGCGCGGCGAGAACATCATGAGCAAGGACAAGCTGCTCGCCGTGGGCGAGCGCTACGAGGCAATGATCGCGGCCGACAGGGCGGCCGACGCACCGTACCGATGAGGCGACGGCAGGGCAACGGGGAGGCGGGCGGCACATCATGCTGATCCAGGTGTTGTTCTACCTGTTCGCGTCCATCCTGGTGCTCGCCGCGCTCGGCGTGATCACCTCGCGCAACCCGGTGTACTCGGCGCTCGCGCTCGTCCTGTGCTTCCTCACCGCGGCCGCGATCTGGCTGCTGCTCGAGGCGGAGTTCCTCGCGGTGGTGCTGGTGCTCGTCTACGTGGGAGCGGTGATGGTGCTGTTCCTCTTCGTGGTGATGATGCTCGACATCAACCTCGAGCGGCTGCGTGAAGGCTTCACGCGCTTCGCCTGGCTCGGCTGGCTCACGGCGCTCGCGGTGATCTTCGAGATCGTCGGCGTGGTGTGGGCGCGTGGCGGGCTTGGCATCGATGCCAGTCACGGCGGTACCCCGACGCCCCCGGGCTACAGCAACACACTCGAGCTCGGGCGGTTGCTGTACACCCGCTACGCCTACCCGCTCGAGCTGGCGGCGATGCTGCTGCTCGTCGCGATCATCGCCGCCATTACGCTCACGCTGCGCCACCGCCCGGGCTACAAGCAGCAGAACATCTCCGCGCAGGTCGCCGTGCGCAGCAGCGACCGGCTGCGCGTCGTGAAAATGGATCCGGAGCCGCGCCCATGATCAGCCTCGCGCAACAGCTGACGCTCTCGGCGGTACTGTTCGCCATCGCAGTGGCGGGCGTGTTCCTCAACCGCAAGAACCTCATTCTGCTCCTCATGTGCGTCGAGCTGCTGCTGCTCGCCGCCAACTTCAATTTCATCGCCTTCTCGCGCTATCTCGGTGATCTCAACGGGCAGGTGTTCGTGTTCTTCATCCTCACCGTGGCGGCGGCCGAGTCCGCGATCGGGCTCGCGATTCTCGTGGTGTTGTTCCGCGAGCGCCGCACCATCGAGGTCGAGGACCTCAACACGCTCAAGGGCTGAAGACGTGCACCCGCTGAACGCCAACCTGCTGCTCGCCATTCCAGTGCTGCCGCTCATCGCCGCGCTGGTCGCGGGCCTCGGCGGCCGGGTGATCGGCCGGGCCGGCGCGCACACCATCACCTGTCTTGCGGTCGCGCTCTCGTGCCTGCTGTCGCTCGTCGTGTTGCGTCAGGTCTATTCCGGGGGCGCCCCGCTCTATGACCACTCGGTGTACACCTGGCTGGTGAGCGATGGCATGCACATGGAGGTCGGCTTCCTCATCGATCGCTTGAGCGCGCTGATGATGGCGGTGGTGACCTTCGTGTCGCTCTGCGTGCACGTCTACACCATCGGTTACATGGCGGACGACCCGGGCTACACCCGCTTCTTCAGCTACATCTCGCTGTTCACCTTCTCCATGCTGATGCTGGTGATGTCGAACAACTTCATGCAGCTGTTCTTCGGCTGGGAAGCGGTCGGCGTCGTTTCTTACCTGCTGATCGGCTTCTGGTACACGCGCCCGAGCGCCACCTTCGCCGCGCTCAAGGCCTTCATCGTCAACCGCATCGGGGATTTCGGCTTCGTGCTGGGGATCGCGGGTGTCGCCTTTTACACCGGCTCGCTCAGCTACCGCGCCGCGTTCGATGCCGCGCCTGGGATCGCACAGGCGGTGCTGCCGCTCACCTCGAATTCGGGTGTGGCGGCGCTTACCCTGATCTGCATCTGCCTGTTCATCGGGGCCATGGGGAAATCCGCGCAGGTGCCGCTGCACGTGTGGCTGCCGGATTCGATGGAAGGCCCGACTCCGATCTCGGCCCTGATCCACGCCGCCACCATGGTGACCGCGGGCATCTTCATGGTTGCGCGCATGTCGCCCCTCTTCGAGTACTCCGATGCCGCGCTCTCGTTCGTGATGGTGATCGGCGCCATCACCGCCTTCTTCATGGGTCTGCTCGGGGTGGTCAACAACGACATCAAGCGGGTGATCGCCTACTCGACGCTCTCCCAGCTTGGCTACATGACGGTCGCGCTCGGCGCCTCGGCCTACGGCGCGGCCATCTTCCACCTGATGACCCACGCCTTCTTCAAGGCGCTGCTGTTCCTCGCGGCAGGCTCGGTCATCATCGCGCTGCATCACGAGCAGGACATGCGCCGCATGGGCGGGCTGGCAAAGTACATGCCGGTCACCGCAGTCACCTGCTGGCTCGGCGCGCTCGCGCTCGTCGGTACGCCGTTCTTCGCCGGCTTCTACTCGAAGGACGCCATCATCGAGGCGGTCGGTGAGTCGCATCGTTGGGGAGCGGGCTTCGCCTATTGGTGCGTGCTGCTCGGTGTGTTCGTGACTTCGCTCTACACGTTCCGGCTGCTGTTCATGACCTTCCACGGCAAGGAGCGCTTCCGCGACCCGGCGACGCCGGCTGCAGCGCCCGCGTCAAGTCGCGGGGCCGGCGAGGAGACTCCCGCAGATGCCGCCGGCGTGCACGCGGCGAGCGCCCACGGCCCGCACCAGGAGGAGCACGCGCACGGCGACCCGCACGAGAGCCCGGCGGTCGTCACGCTGCCGCTCATCGCACTCGCCATTCCCTCGGTGCTCATCGGCGCACTCACGGTCGTGCCGGTGCTGTTCGGCGATTACTACGGCGGTTCGATCTTCGTGCTCTCCGCCAATAACGTCACCGCCAGGCTCGCAGCAGAGTTCGCACACCCGCTGTGGATGTCATTTGCGCTGCACGGACTCGTCTCGCCGCCTTTCTGGCTGGCGCTGCTGGGCGCGGTCACGGCGTGGCTGTTCTTCCTGCGCTTCCCGTCGTGGGCGGACAGCGCGCAGCAGCGCTTTGCCTGGCTCTATCGGCTCCTCGTGCAGAAGTACTACTTCGACTGGGTGAACGAGAAGGTCATCGCTCCGCTTACCCGCGGCATCGGTACCGGGCTCTGGCGCGGTGGCGATGAAGCGCTCATCGATGGGGTCATGGTTAATGGCACTGCGGAAGGGGTGAGCTGGTTCGGCAGCGTCCTGCGCCTGGTGCAGAGCGGGTACCTCTACTCGTACGCGTTCTGGATGATGATTGGCCTCGCGCTGCTCCTCGGCTGGTTCCTGATGCACTTCCACGGCTGACACCTGCACCGAGCCATACGATGCACGCGCTGCTTTCCTACCTCATCTGGCTTCCGATCGCCGCCGGGGTCGTGATCCTGCTGCTCGGCGATCGCAACATCGTGCTCGGGCGCTGGCTCGCGCTCGCTGCCTCGCTCGCGACGCTCGCACTCGCCGTGCCGCTCTGGTCGCACTTCGACATCACGACCGCGACGCTGCAGTTTCGGGAGCTGCTGCCGTGGATACCGCGCTTCAACGCGTTCTATGCGCTCGGCGTCGACGGCATTTCCCTGCCCCTGATCGTGCTCACGGCGTTCATGACGGTGCCGGTGGTGATCGCCGGCTGGACGGTGATCGCCTCGCGCCCGTCGCAGTACTACGCGGCGTTCCTCATCATGGAAGGCCTGATGATCGGTGTGTTCGCCGCCGCGGACGCGCTGCTCTTCTACTTCTTCTGGGAAGCGATGTTGATTCCGATGTTCCTTATCATCGGCATCTGGGGTGGGCCGCGCCGGGTGTACGCCACCATCAAGTTCTTCCTGTACACCTTCCTCGGCTCGGTATTCATGCTCGCCGCGCTCATCTACATGTACGTGAAGGCCGGCGACTACTCGATCGCGACCTTCCAGGCACTGCCGCTCTCGCTCATCGAGCAGCGCTGGATCTTCGCCGCCTTCATGCTCGCGTTTGCGGTGAAAGTACCCATGTGGCCGGTGCACACCTGGCTTCCGGATGCGCACGTCGAGGCGCCGACCGGGGGCTCGGTAATCCTCGCGGCCATCATGCTGAAGATGGGTGGCTACGGCTTTCTGCGCTTCTCGCTCCCGGTCACGCCCGATGCCAGCCGCGAGCTCGATCTGCTGGTGATTACACTCTCGCTGATCGCCGTCATCTACATCGGCTATGTGGCGCTCGTGCAGCAGGACATGAAGAAGCTCATCGCCTACTCCTCGATCTCGCACATGGGCTTCGTAACCCTCGGTGCTTTCGTGATGTACGAGATCGTGCGCAACACCGGCAGCCTGCAGGGTGCCGGGATGGGGGTCGATGGCGCCATGGTGCAGATGGTTTCGCACGGACTCGTCTCGGGCGCGCTCTTTCTGTGTGTCGGCGTGCTCTACGACCGGCTGCACAGCCGGCAGATTGCGGATTACGGCGGTGTGGTGAACACCATGCCGGTGTTCGCCGCCTTCATGGTGCTGTTTGCGCTCGCGAACACGGGTCTCCCGGGAACTTCCGGCTTTGTCGGCGAGTTCCTGGTGATCATCGCCAGCTTCCGTGCGAGCTTCTGGTACTCGGCGCTTGCGGCGGTGACGCTGATCCTGGGTGCTGCCTATACCCTCTGGCTGGTGAAGCGTGTGGTGTTCGGCCCGGTGACGAGCCCCCGCGTCGCCGCGCTCGAGGACCTGAACGGCCGCGAGTTCATCGTGCTCGGCGCACTGGCGCTCGCCGTGCTGCTCGTCGGGGTGTGGCCGGCACCGCTCCTGAAGGTGATCGAGCCCACCGTCCACCACCTGCTGAGTCAGGCGGTCGCCACCAAGCTCTAGCCGCATGAGCTCGACACCCGCACCGTAGCCGCAACATGGATTCAACTCTCGTGAACGCAGCCAGCTTTGCCCCCGCGGTCG
This sequence comes from Steroidobacteraceae bacterium, assembly GCA_036498445.1. Lineage (GTDB taxonomy): Bacteria > Pseudomonadota > Gammaproteobacteria > Steroidobacterales > Steroidobacteraceae > 13-2-20CM-66-19. Next base: position 62,775 of record DASYFL010000059.1, read on the forward strand.
CGGAGATCTGGCTGGTGTGCGCCATCTGCGTGCTGCTGCTCATCGAGGTGTTCGCCGGTGTGCATCGCCGCGGGCTCACCGCCACACTGACCCTGGTGGCGCTGGCGGTGGGCGCAGCGCTCCTCGTGCGTTACGGGCAGGTAGCGCAGCGCACGCTGCTCTTCAACGGCACCTACATCGCGGACCAGCTCGGCGTGACGCTCAAGCTCGCCGCCTTCCTGTGCGTCGCGCTGGCGCTGCTCTATTCGCGTGCCTATCTCGAGAATCGCAATATCCAGCGCGGCGAGTACTACGTTCTCGCACTCACCGCGCTGCTCGGCATTTTCGTGCTGGTGTCGGCCAACAGCCTGATCACCGTATACCTCGGAGTCGAGCTGCTCGCGCTCTCGGTGTATGCCATGGTGGCCTTCGACCGCGACTCGGGGGTGAGCGCGGAGTCCGCCATGAAGTACTTCGTGCTGGGCGCCATCGCCTCGGGCACGCTCCTCTACGGCATGTCGCTCATTTACGGACTCACCGGCACACTCGATCTCACCGAGCTCGCCGCGCGGCTCCATGGCCCGCTCAGCCCCGGGATCATCCTCGGCCTCACCTTCATCGTCGTCGCGGTCGCCTTCAAGCTCGGCGCCGTGCCGTTCCACATGTGGCTCCCGGATGTGTACGAGGGGGCGCCGACCAGTGTCACGCTGTTCATCGGCACGGCGCCCAAGATCGCTTACTTCGCGCTCGCGCTGCGGTTGCTCGCGCAGGGCCTCGCCGGCACCGAGGCACAGTGGACGCAGATGCTCGCGGCACTCGCGGTGCTGACGCTCATCGTCGGGAATGTCGTGGCGCTCGTCCAGAGCAACCTGAAGCGCATGCTCGCTTATTCGACCATCGCCAACGTGGGCTTCATCCTGCTCGGCTTCGTCGCGGGCACTCCCGACGGTTACGCCGCGGCCCTGTACTACACGCTCCAGTACGTGCTGGTGTCTCTTGGCTCCTTCGGCGTGATCCTGCTGGCGAGCGCCAAGGGCTTCGAGGCCGACCGTCTCGATGACTACAAGGGCCTGCACCAGCGCGACCCGCTGCTCGCGGCCGCCATGATGGTGCTGATGTTCTCCACCGCCGGTGTGCCGCCCTTCATTGGCTTCTGGGCGAAGCTGCGCATATTTCAGGTGCTGTGGGAAACCGGTCACCTGTGGCTCGTGGTGCTCGCGGCCGCAACGTCGGTGGTGGGTGCGTACTACTACCTGCGAGTCATCAAGCTGATGTATTTCGACGAGCCCGCCGCGGAGTACCCGGCGGCGGCACGCGAAGCGGGCGTGCGCCTGGCACTCGGTGCCAACGCCGCGGCGGTGCTCGCGCTCGGACTCCTGCCGGGGCCGCTGCTCGATCTGTGTGCTTGGGTGATCCACTGATGCGGAGCGCAACCTGATGAAATCCGGAACGTACCGGCCGGCATGGTTTGCCTGCCTGGCGGGTGCGCTTTCTCTCACGGCTCAAGGCGCGCAGGTGCCCTCGGCACCGCAGTACCGCATCGCGCAGGAGATCAGCCTGCCGGGCGATGGCGGCTGGGACGACCTCACTTTCGATGACGGCGGCCATCGGCTCTTCATTGCCCATGGCACCCAGGTGCAGGTAGTCGATACCGACAAGCTCACCCTCGCCGGCAGCATCGCCGACACCCCCGGGGTTCACGCCACCGCACTCGCCACCGATGTCGGCCACGGCTACATCAGCGCGGGCCGCAGCGGCATCATCGTGGTGTTCGATCTCAAAACGCTGGCACGGCTGAAGGAGATCAAGGCCACGGGCGAGAACCCCGACGCCATCATCTACGACTCCGCGACGCACCGGGTATTCAGCTTCAACGGGCGCGGGCGCAATGCCACCGTGGTCGATGTGAAGACCGACGAGGTAATTGGCACGATCCCTCTCGATGCCAAACCGGAATTTGCCGTGAGCGACGGGAAGGGCCGGCTCTATGTGAACCTCGAGGACAAGAGCAGCATCGCGCAGATCGATGCACAGCACCTGAAGGTGAGTGCGGTATGGCCGATCGCAGGTTGCGAGGAACCCTCCGGGCTTGCCATCGATATCACCGGGCAGCGCCTGTTCGCGGGCTGTGAGAACAAGGTGATGGCGGTGGTCGACGCCCGATCGGGCCGCACCATCGGCACGGCGCCGATCGGCGGCGGTGTCGATGGCGCGAAGTACGACTCCGGCACGCATCTCGGCTTCGCCTCCTGCGGCGAGGGCGTGCTCACCATCATCGGCCAGGGTGCCGGGGGCAAGCCCGAGGTCGCGCAGACGCTCGCGACGCAGCGTGGCGCGCGCACCATGGCGCTCGATGAGCACGCGCACCACATTTTTCTCGTGACCGCGAACTTCGGCCCGCCACCTGCGGCGACGCCCGAGAATCCGCATCCGCGGCCCGCGATCCAGCCCGGGACGTTCAGGCTGCTGGTACTCGCGCCGGCGAACCCCACCCAGTGAGGACTTCCACCCGGGCCGGCGCCGCGGCCCGCTTGCTGACGGCGGCCTGCTGCGCGGCGTGGGCGGCATGCGCGGCGGCTGCCGATGCCACCAGCGCTTCCAACGCATTGGCACGCGACATGCTCGCGCAGCTGACCGCCTTCAACACCACGGACAGCGAGCGCGGCAACATCACCACCGCCGCCGAGGCCATGGCACAGCGGCTGCGCACCGCGGGCTTCCCCGCCGAGGACATCCGTGTACTCGGCCCGAGCGAGCGGAAGAAGAACCTGGTCGCGCGCCTGCGCGGCACGGGCGCGCACCAGCCCGTACTCCTCATCGGGCATCTCGATGTGGTCGAGGCACGGCGGGAGGACTGGAGCACGGATCCCTTTCAGCTGGTGGAGAAAGACGGCGAGCTCTACGGTCGTGGCACACTCGACATGAAGGGGCCCGATGCCATCATGCTGGCGTCGCTCATCCGGCTCAGGCAGGAGGGCTTCAGGCCCACACGCGACATCATCCTCGCGCTTACCGCGGACGAGGAGGGCGGTGGCGCCAATGGCGTGCAGTGGCTCGTGCAGCATCATCGTGAGCTCGTCGACGCACAGTTCGTGCTGAGCGGCGATGACTATTCGGTGCTGCTCGTGAACGGCAAGCCTCTCTACTTCAAGCTGGTCGCCAGCGAGAAGGTCTATGCAGACTTTCAGCTGCAGGTGACCAACAAAGGCGGACACAGCTCCGTGCCCGTTGCGGAGAACGCCATCTACACTCTGACCCGCGGTCTCGACCGGCTCGCGGCGTACGAGTTCCCGTTCGAGCTCAACGCCGTCACCCGCGAATATTATCGGCGCCTGGCACAGATCGAGTCGGGTCAGCGCGCAGCGGATATGCGCGCCATCCTGGGCAATCCTCCGGACCGGCAGGCGCTCGAGCGGCTGTCGGCGGACCCGGTCGAGCGCTCCATCACCCATACAACCTGCGTTGCGACGCGCCTCGATGCCGGCCATGCCAACAATGCCTTGCCGCAGCGTGCACAGGCGGTCGTCAACTGCCGCATCCTGCCGGGTCACTCGCCCGAGGAGGTGCGTCAGCAGCTCGTGCAGGTGTTGGCCGATCCCGCCATCGCCGTCCGCTACCAGGGAAGCGATGGCACGCTCACCGATCATGCGCCCGCGGTCCGGGGCTTTGCGCCGCCACCGCTGCTGCCCGAGATGCTCGCGCCTCTCGATCAGCTGGTCGCGGCAACCTGGCCCGGCCTCAAGGTCATTCCTGGCATGTCCGCCGGCGCCTCCGATGCCACGCACACGACCGCCGCGGGGCTGCCTACCTACACCTTCTCACCGCTCAGCGTCGATCCGAGCGATGACCGCGAGCACGGTCGTGACGAGCGCATCAGTGTCGCCTCGTTTTACCAGGCCAACGAGTTTTTCTATCGGTATCTGCGCACCCTGACGGCACGCTAGTTCCTGCGGGAGGAAACCTACATGACTCTCTCCGTGCGCCGGCTCCGTCTCGGGGCTCTCCTCGCCGGGTTGCTCGGCGGCGCGGCGCTCGCCGCCGACCACCCCGAAGCTGTAGCGGGCCGGGGCGCCGACGCGCTGGCGCACGATATCTTCAGGCAGCTCATCGAGATCAACACCACGGATTCGGTCGGCAACATCACCACCGCGGCGCAGGCGCTGGCGCAACGTTTTCTCGCGGCGGGCTTTCCCGCGGCAGACGTCCTGGTGGCAGGCCCCGAGGAGCGCAAGAAGAACCTGGTGGTACGGCTGCGAGGTAGTGGCAGGCAGAGGCCAGTGCTGCTCATCGGCCACCTCGATGTGGTGGAGGCCAGGGGCGAGGACTGGAGCACGGACCCCTTCAAGCTCATCGAGAAGGACGGCTACTTCTACGGCCGCGGCACGCTCGATATGAAAAGCGGCGACGCCATCATGGCCGCGGCGCTGCTGCGGCTGAAGCAGGAAGGCTATGGTGGAACCCGTGACCTCATTCTCGCCCTCACGGCGGACGAGGAAAGCGGTTGCTGCAATGGCGTCGAATGGCTGACCCGCAACCATCGCGATCTGATCGACGCGGAGTTCGTGCTCAATCACGATGGCCTCGTCGGATACTCGATCACCTCCGAGCACGGCGTACCCCAGGAGTTCGCGCTGAGTGCCGCGGAGAAGATGTACGCGGACTACCAGCTCGCGGTGACCAACCGGGGCGGTCACAGCTCACTGCCCCGGCCCGACAACGCGATCTATCAGCTTGCCCAGGGGCTGCTCCGTCTCAGCCAGTACTCCTTCCCCTTCGAGCTCAATGAGGTCACGCGGGCCTACTTCGAGCGCATGGCGGGAGCGCGCAGCGGACAGGTAGCCGCCGACATGCGTGCCATCGAGCGCTCGCCCGCCGACGCACAGGCCATTGCCCGCTTGTCGCTCGAGCCGGAGCTCAACTCCCTGATGCGCACCACCTGTGTAGCCACCCGCCTCGACGGGGGCCATGCCAACAACGCGCTGCCGCAGCGCGCGCAGGCCGTCGTCAACTGCCGCATTTTGCCCGGGCACTCGAAGGAGGAAGTGCGCAAGGAGCTGGTGCACGTGCTGAATGACCCGGAGATCGCAGTGCGCTACGTGGCGGATGACGGCGCGCTCTCCGACACCGCGCCCGAGCAGCGAAGCCTGCCGCCCTCGCCGCTGTTGCCGCAGGTAGTTGGCCCGCTGGAAAGGACAGTCGCCGCGCTCTGGCCGGGACTTCCCGTCGTGCCGTTCATGAATGCGGGTGCGACGGATGGCATCTTCACGCGCGCCGTGGGTCTTCCGACCTATGGAGTCGCCGGAATCGCCGTCGACCGTGGCGATGTGCGCGCGCACGGACGCGATGAGCGGGTGCGCGTCAGCGCTTTTTACCGAGGTAACGAGTTCTTCTATCGATATCTCAAGTCAATTACGGCACCCGAAGTCCGGTAGGCGCTCCCGCACCCGCACTATGAGATGCGCCGTGAGATGGCGATGGCCGCTATCGCCACGATCGCGATGTTGAGAATCCACCAGAAGATCTGTTTGTGACTGCTGCTCACCACGGCCGCGGTACCTGAGCCTGCCGGCGCCGATCCACCTGCAGAGGGTGCGAGGCGGCCGCTCAGCACCTCGTGGATGCCATCGTGCCCGACCGTCACGTCGATCGTTTTCCCGGCGTCCTGCGTTCCCGCCGGCCGCGCCACGAACCAGCTGCCATCGGGACGCACTGTCGCCGGCGCGCTCTTCCCATCGATGCTCACCGAGAGGTCATTCACGAGGAGCGGCGTTTGACCCGTGGCGCGCTGGACGCGCAACGTGAGCCCACCGCTGGCCGGCGCAGCTTCCAGGGAGAGGAGCGCAGAGTGCGCCAGCGGCGCGAGCGGCGGTGCCGCAGGTTGCGCGAGCGCGGCACCCAGGGCGCAGGCGGAGGCGATCAGCGCGAGGCAGAGGCGGCTGCAGGCAGTCGACACCGGCGCGATGTTAGCACCGGACGAGCGCAACGCGGGATTGGACATTATAGTGCCGCTATCCGCAGCGGGAGTGTGCATCATGGACCGCGCCGTCGAGCCGACCCTCACCGTCGCACCGGGCTATCAAAGCGGCTTCGGCAATCACTTCGCCACCGAGGCCGTACCTGGCGCCTTGCCGCAAGGCCGTAACTCGCCGCAGCGGCCGCCATACGGTCTGTATGCGGAGCAGTTCTCCGGCACCGCCTTCACCGCGCCGCGCCACGCCAACCGGCGCAGCTGGCTCTACCGGATTCGCCCCGCGGCAGTACACGGAAGTTTTCGCCGCATCGAGAACGGGCGCATCAGCAGCAACTTTACCGAGTGCGACCCTTCACCGAATCAGCTGCGCTGGTCGCCGCCACCGCTGCCGCGGGAACCCACGGACTTCATCGCTGGCCTCGCGACACTCGGTGGCAATGGCGCACCGGACGCGCACAGCGGTTGCGGCATTCACTGGTACGTGGCGAACCGCTCCATGCACGAGCGTTTTTTCTGCGACGCCGATGGGGAACTGCTCATCGTGCCGCAGCAGGGCGGTCTGCGCCTCGCCACCGAGCTCGGGGTGCTCGAGCTGCAACCACTCGAGATCGCGGTCATTCCGCGCGGATTGCGGTTTCGCGTCGAGCTGCTCGAAAGTACGGCGCGCGGCTACCTGTGCGAGAACTTCGGAGCGCCGCTGCGGCTGCCGGACCTCGGGCCCATCGGGTCGAACGGACTCGCCAACCCGCGCGACTTTCAGACACCGCTCGCGTGGTACGAAGACCGCAATGGGAATTTCGAGCTGGTGGAGAAATTCGCCGGTCACCTGTGGTCGGCGCCCCTCGATCACTCCCCGCTCGATGTGGTCGCCTGGCACGGCAACAACGTGCCGTACCGCTACGACCTGCGGCGATTCAACACCATCGGCTCGATCAGCTACGATCACCCCGATCCCTCGATCTTCCTCGTGCTGCAATCGATCAGCGACACGCCCGGCGTCGACGCGCTCGACTTCGTGATCTTCCCGCCGCGCTGGCTGGTGATGGAGAACACCTTCCGGCCGCCCTGGTTCCACCGCAACATCGCGAGCGAGTTCATGGGGCTGATCGAAGGCGTCTACGACGCCAAGGCGGAAGGATTTGCCCCCGGCGGGGCTTCTCTTCATAACTGCATGAGCGGTCACGGCCCCGATGCTGCTACCTGGGAGAAGGCGACGGCAGCCGATACCTCGAGGCCAACGGCCGTCACTGCCACCATGGCTTTCATGTTCGAGACGCGAGCATTGATCCGGCCGACGCGCTATGCGCTCGAGACGCCGCTCCTGCAGCGGGACTATGGCCACGTATGGCAGGACCTGCAGAGCCGGTTCGCGCCGCCATCCTCTGCGGAGGCTGATCCTCGCACCACGCCGGAGGCGGCGGAGCGCAGCGCGCGCTCAGCCGGAAGTGGGCTGACGCCCCGCCACGCCGGCAGGAAGCGCGTGCGCAAGCGATCGCGCCGATGAGCCGGCTCAACGCCACGCACGACCCGGCACTGCGGAGCTGGGTGGAGAGTGCCAATGCTCCCGGCACGGATTTCCCGCTGCAGAATCTGCCGTTCGCGGTATTTCGCAGGGCGGGGAGCGGCGAGAGCTTTCGCGGTGGCGTAGCGATCGGGGACTCGGTGCTCGACCTCGGCGCGTTGTATGCAGTCGGATTACTGGATGGCCGCGCCGCCGAGGCGTTGGCGCTATGCACCCGGGCGGCACTGAACGAATTCATGGCCGCAGGCCCTGAGGCGTCCGGCGCTCTGCGCGCGGCGCTTTCTGCGGCGCTGCGCGCCGGCTCGACGCTCGAGGCGCGCCTGCGCTCGCTGCTCATTCCGCAGTCGGCGGCCGAATTTCACCTCGCCGCGCGGATCGGAGACTTCACCGACTTCTACGCCTCGATCCATCACGCCACGGCGGTGGGACGGCTGTTCCGGCCGGAGAATCCACTGTTACCCAACTACAAATGGGTGCCGATCGCCTATCACGGCCGCGCCTCCTCGGTGCGCGTTTCCGGTGAGTCCTTTGCGCGTCCACACGGCCAGGTGATGCCGCCGGGTGCCGCGCGGCCGGAGCTCGCCGCCACGCGCCGCCTCGACTATGAGCTCGAGGTTGGCGTGTTCATCGGCCGTGCGAATCGTCTGGGTCGCCGCGTACCGCTGGCGCAAGCCGAGGACCATGTCTTCGGGCTGTGTCTGTTGAACGATTGGTCGGCCCGCGATGTGCAGGCCTGGGAGTACCAGCCACTCGGGCCATTCCTCGCCAAGAACTTCGCCACGACAGTGTCACCGTGGGTGGTGACGCTCGAAGCGCTCGCCCCGTTTCGCGTGCCCTGGGCGCGGCCCGCCGCTGAGCCGCCGCCACTCCCCTATCTCGATGATGACGCGCAGCGGCGTGAGGGAGCGCTCGACATACAACTTGAGGTGTGGCTCGACACGGCCGGCATGCGTGCTCGTGGCCTCGCGCCGCAGCGGCTGTCACACAGCTCTTTCCGCGATTCCTGGTGGACGGTGGCGCAGATGCTCACCCACCACACGGTGAACGGCTGCAACCTCGAGGCGGGCGATCTGCTCGGCAGCGGCACGCAGTCGGGCGCGGCTGCCTCCGCGGCGGGATCACTTCTCGAGCTCACAGCTGGCGGACGGCAGCCGCTCACTCTGAGCAGTGGGGAGACGCGCACCTTCCTCGAGGACGGCGATCGCGTGATGCTGCGCGGCTGGTGCGAGGGCGCGGGGCACGTACGCATCGGCTTTGGCGAGGCGGCCGCAACCGTACTGCCGGCACTGCCGCCGTGAGCGCTGCCCCTTGGCCGCGCGCTGCCGAGCGCGCGGTGAAGACCTACCGTTACTATGACCTCATCCTCGGCGCCTACGTATGCGTCGTCCTGTGCGCCAATCTCATCGGTGCGGCCAAGGTGGCCACGGTGCAGGTGCCGGGCTGGGGGCCTCTTACCTTCATGGCCGGCGTGCTGTTCTTCCCCATCTCCTACTTTTTCGGCGACATCCTGACTGAGGTCTACGGCTACGCACGCGACCGGCGCGTGGTGTGGAGCGGGTTCGCGGCGCTCGCGTTCGCCTCGTTCATGTCGGTGGTGATCGTACGGCTGCCGCCGGCGGATTTCTGGCGACCGCAGCAGCCGGCCGTTGAAGCAATGTTCGGCAACACCCCGCGCATCGCCTGCGGCTCGATGGTGGCGTTCTGGTGCGGCTCATTCGTCAACAGCTACGTGCTGGCGAAGATGAAGCTGCTGACCCGCGGGCGCTGGCTGTGGACACGCACCATCGGCTCGACGCTCTGCGGCGAGCTGGTCGATTCCTCGTTGTTCTACACCATCGCTTTCGCAGGACTGTGGCCGGCCGCGGAGCTCATGAGCGTGAGCCTGACACAGTACGTGCTGAAGTCGGCGTGGGAGGTGCTGGCGACTCCCGCTACCTACTGGATCGTGGGATTTCTGAAGCGCGCCGAACAGGAGGATTACTACGATCGCGATACCGACTTCACACCTTTCTCGCTGCGCGCCTGAGGCCTGCGTGCACTCGGCCGTGGTGGAGCGAGAAAAGGGCGGGAGCCCACTGCGCGGCGCTCCCGCCCTTCAGCTATGGACCGGCCGCCGCAATATCACGCGGCGGAATGGTCCTTACTTGCCGATCTGCTTGCTGACCTGGTTCTCCTGCTGGTTGAGCGCGCGCTGCTCGGCCTTGGTGATATGGCCGCCATTGGTGCTCGCCATGGTGCGCTCTTCCCGGCGGATCGCGTGATCCTCGGCGTGCAGCTTCTGCGCCTGCGCCTTGGTGATCTCGCCTTCGCGGCGCTCGGTGTTGATGCGCTTGCTCTGATGCGCGAGACGGTTGTTCACCTGCTCGCGGCGCGCATGGTCCTTCTGCCACTTCGTATCCGTATCATTGGCGAGCGCATTGCTGGCAATGCCGATGAGCGTCACGGCGGCGACCGCAGCGGTCACGGCGGTACGAATGGATTTCAACATGGTGTCTGCTCCTGAAAGGCTGTTTGGAGTGGTCGCTATTCAGCCGGAACTTCCGGCTGCTGGGCGTTAACAACGTCGCAGCTTTCGGCGTGCTGACCTTTGTGACGGAAAGTTAACCAACGGCATGAACGTGAACTGAATCACATTTGCTGCGCGGTGCGCTGACAGGTCCGGAAATGGCGCGCGCCGCGGGAGTGGGGCGGCGATCATGCGCGGGGATCAAAGGAGGAAAGGGCCCACGTGTTGAGGCAGGCAACGGCAGGGCTGCTGGTTATGGTGAGTGCGGCAGCCGCGGCGGAGCAATCGCGCCAGGATGCGTGGTGGACCGGGCCGATGCTCGCGCCCAATGCGGCGAGCTTGCCGCAGGGCCACGCACTCATCGAGCCTTATCTGTTCGCCGTCATCAACAACGGACACATCGACACGAACGGCGAGAAGCATGCGGGCGCTAGTGAGCACGATCTGGGCTCGCTCAGCTACGTACTCTACGGCGTCACCGATAACATCACCGCCGGGTTCATTCCACGCTTCTTTTTCAACGAGCCGGCAGGTGCCGCGCACAGCTCGAGTGTCGAATTCGGCGATCTCACCCTGCAACTCGGCTACGGCCTCGCCCACTATCGCGACGGCGGGCATACGCCGGACATCTCGCTCGTACTGCAGGAGACGCTGCCCACGGGGCGCTACGACCAGCTGAGCCGTGCGAGCGACGGTGTGGGCGCCGGGGCCTACACGACCTCGGTCAACCTCTATCTGCAGGACTATTTCTGGATGCCCAACGGACGCATCCTGCGTGCACGGCTCGACCTCTCCTACGGTTTCTCCTCCTCCGTGAGCGTGCACGATCAGAGCGTGTATGGCACCACGAGCGGCTTCAGCGGACGTGTGTATCCGGGTGACTTCTTCATGGTCGATGCGGCTGCCGAGTACAGCCTGACGCGCTCCTGGGTGCTGGCCTTCGATGTGGTCTACCAGCACAATGACAGCACTCGACTCACGGGCACCATGCCAGCGGCGCCGCCGGTCGGCGCTGCATCGCAGGTCGAGCAGGAGTCGGGCTCCTCGTGGTCGCTCGGATTTGCACCGGCGATCGAATACAACTGGAGCAGCCGAGTGGGCGTGCTGCTCGGCGTGCGCATCATCGAGATCGGGCGCAACACCACCGCGACCATGACACCGGCAATTGCCATCAACATGGTCTTCTGAATGATCTTCTGGATGATCTCCTGAATCGCCTTCGGCGCCTGAGCTGAACGCCTCGTGAATGGCGGTGGTCGCGGCTGTTACCGCGTCGCTTGAAATTGAGTGGCCGGCCCCCGCGCCATCCTCCGGGGGTGGTTATGACAGTGGTCAACACCCCCTGCGTGGCTGCGTTCTAACGATTACGAGCTTGAACAGGGGCGGCTGCAGGGCGTCTAATGAATCGCCTCCCGCCCCTCGAAATGAGCTCGCATGAAATGGGGTGATGAGCTGTGATCAAAGCGAGACCCAAGGTGACGGCCAGATATCTCCTGCAGACGGTCGGTGCGCTGCTGATCGCGATGTCGATCGCGGCCGTTCCGCCTCTGGCTTATGCGCAGCACGGTGGTGGCGGCGGTGGCGGTGGCGGCCATGGAGGCGGTGGCGGCGGTGGCGGCGGAGGGGCTCACTTTGGCGGTGGCGGCCATGCCCTGGGCGGCGGCGGCCCTGCTTTTGGCGGTGGCGGCCATGCTCTAGCCCCGGGCGCGCACTTCGGCGGCGGTTTCGGCGGCCGCTACTCTGGCGGGGGCGCCTACACCGGTCGGGCCTTTGCAGCTCCCCACTACGGCGCCTCCGGGCACTCCTACGGAGGGCGGTATTTCGCACCCGCGGGCCACGGCTTCACCTATACGGGCGCAGGTGCGCACACCGCGCACTCTGGATATGTGGCGCGTTCGGGCTTTGTCGCTCACCCGGGAGCGGTATCCCCGCATCCGGGCGTGCACCCCGGCGTAGGCTCGCCCTCCGGAGCGAATTACTACTACCACGGCGGCCATGCGTGGGCCGGCGGCTACTGGCGCGGAGCGTACTGGCCACATTGCTGGTACTACCCGGGCTGGGCGTGGTACCTGCCCGTGCTCCCGATCGGTTATGTCACCTACTGGTGGGGCGGGATGCCGTATTACTACTGGAATAGTCTGTACTACACCTACAGCCCAGCGCAGAGCGGCTATGTGGTGACCGATCCGCCCCCCGTCGAAGGAACCGAGGAGGGGAGCGCCGATGCGGGTGCGAGCGGCGGCTATGAGCAGGCGTCCCCCGAGAGCTATGGCACGGGCGCGGGCAGCGCGGCGGATGTCTATGTCTATCCGCGCAACGGCCAGACCGAGGAGCAGACGCAGAACGATCGTTACGAGTGCCACAGCTGGGCGGTGAGCCAGTCCGGATTCGACCCGACTCGCGCTCAGCCAGGTGGCAATGCGGCGGACTATCGGCGCGCGATGGTCGCCTGCCTCGACGCGCGCGGTTACTCCGCGCGCTGAGCCCTCAGAAGCCTACCTGAGTCGTTGCGCCGAACGTTCCCGGCGAAGCCGCGTTCTGGATGAGCACACCGGCACTCGGTCCGTCTGCGATCGCAATGTCGGGATGTCCGTCGCCGTTGAGGTCCGCAATCGTCACCGACAGCGGCTGGCTGAGCGCGGGGTAGGTGGTGGCAGGCAGGAACGCGCCCGGGTGGGCCGGATCCTGCAGCAGCACCGAGACGCTGCCCGTGTTGCTCGGCGCCAGGCTGACCACGACCAGGTCCGGCTTTCCGTCACCGTCGAGATCTGAGCAGGCGGGGCCCGGGCAGCTGCCCGCCGCCACATCGATCGCCCCATCGGGGGTGCTGTAGGTGACTGGCGGCAGGAAACTTCCCGGATGCGCGGAATCCTGCAGCAGCACCGACACGCCCGCGATGCCCTGGCCATCGCCACCGGGCCCGTAATTCGCCACGATGATGTCGGGCAGGCCATCGCCGTTCACATCCGCAATCTTCACGGACTGGGGCTGCGCGCCTGCGGGGAAGCTGACCGGCGCCTGGAAGGTGCCGCGCTGCTGTGGATTCTGGTGGAAGATCTTCACCGCGCCGTTATTGCCGGAGGAGTCGTAGACGGCGGCGACGATATCCGGGATACCGTTGCCCAGGTCTCCGACGGCCACCGACGGCGTAGTGAGGCCGGTGGCGAGGCTCACCGGCGCCAGGAATTTCCCGGGATGAGCCGCATCGGCGAGCAGCACGATGACGTTGCCATTCGAGCTCATGTCGGCGAGCACCAGATCGGGCTTGCCATCGCCATTGAGATCGCTCGCAACGACCTGGTTCGGCTGACCACCGGTCAGCACGTCGACCGCGGTGTTGAAAGTGCCTGGCGTCGCTCCGTGCATGAACACCGAGACGCTGCCACTGCCGAAGTTGGCAATGACCAGGTCCAGCGCGCCGGCCCCGGTGAGATCTGCCGCCTGGATGCTCGAGGGGTTGGTCCCGGTCGTCGAATAGTGCACCCCGGGGTGGTATGTCCCGAATGACCCCGCCGTGTTCAGGATGACATCCGCATACCCCGGATTCTGCGCAAACCCCTCGTCGGCGGTGGTCGCGACCAGCAGGTCTGGCCCGCCATCACCATTGATGTCCGCCACGACGATGGAATTGGGGGTGGGGATGATGGGGGGGAGATCCGGGGTGCCGTTGTCGTCGTGGCAGCCGGAAAGGGTGCCAAACGCCACAGCCAATCCGGCGAGGGCCGCCCTGGAGGAGAGAGTACCGACACGATTTAGAAGTGAGTGCATTTTCACGGCGGGTACCTCCGTGCACTATTTCGCCCTGATTTTCTGCAAACGCGTACCCGGCGCCGCGGTTTACGGCGCCTCGCCCTCCAAGCCACGGCACACAGCGTACACTGCCTCAGCAGCCGCGGTATACGGGATTACGGGGTACGGACAGCCATGGGGAACGTTGCACGGACGGTCTTTCTTTTCGACGTGGACAACACCCTCCTCGACAATGACGCGGTCCAGGACGATCTCAGCGCGCACCTCGAGCGCGAGGTGGGCCTTGTAAGCCGCGTGCGCTACTGGGAGATTTTCGAGCAACTGCGCGCCGAGCTCGGGTACGCGGATTATCTCGGCGCGCTCCAGCGCTACCGTCTCGAGCATCAGGCTGACCCGGAGGTTCTGCGCATTGCTTTTTTCCTGCTCGATTACCCCTTCGCCGACCGCCTCTATCACGGCGCGCTCGCAGCGCTCGCACGCTGTCGTGCTCTTGGCCCGACGGTGATCCTCTCCGATGGCGATGTGGTCTTTCAGCCGCGCAAGGTACAGCGCTCGGGGCTGTGGGATGCGGTCGAGCAACGCGTGCTCATCTATCTGCACAAAGAGCAGATGCTCCAGAGCGTCGAGCGGTGCTATCCCGCCGAGCACTACGTGATGATCGACGACAAGCTGCGCATCCTCACGGCAATGAAGAGTGTCTGGGGACAAAGACTCACGACGGTGTTCCCCCGCCAGGGTCACTATGCGCGCGACCCACGTGAGCTCGCCGCGTGGCCGCGCGCGGATGTGACACTCGGGAGCATCGCCGAGCTCGTCGAGCTTCCTGACGCTACGCTCTGTGGCGCGCCTCCCGCTTGAGCGGTTAGGCTAGGGTTGGAGGCGCAGCAGAGATGTCTTCAGATCGTCCGTGGCTCGATCAGCTGCGCGAGAGCAGCACCGCGCTCCAGGGCGTGCTCGGCGCGCTGCTCGAAGCGGAACGGCACTTCCAACCGCCGGCTTCGCCTCTCGAGCGCTTGCAGCAGATCACCACCAGTCCCGAGTGGGCCTGGCTGCAGCCCCTGTACCGGCTCATCGCGGATCTCGATCACGCCCTGGCATATGCCAAGGACCTGCCCGCGAGCGAGAGCGCGGCGATCGGTGCGCATGCGCGCGAGCTGCTGACCGGCGGCGGCACCGCCAGCGAGCAGGCATTCCTCGATCATTATCGCGCGCTGCTGCAGAGCGACCCCGCGGTCGCCATTGCGCATGCTGCGGCACTGCGCGCGCTGCAGGCCTTGCCGCCTGAGCCTGCGAACCAGTCCGAGCGGCTCCATGCCCGTCACCAGTGGAACGAGCGGCGCAGGTTCCTGCGCATGGGACAGCGAGGCCGCGGCGAGTCCTGAGGCTGCGGTCGCAGCGGGTCAGTAGCGCATGGAGTAGGGCCGCTCCGGCATCTGGCGCGAACGGATCTGCAGCTCGTGGCGGTTGTAGTCGATCACCAGCACGTCGAACGAGCCGAGCATATCCATGCCGAGCGTCAACGTCGGCTGATCGGTGAGCTTCCAGTGCTGGAAGAGGTACATGTCTCCGAAGGTGATGTGCGCCCCCTTCACCTGCATGCTGCCGAAGTCGATGTCCGGAGCAGGGATGTTATCCCCCCTCTGCACGTCGAGCGTGACACCAACGATCTCCTCGTGCGTCGCGTTTCTCGGCGGGTGGCGCATCAGCGCTTCAAGGAGCGCCATGTTGCCGACGGTGCCCTGCGCGCCGGTGTCGACTATCGCCTTGGCGCGCACGGTACCGACCCGCACGTTAGCGACCAGCAGACCACTGTTGGTTTGCGTCAGGGGTACGACGACGAAATCGCGCCTGGCCCGCTCGCCATGCGAGATGGTGATCTCCAGCCGGTCATGGCCGAAGTCGGCATAGATCCGCTTGTTGGCGAGCCCCTCGATGCCGAGCACGCCCTGCGCGCCCCCGAAGACATCGGTGAGCACCGGGAGGTCGCTCGGTCCGATGAGCAGGTCCCCGACCTCCAGGCGGCTCACGTGCAGAGTGGGCACCATTGCAGAGCCCGTGAATCCGGTGACCTGAGTATTGCCAACCGCGGGCACCCCGCCGAGGCTTTGGGCTGCGCGGGTCGTGATCGCGGAGCGGTTGGCCCCGGTATCGAGCACCAGGCGATAGGGGCCTTTGCCGTCGATCAGCACCGGCGCCCAGATGCGCCCGATGCGGTCACGGCGGGTCGGGGAAACATAACGCGGCTCGGTGGTCTGGACGATGACTTCTTCGAGCTGCTGTGCAGGAGTAGGAAGTGCGCTGGGAACGGCGGGCGCCTCCGGCGTGGACGTTTCCGCGGGGGCCTCTGCAGGCGCTGCGGGCGAGTCCTGGGCTGCCGCAGCCGCGCACAGGACCATGAGGGCAACTCCCTGCACGCAGCGGCACATCAGTGCGTTGGCAGACACGTTCGCAGTAGACCACGCCGCGGTGGACGTCTCCAGTTACTTCGTCGCAGTTTGCCGGCCGCCGATCCCGTCAGCGCCGGATTAGACCCGGGCGGATGCGGCAAAGTTCGACTTCTGGCCTGCCAGGGGCCGGGTTGATGGTAACTTAGGCCTGATAAATCAACGCCGACCGGAGCACGCGACCGCATGAATCGAGCCGTCCCATTGAGCGAGACCCCGCCGCCGCGAGTATCGCCCGCAACGCTCACCCACCTGCAGCGGCTCGAGGCCGAGAGCATCCACATCATGCGTGAGGTGGTCGCCGAGTGTGACCGCCCGGTGATGCTCTACTCGATCGGCAAGGACAGCTCCGTGATGCTGCACCTGGCGGTCAAGGCCTTTCATCCGGCGCCGCCCCCCTTCCCGCTGCTGCACGTGGACACGACCTGGAAATTCCGGGCCATGTACGAATTCCGGGATGCCACGGCGAAGCGCCTCGGCCTGCAGCTGCTGGTGCACGTGAACCAGGAAGGGCTGCGGCTGGGCATCGGACCGTTCTCGCACGGCTCGCAGGTGCACACCGACGTCATGAAGACTCAGGCGCTGCGGCAGGCGCTCGACCAGTACGGCTTCGATGCAGCCTTCGGCGGCGCGCGGCGCGATGAGGAGAAGAGCCGCGCCAAGGAGCGCATTTTTTCCTTCCGCAGCGCCCAGCACCGCTGGGACCCGAAGCAGCAGCGCCCGGAGCTGTGGACGCTGTACAACGCGCGCAAGCGCCCGGGGGAGAGCCTGCGCGTCTTCCCGCTCTCGAACTGGACCGAGCTCGATGTGTGGCAGTACATCTGGCTCGAGCAGATCCCGATCGTGCCCCTGTACTTTTCCGCCGAGCGCCCCGTGGTGGAGCGCGACGGTGCGCTCATCATGGTGGACGATGAGCGCATGCCGTTGCGTGCCGGCGAGCGCCCGCTCATGAAGAAGGTGCGCTTCCGCACGCTCGGTTGCTATCCGCTCACCGGCGCGATCGAGAGCAATGCCGATACTCTCCCCGCGATCATCCAGGAGATGCTGCTGACGCGCACCTCGGAGCGGCAGGGACGGGTGATCGACCATGACGCGGCCGCTTCCATGGAGCGCAAGAAGCAGGAGGGGTATTTCTGATGGCGCACC
>DASYFL010000060.1:0-37181 GCA_036498445.1 Steroidobacteraceae bacterium
CGCGATGTCGAGCGCGCCGCTTGCGAAGAGTCCCGCGGTCAACAGCGCGAGCGCAATCAGACAGACAGCCTCGAGCCGTCGTTCGCGTCGCTGCCGGATCAGGGCCTCCGGCAGCGCCATGCTGCGCCTGCGTTGCCGCACCTCGGCAGCGTGGCATGCTCAGCGCCGCCGGGCCAGCCCGCCCGATCGTTGCGGCAGCAGCCGCGCGGAGTTCAGAATGAACGCGAGCTCGGAGGCCACGTGAATGAACGCGGCCAACAGAGGATTCAGCAGGCCGAATGCGGCCAGGGTGATGCCGACCGCGTCCACCCCAATGGTTCCGGCGAAGTTGGCCCAGATGATCCGGCGCGTGCGGCGCGCGAGCGCCAGCGTCTGCGAAAACTTCAACAGATCATTGCCGAGCAGCACCACATCGGCGCTTTCGCGCGCCACATCCGTGCCTGAACCCATCGCGACGCCCACCTGCGCTTCGATCAGGGCTGGCGCATCGTTGATGCCATCGCCCACCATCGCCACGGTCCGACCCTGCGTCACCAGTTGCCTGACGCGCACCTGTTTGTCGTCGGGCAGCAGATCCGCCGCGAACTCGCTGATGCCGAGCTCGTGGACGATGCCCTCGGCCACGACCCTGGAGTCACCGGTCAACAGCAGGGTATGAAGCCCCATGCGGTGAATCGCCTCGATCGCCTGACGCGCCTCGGGACGCGTCGTGTCGGCGATGATGATCACGCCGAGCGGCCGCCCGGCGCGCGCAACGAGCACCTCCGAGGCGCCGGAGTGCCGCGCCACGAGTTCGGCGGGGAGCGTGATGTCGTGAGCACGCATCAGCGCCTGGTTGCCGATGAGCACGAGATCCGCATCGAGTACGGCGTCGATGCCGAGTCCCGGCGTGTAGCCGAAGCGCTCGGGCTCTTTCAGCACGCAGCCCCACGCCTGGGCGTATGCGACGATGGTCTTGCCGAGCGGATGCTCGGAGCGAAGCTCGGCGGATGCGGCGGTGGTGAGAAGAAACGCCGTATCCGCGCCCCGTGCGGGGATGACCGCGCGAACCTCCGGCTGGCCGAAAGTGAGCGTGCCGGTCTTGTCGAGCACCACGGTATCCACGTTGCCCAACTGCTCGAGGTACAGGCCGCCCTTGACGATGGCGCCAGCGCGCGCCGCGCGACCGATGGCGCCGAGGATAGCGAGCGGCGTACCGGCGGCAACACCACAAGCGCCGGCCACGATCACCACCGAGATGGCGGAGCGCGTGTCGCGCGTCAGAAGGAGGGTGAGGCCGGCCGCACCGAGTGCGAAATACACCAGGTACCCGGCGAGGCGATCCGCCAGGCGCTGCACCGGAGCGCGCGAGCGTTCGGCCTGCTCCACCGCCTCGATGATCTTGCCGTAGCTCGTATCGCGCCCGAGCCGCTCCGCGCGGATCTCGAGCGCGCCGGACTGGTTGATGGATCCAGCAAAGACGCTCGCGCCGACCGTCTTCTCGATCGGCAGCGATTCACCGGTGATGCGCGCCTGATCGACGAAGGAGTGTCCTGAGATCACCGTGCCATCGACCGGGATGCGACCGCCTGGATTCACCAGCACCGCATCGCCGACGGCGAGCGTCTCGGCATCGACCTGCGCCACGGTGTTCGCGCGGCGCACGCTGACCGCGCGCGGCAGGAAGTCCAGCAGATCGCGGATGGCGTGCCGCCCGCGTGCGACCGTCATGCGCTCGAGCACCTCGGCGACGAGCACGAACAACGTGATGACGAGCGCAGTGAAGAACTCGGAGATTGCGGCCGCGGCGAGGATGGCGATGGACATCGACAGTTCCATCGTCATTCGCCTGGCAAAGAGGTTCTCGAGCGCCTCCCGGTAGATGGGCCAGCCGCCGACCGCCAAGCCGAGCGCCCCGATCAGGCTGACGGCGCGAAATGGCTCCCACAGGCGCCACCAGAGGGCGGCCGCGGCGATGGCCACCAAACCGATGCGCAGCATCTCCGCCCGGTGCAACGCGTGCGGGTGCGCAGCCTCGTGCTCACCCTCCGCGCGCTGCGGCTCGGCGTGCGGCGTCCCATCGGGAATGAGACCGTTGCGCGAGCGGACTCCGCCCTTAGGCGAAGTCGCGCGACTCAGAACTGCCACGCTAACCCGCCGAAGAAGCCGCGCCGCGTCCCGTACTGCGGCGCAAACACCCCGACACCCGAGCCGCTGCGGATCTGGTAGACCTTGTCGAACAGGTTGATGACATCGAAGCGCGCGCTGATCAGGCTGGAGCCACTGAGGTGGAAGTCGTGACTGGCGCCCAGATTGACCACCGTATAGCTCGGCACGTGGTCATCGTTCGGAAACACGATGCTCTGGCGTAAACCAGTACCAAAGATGAAATCGGCGCTCAAACGGGTGCCTTGCCACAGATAGGACATCCCACCGGAGGCCGCCACGCGCCCCTCATGATCGAGGTGAATGTAATGGTCGGCAACGTAGGCGAAATCGCCCGGGTCGAAGTTGAACTGCGCCGACTCCCACTGCTTGCCGTGGGCGGCCTGAAAGGACAGGTTGCCATAAGCGGAGAAATTGCTGACCGAGTAGTTGGCGGTGAACTCGATGCCGCCGATGAGGCCGTAGCGATAATTGAAGGGTGTGAGAATGATCGGCGCCCCGAACTGGCCTTCGTCGATGAGGTGCTGCGACTGCTTGTAGAAGCTGTCGACCCCCAGCGTCAGACTGCTGTCCAGCAGCTTCTGCTGCACGCCGAGGTCGTAGTAATTGTCACGCTCTCCGAAGGGCGGTGTGTCCTTCAGGATGGGGGGCTCCGCGGTCGTACCGATGAACTTTTCGATGGTGGTGGAGGCGATGAGCTCGAAGGGCGGCGGGATGAAATAGCGCGAGTAGCCGCCGTGCACCGTGGTGCCGGAGCCGAGCTGCCAGACGAAATTGACGCGCGGCTGCCACAGGCTGCCGTTGGAATAGGCGCTGTAATGATCGAAGCGCACCCCGTAATTGAGCGTGAACGGTGCCCATATCTGCCATTCGTCCTGCAGGTACACGCTCCGGATCTCTTGCGCCTGCTTGCCGTTGTCAGGAATGGTGAGCGGAACACAGGGCGTGACGGGAGGGATGTGGCAGGTCTGTACCCCGGTGACGGGGTCGATGGGCAGGACCTGCGAGCTGGTGGTGCTTTCGGAGCTGTCGTGCTGCAGGTAGAACCCCGTACGCACCGTGTGGCTCGCTGACAGCTTGTAGGAGACATCGGTCTGCCAGCTGACCGCGGTGTCGTCCTTGAAGGCGTCCTGCGCGATGCCGTTGTAGAGCAGGTCGCCCAGGTAATCGGGCGAAAAGTGCAGGCTGGTATAGCGGGTGGCCAGCGAAGTCTCGAAATTCAGGGGGCCAGCCGAGTGCTGCCAGCTGAGAATTGCGTACTCCGCCAGCTCGCGCTGGTTCTCATCCAGATTGTCGCTGAGAAACTGGGTCACACCCTGGACTTCGAGTCCGAGCGCCGGTTGCAGGCCACTCTGGTTCGGAATCTGATACTTGCCGTCGGAGATTCCCAGGATCAGCGACAGGCGATCGTTCTCATTGAGAATCTTCTCGAGATAGCCGAAGCCGTGTATCTGCTTGGTGTGGTCGTGTAGCGGCACGGCGCTGCCGTCGGGGGACTCGATGCCGAGATCGCTCTGCTTGTAGTCGCCGGTGGCGTAGTAGCTGAAGCTGCCGCTTCTGCCGCCGTACTCGAATGCCGGCTGAATCGTCCCGAAGCTGCCGCCGTAGAGCGAGATGGAGCCGCCCGGCTGCAGCAGGCCGCTGTTGCTGGTGAGGTCGATGACCCCAGCGGTGCGCAGGCCGTACTCCGCAGGCAGCGCACCGGTGATCAGGCTCACCGAGGAAACCAGCCGCGGACTCAGGGTCTGGCTGAAGACGCTGATGCCCTCGGGAAGGATGACACCGTTCAGGCGGTACTGCAGGCCGTTGTGATCGCCACGGACGTGCAGCTGCCCGAAAGAGTCCTGTACGACACCCGGCGCCTGCAGCAGCACCTGGTTGAACGACTGATTACCACCCCCGGGTTGCGCAACGATCGCCTGGCTGTCGATCGTGTAGGTGGACGCGCCGGTTTGCGTCTCGATCTGCACGCGCGCCTCGTTGAGGCGCTGCGCCGTCACCGTGATGGGCGCCAGGCTGCCCTCCCCGGCAGAGGCAACGTCGGCGCCGGTTCCCTCGGCGCTGGTGGTGGCCGGCGCAGCGTCGGCGCTGTCCGCCCCAGCGATGACCGTACCCGCAGTGGCGTCCGCGGCGCGGGCGGCCGGGGCGATGAGAAGACTGGCGATCGAGAACATAGCGATGCCTGCCACGCCAAGCATGGCGGGATGGCAATGGACATTGACCATGGAATACTCCGCAGGAACTGAACGTCACGCCGCCGCCGGCGACTTCCGGCGGCACTGGATCGAACGGTTAGTTCAGGCTTGCGGAGGACCCCGGCTGCGGGGCGTCGGAGTGTTGGCGGCGATCGCCGCGTAGCGGGGATCGGGTGTCGGCAGGCATCCGCTCGGGCGGACGGCAACCGTGGGAACGCCCCCGGCCGCGGGATTGGCAATCTGCGCGAAGCCTTCGCAGGTCTGGCAGAAAGCGCTGTTGAGACCATGCAGGTCGGCGCGCTGCGCCGTGACCCCGCCGGGGTCGTTGTGGCTCAGGTGACCGAACTCGTGCAGCACGGCACCGTGCTGGACAAACACCAGCAGGAACGACAGCAGCAGTGCGAGCGTCGATCGGCGCATGGTCACAACAAGCCGGCCCTGAGGGGGCCGGCTCGGAGTCTAGCGTGCGACCCCTGCTGCCTTCCAGAGCGCGCCGGCCGGGCGGACCCCTCTTGGGCCAGAGCGAGCGCTTTTTCGGCCGAGTTTGCGAACCAATCGACGGCCACGGCTCACCGGGCTCTCTTATAAAGCCCACATGGGCTTCATCGATCTGATCGTCAACCGGTCCTTCAGGGACGAGCCGACAGGCCGCGTGGTCGTATTCGACGGGGTCGGCCGCGGCCGCGGCTACCTGCTGCGGTCGCTGGCCGATGAGCAGAGGATTCGAGCGTTCCTGAGGATGTATGTGTTCGCCGAGTTGGCGATCCAGTTGCTCGGCACGCTGCTCGTGGCCGCGTGGCTCTCGAGCGTATTCGGCGCAACGGGGCGGCCCACATTCGAGCGTGAGCTCATGAGGGGCGGCTTTTTCATCGCCGCGTACACACTGGTGGTCGGCTTGCCCTTCGTCCTGATGTGGAGAGCCTACCGTCAGGCGGCGCCGAGCTTCGTCGCGCCGGAGGATGCGGTGTCAGTCTCCTGGCAGCCCATGGATCGCACCCAGCGCATCGCGCTCACGCTCCTCGTGCTGCTCGCGCTCGCAGCGGTGCTCGCCATCATCCACTCGTGCGCGCTCGCAACCGCGAGCGTACTGCGCTAGCGAACATCACGCCGACATTCGCTTGCTGCGAAATCCGCCCCGATGCTGCCTACTCGGAGCGCGATGACCCGGTGAGGAGGCCAGAAGCGCCGATGATGCCGTGCCGCAGGAGCCAGGCGCGCGCATCCTCCGCATCCTGCTCGAACCACACGCGGCTGCTGCCGAGCCGGAAGCTGTAACCCCAGGCGTCCATGTCGGTGAACAGCCGCTCGTGGCCGATCTGCGGCAGCTCATCCGCGAACAGGACCTGCAGGTAGCACACCGCCGATTCCTCGAGATCATCGCCACCGGCGTCGCGGTCGAGTCCGGCGCGGCGCTCCGGAGTCATGCAGACGTAGTGACCCGCCTCGTGCAACACGGAGTGGAGCGGGGTGTCGAGCCGCGCATACAAGGTGTCGCCCCTCAGCCCTGCCTCGCTGTCACCCCAGTACGATGCAGGAACCTCCTCATCGGCTGCGACCACTGCGAGCGTGAGGCCATAGCGGCCGAGCAGCAACGCGAGTGCCACGCGGTCGACACCGCTCAGCAGCAGCACGGCGGGCGGCGGCAGGGAAGTTGTTACCGGGGCCGGCACGGCAGTGCAGCGGGCTCGTGCACCCGCTAGAGGCTCGCCAGCCGGCGCATCACCATGTCAGCCAGATCGCGCGCCATGTCCTGGCGCAGGATCTCCTCCTCGTGATTCTTCGCGAGCAGCAGCCGCTCGTCGAAGCTGTAGGTGCGGGTGGCGGACAACTCCTGCGGAGGCAGCAGCTCCTTGCCGGCCGCACTCACCGCGAACCCGACGGTGTAGGTGAGCTCATACTGGTTCGGCTGATTGGTGGCCGACACGGACAGCACCCGCCGGGTGACGGTATCGCGCAGGATGCTGACCACCGCCGACGACTGCTCCTTCTGCGGAGTCAACTGCGCGCCGTTCGAGAGCAGAGCGTGCCGCAGGTTCTGCACGAAGTCGCTCTGCCGGTCGGGTGCTTCGACGTAGGGAGTCCGCACCACCGGCGGCAGCGGCGTACGCCCTTGCAGGTGAAAACCACAACCGGTGAGCAGCGCCGCGACGAGCAGGCAACTCCATCGGGTCATATGACGACGTTGACGAGCTTGCCCGGCACGACCACGACGCGCCGCACCGGCCGGTCGGCAACGAACTTCCTGACATTGTCGTGAGCGAGCGCGGCGGCGCGCACCGCTGCCTCATCCGCGCTCGCCGGCACGCTGATGTGGGCGCGCAGCTTGCCGTTCACTTGCACGACGATGGCATGAGTCTCCTGCACGAGCGCTTCGCTCTCCGGCACCGGCCAGCGTTCATCGATCAGCGGCTGCGTGTGACCGAGCGCGAGCCACAGTACGTGGCACACGTGCGGTGTGATGGGAGACAGCATGAGCACTGCGAGCGCGAGTGCCTCCTGGCGCACTGCGCATCCCTGGGGAGTGGCCGCTGGAAAACGCTGCACCGCGTTCAGCAGCTCCATGACCGCGGCAATTGCAGTGTTGAAATTGCGCCGCCGTCCGATGTCATCGGTCGCCTTGGCAAGGGTCTGATGCGCGAGGCGCCTCAGCTCGCGCTGTGACGGGGTGAGCGAGTGCGGCTCGAGCGGCGGCGGAGTGCCGGCCGCCACGTGCTCGTACACGGCGGTCCAGAGCCGCCGGATGAAGCGCCAGGCGCCCTGCACTCCCTCGTCCGACCATTCGAGTGTCTGTTCGGGGGGCGAGGCGAACATGATGAACAGCCGCGCGGTGTCCGCGCCGAAGCGCGCCACGAGACCTTCCGGATCGACGCCGTTGTTCGACATCTTCGACATCTTCCCGAGACCCTCGTGGGTCACCTGGATCGTGCCGAGGTCCTGCGTCACCACCTCGTTGATCTCACGGCCGTCGGCCACGCGGCGCGTATCGACCTCTGCCGGATTGAAGTAGCGCTTGCGGCCGGTATCGGACTGATACGAGTACACGTGGTTCAGCACCATGCCCTGGGTGAGCAGGTTGCTGAAGGGCTCGCCGAAGCTCACCAGGCTCAAATCGCGCATCACCTTGATCCAGAAGCGCGCGTACAGCAGGTGCAGGATCGCGTGCTCGATACCGCCGATGTACTGATCCACCGGCAGCCAGTACTCGACGCGCCCATCCACCATGCTCGCGGCGTCGGGGCAGGCGTAGCGCAGGAAGTACCACGAGGAATCGACAAAGGTGTCCATGGTGTCGGTTTCGCGCCGCGCCGGACCTGCGCATCGCGGGCACTCGCACTCGTAGAACGCGGGTGACTTGGCGAGCGGATTGCCGCTGCCGTCCGGCACCAGGTCCTCGGGCAAGAGCACCGGCAGCTGATCGTCAGGGACCGGCACCACGCCGCAGGCCGCGCAATGAACGACCGGAATCGGGCAGCCCCAGTAGCGCTGGCGCGAGATCCCCCAGTCGCGCAGACGGTACTGCACGCGTTTCCTGCCGAGGCCCTTCAGCTCCAGCGCCGTGGCGATTGTCTCCATCGCGGCCTTCGACGCGAGCCCCGAGAACTCCCCGGAGTTCACCGTCACGCCATATTCGCCATACGCGGCGATCCACGGTGACTGCACCTGCTCGTACGACCCGTCCGGCGAGCGCACGACGGTCGCGACCGGCAGGCCGTGGCCGAGCGCGAACTCGAAATCGCGCTCATCGTGCGCCGGCACGCCCATCACGGCACCCTCGCCGTAGGCCATGAGAACGTAGTTCGCCACCCAGATCGGCAGTGGTTTTCCGGTGAAGGGATGCAGCACGTGCAGTCCCGCGGGCATGCCCTTCTTGGCCTGTGTGGCGACCTCGGCCTCGATGATGCTGCCCCGCCGGCATTCCTCGATGAACGCCGCGAGCCGCGCGTCGCTGCGTGCGGCGGCGAGCGCCAGCGGGTGCTCGGCGGCCACCGCGAGGAAGGTGGCGCCGAAGAGCGTGTCGGCGCGGGTGGTGAATACCTTGACGACCCCCGCGGACCCTGCCACGGCGGCGGTGTCGGCCGCGTAGGGAAAGGCGATCTCACAGCCTTCGCTGCGCCCGATCCAGTTCACCTGCATCACCCGCACGCGCTCCGGCCAGCCGCTCAGCGCATCGAGCCCCTCCAGCAGCTCATCCGCATAGCGCGTGATGTTGAGGTAGTACATCGGGATCTCGCGCTTCTCGACCAGCGCGCCGGTGCGCCAGCCGCGGCCCTCGATCACCTGCTCATTCGCGAGCACGGTCTGATCGGCCGGATCCCAGTTCACCACTCCCGTCTTGCGATAGGCGAGGCCCTTCTCCAACATGCGCAGGAACAACCACTGGTTCCAGCGGTAATAGGCGGGATCGCAGCTGGCGATCTCGCGGCTCCAGTCGATGGCGAAGCCGAGCGACTTGAGCTGCGCGCGCATGTGCGCGATGTTCTCCCGGGTCCACTTGGCCGGCGCTACGCCGTTGGCTGTAGCGGCGTTCTCCGCGGGCAGGCCGAAGGCGTCCCAGCCCATCGGCTGCAGCACGTTGTGGCCCTGCATGCGCAGGAATCGTGCGAGCACATCGCCGATGGTGTAGTTGCGCACATGCCCCATGTGCAGCTTGCCCGAGGGGTACGGCAGCATCGACAGGCAGTAGAACTTCGTGCGCGCAGGATCCTCGCGCACCTCGAAGGCGCGGCGCTCATCCCAATACTGCTGCGCGGCGCGCTCGACGGCCGCGGGGTCATAGCTTTCGTGCATTATTCGTTATGGGAGACGCAAGGGTACGAAGATCTGCGCGTCCTCACGCTGAATCAGCAGGGCGACGTTCTTGCCAGCCAAGCGCGCTGCGTCTTCGAGCTCCTTGACCGAGTGCACGCGCTTGCCGTTGATGCCGAGGATGATATCTCCCGGCTGGACTTCCGCCGCCTGGGCGGGTCCCGAGACCTCCTCCACCAACAGGCTCCCCTGAGTGTTCGCCTGTTCCTTCTCGCGGGGCTCGAGCGGCCGCACCGTGAGGCCGAGCGCGCTCGGCTGGCCTGGCGAGGGCTGCTTCGGCCTGCCGCTGCGGTAGGCGACGTTCTGCGGTTGCTCCTTGAGCTCCGCCACCTTGACGTTGAGCGTTTGCTCCTTGCCGTTGCGCCACAGCGCGAGGCTGGCGTCCGCGCCCGGCCGCATCGCGGCGATCTGACTCGAGAGCTCGCCGTAGCGCTCGACCGGACGCCCGTCGACCGCGAGGATCACGTCCCCGGGAGCGACGCCCGCGTGCGCGGCCGGACCATCCTTCTCCACCGAGGACACGAGCGCGCCGCGCGGGCGGTCGAGCCCGAAGGATTCGGCCAGCTGCGCATTCACGTCCTGTATGGTGACTCCGATGCGGCCGCGGACCACGTGTCCGGTCTTGATCAGCTGCTCCTCGACGTTGCGCGCCACATCGATCGGAATGGCGAAGGAGACACCCATGAAGCCGCCGGTGCGGCTGAAGATCTGCGAGTTGATGCCGATCACTTCACCCGCCATGTTGAACAGCGGACCACCGGAGTTGCCGGGGTTCACCGGAACGTCCGTCTGGATGAACGGCACGTAGTTCTCACCCGGGACCGAGCGCGCCGTCGCACTGACGATGCCGGCGGTGGCGCTGTTCTCGAAGCCGAACGGCGAGCCGATCGCGAGCACCCACTGCCCCGGCTTCAGCCGCGCAGGATCACCGAGCTTCACGATGGGCAGATTCGCGCCGTTGATCTTGATCACCGCCACGTCGGTGCGTTCATCGGCTCCGACCACCTTGGCAGGAAACTCGCGCCGGTCGGTGAGCCGCACGGTCACTTCGTCGGCGTTTGCGACCACGTGCGTGTTGGTGAGGATGTAGCCGTCGGAGTTGATGATGAAGCCCGAGCCGGCACCGCGCACCGGTGCCTGCCGTCCCTGCGGACCCTGATCGGGCGTCGGAATACCGAAGCGCCGGAAGAAATCGTAGAAGGGGTCGTTGGGCGCGAGGCCCGGGACACCGCCGCTCTGCTGAGCCTTCTCCACCACCTCCACGTTCACCACCGCGGGTCCGTAGCGCTCGACCAGCGTCGAAAAGTCCGGCAAGGCACGCACCGCGGCTTCCGGGCCTGCCGTGGGCGCCGGCTGTGCCGCCACGGCGCTGAGCGCACCCGCACCGGCCGGTGGGCCCCCGGGTGGCGGCTCGGCGTGCCCGGACTGTGCCGAAAGCCCGCGGGAACAGGCGGCGAGCGCCAGCACGAGCATGCTCATCGCCAGCGCGGGCCAGGGCGTGCGGGTATCGCGGAACGGTGGGGATTCGCAGCGGGTGTTCATTGCAGCACTTCCATCGCTACCGGTCCTGCCGGCGGCGGAGCCCCCTATCATTCCGCACCCACAGCCCGTATGCCAGCGCCAGCGCGGCCAGGCTGATCGCGAGCCAGTTTCCAACATGGGCATAAGGCGGGAGGCCCGCGTAGGGGACGATTTGGGAGGCGAGCGTATCCGGCTTGAATTCCGGGGCCCGGGCGAGGACTTCGCCGTGGGGGCCGATGATGGCGGAGATCCCGTCGTTTGCGGCACGTACCAGATAACGGCCCTCCTCCAGCGCCCGCATGCGCGCGATCTGCAGGTGCTGGTGACGGGCGCTCGAGTGACCGAACCAGGCATCGTTGGTGACGTTCACCAGGGCGTCCGCACGGGGCAACACCTCGAGCATCGAGCTGCCGTAGGCGTCCTCGTAACACACGGTGGTGCCGAGCCGCAGACGCGCCGCGAGGAGCGGGGGCTGGCGCGGCGCGCCGCGGGTGAAGTCCGAGTACGGCAGGCTCATCAGGCGCATCCAGTTGCGCACGAAATGCGGCACCGGAAAGAACTCCGCGAAGGGCACCAGGTGATGCTTGTCGTACCAGCTGAATTGCTGCGCATCGAGTGCCAGCACCGAGTTGAAATAACGCGTCCCGCCCTGCGGGTCCATATCCGCGCGAAGAACTCCCATGATCACTGCCGAGCCGCGGGCGCGTGCGTCGCGGTACAGGCTGTTGATGTAGGGGACGATGTCGTTCGCGACATCGGCAGGGGCGGACTCCGGCCAGACGATGAGCGCACTGCCAAGCACCCGCTCGGTGAGTGTGCGATACAGCTGCAGGGTGGTTGCGCGATTGCTCTCGAGCCACTTCTCGTCCTGCGGAATCGCGCCCTGCACGACGGCCACCGACACCGGCGGCCCGCTCGGGTGCGTCCACGTGCGGTGATAGAGCGCGGCCCCCGCCGCCCAGGGAAGGACCAGGGTGAGGAGCGCAGCGAGACCGTTGAGGTCCCCGCGCGGAGCGCGGCACACGAGCATGGTCATTGCCCCCGCGCCGAGGAGGAGCAGCGCACTGATGCCGTACACACCGATGAGCGGTGCAAAGCCGGCGAGCCAGGTGTCGGTCTGGGAATAACCGAGCGAAAGCCAGGAGAAGCCGGAGAGGAACCACCCGCGCCACCATTCCATGAGTAGCCATGCGGCCGGGAGAGCGATCAGCCATCGCACCGCACCGTCGGCAGGCAGCCAGCGGGCCGCGAGATAACCGAGTCCGGCGTGGTACAGCCCCATGATGCTCACGAGTCCCAACATGAGGAAGCCCGCGAGCCAGATCGGCGCGGCGCCGAAGCCGTGAATGCTGATGTACAGCCAGTAAGTGCCCGCAGCGAACGTGGCAAAGCTGAACCAGAAGCCCAGACGCGCCGCCTCGCGCGGGGTCGCACCTTGCCACAGCCACATCAGCACTGCCGGCGACAGTACGGCGAGCGGCCAGAGGTTGAGCGGTGCAAACGCGGCCGCGAGTGCTGCGCCGGAGAGCAACGCGAGCAGCCCGCGGATCAGCGCGGAGGTAGGACGGGCGAGAACATGGGGTGCTGCCGCCGGTGCGACGACCGCCGGCAGCGCTGACAGGGCGCGCATGGGCGGCGTCAGGATGTTCCGCCGCTTGGGCGTTCATCGGCCGGCGGCAGAACGTCACGGGGCGCGAGGACCCGCAGCGTATCGATGCGCCGCCGGTCGGCGCGCAGCACACGGAATTCGAAACCGTCGATGCTCGCCGCCTCGCCGCGGCGCGGCAGCCTGCCGAGCTGCTTCAGCAGAAGCCCGGCGATGGTGTCGACGCCCGCTCCCTCCGGAAGCTGTGCGCCGAAGAACTGGTTGAACTCATCGATGCGCGTCACGCCCCGCACGGTGAACTGCGCCTCGGCGTCACGGCGAATGTTCTGGTCGTCCTCGACGTCGAACTCATCGTCGATCTCGCCGACGATCTGCTCGATGACATCCTCGATGGTGCACAGCCCCGAGACGCCGCCGTATTCATCGACCACGATCGCCATGTGATTGCGGTTGCGCCGGAACTCCTTCAGCAGCACGTTCAGGCGCTTCGATTCCGGCACGAACACCGCCGGGCGCATGTACTCGCGGATGTCGAAGCGCTCCCGGGCCTGCGTCGTCGTGAGCCGCAGCAGATCCTTGGCGAGCAGGATGCCGACGATATCGTCGCGATCCTCGTCCATCACCGGGAAGCGGGAGTGTCCGGATTCGACCACCACGGGCAGTATCCGCGCGGCCGGCTCGTCACGGCGCACGAACACCATCTGCGCACGCGGCACCATGATGTCCCGCACCTGCAGATCCGCCACCTCGAGCACGCCCTCGAGCATCGTGAGTGCGTCGCTGTCGATGACACTGCGCTCGGCCGCTTCGCGCAGCACGTCGGTAAGCGCCTTGCGATCCTGCGGCTCGGCGGGGAGCCCGTGGGTGAGCCGTCGCAGCCAGCGCCCTGTAGAGTTGAGATCCTTCGCCATCAGCTTCAGCTCCGGTACGGGTTCGCGAACCCGAGACGGCGCAGCACGGCGATCTCGCGCCGCTCCATGCGGCGTGCATCGTCGGCGCGCTCGTGGTCATATCCGAGAAGATGTAGCGTGCCGTGCACCACCAGGTGAGCCCAGTGCGCGCGCAGCGCCTTGTCCTGGGCACGGGCTTCAGCCGCAAGTACCCGCGGGCAGATCACCAGCTCCCCGAGCGGGAGGGACTTTCCGGCCGAGCTCCGCGGCAGCCGTGCCGCCGGGAACGACAGCACGTTGGTCGGCTTGGCGCGCCCGCGAAAGCGGGCGTTGAGTCTCGCGCTCTCCGCCTCCCCGACAGTGCAGACACCGAGCTCGCGGCCGCGGCCGCGGCGGCCGAGCGCGGCGCTTGCCCAGCGGGCGATATCGCGCCGCGCCGGAGACCAGCCGCGCGCACGCCGCTGCAGCTCGAGGCGAATGCCGATGGGCGCAGGTCCTGCGGCGGTGGCGGTGCTCATGAGCCGCCGCGCGACTCGTAGGCCTGCACGATGCGCTGTACGAGCGGGTGACGCACGACATCGTGCGCGTCGAAAAATGTGAAGGCCACGCCCTCCACGGCGCGCAGCACATCGATCACATGGGACAACCCCGACTGTTTGCCGGCCGGCAGGTCAGTCTGGGTGACATCGCCGGTAACCACGGCCTTCGAGCCGAAGCCGATGCGCGTGAGGAACATCTTCATCTGCTCGATGGTCGTGTTCTGCGCCTCATCGAGGATGATGAAAGAGTCATTCAGTGAGCGGCCGCGCATGAACGCGAGCGGCGCGACCTCGATGACGTTGCGCTCCATGAAGCGCGCCACACGATCGAAACCCATCATTTCGTAGAGCGCGTCATACATCGGCCGCAGATACGGGTCGACCTTCTGCGTCAGATCCCCGGGCAGAAACCCGAGGCGCTCGCCGGCCTCCACGGCCGGACGCACGAGTATCAGCCGCCGTACCCGATCGGCCTGCAACGCCTCCACCGCACACGCGACCGCCAGGTAGGTTTTGCCGGTGCCCGCAGGTCCGATGCCGAACGTGAGGTCCCGGGTACGGATGTGCTCGAGATAGTCACGCTGGTGTGCGCCGCGCGCGCGGATGCCGCCGCGGGGCACCCGCACCCCATGCTCGCGGACGTCTTCCTCCGCGGGGAGGCCAGATTCCCGCTCGTGCAGCGCGAGATGCACGCGCTCGGGGGTGATGTCCTCACTCTGCGTGAGGGCGAACAGCTCGCGCAGCAGGTTCTCGGCGTGCGATGCCTGCGCACCGCTCACTCTGAAGGTATCGCCGCGGCGGTGTATGCGCACATCGAGCCGAGTTTCCAGCAGGCGCAGGTTCTCATCGAGCGGCCCGCACAGGTTGGCGAGACGCGCGTTATCAGATGGGCCGAGTTCGAATTCGCGCCGTGGCTCGGATGCTGAGGCGACCACTGGATCAGCCGCCAGCCGCGAAGAGTCGCGGCGCCTGCGGTTCGGCGTAGGACTCCGGCAGTCGCCCGCGCAGGCTATGGGCGAGCGCTGCGGTGACGGTCACGTCGAGGAAGTGCCCGATGAGCGTCGGCGGTCCGGCGAAGTTCAGCCAGCGATTGTTGGCGGTGCGGCCGGCGAGCTCGCGGCTATCCTTTTTCGCGTGGCGCTCGACCAGCACGCGCTGGCGTGTCCCCACCATCGACTCGCTGATGGCCCGGGCCTGAATCTCCAGCTGCGTCTGCAGCCGCGCGAGCCTTTGGTGCTTGACGGCGGGCTCCACTTCGTCCGGGAGCGAGGCGGCGGGAGTCCCCGGCCGGCGGCTGTAGATGAAGCTGAAGGACTGGTCAAAACCAACCTCGCGCACCAGGTCGAGCGTCGCGGAGAAATCGCGCTCGGTCTCGCCTGGAAACCCGACAATGAAATCGGACGAGATGCAGATGTCCGGACGCGCCGCGCGCAGCCGCCGGACCTTCTCCTTGAACTCGAGCGCCGTGTAGCCGCGCTTCATGAGGGCAAGCACGCGGTCCGACCCGCTCTGCACCGCCAGGTGCAGATGATTGGCGAGCTGCGGCACGCTCGCAAAGGCCTCGATGAGGCTGTCGTCGAATTCGAGCGGATGCGAGGTGGTGAAGCGGATCCGCTCGATGCCGGCCACACGCGCGACGTGATGGATGAGGGTGGCGAGATCGACGCGATGCCCGTCGGCCATTTCACCGCGGTAGGCGTTGACGTTCTGTCCGAGGAGCGTCACCTCGGCCACTCCCTGTGCGGCAAGCTGACCCACCTCCTCGAGCACCGAGTCGAAGGAGCGGCTCACCTCCTCACCGCGCGTGTAGGGCACGATGCAGAAGCTGCAGTACTTGCTGCACCCCTCCATCACCGAGACGTAGGCGCGGGCCCCTTCGGCGCGCGGGGCCGGCAACTGATCGAACTTCTCGATCTCCGGGAAACTGACATCGACCACGGCGCGGCCCGTG
Source organism: Steroidobacteraceae bacterium (assembly GCA_036498445.1). Taxonomy (GTDB): domain Bacteria; phylum Pseudomonadota; class Gammaproteobacteria; order Steroidobacterales; family Steroidobacteraceae; genus 13-2-20CM-66-19. The sequence continues at coordinate 15,654 of DASYFL010000060.1, forward strand.
CGGCGAAGCTCCTCGATCATCTGTGGCAGACGGTGCAGTGTCTGGGGACCGAACACCAGGTCGACAAACGGCGCACGCTCGGTAATCGCCTCGCCCTCCTGGCTGGCGACGCAGCCGCCAACACCGATGATGACTTGCGGCCGTCGCGCCTTGAGAAGCCGCCACTCGCCGAGCAGCGAGAATACCTTCTCCTGCGCTTTTTCCCGCACCGAGCAGGTGTTCATCAGCAGCACATCGGCCTCACGCGGGTCGTCGGTTGCCGCAAGGCCTGCGCTCTCCCGCAGTACGTCCGCCATACGGGCGGAGTCGTACTCGTTCATCTGGCAGCCGAAGGTCTTGATGAAGTAATGGCGGGGCATACGGGGGCGGGTGAATTTTACGGGCTCGGGAGGGGAGCCGCACGGCTGTGCGTCGAATATGAGAAACGCCTGCGTTCTCAGAGAGTTGCGATGGGACCCGAGCGGGCGGCAATCCTGCCCCTGCCCGCCGCGGCTCCGGTTGCGAGGCTGGACAGGTCATGCGCGTGCTCAACCCCGTGTCGGGCGGCACCGACGCAGCGTTGGGTTGGCGGCAGTCAACATCCATGAAATATCCATGAAATCATGAGTTAGAGAACGGATGCCCCGACACCCGCCGCTGGAGGTCAAGGAAGGTTATGAGTCCCCGCATGCGCTGGCGCCGCTTCGCGCCGCTCGCTCTGTGGCCGATCCTCTGCTCGCCCGCGCTCGGGCAGGAGCTCTACCTCCTTGCCGGAGGGCAGTACACCCAAGGTCTGAAAGAGAGCACGTATTCGTACTCGATGGAGTATCTCGAGAACCTCAATGACTACACGTTTGCGACGTTCACCTGGCTCAACGAAGGTCATGTCACGAACCATCATCGTGACGGGTACAGCGCCCAGTTCTGGTTGCGCTTGCCGAGCGCCTCGCGCCGCTTCAACTTCTCGGTAGGCGTCGGCCCCTACCGCTACTACGACACGACCGAGCCGACGGCCGCCGGCGTGACCGACGTCCATGGTTGGGGGGTGCTCGGCAGCGCTGCGGTGCACTGGTACTTCCATAACCCGTGGGTGATGGAGCTACGCTACAACTACGCCCACACCACCGGCAGCATCACCACGCACACGGCCCTCATCGGCTTCGGCTATCAGTTCGAGCACTCGAGTACACCCGGACCGGTATGGAACACGCAGCGCTACGGTTTCTATCCTTCGGATCAGCGGTGGGAGGTGACGGGGATGGCCGGCAGCACGGTGGTGAACAACTTCAACTCGCCACATGGTGTCGCATGGGGTGCGGAGCTCCGCTATCGCCTCTCCCCTTACATCGATGCGATCGGCACCTACCTCGACGAAGGCGACGCTCGCGTCGTCAAGCGCAAAGGCGGAGCAGGTCAGCTCGGGCTCAAGCGCGAATTCCTCCACCACCATGCCGACGTCGGCGTGGCGGGTGGCTTCTATTTCGCGCGGGACGAGGATTACAAAGGCCCACCGACGCAAGTGCTGGGGGGGCTGGTGACCACGCGGACTCAGGTGCTGGGGCTTCTCACCATGACCGCCACCTACCGGTTCGAGGCTGGCTTTCGCCTGCGCGCCTATTGGTATCGCACGCTCACCACCAACGGTCGCGATACCGATGTCGTCATGCTCGGGCTCGGCTTCGCCTTCTGAGCGACTTCGGCGTCAGAAGGGAATGTCGTCGTCGAACTCCTCGCTGCGCGAACCGCTGCCGGCCGACTCCTCGGCGTAGGCGGGAGGGCTCGCGCTGCCGGCACCGGCCGACACCGGGGCGGCCCCTGCGCCACCAGCACCACCGCGTCCGCCGAGCATCTGCAGATCGTTGCCGATGATCTCGGTCGAGTAGCGCTCGTTGCCCTGCTTGTCCTGCCACTTGCGCGTCCGCAGGCTTCCCTCGATGTACACCTGCGATCCCTTACGCAGATACTCTCCGGCGACCTCGGCCAATCGGCCAAAAAACGCTACCCGGTGCCATTCGGTCCGTTCCTGCTGCTCACCGGTCTGCTTGTCGCGCCAGCTCTCGCTCGTCGCTACACGCAGGTTAGCCACGGTCGTACCAGAGGGCATGGCGCGCGTCTCCGGGTCCGCGCCGAGATTGCCGATGAGAATGACCTTGTTGATGCCACGCGCCATGGTGCGAGTCCTCGAGCCTTGGGATGATGACGGGCAGGTCGACGGCTGCGCCTGCCGGATAAGCTGCGCATTCTAGAGTAGCCCAGCGCCGCGCGCGAACGCAGTTCATCGCGCGATGCGCCAGAAAGAGCCGCAATACGCCAGAAGGAGAAGCTCGGCTACTCTAGGATCGATCCCAGGGCAGAACCGAGCTGAGCATGGTCCGTACGCTGAACGATTCGCAGATCGCGCAGGTGCTGAGGTACGAGCGGCTCATTCCCGCCATGGAGCGGGCACTTGCCGCTTTCTCAGCGGGCGAGGTGACGCAGCCGGTGCGCACCATGATTACCGTCGAGGCCGGACAGCGTTACTTCGGTGTCATGCCGGCGGTGACGGCAGATGGCATGGGCGCAAAGCTCGTGTGCTTCTACCCGAAGAACGCTGCCGCGGACCTGCCCACGCATCTGGCGACTATCGTGCTGTTCGAGAGCGACACCGGCCGTCCACTTGCCTTCCTCGATGGGCGCCGCATCACCGAAATGCGCACCGCAGCAGTCTCGGCCGCGATTACCCGCCATCTCGCTCCTGCCGATGCGCGGGTTCTGGCGCTCCTCGGCAGCGGCGTGCAGGCGCAGGCGCATCTCGAAGCGCTTCGCCAGGTGTGCCCCTTCGAAGAAGTGAGGGTATGGAGCCGCAGTCCGGCCCGCGCGCGGCAATTTGCGGCGCGTCACGGAGCGCGTGCCATGGAAGCGCAGGAAGCCGTACGCGGTGCCGATGTGGTGGTTACGGTGACCAGCTCGCAACAACCGGTGTTGCAGGGCGCCTGGCTCAAGGCCGGCGCCCACGTCAATGCGGTCGGAGCCTGCCTGCCCACCTGGCGCGAGCTCGACGATGAGGCAATGAGGGGGAGCCTTCTCATCGTGGACTCGCGCGAAGCGGCGCTGCGCGAGTCCGGCGATGTGATTCTGTCGGGCGCGCCGATCTTCGCCGAAGCTGGCGAGGTGTTCGCCGGCAAGCGGCAGGTGCCGCGCGAGGCCACCACTGTGTTCAAGTCACTCGGACTCGCGGTCGAGGATATCGTCACCGCACGGCTGGTCTATGACCTGGTGGACGCCGGCATCGGCGGCACCGACGCGAAAAGCCCCCCCTGAGCCGGTCAGCCTTGGCTCCGGTCCCGGCCAGCCTAGCTCAGCCTGTGCCCCGTATGCGCGCAGCCGCGTCCCGGAGAATCTGCGCGATGCGCTGCTTCTCCTCTGCGGGGGCGCCCCGCTTCTCGCGCAAGGCCTGCCGAAGCTCACGGCGGGCCGCTCCGACCCCTTCGTTCCCGGCATCCTCCTCCTCATCGAAGCCACCAAAGATCTCACGCACCCGGCCCATCTTCCGGCCGATCCAGCGCAGCTGGCCCAGCATGGCGTCGGCGGCGCCACGGTTCTCCTGCAGGTAGGCACGCCCGGCGTCGGTAATGCTGTAGAGCTTCTTTGCGCCTTCGGCGGACACCCGCGCATAGCTCATCTCCTCGAGCCATGTCAGTGCCGGATAAATCATTCCGGGACTCGGGCTGTAGAACCCTCCCGAGTGCTCCTCGAGCGCCTTGATGAGCTCATAACCATGGCTTGGCCGCTCCTCGAGCAGCGCGAGCAGCACGAGTTGCAGCTCGCCGGAGGCCAGGCGGCGCCCGGCAAGAAAGGCCCGGCCTCCCAGACCGATGGCGCCCCCAAAACCACTCGTGAAGGCGCCGAAGCGGCCGCGATCTTCCCAGGAGAAATGTCGGCCCATAGGCTCAGACTCCAAAGTACGAATCTTAAGATGTATCTTAAGATATATCTTAGGCCGGTAATAGCTCAATACCGGCCCTCGCCGCGACGGCCGCCGCACCCGAGCCGGAGAGGGCTCCGCAACCCCTCGAAATGGCTCGAGCGCGTACCATGTAGAGTTCGATGCAGCACATTCGCGTGCGCGGTGCGCGCACCCACAATCTCAAGAACCTCAGCCTCGACCTGCCGCGTGAGCGGCTGATCGTCGTCACCGGCCTTTCGGGGTCGGGAAAGTCCTCGCTCACGTTCGACACCCTCTACGCCGAAGGTCAGCGCCGCTACGTCGAGTCCCTCTCGGTCTATGCGCGGCAGTTCCTCGCCACGATGGACAAGCCCGACGTGGACAGCATCGAGGGGCTTTCCCCGGCGATCGCCATCGAGCAGAAGGCGAGCTCGCACAACCCGCGCTCGACCGTCGGCACGGTCACCGAGATCTACGACTACCTGCGGTTGCTCTATGCCCGGGCCGGGATCCCCCGCTGCCCCGAGCATGGAATCGAGCTCACTGCGCAAACGGTGAGCCAGATGGTGGACCAGGTGCTGCTCCTGCCCGAGAGCACCGCCGTGGCGCTGCTCGCACCCGTTGTGAGTGACCGCAAGGGCGAGCACCAGGAGATCCTCGAGGATCTCAGCGCGCAGGGATTCGTGCGTGTCCGCGTCGATGGGCGGATACACGACATGGATGCGCTTCCCGAGCTCGACGGGAAGCGGAAACACACCATCGAAGCGGTGGTCGATCGGCTGCGGGTGCGCCCGGATAGCGCTCAGCGTCTCGCGGAGTCATTCGAAACGGCCCTGCGGGTCTCTGGAGGCCTGGCTCGCCTCGTGTTTCTCGATGACGCGGGGCGCGAGGAGCTGGTGTTCTCGAGCCGCCATGCCTGCCCGGTATGCGGTTACAGCGTGCCGCCGCTCGAGCCGAAGCTTTTTTCCTTCAATAATCCCGCGGGCGCCTGCCCGAGCTGCGACGGCCTCGGAGTGCAGGAGTTCTTCGACCCCCAGCGCGTCGTGCGGCACCCGGATCTGTCGCTCGCCGGCGGGGCGGTGCGTGGGTGGGACCGGCGGAATGAGCACTATTTTCAGCTCATCCAGTCCCTCGCGCGCCACTACGGTTTCGACATCGAGACCCCCTGGACGGAGCTGCCCGAGCACGTACGTCACGTGCTGCTGAACGGCAGTAGCGAGGAGACGATCGAGTTCAGCTATCGCGAAAGCGGAGGCCGCAGGGGACGCAAGCGACACGCGTTCGAGGGCATCCTGCCGAACCTGACACGCCGCTATCGCGAGACCGAGTCACCCACGGTGCGCGAGGAGCTCGCACGTTACCTGGGTGTGCGGCCCTGCCCCGAGTGCCACGGCACTCGGCTCAATCGAGCGGCACGCTTCGTCTATGTCGCCAACCGCACCTTGCCCGAGGTAGCGCATCTCACCGTGGGTCGGGCACTCGCGTTTTTCAGCGAGCTCACCCTCAGCGGCTGGCGGGGCGAAGTGGCCACGAAGATCGTCAAGGGTATTGCCGAGCGGCTGCGCTTCCTCACCGACGTCGGCCTCGACTACCTGACACTCGATCGCAGCGCGGAGACCCTCTCCGGTGGCGAATCTCAGCGCATCCGGCTCGCGAGCCAGGTGGGCTCGGGTCTCACCGGAGTCATGTACATTCTCGATGAGCCCTCGATCGGTCTGCATCAGCGGGACAATCGCCGCCTGCTCGCCACACTCAAGCAGCTGCGCGACCTCGGCAACACAGTCATCGTGGTGGAGCATGACGAGGAAGCGATCGAGGCTGCGGACCATGTCGTGGACCTGGGGCCCGGCGCCGGCGCGCACGGCGGACATCTGGTGGCGCAGGGGACCCCACGGGACATCAAGGCGAATCCGGCTTCCATCACGGGACAGTATCTCGCCGGTATACGCCGCATCGAGCTGCCGACACTGCGCCTGCGCCCGGATCCCGCGCGGCAGATCAGCATCGTCGGCGCGCATGGCAACAACCTGCGCAATATCACCGCGCACCTCCCGCTCGGGCTGTTCACGTGTGTCACCGGTGTCTCGGGCTCGGGCAAGTCGACACTCATCGTCGACACGCTGTTCGGTCACGCCGCCTCAAGGCTGACCGGAGCGCGCGTGGACGCCGCACCCGCCGAGCGCATCGAGGGGCTGGAACACATCGACCGCGTGATCGACATCGACCAGAGCCCGATTGGCCGTACGCCGCGCTCGAATCCCGCTACCTACACCGGACTCTTCGCGCCAGTGCGCGAGCTGTTCGCAGCGGTACCCGAGGCCCGTGCGCGCGGCTACGACGCCGGACGATTCAGCTTCAACGTCAAGGGCGGGCGGTGCGAGGCCTGCCAGGGTGACGGAGTCATACGCGTCGAAATGCACTTTCTGCCGGATGTGTACGTGCCGTGCGATGTGTGCCAGGGAAGGCGCTACAACCGCGAGACGCTCGAGATCCGCTACCGCGGAAAGAACATCCATGAGGTTCTGGAGATGACTGTGGAGGAAGCAGCGCGCTTCCTCCAGAACATACCGGCCATCAGCGGCAAACTGCAGACTTTGACCGATGTAGGGCTCGCGTACGTGAGGCTGGGCCAGAACGCCACGACGCTCTCCGGCGGGGAGGCGCAGCGGGTGAAGCTCGCACGCGAGCTCGCCAAGCGCGCAACGGGCCGCACCCTTTACATACTCGATGAGCCCACGACAGGCCTGCACTTTCACGACGTCGAGCAGCTGCTCCATGTGCTGCATCGGTTGCGTGACGAAGGGAATACCATCGTCGTGATCGAGCACAATCTCGATGTCATCAAGACCGCCGACTGGGTGATCGACCTTGGGCCCGAGGGCGGTGAAGGCGGGGGCGAGATCGTGGCCTGCGGCACCCCGGAAGAAATCGCGGCGAGCGAATCATCCTGGACCGGACGCTTCCTCGGACCCCTTCTGGGGCGCAAGGTCGGCGGACAGGCCGCACCAGCGGCCTGATCTCCGGGACGCGAGCCACCTCATGGGAATAGATCCTTTTAAATCAAAGCATTAGTTAAATATCACCCTGCGCCGCCATCGGGGGCTGTCATAACGCGATCGGCATCGTTCCTGATTGCAAATGCGAACCGTTCTCATCCATACTTGAGCGATGGATGCTGTGACCAGTCCCCAGGGTGTGCTCTGCGCCCCAGGCTTCGTGAGCCTGGCAGCTCTGCCGCCGGGGACGAAGGGCTCGGTAGTGAGCGTTGGCTCGAGCGCCGCTCCCTTGTCGGCGCTCGAGCGCCGGCTGCTCGAGTTCGGCTTCGTGCACGGCGAGCAGGTCGAGATTCTCGCGGAGGCGCGCCCGGGGCGCGATCCCTTCATCGTGCGCGTCGGCCACACCACGCTGGCATTGCGCCGGCGCGAGGCGCAGACCGTCTGGGTCGAATTGCACCACCCTGGATCTGACGCACCACCCCAAGCGCAAATGGACGCGGCGGCAGACAGGGTCGAATTGCACCACGCGAACGGATCCGGACCCGGGCCATGAGCGCGCCGGCGGCCGCGGCGGTGGCCGCGCCGCAGTTGAGCCTCTCCCTGATTGGCGTCCCCAACTGCGGAAAGACCGCGCTCTTCAACCGTCTCACCGGTAGCCGACAGAAGGTCGCCAACTACCCGGGCGTCACCGTCGAGCGCAAAGAAGGGCGGCTCATCGGCCCGCGCAGCGGGCGGACTTTCCGCGTGGTCGACCTGCCCGGAGCCTACAGTCTCGAGCCCGCCACGCTCGATGAGGCGATCGCGCGCGATGTCGTGCTCGGCCGTCATGCGAGCGAGCCGGCACCGGACCTGCTGGTGTGTGTGGTCGATGCCACCAATCTGCGGCTCAACCTGCGACTGGTGCTCGAGCTGAAGAGACTCGGACGCCCGATGGTCGTCGCACTCAACATGAGTGATCTCGCCGCACAGCGCGGCTATCAGCTCGACCGGTCGGCGCTCGAGCGTGCACTCGGGGTGCCCGTGGTACCGACGGTCGCAGTGCGGGCCGGCGGTGAGCGCGAACTGGTGGAAGCGATCGATGCCTATGGTTTCGCGGATCGGGCGCTGACCGCCCCGCGCGAGCCGCTTGCAGCGCCCCCGGCGCCGACGGCTGCAGAAATCGAGGCGACGCAGCGCGAGGTGCGACGGGTACTCACCGACAGCGGCTACCGCGTGCCGGCACGCGTCAAGGCGCTGACCCGGCTCGATGCCATCGTGCTGCACCCGGTGGCGGGACCGCTGCTGCTCGGCACGGTCCTGTTCCTGATGTTCCAGGCGGTGTTCAGCTGGGCGAAGGCGCCGCAGAATCTCATCAACATCGGCGTGCAACAGCTGAACGCCTGGCTGAGCGAGGTGTTACCTGCGGGGCCGCTGCGGGGGCTGCTGCTCGATGGCGTGGTCGCCGGCGCAGGCAGCGTACTCGTGTTCCTGCCGCAGATCCTGATCCTGTTCCTGTTCATCCTGGCGCTCGAGGATTCCGGCTACCTGCCGCGCGCGGCGTTCATGCTCGATCGGCTGATGGGACGGGTGGGTCTCTCGGGCCGCGCCTTCATTCCACTGCTCTCGAGCTTCGCCTGCGCGATCCCCGGCATCATGGCGACCCGCACCATTCCCTCCACGCGCGATCGTCTCGCCACCATCATGATTGCGCCGCTCATGACCTGCTCGGCGCGGCTGCCGGTCTATGCGCTGCTGATCGGCGCGTTCATCCCGCAGAGCGTAGTAGGTGTGTTCAATCTGCGCGGGCTCGTGCTGTTTGCGCTGTATCTGGCCGGCATCGGCAGCGCTCTCGCCGTCGCCTTCGTGCTCAAACGCACCGTGATGCGCACCGAGTACCGGCCGCTGCTGCTCGAGCTGCCCGAATATCGCCTGCCACACCTCTCGAACCTCGTGCTCGGCTTGTGGGAGCGGACCCGCATCTTCCTCACCCGTGTCGGCACCATCATCCTTACGCTGATGGTGGTGTTGTGGTTCCTCGCGAGCTTCCCCGCGCCGCCCGCGGGCGCTACGGGACCTGCCATCCAGTACAGCATCGCCGGCATGCTCGGGCGCGGCCTGGAATTCGTGTTCGCTCCCATTGGCTTCAACTGGCAGATCTGCATTGCGCTCGTGCCGGGACTCGCGGCGCGCGAGGTGGCGGTGAGCGCGCTCGGCACGGTGTATGCCATGTCAGGGTCGAGCGATGTCGCCGGCGCACTCACCCCGGTCATCGCACAGGGCTGGAGCCTCGCCACCGGGCTCGCGCTGCTCACGTGGTACGTGTTTGCGCCACAGTGCATGTCGACGCTCGCAGTGGTGAAGCGCGAGACGAACTCCTGGCGCTACCCGCTGTACATGGCGGGTTACCTGTTTGCGATGGCCTATGCGGGTGCGTTCATCACCTACCGCGTGGCGCTCGCGCTCGGAGGTGGCGCGTGAAGCGTGCTGTCACGGTGAGCACATGAGCCTGCTGCTGCAACAGCTCGTGGTCGGTGTGCTGGTGGTCGCGTGCGCGCTCTTCGGCGCCTGGCGACTGTCCACGATCCGCCTGCGGCTGCGTGCCCTCGAAACGCTCAGCCGCTGGCCCGGCCTGGCAAGCGCCGTATGGCTCGCCCGGCTGCGCGAGCGCACGCGTGCGCAGGAGCTGCGGGCCTGCGGCGGTTGCAGCGGCGCACGTCCCCCCGAGCTCCGCTCTAAGCGGGACGCGGACGCTGCCCCGAATCGAACACCTGGCGCACTTCGCCGTTGACGATGCGCTCCTGGTACGTGCCGCGCGTGTAGCTGGCGACCACCCGCCGCCAGAAGTTGACGGCCGCCGTGTTGCGCAGGTACTCGCTGATTTCCCAACGCCCGGCGAAGCGGCTGAGGATCAACTGCACGGCGATCCGGCCGATACCGAGCCGCCGCCGTGTACGCATCACGAAAAACTCCGCCATGCGATAGTCGATGCGGGACGAGGAGCCGCCTGCAACCGCGCGCAGCACGCGCGCGAAACCGACCGGCTCGCTGCCCTTGACGATGAGGAGGGGAAAGGTGTTCGGGTCCCCGAACCAGTGCGCGATCTGGTCCCCTTCGCGGTGTCCGACCTCACCGAGGGCGGGGAAGATCCCGGTGCCCGGATTGCTTGGATTGAGATCGTCGAGGTAATCGCGGTAGACGCTCTGAATCCACAACCGATCCGCAGGCGCCGACCGCGCATCGCGGACACTGACACTCACTGCAGCCATGGCTCACTTCCCTGCTCAACATTACGCCTGCAGCCCAGCTTCGGTCACCTTAGGTTTTTGTCATCTGACTCCGCGGACGCACAAATGAAATTGGCCCGGGCGGCTCGTTCGAGCGAGCCGTCCGGGCCGGTTTCTTCAGCCTGAGCGCGAGCTATTGCTTCGGCGGTTCAGCCGGCGTTGCTGGGGCCGTGCCTTCGGCGGACTTCGCGGCGTCGGCGGCCGAGCCGGCAGCCTGAGCAGCGGAATCGGCAGCAGCCTTGGCATCAGCGGCAGCGCCCGCGGCCTGGTCGGAAGCCGGTGCAGCCGGAGCAGGAGGAGTTGCGGCCTGATCTGTGCCTGCGGATTCCTGCTTCGCGCAGGCCGTCAGCATCAGCGCGGCAACAACAGCGCTAAGAGCAAGTTTGGTATTCATCGATCGGTACCCCGAATGAAGCAAGAGTTGTTTGGACTATGGCCGATTGGAGCCGTTCCGCACCGCGGGGCAGCGCGGAGGGCAAATTCTACTAGAAGTCCCGGTACGATTGGAAACTGGCTGCAGCCGAGCCAACCGCTGGCGGTGCGGTGGTGTCTGTCGGGCGCGACAACTGCGCACGTTGGCTGGGAGGGTTGAACATGACACGCGTCCAGGCGCAACGCGAGCTGCAGAGAAGTCTCGACAACACCTTCGGTGCGCACATCGAGGCGGTGTGCCAGCGCACTGCACAGGCGCTCGAACGCTGCGGTTACGCGGGACTCCTCGTCCATGCCGGCGATCTGCTGCCCGTGTTCGAGGATGACCGCACCTATCCATTCGAGGCCAATGCGCCCTTCAAGGTGTGGGTGCCGCTGTCGGAGGCGCCGGGCAGCTTTGTCTGGTTCGTACCCGGGGCGGCACCCAGGCTCATCATCGAGCGGCCCGCGGACTACTGGTACAAGCCAACCGATCTGCCGCAGGGTTACTGGGTGGCTCATTTCGATGTCGTGGCGGCCGCCGATCGGCGGGCCGCACGCAAGCTGCTGCCAGCTGACCTGTCACGCGCCGCCTACATCGGCGATGCGTTCGATGGCCTCGGCGACTTCGGTCTCGGCGCGCTCAATCCCCGGCCACTCATGCACATGCTGGATTATTCGCGCGCGGCCAAGACGCCCTACGAGCTCGTGTGCCTGCGCGAGGCGAACCGGCTCGGTGCGCTCGGACATGCGGCGGCGGCCTCAGCGTTCGCGGCGGGTGCATCGGAGTTCGAGATAGAGCTCGCATTCCTGAAGGCCTGTGGGCTGCGCGAGCAGGAGTTGCCCTACAACCCGATTATCGCGCTCAACGCGGCAGGCTCGGTGCTCCACTACCAGGTTCTGGAGAAGGAGACGCCGCGCGAGCGGCATTCCCTGCTGATCGATGCGGGTGCGGAATTTGCCGGTTACGCGAGCGACATCACGCGCACCTATTCCCGGACCGACCAGGACTTCGCGGCGCTCATCGCGCACACGGATCGGATGCAGCAGTCACTGTGCGCAGGGGTGCGGGCCGGTGTCGACTGGCGCGACATTCAACTGCGCGCACACGAGCTCACCGCCGAGCTGTTGCGGGAGGCTGACCTCATTCGCTGCAGTGCGGCGGAGGCGGTAAGTGCCGGAGTGACGCGCACCTTCCTGCCGCATGGCATCGGACATCTTCTGGGCCTCGAGGTGCACGACGTCGGCGGCTTCATGCGCACCGCCGAAGGTGGGGAAATCGCCAAACCCGAAGGTCACCCCTACCTGCGTCTGACGAGGGTTCTCGAGCCCGGATTCGTGGTCACGATGGAACCCGGGATTTACTTCATTCCACAGCTGCTCGGATCGGCACGCTCGGACGCACGCGGACAGCACATCAACTGGCCGCGCGTCGAGGCGCTCGCCCACTTTGGGGGCGTCCGGATCGAGGACGATCTGGCAGTCACCGAAGACGGATGCGAGAACTTGACGCGCGACGCGTTCCGAGCCGTCTCTTGAGTTGCTCTGCTATGAGACAGTCGCGTTCGCCATGCACCCATTTAGCTCGATTCTGGATCCAATCGTTCGGATCCGACTGGGCTCACTTCTTCGAGAGCAGGTCGCGTATCTGCGTCAGCAGTTCCTCGGTCCGGTTCGGAGGAGGCGGAGGGGCATTGGGCGTCGGACGCTTGAGCTTGTTGATGCCCTTGAGCACCACGAAAATCGCGAGCGCGATGATGACGAACTCGAAGATGGTCTGCACGAACGTACCGTACTTGAGCAGCACGGGTTTCCCCTGGGCGTCGCTGGAGATTTTAACGGCGAGGTCGGTGAAGTTGACGCTGCCGAGGACCGGCGACAGAGCCGGCATGACCACATCGCCCACGAGTGAGGAGACGATCTTGCCGAAGGCTGCGCCGATCACGACACCGACCGCCAGGTCGATGACGTTGCCCCTCATGGCAAATTCTTTGAATTCGGAAGCAAAGCTCATGACGGGCCTCCCCGAAAGCGGTACCGGTTCGAGCGCCGGTTATGTGTGGGGAGCCTAGCGGAAGGCTTTGTGTGAAGGCAAACCGGCGCGCCGACTGGCGTGCCGGTTGAGCTCATCCCGCCGCGGCTTTCTTCTTGCGCGGGCGCTTCTTCGGAGCCTCACTCGGAGCGGCCTCGGCGGCTTCCGCCTTCGCTTTGCCCTTCGCCTTGGCGGCCGCCTTAGGTTTGGCTCGGCGGGTACGTTTCTTCTTCTCCCCGGCTGGCTCCTCCTCCGCCACCGCCGCTCCCTCGACGAGTTGCATCAGCGCCATCGGCGCGGAGTCTCCGGGGCGCGGAACCATGCGCAGGATACGGGTGTACCCGCCCGGGCGCGCCTTGAAACGCGGACCTAAGTCGGCAAACAGCTTCTCCACCACCTCGACATCGCGCAGCCGGGAGAACGCCACACGGCGATTCGCCTCGCCGTCGCTCTTCGCGAGCGTGATCAACGGCTCGACCACACGCCGCAGCTCCTTCGCCTTGGGCAACGTGGTACGGATCGTCTCGTGCCGCAGCAGCGAAACGGACAGATTGCGCATGAGCGCGTGGCGGTGCGAACTGTTACGCGACAGCTGGCGGCCGGAGAGATGGTGACGCATAAACGAACCTTCAGATCACGTCGCGCTCTTCGTCGTGCTTGAGCCCGGCCGGCGGCCATCCGTCGAGGCGCATGCCGAGCATCAGCCCGTGGCTCTGCAGCACTTCCTTGATCTCGGTGAGCGACTTCTTGCCGAGGTTGGGGGTGCGCAGCAGCTCGACTTCGGTGCGCTGCACGAGATCACCGATGTAGTGGATGTTCTCGGCCTTGAGGCAGTTGGCGCTGCGCACGGTCAGCTCCAGCTCGTCCACCGGACGCAGCAGGATCGGATCGAACTGCATCTCGGACACCTTGGTGGCAGCCTCCTCCTCGCCCTGCAGGTCGACGAACACCGACAACTGGTCCTTCAGGATGCTGCCCGCACGGCGGATAGCCTCCTCCGCATCGATGGTGCCGTTGGTCTCGATGTCGATGATCAGCTTATCGAGATCGGTACGCTGCTCGACGCGCGCCGCATCGACCGAGTAGGTGACACGCCGCACCGGCGAGAACGAGGCATCGAGCTGCAGGCGGCCGATGGGGCGCGTCTGTTCCTCGAAGGCGAGCCTCGAGGCCGCCGGGCGATAGCCGCGGCCACGCTCGACGCGCAGCGTCATGGAGAGCTCGCCCGCCTTGGTGAGATTGGCGATGACCAGCTCGGAATTCACCACCTCGATGTCGTGGTCGACCTGGATGTCACCGGCAGTGACCGGACCCGGGCCCTTCTTGTGCAGCCGCAGCTCGGCGGAATCGCGCGTATGCATGCGCAGCGCGACGGACTTGAGATTCAGCAGGATGTCGACCACATCCTCCTGCACACCCTCGATGCTGGTGTATTCGTGCAGCACCCCATCGATCTCGACCTCGGTGATCGCGCTTCCTGGCATGGATGACAGCAGCACGCGGCGCAGCGCGTTGCCGAGAGTGTGGCCGAAGCCGCGCTCGAACGGCTCGATCACCACGCGCGCCTGGCGCGGAGCGATCGGCTGCACCTTTACCACACGGGGTCGCAAAAACTCGCTAACAGAACCCTGCATTGCAGTCTCACCTTGCCGGCTCACTGGACCGGCGCAAAAGAAACACGGGCGGACCCGCCTGCATGGGGGCACGCCCCCACGATTTCAAGCGGATGCGATCACTTCGAATACAGCTCGACGACCAGGTTCTCGTTGATGTCGGGCAGGATGTCGTCCCGGCCCGGCGCCGACTTGAACACGCCGCGGAACTCCTTGTCGTTCACCTCGACCCAGTCTGGCAGGCCCACCTGCTGGGCCACGTTCAGCGCGCTCTGGATGCGCAGCTGCTTTCTGGCTTTCTCACGCACCTGCACGATGTCCCCGGGTTTCACCTGGTACGAGGCGATGCTCACCGGCTTCTCGTTCACCGCGATGGCCTTGTGGCTCACCAGCTGGCGTGCCTCGGAGCGCGTTCCCGCAAATCCCATGCGGTACACGACGTTGTCGAGGCGGCACTCGAGCAGCCGCAGCAGGTTCTCGCCGGTGGCCCCGGTCTTGCGCGCGGCCTCCTGGTAATAGTTGCCGAACTGACGCTCGAGCACGCCGTACATGCGCCGCAGTTTCTGCTTCTCGCGCAGTTGCAGGCCATAGTCGGAAAGGCGCTGACGCCGCTCGCCCTTGATGCCACCGGGCGGCACCGTGAGCTTGCACTTGTTTTCCAGCGGCTTCACGCCGGACTTCAGGAACAGGTCGGTGCCCTCGCGGCGGGCGAGCTTGCAGGTGGGACCGGTGTAACGCGCCATCGTTGTCTGCCTCTCTTTACACGCGCCGCTTCTTCGGCGGACGGCACCCGTTGTGCGGGATCGGCGTCACATCGGAGATGCTGGTGATCTTCAAGCCACAGTTGTTGAGCGCGCGCACCGCGGACTCCCGCCCCGGACCCGGGCCGCCGACGCGCACTTCCACATTCTTCACTCCGTGCTCCTGCGCGGCGACGCCGGCCTTCTCGGCCGCCACCTGTGCCGCGAACGGCGTGCTCTTGCGCGAGCCGCGAAAGCCGCAGCCGCCCGCGGTCGCCCACGAGAGTGTGTTGCCCTGACGATCGGTGATGGTGATGATCGTGTTGTTGAACGACGCGTGCACGTGCGCGATCGCATCGAGCACGTTCTTGCGCGCCTTCTTGGGCTTCTTCGGCGCCGCAGCCGCCGCTGCGCCAGTCTGGGTTTTCTGCTCAGCCATGCATCATGCCTTTCCGGGGGGTGCGTTCAGCTTGACCGCCTGCTTGCGCGGGCCTTTGCGAGTACGTGCATTGGTGCGCGTACGCTGGCCGCGCACCGGCAGTCCCCGGCGGTGGCGAATGCCGCGCCAGGCGCCGAGGTCCATCAGGCGCTTGATGTTCATCGAGGTCTCACGCCGCAAATCGCCCTCGACCGCGAACTTGGCGACCTGCGAGCGGATGGCGTTGATCTCCGCCTCGGTGAGATCCTTCACCTTGGTCGTGGGGCTGACCCCTGCGGCCGCGCACGCAGTCCGGGCCCGCGAGCGGCCCACGCCATAGATATGGGTGAGCCCGATCCACACGTGCTTGTTCATCGGGATGTTGATACCGGCGATACGTGCCATGTTTGGTTACCTCAACCCTGGCGCTGCTTGTGACGCGGGTCCGTGCAGATGACGTAGACCACGCGGCGGCGGCGCACGATCTTGCAGTTCTTGCAGATCTTCTTGACCGACGGACGTACTTTCATGGTTAACCACCCGAACCGCTGCGGCCGTAGCCGAGCAGGTTCGCTTTCTTGAGCAAGCCTGGATAGTGATGCGACATCGTGTGCGCGTGCAGCTGCGACATGAAGTCCATGACCACCACCACCACGATGAGCAGCGACGTACCGCCGAAACGGAACGGCACGCCGGCCCAGGTCGCGAGTATCTCGGGGACCAGACACACCGCGGTGACATACAGCGCGCCCCACAGCGTCAGTCGCGTCAGCACCTGGTCGATGTACTCGGCGGTCTGCTGACCGGGGCGAATGCCGCGCACGAAGGCACCCGACTTCTTGAGGTTGTCCGCGGTGTCGCGCGCATTGAACACGAGTGCGGTGTAGAAGAAGCAGAAGAAGATGATCAGCACCGCGTAGATCACCAGGTGGAGCGGTTGCCCGTAGCCGAGCGCCGCGGCCATGTTCTGCATGAAGTTCGATATCGGCCCTTCGGCGTTGGTGCCGAAGAAGCTCGCGAGCGTCGCCGGGAAGAGCAGCAGGCTGGAGGCAAAGATCGGTGGGATGACGCCCGACATGTTGATCTTGAACGGCAAGTGGCTCGATTGGCCGGCGTACATGCGCCGTCCCACCTGCCGCTTGGCGTAATCGACCGGAATGCGCCGTTGCGCCCGCTCGACGTACACGACGAAAGCGGTCACGACCACCACGAGGAACAGGATGCCGAGCGCTACCGGTCCCTGCATCTCGCCCGAGCTCACCTGGTCGATGGTGCCACCAACCGCACCCGGCAGCCCGGCCACGATCCCGGAGAGGATGATCATGGAGATACCGTTGCCGACGCCGCGCTCGGTGATCTGCTCACCGAGCCACATGAGGAATATCGTCCCGGTCGTCATGGTGATGGTGGCGGTGAACAGGAACGGGAACCCGTGGTAGAGCGTCAGCCCGCCCTTGTCGAGCGCGCCGGCCGCCGCAAAGGACTGTACGAGCGCCAGCAGCACCGTGCCGTAGCGCGTGTACTGCGTGATCTTGCGCCGCCCCGACTCGCCCTCCTTGCGCAGCTCCATGAGTGTCGGCACCACCATCGACATCATCTGGATGATGATCGAGGCGGAAATGTACGGCATCACTCCCATGGCGAAGATCGAGAGCCGCGACAGTGCACCACCGGAGAACGTGTTGACGATCCCGAGGATGGTGTTGGAGCGATCGGCGAAGAAGCGCGCCACTTCCGCGGGGTTGACACCCGGCACCGGGATGAAGGTTCCGATGCGGTACACGATGAGTGCGCCGATCAGGAACAGCAGCCGGCTGCGGATCTCCCCGAAGCGGGCCGCTTCGCTGAAGGCGGCAGCCGGATTGCTTATGCTGGTATTGGCCATGCCTGTCCTGGTGGTACGTCCGTGAAACTCAGTCCTCGATCTTGCCGCCCGCAGCCTCGATGGCCGCGCGCGCGCCCCGGGTGGCGGCCACGCCCTTGAGCGTCACCGCCTTCTTGATCTCGCCCGCGAGCACCACCTTAACGCGCTCGGTGCCCTCGGGCACGACACCGGCCTGCAGCAGCGCCTCGAGGTCCACCACGCTGGCCTCGACCTTGGCGAGCTCGTGCAGGCGCACCTCCGCGCGCGAGCGCTTCAGCCGCGAACGGAAGCCGACCTTCGGCATCCGCCGCTGCAGCGGCATCTGGCCGCCTTCGAAGCCCACCTTGTGATAACCGCCCTTGCGTGCGCGCTGACCCTTCGTGCCGCGGCCGCAGGTCTTGCCCTGGCCGGCGGAAGCGCCGCGGCCGACGCGCAGTCGGGGGCGGCGGCTGCCGGGCGCGGGTCTGAGTGTGTTCAGTCGCATGATTTAAGCATCCTTCTCGACACGCAGCAGGTGCGCGGCGGCCTGAATCATGCCGCGATTCTCACGTGTGTCCGGCACGCTGACCGTCTGGTGCCTGCGCCTCAGGCCGAGGCCGCGCGCGCAGGCGGCGATGTTCCTCAGCTGGCCATTGAGGCTCTTCACCAGAGTCACCTTGAGCTGCTGTTGCGCCATGATCCTCAGCCCGTAATCTCTTCGAGACTCTTGCCGCGCTTGGCCGCGATCTCATCGGGCGAGCGGATCTTGGCGAGCGCGTTGATCGTCGCGCGCACCACGTTGATCGGGTTGCGCGAACCGTAGCTCTTGGCGAGCACGTTGCGTACCCCGGCGCACTCGAGCACCGCGCGCATGCCGCCGCCTGCGATGACGCCCGTGCCGTCGGATGCAGGCTGCATGTACACCCGCGTGGCGCCATGCGCGCCGGTCACCGCGTAATGCAGCGAATCATTGCGCAGCGCCACGTTGATCAGATTCTTGCGCGCCTGGGTCATGGCCTTGGAGATCGCCACCGGGACCTCGCGTGCCTTGCCGAAGCCATAACCCACACGACCGGCGGTATCGCCGACCACTGTGAGCGCGGTGAAGCCGAACTGCCGGCCACCCTTGACCACCTTGGCGGTGCGATTGACGGCGACGAGCTTCTCGATGAACTCGTCCGCCGGCTGGCCCTTCTCTGGTCTTGCCATATGTCTCACCTGCCTAGATTTCAAGTCCCGCTTCGCGGGCTGCATCCGCGAGCGCCTTGATACGCCCATGGAACTGGAAGCCCGCGCGGTCGAAAGCGACCTTGCTGACGCCCGCGGCCTTGGTGCGCTCGGCGATCGCCCTTCCGACCGCCTTCGCCGCGTCGACGTTACCGGTGGTCTTCAACCCTTCACGCACCGTTTTCTGGGTGGTGGAGGCGGCGGCGATCACCTTGGCGCCCCTCGCGTCGGTCACCTGCGCGTAGATGTGCTTCGGCGTGCGGTGCACCGTAAGACGCGCCATGCCCAGATCGCGGATGTGCGCCCGCGTGCGCACGGCGCGGCGCAGCCGACGCTGCTTCTTGGTAATGATCATTTCTTCTTGCCCTCCTTCAGCGAGATCTGCTCTCCGGCATAGCGCACGCCTTTGCCCTTGTAGGGCTCGGGCGGCCGGATGTCGCGGATCTCGGCGGCGATCTGGCCGACCTTCTGCCGGTCGATGCCCTTCACCACGATCTCGGTCTGGCTCGGAGTCTCGATGGTGATGCCCTCCGGGATCGCCACGTTCACGGGGTGCGAGAACCCGAGCGTCAGATTCAGGTTCTTGCCCTGTACCTGCGCACGGAAACCGACGCCCACCAGCTCGAGCTTCTTCTCGTAGCCCTTGGTGACACCGCGCACCATGTTCGCGAGATGGGCGCGCGTGGCGCCGGCGCGCGTGCGCGCGAGCCCGGGCTCGGAGAACTTGATCTCGAGCTTCTTCTCGGTCTGCACCACCGACACGCCGGTGGCGAGCGGCAGGCGCAGCGACCCCTTGGCGCCCTTGATGGTGATGGAGTCTCCCGCAAGGGTCGCGGTCACGCCCTGTGGCAGTTCGACCGGAGCTTTGGCAATTCGCGACATTTTGACTTCTCTGCTGACTCGTGCTGGCTACGCCGCCTCAGGCGACGATGCACAACACCTCGCCACCGTGCCCGGCGGCGCGCGCCTGGCGGTCGGTCATGACGCCCTGCGGCGTCGAGACGATCACGGTGCCCATGCCACCGAGGACCTTCGGCAACTCATCCTTGCCGCGGTAGATCCGCAGGCCCGGACGGCTGACGCGCTCGAGGCGGTCGATCACGGGGCGGCCCTCGTAATATTTCAGCCCGATCGTCAGGCGCGGCTTGCCGCCATCGGCATCGAGACGGAAATCGCTGATGTAGCCCTCCTCCTTCAGCACCTTGACGATGGCGGCCTTCAGGCGCGAGGAGGCGAGCTGCACTTCGTTCTTGCCCGCGGTCTGGCCGTTGCGGATGCGGGTCAGCAGGTCGGCGATGGGGTCAGTCATGCTCATGGCCAGCCCTCACCAACTCGCCTTGGCGAGGCCCGGGATCTCGCCGCGGCTTGCGACTTCGCGGATCTTCACCCGCGCGAGCCCGAACTTGCGGTACACACCGCGCGAGCGCCCGGTGATGGCACAGCGATTGCGCAGCCGCGAGGGACTCGCATCGCGTGGCATTGCCTGCAGCGCCGCCTGCGCGGCCGCGCGCTCCTCGGGTGAGCTCCTCGGGCTGCGGATCAGCTCCTTGAGCTTCGCGCGCTTCGCCGCGTACTTTTTCACGATCCCGGCGCGACGCTTCTCGCGCTCGACCATGCTCGTCTTCGCCATAGACTTTATGGTTCCTGCTTACTTCCGGAACGGGAAGTTGAATGCCTCGAGCAACGCTCGGCCGTGACGGTCGTCTCTCGCCGTCGTAGTGATGGTGATGTCCATGCCCCGCACCTGATCGATCTGGTCGTACTGGATCTCGGGGAAGATGATCTGCTCCTTGACGCCGAGGGAGTAATTGCCCTGGCCGTCGAAGGCGCGCGGCGACACACCGCGAAAGTCGCGAATGCGCGGCATGGCGATGCTGATCAGGCGATCGAGGAACTCGTACATGCGCATACCGCGCAGAGTTACCTTGGCGCCTACCGCCAACCCGGCGCGGATCTTGAAGGAGGCGATCGCCTTGCGCGACTTGGTGATCAGCGGCTTCTGCCCGGTGATCTTGATGAGATCGGCCACCGCCGCATCCATGATTTTCTTATCAGCCACCGCTTCACCGACGCCCATGTTGACGGTGATCTTGCTGATGCGCGGCACCTGCATGAGGTTCGCGATCTTGAGCTCCGAGCGCAGGCGCGGCACGACCTGCTCGCGATAGTACTGCTGCAATCGCGGTAGGCCGGAGGGCCGCTCGTCGGCGGCACGATGCCCGTGCGCCACCGGCTCCTTGCCACCTTCGGCGGGCTTGCCGGCCTGTTTCGCCTGCGGCTTCTGCTTGTCAGCCGACTTCTGCTTGTCAGCCGGCTTCTGCTTGCCGGCGGGTTTGCCGGCCTGTTTGTCCGCATCGATCTCAGACATCGAGCATCTCTCCATTCGACTTGAAGAAGCGCACGCGCTTGCCGTCGGCGAGCGTCTTCACTCCGATGCGGTCGGCTTTCTTGGCGCCGGGATTCCAGATGGCCACCTTGGAGATGGCGAGTGGCATCTCCTTCTCGATGATGCCGCCCTGCTTGCCGGCCTGCGGATTGGGCTTGGTGTGCTTCTTCACCATGTTCACGCTCTCGATGAGCACGCGGCCATCGGCGAGCACCTGCAGCACCGCGCCGCGGCGGCCCTTGTCGCGGCCGGAGAGCACGATCACCTGGTCACCTTTGCGAATCTTGCGCATGTCACAGCACCTCGGGCGCGAGCGAGATGATCTTCATGAACTGCTGGTTGCGCAGCTCGCGGGTCACCGGGCCGAAGATGCGCGTGCCGATCGGCTCGAGCTTGTTGGTCAGCAGCACCGCCGCGTTGCCATCGAAACGGATGAGCGAGCCATCCGCGCGGCGCACTCCGTGCGTGGTGCGCACCACCACCGCGTCGTAGACCTCGCCCTTCTTCACCTTGCCGCGCGGGATGGCATCCTTCACGCTCACCTTGATCACGTCCCCGACGGTGGCATAGCGCCGGCGCGTGCCGCCGAGCACCTTGATGCACATCAGGGTGCGGGCGCCGCTGTTGTCGGCTGCGTTGAGCAGAGTTTGCAACTGAATCATGTGTGCCCTCTCCTGCTCAGGCGCTCGCGCGCG
>DASYFL010000061.1:0-1860 GCA_036498445.1 Steroidobacteraceae bacterium
CGGGCACGGCTCCCGGAAGCGGCCGTGCACGCTCATGTCCTTGCGAAAGGCGGTGACTTTCTCGGGGAAGTCTCCTCCCGCAAGGGTGCGCAGCCGCCCGGTCCAGAGCTGCAGCTGCCCCCGTGCCGCCTCATACAGCCGCGCGATCGCCGCGTCATCGATACGGCTCGTGAGCAGGAGCGGTGACAGGCGCGCGGCATGGAGAATCTCGTCCGAATAGGCGTTGCCGATGCCGCTGAAAAGACGCGGATCGGTGAGCGCGCGCTTGAGTGTGTGGTTCTCACTGCGCAGGCGCTGCGTGAATTGCGCCAGACTCGAATCGAGGACTTCGAGCCCTCCAGGGTCCAGGGAGCGCAGTGCGGCCTCGCCCTCGATGAGGCGGATCGAAGCACGCCGCTTCGTCCCCGACTCGGTCAGCGTGAGCAGTCCATCATCGAACTGGAGTCGCGCGAGCACCGCGCGCCTCGGCGGTGCAGTTCCCGGATCGTACCAGTGCAGCCTTCCGGCGATCATGAGGTGGAACACGATCCACAGATCGCCTTCGAGGGCGAGCGCCAGGCGCTTACCGATGCGGCGCACCCCCATCAGGAGCCGCTGTTCCGCTGCCTGAATGGGCGGAACCGCCGTGCGCAGCACGAACGGCGACACGATCTGCACGCGCTCGAGTCGTCGGCCGACGATGCGTTGCTCCAGCGCCTCGAGATAAACGGTGAGATCGGGCAGCTCGGGCATGCGGGCAGCAGCTTACCGCGCAGGTACCGACGCGCCGCAAGAGATTGACTGCCGGAGGCGGGAGCTCGGCCGCGCCTCACTCGCCCGGCTGCCGCAGCGTGGAGCGAAACACACTTCCGTTCTTCATCACGAAACTCACGTTCTTCAGTACGCCGACGTCTGCAAGCGGGTCGCCACTCACCGCGATGACATCCGCATAGGCGCCCGGTGCAATGACACCGAGCTGGCCGCGCTCGCCAAGCAGCTCGGCCGCGCGCGAGGTGGCGGCCTGAATCGCCTGCATGGGTGTCATACCGAACTCGACCATGCGGGCGAACTCGGCTGCGATCGGGTCCGACCAGGGGAAACCGCCGACATCGGTACCGAAGGCGATCTTGACACCGCCACGCAACGCTTTGCGGAACGACGGACCGTGGACCGCCACGCGCTTGCGGTCACGCTGGCCGCTCGGAGTGTCGGCCGGCTCCGGATCGTAGTAGTAGACAGCGAGCGTCGGCACGAGCCAGGTCCCCTGTTTCACCATCTGCGCAACCTGCGCATCGGTGAGCTCGAGGCCATGTTCGATGGAATCGCAACCGCCATCCAACGCCCGCTGGAGCCCGATACCGTTGTAGGCGTGACAGGCGACCTTCTTCCGCCAGCCATGCGCCTCATCGACGATCGCCTGGATCTCCTCGAGCGTCAGTGTAGGTTGCGAGACCAGCGCCCCCTGCTCATCGAGCCAGGAGCGGTGGGTCATGTACACCTTGATCCAGTCCGCGCCATGATCGAGCTGCTCACGCGCTGCCTTGCGCGCTTCCACCGGCCCATCGATCAGCTGCGCACCCTTGGGCACGGTGATCTCCGGCGCGTAGCCTTCGAGCGGGTACCCTCCGGTCGTCGAGATCGCGCGCGTCACGACGAACATGCGCGGACCTGGAATGTAGCCTTCGTTGATCGCCTGCTTGATTCCCAGATCGCCGTAGCCGGCGCCCTCGGTCTCGACGTCGCGAATGGTGGTGAAGCCCTGCTCGAGCGCACGGCGTGCGGCCACCACCGCGCGCGCCGCACGATAGGAAGCGGGGAACTTGAGCAGCTGCACGTCATAGCCGCCGGCTGCCGGAACCTCGCCCTGCAGGAAAATATGAG
>DASYFL010000062.1:0-33073 GCA_036498445.1 Steroidobacteraceae bacterium
CCGCCGCGAGTTTCGCTTCGGTCCTCAGGATTTGGCCTCGCGCTTCGTGTCGCGCTGCTGGCTGAGCCCGACGCCGGCAAGGATCAAGGCGCCCGCGAGCACCATGCTGAGCGTCACGCCCTCACCGAGCAGCAGCCAAGCCCAGATCACACCAAATAGCGGTATCAGGTACGTCACCGTCGCGGTACGTGGCGCACCGATGCGGGCGATGAGACGGTAGTAGAAGACGAACGCGATACCCGTGCACAGCACACCGAGCAGCACCGCACTCAGCCAGGATGCGGCGGGGATCGGATTCTGCGGCCAGGTGTAGATCGCAAAGGGCGCGAGCAGCAGGGCGCCGCTCGCCAGGTTCGCGGCCGCGATCGCCCCGGCCGGAAAGCCGGAGAGGTAGTGCCGCACGAAGTTGATGCCGAGACCGTAGCACAGTGCCGCAGCCGTGCCCGCGAGCGCCGCGGAGCCGACGCTCGCCCCGGCGATGTGTCCGCTCGCGAGGATGGTGACCCCGACGAAACCCGCCACGAGGCCGATCCAGCGCCGTGCGCCGATTTGCTCGCCATAGAAGAGAAACGCCACCAGCGCCGCGAACATCACCGTCATCGCGTTGGTGATGGCGCCGATGCCGGCCGGGGCACGCTCGGCGCCCCAGGCGAAGAGCACGAACGGCAGCACCGAATTGATGGTCGCGATGCCGAGGACCCGCAGCCAGACGGCCCCCGTGAAGCGCGCACGCTCGCGCCACAGGAAGGGCACGAGGATCAGCGCGCCGAGCGCAAGACGCACATCGACCAGCGCGAAGGCGCCGAAATCCGCAGCCGCGACGCGCATGAAAAGGAACGACCCGCCCCAGACGGCGCCGAGCACCGTGAGCTCGAGCGGGGTGCGCCACGCCGCCCCGGCCGGGTGATCGGCGGACTTCGCAGCAGAGCCGGGGGAGGGGGGCTTGGCCACGTTCGCGGCGGTGACATCGGTAGCGGACATGAGCGTTGGGTTCCTCGCGTCGTAACACCTTACCGTCATGGGGCCTACCGTGACAGGCCCCATCCCCCATCGCCACCCGATGCTTGCTGCCGCCGCCTCGGGTGGGTCAGCTCAGCGCCTGGCGGAAATCATCGAGCAAATCGTCGGTCGCCTCGATGCCGACCGAAAGCCGCAACAGGCCATCGCTGATGCCAAGGCGCAGCCGCTCTTCGCGCGCAAGTCCCGCGTGCGAGGTGGTGGCCGGCCGGGTGAGGAGCGTCTGCACTCCGCCCAGACTCGGTGCTACGGCCGGGATGCGCACCCGATGCGCGAAGTCCTCTGCGCGGCGCTCCCCGCCTTCGAGCTCGAAACTCAGCACGCCACCATAGCCCGCAAAGAGCCGCCGCGCGCGCGCGTGCCGCGGATGGGACTCGAGGCCGGGGTAATTCACCCGCACGACGGCCGGGTGCGCTTCGAGGAACTGCGCAATGCGCTGCGTGCTGTCGTTCTGGTAACGCACGCGCAGCGCGAGTGTCTTCAGTCCCCGCTTGAGGAGAAAGGCCGCGTGCGGATCGAGTGACCCGCCCAGATGGTTGGCGCGATGACGGATCTTCTCGATGGTGGCGGCATTGCCGATCACGGCGCCCGCGACGATGTCGGCGTGGCCGTTCAGGTATTTGGTGGCGCTGTGCAGGCAGAGGTCGAATCCGCCGGCGAGCGGCCGGTAATTCACCGGCGTCGCGAAGGTGTTGTCGATGATCGAGGTGAGCCCGTGCTCGCGCGCAAACTGCACCACGCCCTCGAGGTCCGCGACCTCGAGCAGCGGATTGGTCATGGACTCGACGTATATGGCGCGCGTGTTGGGGCGCAGCAGTGCCGCCCAGGACTCGCGCCGGTCGGCGTCGATGAAGTCGCGCTCGATCCCGAGCCGCGGGAACTCACCCGCCACCAGATCGTGCGTGCCGCCGTAGAGTCCGCGCTGCGCGAGCAGGTGTTCCCCGGGCGAGAGCACGGTGAGCAGTGTCGTCGATATCGCCGCCATGCCGCTCGCCAGGACGAGCGCGGTCTCACCGCCTTCGAGCGCCGCAAGCTTTGCGTGCAGCGCAACCTGGCTCGGGGTGTTGTTGATGCGCAGGTAGCGTATGTCGTGGTAGCTGCCTTCGCCCGAGTACTCGTAGGTCGCTGACTGGAAGATCGGCATCTCCACCGCACCGCCAATGCGCGGGAAGGGCTCGCCGGCGTGCACCAGCTGCGTTTCGATGTGTCGGTAGGACTCGCTCATGGCCCGCTCCCTGAGTGCGATTGTCACGCGAATACGCTAGCGTGTCCGTATGCCATTATGGAGAGACGCCCGCCCCCTGGCCGCGAGACACTGTGTCGCCCGGCGGCCAGTACAGTGCCGCGCCGCTCGCAAGGGTCTGGATTTATGACTCGCCCCACGGAGCGCTTCTCGGCCCGTGCGGAGAATTACCGCCGTTATCGTCCGGGCTACCCCACGGCCGCAATCGATCTTCTGGCTGCGCAGTGCGGATTGAGGCCCGGGGCGGTCGTGGCAGATGTCGGCTCGGGAACGGGAATCCTGACTAACCGGCTGCTCGAGCGTGGCGCGCTCGTCATCGCAGTCGAGCCGAATGAGGCCATGCGCGCTGCCGCCGAGGAGCGCCTCAAGGGGCACCCGCGATTTCGCAGTGTGGCGGCGACGGCCGAGGCGACCACGCTTGCCGATGAGAGCGTCGACCTCTGGGTCGCGGCACAGGCATTCCACTGGTTCGATGCCGCGCGCACACGGCGCGAAGCACTGCGCGTGGTGCGCAGCGGCGGCTTTGCTGCGTTGCTGTGGAATGAGCGTCCGCCCGAGCCCGCTGCGTTCCTGACCGAGTACGAGACGCTGTTGCACCGGCACGCGGCCGAATACGCCGCCATCGTCGCACAGCGCGTGGATGAGCCCCGCATGCAGGAGTTCCTCGGCGGTGCGATGCAGGTCGCGCGCTTTCCCAACGACCAGACTCTCGACTATGCAGGTCTCGAGGGCCGGCTCCTGTCATCTTCCTACGCGCCCGAGCCGGGCCATCCACAGCACGAGCCAATGCTCGCCGGCCTGCGGGCGCTCTTCGAGCGCCATCAACGCGAAGGCAAGATTGTCTTTCCCTACGAGACGCGCGTGTATTTCGCGCAGCTCAAGGGGCGTGGTTGAGCCGAACCCTCACCACACCCGCACTCGATCGGGCGGCGCGAGATACAGCTTCTGCCCGGGCACCACCTTGAAGGCGTCGTACCACGCATCGAGGTTGCGCACGGTGTCGGCGCGGTACTCCGCGGGGGAGTGACCGTCGGTGACCACCTGCCGCCGGAGCGCCGGCTCGCGGGACTTGCGCCGCCAGGTCTGGCCGAAGCTGAGAAAGAAGAGCTGCTCACCGCTAAAGCCTTCGAGCGTGGGCGCTGTACCCCCGTGCAGGCTCAGCCGCCATCCATCGAACGAATCCGCAAGCCCGGCGACATCCGCGATGTTCTCGCTGAGGGTCTGGCGGCCGTTGACGCTGATGTCGGGGAAAGGATGGTAGGCGTTGAACTGCTCGATCAGGCGCTTGCCTGCGGCCTCGAAGTGCGCGAAGTCCTCCTTGGTCCACCAGTTCTGCAGCTTGCCGCTCGCATCGAAGAGCGCTCCCTGGTCATCGAAGCTGTGGCTGATCTCATGTCCGATCACAGCTCCAATGGCGCCGTAGTCCATCACTGCATCGCGCTGCGGGTCGAAGTTCGGCGGCTGCAGGATCGCCGCGGGAAAATTGAGCGCATTCATCGCCGGGAGGTTCACCGCGTTGACGAGCTGCGGAGTCATGACCCACTCGCCGCGATCGACCGGACGGCCGAGCTTCCCGAGGTTGTAGTGATACTCGAAAAGCTGCGCCCGGCGCGCATTGCCGCAGGCATCGCCGCGCACCACTTCGAGCCCCGAGTAATCGCGCCAATGGTCCGGATAGCCGACGCCGACCTTGAGCGCCGACAGCTTCGCTTTGGCCTTGGTGCGGGTCGCAGGCGCCATCCAGTCGAGCCGGTCGATGCGCGTGGCGAAGGCCGCCACGAGATTGCGCACCATCGCTTCCGCGCGCACCTTCTCCGCGGGCGGAAAGTACTTCGCGACGTAAAGCTTCCCGACGGCCTCGCCGAGTGCGGCGTTGGTTTCCTCGACCGCGCGCTTCCAGCGCGGCTGTTGCTCGGGAGTGCCGGAGAGCACCTTCTGGTGGAACGCGAACTCCTCCGTCATGAATGCCTTGGGCAGGTAGCCGCTCAGCTCATCGATGAGATGAAAACGCAGGTAGTCCTTCCACGTCTCGAGCGGCACGCTGGCGGCGAGCGCTGAGATTCCGGTCACGGCGCCCGGCTGCCAGACGACGAACTCCCGCTGCTGTGCGAGCCCCGCTCCGGCGAAGAATGCCGGCCAGTCGAGTCCCGGAGCGCGCTGCGGGAATTCCGCGGCGCTCCAGTGATTGTTGCCTTTCAGGACCTCTTCGGACTCCGCCCGGCTCACGTGCACCTCGGCGATGCGTCGCTCGAGCTCGAAGATGGCCTTGGCCTTCTCCTCCGTGTGAGGAATGTGGGCGAGCGCGAGCACCGCCGCGATGTGCGCCTGATACTGAGTGCGGATGTCCGCCATCTTCGCTGAGGAGCTGAGGTAATAATCCCGATCGGGCATGCCGAGCCCACCCTGGAGCAGGAAGGGCGAATAGTGCGTCGGATCGCTCAGGTCCTGCGCCACCCAAAGGCCAAAGACGTTCTGCGTAGAGAGATTCGTGGCGTTGAGGACGTCCACATCGGCGCGCAGCGTGCCGCCGAGCGCCCGTGCGAGGGCGGCGCGATCCTTGATGGTGTCGATCTCCTTCAGCAGCGGCGTGAGGGGCGTAAGCCCGAGCCGCTCGATGTGCGCGGCATCCATGTAGCTTGCGTAGTAGTCAGCGATCTTGCGCGGTTCGGTACCGGCAGCGCTCGAGGCGCCCGCGGCGCGGATCAGCTCGTCCGTGCGCTTCAGTGTGAGCTCGGCCATCTGTGCGCCGGTGCCCCAGGCATAACGGTCCGCGGGTATCTCGGTTTTCGCGAGCCAGCTGCCGTTCGCGTAGCGGAAGAAGTCATCACCGGGTGCCACCGTGCGGTCGATGCCGGCGAAATCGAGCCCCTTGTCGCCTGTCCCGGCGGCAAGTGACAGGCGGGGGGCGGCAAGCGCCGCGAGGGTCAGGATGGCGAGGATGAGCGCCGCCGCGCACGGGACCCCAGTTTGGAGCAGGGCGGGACGCTGGTTGCGTTTCATATGTTGTTTTCCGGTAGCCCACTGGACGGCGCATCCGGTGCCGTCCTCGAGGTGCCGAAGTGTACACGAGGGTCTGCGGTTGCAGCCCGCAGCGTACCGCGTGAATACTGTCGGCTGATCGATGACCATCACGACATGGCCAACATTCACAAGCGCGGCCGGCGTTGCCCTGGTGCTGCTCGCCGCCGCACCGCTCGTTTTCGCGTGGGGGCCCCAGGGTCATCGCACCATCGGCGCCATCGCCGACCGCCTGCTCACTCCCGAAACGCACGCGCAGCTGCTCGAGATCCTCGCGGACGATCGCGACAAGTTCGGTAACCCTTCCGGTCGCACGACGCTCGAGGCGGTGTCCGTCTGGGCGGACGAAGTGCGGGGCACCAGTGCGGATCGCCCCGCCTGGCACTACGATGACATCCCGATCTGCGGCCCCAGGGACAAGGCGCGCTACTGCCCCGATGGCCAATGCAACAGTGAGCAGCTCAAGCGGTTGACGGCGGTGCTCGGCGACAGCCGCACACCGGCGCGCGAGCGCGCTGAGGCCCTCAAGTGGATCGTGCATCTCCTCGGCGACCTCCACCAGCCGCTGCACGCGGCCAACAACGCGGATCTCGGTGGCAATCGCGTAGCGGTCGCACTCGAGGGGGTCCATACCCGGGGCCGCGATACGCTCCACAAGGCATGGGACAACGATCTCGTGCAGCTCGTGCTCCATACCCGCGACCACCAACGGCCGCCGCCCGAGATCGATCCGCTCGCGTCCGCGGCGGCCCACCTCGAGCGCGAGGTGGGCCAGGGGACCCCCGACAGCTGGGCCCGTGAATCGAACAACCTGGCCCGCAACGTGGCCTATCACTATCCAGGCTTTGCCTGCAACAGCGTGCCGAGCGGCATCGTGGTGCTCGATACAGAGTATCTCGATGATGCCGAGCTCGTGGTTCGCGAGCGGCTGTTGCTTGCGGGCGCGCGGCTTGCGACCCTTCTCAACTCGACACTGGCGCGAGCCCAACACGTCAGCCCAAGGAGATTGAGATGAGCAAACGTGCCTCCCTGACCTGGGTCCTGACACTCCTCGCCGGGATCGCCCTGGCGGATTCGGGCAAGCCCGCGGGGCAATGGGTCAAAACCCTGACCCAGCAAGCGCTCGACTCGGGCTTTCTTTCCCGGCTCCCGCCGAATGTGTCCGTGGTTTTCGGCCTCGCCAAACCTCAGGAGGGGACGGACGTCAGGCAACTGCTCTCCAAGGAAGGGCACCAGGTGCACACTTTCAATGTCAGTGTGGCCAACCATAGCGATGTGGTCATTTTCAACGTCAACGCTCAAAGCGGTTCGACGGTGGCGTACCTCGTAGCTCCCGATGGCCAGCTGCGCAAAGCGGTGTCCTACCACACGGGTGCCGAGGCCAAGGATCTGAGCGCGGCCGATGCCAAATCCGGCATGGCCCATGAGAAGAAATACTGGTCGGAGCGTGCCAAGTCGGCACCAGCGGCATCTCCGGCCGCGGCCCCGGCGGCGCCGCCGGCGAAGTCGGGCCCCGGCCAGTAACCCGCCCTGGGGGGCCTCCGGGCCGGTTGACGGACCCGCTCGGGTGCCGTGCTAAATTAGCCCCATCCAACTCCCGGGAAGGTGAGCCGTGAACGCCATCGAGCAGGGCCTGGCCAAGGGCCGCGACCGCCAGGCGGAAAATGCCAGCGAAAATGCCGTCATTTCATCCCGATCCTCTCAGCCTCAGCTAGCGCCGGAGGCGCTCGAGGAGGGCAGGCGCACCGACCGCTGGGTGCTCGCACGCCTGCTGGCCTCACTGGGCTCACCGCCCATCGAGCTCGCGGTCCGGGGCGGGGCGCATGTCGCGGCCGGGGCCCCCATCGCCCGCGTGACTTTCGACAGCCGCGCCACCCTGCTCTGGGTGCTCAGGGATGTCCCGCTGCGCTTCGGCGATGCCTATAGCGATGGCACCGTGACGGTCGAGGGTGATCTCGTCGCGCTGCTCGAGGTGGTCAACCAGGCGGGCCGGCGCGCCGGGGGCGAGCGCGGCCGGCTCACACAGCGCGTCTCGCGTGCGCTGCGCAGCCGTCACGTCAACACGCTCTCGAGGTCCCGCGACAACATCCATCATCACTACGACATCGGCAATGCGTTCTACGAGCTGTGGCTCGGGCCCACCATGGCTTACACGTGCGCGTACTACCCGCATCCTGCGGCGACCCTCGATGAGGCACAGGTGGCGAAAATGGACCACGTGTGCCGCAAGCTCCGCCTGAATCGGGGCGAGAGCGTCGTGGAGGCGGGCTGCGGGTGGGGCATGCTGGCCATGCACATGGCGCGCCACTATGGGGTGCGGGTACGCGCGTTCAACATCTCGCATGAGCAGATTCTATGGGCGCGCGAGCGCGCCCGACGCGAGGGACTCTCAGGTCAGGTCGAATACGTCGAGGACGATTACCGCAACATCAGCGGAAGGTACGACGCCTTCGTCTCGGTCGGCATGCTCGAGCATGTCGGCGTCGGGAACTACCCGACGCTCGGGGGCGTCGTGCAGCGCTGTCTCGGCGGCCGCGGGCGAGGCCTCATACACTCGATCGGGCGCAACCGCCCGGCTCCGCTCCACCCCTGGACCGAGAAGCGCATCTTTCCAGGCGCTCATCCACCCGCGCTCTCCGAGATGGCGCGCATCTTCGAGCCGTGGGATCTGTCGATTCTCGATGTCGAGAACCTGCGGCTGCACTACGCGCAGACGCTGCGTCACTGGCTGGCGCTCTACGAGAGCGCGAGCGAGCGGGTGCGCTCGATGTTCGACGAGAAATTCGTGCGCATGTGGCGGCTGTACCTTTGCGGATCGGTCGCCTCCTTCACCACAGGCTCGCTGCAACTCTTCCAGGTGCTCTTTGCGCCGGGGGGCAGCAACGATGTCCCGTGGACACGCGCGCACCTGTACACGAACTGACGCGCCCGATGCGCAGCTGTGACGTGCTGATCGTCGGCGGCGGGCCCGCAGGCTCGACCGCTGCCTGGCAGCTGCGCCGCGCGGGTCTGGACGTGCTGCTGCTCGATCGCGAGCGCTTTCCGCGCACCAAGCTGTGCGCCGGCTGGATCACGCCCGAGGTGGTGCGCGATCTTGCGCTGGACCTCGCGAGCTATCCGCATCGGCTGCTCACCTTCCCGCGCCTGCGGGTGCATTTCGGCCGGCTGCACGTGCCGGTGCCCTGCGTGCAGTACTCGATCCGCCGCTTCGAGTTCGATGCGTGGTTGCTCGAGCGCTCGGGCGCGGAGGTCGTGCAGCACAACGTGCGCCACATCACGGCCGTTAGCGACGGGTATCTCATCGATGGCGAGTACCGCTGCCGCCACCTGATCGGGGCAGGGGGGACGCGCTGCCCGGTGTACCGCGAGCTCTTTCGCGAACTGAATCCGCGTGAGAGCGCGCTGCAGATCGTGACGCTCGAGCACGAGATCCCCTACGACTGGTCCGATGCCGACTGTCACCTATGGTTCT
The DNA here is from genome assembly GCA_036498445.1 of Steroidobacteraceae bacterium. Classification (GTDB taxonomy): domain Bacteria; phylum Pseudomonadota; class Gammaproteobacteria; order Steroidobacterales; family Steroidobacteraceae; genus 13-2-20CM-66-19. The sequence continues at coordinate 8,751 of DASYFL010000062.1, forward strand.
TCGAGCAGGGACTCCCGGGGTACTCGTGGTACGTGCCGAAGGAGCACGGCTGGCTGAATGTCGGCGTCGGCGCCATCGCCGAGCGCATGAAGGCTCGCGGCCAGGATATCCGCGCGCACTGGGCGCACCTCGTGGCGACACTCGAGCCGCGGCTCGCTCCGCAGGCGCAGTACGACCCGACCGGCTACAGCTATTACCTGCGCGGCAAGGTGGAGGTCGTGCGGCGCGAGAACGCCTTCATCGCGGGCGATGCCGCGGGTCTGGCGTCACGCGATCTCGGGGAAGGCATCGGTCCCGCCATCCGCAGCGGGCTGCGTGCGGCACGCGCCATCCTCGCCAACGAGCCGTACCATCTCGATGACGTGACCGGCTTGAGCGTCGGCAGCATCGCCCGCAGTATGCTCGGCCGGCTCACGCCCCTCGCGGCCGGTTCCGGGCGGCGGCCGCGCACGGCCACGGGAGGAAGTGCACATGGCCTACGTCACGGTGATCAATGAGCACCAGCACGTACAGCAGATCGTCTCCGGGCACCATCACCTGACGGCGGACGAACCCGTGTCAGCCGGCGGAAGCGACGCCGGCTTCGCGCCGCGCGAGCTGCTGCTCGCGAGCCTTGGCGCCGACACCGCGATGGCATTGCGCAAGCACGCGATGCAGAACGAGTGGACGCTCGGCAAGATCACGGTCGGCGTGCGCTGGTCGCGCGATGCGCAGGGCCGCGAGCACATCGAGCGCCGTGTGTCCTTCGGCCGGCCGCTGACGGCACCACAGAAGGAGAGCATGCTGGAGATTGCCGCCAACACACCCGTCACCCGGGTGCTGCGCGCCGGCATCGCCATACAGTCGGCGCTGATGGACTGAGTCGCTTACTTCAACCGCATCGCGCCGATGTTGACATCGACGCGGTCGCGCGTCGTCACCTCCACCTCGGTGCGGCCCTGGTTGAGGAGCGTCCAGGGCAGGGGCAGGTTATCCGGCTGCACCGTAACCACGTGGTGGCCCGCGGCCACTGCCGGGAAGTCGTAGCGCCCGTTGGCATCGGTGCGCGTCGAGAAGCGCCCATCGAGGATCACGGTGACGTTTGCCGCGCCCGCTTCACCCGCGTCGTAGCGGCCGTTCTCGTTGAGATCCAGATACACGACACCCGTGAGCCGGCCCGAGCCCGCGCCGAGCGATCCACCGAGTGGCATGAAGTGCCCACCGCGCGAGTCTTGCCAGCGCAGCGTGAGAAAGACGCCGCGCTGGCCCTGCGAGGCCTGTGGCACCGGGGTGGGCGGGGTCAGCGGTGAGTTCACGACGAGCGGGGTCCACGAGCCGATGCGGCTCTCGTAGTAGCTGAAGAGCAGGTGCCAGCGGCGGGCGATCTGATAGCTCAGCGTAATGTCGGCCGAGGTCGAGGGGGCGGCGTGGCCCGACACCGCAGTGGCCCACTGCACATTGCCGTCAAGCGAGAGCCGCGCGGTCAGATCGGCGCCCCCATAGGCGGCGAGGCGCAGCAGGGTTGCGTCCTGCTGCGGCTGACCGATGAGGGTGTCGCCCGTGCGGCGCTCGACCGTGGCCGAGGTGGCGAGCCGCGCGCCCGGACGCAGCGCCCAGTCCTGCTGCAGCGTAAGCAGGACGTCCTGCGTCTGCTCATCCGTCGCGTAATAAGCCTGCAGCCGGCCGCTGCCGCTCGAGTTCGCGCTGTCGAGGTAGGCTTCGAGCGACCAGGACGTGTTATGGCTGCCATCGTGCGTCAACAGCGCATTGGCAATCCCACCGACACCTACGTCGCGCGAGAGTTGATAGCGGGCGTCGCCATTCAGGAATGTGGTGTCCACTCCATGGTTGCTCACCGAGAGGACCTCGTCGACGCCGAAATCCGCGAGCCAGCGGCGGCTTTGATAACCTACGCGGTAATAGCCTCCCTGCATGTCGCTCGCGATCAGCTGGTTGCCCCAGGCGAGGTTCGGATCGATGCGGAACGCACCGAAGGTCTGCGTGTAGGAGCCATGGGTGTGCGAGCCATCGGCCCACACACCCAGGGCATTGTTGTTGCCATCGAGGGTGCCGTCGATGAGATTGAGCTGGGCGCGATTGCCGCCCTCCTGCCAGGCGCCACTCAACAAGCCGGTGTTCGAGGAAATGCGCTGGTTGGAGACCTCCGGCGGGAGCAGTGTTGCGTTCGGCGGCTGGTAGTAAATGTTGGCATCGCGTGCGCCGGCATACTCTCCGCCCACGGTAACGTGTGGCGCTGGCGACCACTGCGCGCCCAGGCTCGCCGTGGAGCCACCGAGTGTGTCGAAGGTGGGTACCTTGATGCCGCTGAAAATACCGGGTTCGCCGCCGCCTGCAACGAACTGCAGGCTGGAGGGCCCGAGCCACTCCGTCGTGGCGCCGAGCATGGTGCCGGAGGAGAGCAGAAACCGCGGCTGCTGGCGGGCGAGATCGATCAGCGGAGTGTTGAGGTCCCCGAGCGCATTGTTGGCCGACCAGCCATCATCGAAGGGCATGCCGCGCTGGTGCACCGCGAAGGATGCGCGCGAAGTTCCCGCGACCGCGAACCGCTCGTCATTCTCACCGATGCGCCCGGCGGCATCCGCCGACCAGGCGCCGAAGTTCGCGGTCTCCCATTGCGCGTCAGCCACCACGCCATTCTCGTGATAGGAGGGGCCGGCGTACGCTCCCTGCTGCGAGAGCAGGCTCGCCACCGCATCGACGCGGATCGAACGCGCGAGTCCACTCGTGTCGGGGCCCGCATAGTCACCGAGTGAAATATCCGGGGCGAGGCTGCCGCCGCCGATGAGCCGGTCCTCGTACGCCGCGGGCCGCGCGGCATCGCCGGGGGGTTGGGCGCGGGCCGGCGCACCGGCTGCGGCCAATAACAGCAGACCCAGGCACGCAGCCTCGAAGGCGCGCGCTGCCCGGGCGTTCATTTGAAATGCTCGTCGAGTTCGGTGCGCTGGTCCGACCACTCCAGCGTGCCTTGCACGGCGACCGGGAAGGTCAGGGTCGGTGTCGCGTTGTCGCTGGTGGAGGGGCTGAGGGCAACTTCTCGTACGTCGCCGGGCAGGATGGGCGACTCTGAAGGGGTAAAGTCGAACTTCCTGCCCGTGGCATCCGTGCCGGTGAGAAAGCCGCTCAGGCGGGTATGCGCCGTACCCGCGTTATGTACGCGCAGCGCCGGAACCTGGCGCCCGTCGAAAGTGATGACCGCCGGCCCGAAGAGCTCGAGCTGCGGGGCGGCGGCTCCGACCGTCACGTACACAATGACGCCAATGCGTCCCACGATCGGCAACTGCATGGCACCGGCCTTGGCCATCGATGCCTCGTCGGCTTCGATCATGATGGCGAAGCGACATTCGCCATCCGGCGCGTCCTGCGGCACCTGCACCTCGAACCGGTAGCGGATCGTGCCGCCTGCCGGCAGCGCTACCAGTGGCCGCTCGATCGCTACCCACTGCCGGCAGCTGTCCTTCAGCAGCTCATCGTGAAAGGTGATGCCGTAATCGGCCCCTAACACGAAGTCGGACGTGTGTACGCGAAACCGCGCGGGCGCATTGCTCTTGTTGGTGATCTCGATCACCTGCCGCAGGGTCTTGCCGCCCTTGGTGCTGATCTCGAACCGAGGCGGCGATACCACGGCCGCAAATTCCTGCGCGTACGTCCGCGAAGGGTGCAGGCAAACGAGAGACACCAACACCAGGGGGAAAAGTCGCGCGATCATGGCTGATCCATCTCGAAGCGGAAGTTGACGGAGTAGGCTTGCTGCATACGTCGCGCATCGACGGCGATCGTCAGCTGCACCACGTCCTCGATGAAGGGGGTAGTGATTGGGCCGGAATACACGAGCGCCCGGCCCCCAGTGGTGAGCTGACCGGGCAGCAGCCGCCCCTGGGTCGTCCACGAGACCTTCATGGCGCCAGGTTGCTGGGCCGGTAGCAGCAGGTAGACCCGGCCGGTGTGCCGCAGCCACGGCGACACGTTGAGCCGCACGCGCAGCTGCAGGGTGCCGGTCAGGACGTTATTCGCCGCTCCCCGTGGCCCGAGCGGCTGCCAGTGCATCGCGAGTGCGGCGTTGTAGGGCAGCGTGCCCGAGTCGTCGATGACGGTTGTTTTGGCTTGCGCTGCGGCAAGCCAGATTATGCAGAATGCTGAGGCTGCAAGAACGCGCATGACGGCGTGCGGGAGCGGAGGCCGCTCAGGGCACCGTCAGCGTGTAGATCACGCGGCCGGTGTAGGTTCCTGCGGCTGGCCGAACAGTGTTGGCATAGGCGAAAGTCCAGCAGCTCTCGGCCCATTGATTCTGCCCGATGCTGCCCACCACCACGCTCGTGCCGGTGAAGCTGCCGGCGGGGAACGGCTGCGGGTTGTTGCCATCGCTGTTACCGCTGCTGGTCCAGCTGATCTGCGCGAAGGGAATCGTGTCGCCGGCGCCGTCGCTGAGTGAGACGGGCACGGTCGCGGTCACGTTGGCAGTGCCCGCGCCGGCACCGGTGGTGCGATAGAAGCCACCGATATAAAGCTGCGTCGGGACGCTGCAGAAAACGAAGTTGTCGTAGAAGCTGTGAGTCTGGGTGCTGTCGGTCGTCATGGCCTGCGCAGTTCCGTTGCCCACGGCGGCGGCGGCGACGGCCAGCGATTCTTTGTTGATCGTCGCGTTGTTCTGGGGCGTGCCGCCGCTGTTGTAGAAGCCGGTGAACGACCCCAGGCCGATCTGCAGAAAAATGGTCTTGGGCGCAGCCGGCGAGATCGCCACCGTAAAGGCCTGAGCGTTTCCGGCGAACGTCAGGAGTGCGAGACAGGCTGCCCGCGCTGCGAACCAAGTTGCGAGGTGCCGGAGCTCACTCCCCGGGGGACGCTGTTCCATGTCGCGCCACCCGGGGGACATGATGCACCGTGTGCTCGTTTGTTACCGGCTTACGGAATCGCGGCGGTGTAGGTCACCCGACCCGCACCCGTGTTGCCGGCGCCACCGCCACCGTAGGTACCGGCAGGCGGGATCGTTGCATTGCTATAGGTGTAGGCCCACTTCGCGTCGCGCGACACGACTTTGGCGACCGCGGGTATCACCACGTTGTTGGTCGCGCCGTCCGGCAGCACGCAGACCGGGAGCGCCGTCACCGAGCTGAGCACGCTCGCCGTGGTGGTGATGGTGGCGTAGCTGATGTTATCGCCCGCACCATCGTTGAGCGCCCCGGTGGTCGTGCAGCTCAACGTGACGTTGCCGTTGCCGTTGGCGTAGACCGCGGCCGTCTCGGTGCCATTGAGGAGGTCACCGCCCGTGCCGGCCATGACGCCGGTACCCACCGTGGCGGGAGTCGGAGCCCAGGTGATCTGGTCCACGGTGGCATTGTTCGCGTAACCGCCGGCGAGGGTGCCGGTGCCGGTGCCGATCCGCAGAAACACGAACTTCGGGATCGTGATCTGGAAGTCGACGTGGGCTGTGACGTTGAGCGCGCCGGCGCCGGTGGCCGTGCTCGATTCGGCGTGGGCAAGCATCGGTGCCACTGCTGTCGCCGCGAGCAGGGCCTTGATTACCGTTGAAGTCCGCATGGTTGAAAAGTCCTACAGTCAGTAAATGAATCCGGTGGCGAAAACGCCTGTGGAAATGCTAGCGACCCGGGCATTGGCCGCGCCGTACATATGTCACGATTCTGTCGCATAGCCCGGAGGGCTCTGCCGTAGTGAGACACCGCTGCCGCACCCACTTGGCTGTGTGTGACACGGCGCACATCGCGCAAGAGGTCAGCCACCCTAGTGGCCGGCGCTCGTAGCTTCAGGGCACCGAGGCGGTATAGGTCACGCGGCCGTTATTGGTGTTGACGCCGCCATAGCTGCCTGGGGGCGGCGTAGTCTGGTTGCGGTAGGTGTACGCCCATTGCGCGTCTCGCTGCACGACCTTGCTGCCGCCAGCCGCCACTACGACGCTGCGCGTGCCGCCATCGACCAGGGCGGGCGCTCGCAGCACCTGCGCTGTGGTGAGCTGGCTCGCGGTTGTCCTGATCTGGGCATAGCTGATCGTATCGCCCACGCCATCGCCGAGCGCACCGAGCGTGCTCGAGGTGAGTGTGACGTTGCCGCGATTGGCGATGACCACCGCGGTCTCGACACCGCCTCCCAGGTCGCCTCCGGTGCCGGCGAGTGCCACACCGTTGCCTACGGTCCCCGAGGCTGGCGACCAGGTGATCAGATCGATGGTGCCGTTGGTGCCCAACCCGCCCGTGACCGTGCCCGTACCGGTGCCCACGCGCAGGAAGATGAATTTGGGGATCGTGATCTGGAAGTCGACATGGGCTGTGGAGGTCTGCGCACCGGCGCCCGTGTGAACGTTCGATTCGGCGTGGCAGAGCAGTGAAGGCGCGGCCGTCACGGTCAGCAGCAGCGCTCTCGCCCATCTGGAAGTCCGCGGCATCGGACCGGATGCTAACGATACCTCTCGCGCTCCGGTGGCATGCAGATCACGATTCTTGCGGCGGCGCCACGCAGGGCCCGTGAGCCGGGCTCCACCGCGCAAGTTGGGACGCAGCGCACAGCGCCTGACCCTGGGGGCGGATGCGTTCTACAATGCGGCGCGATTTTTGGGAGGCTCCGGATGCGATATGTGACACGAGGCGGTGCGGCCGTTTGTGGCCTGGTGATGTGTGCTGGCGGCGCGATGGCGCTCGCCGCGGGGGCGGCCGGTACGGCAGCGCCAGCCACGATCTTTGGTTTCAACGCGGCCGATGGAACGCACGAGCTCGCCCTCGAGCAGCGCTTCGACGCGGCGCTCGATCCGGCGGACCTGCGCGGCTGGCTGAAGACGCTCTCCGCCGGAGCCAACCACGTCGGCGCGCCGCACGACAAGGCAAACGCCGAGCTCGTGCGCGATCTCTTTCGCCAGTGGGGCTGGAATGCACAGATCGAAGAGTTCGAGGTGCTCTATCCGACTCTGAAGCAACACTCGCTCGAGCTCAGCGCACCGACGCACTTCACCGCGAGCCTGAAGGAGCCGCCCATCGAGGGCGATGCCACCTCGACGCGCACCGATGGGCTTGCTCCCTACAACGAGTACGGCGCAGATGGAGATGTGACCGGGGAGCTCGTGTATCTCAACTACGGGATGCCCGAGGACTACCGCACCCTCGCGCGCCGCGGGATCGATGTCAAAGGCAAGATCGTCATCGCGCGCTACGGCAAGGGTTGGCGGGGATTGAAGCCGAAGCTTGCGCAGGAGCACGGCGCCATCGGTTGCATCATCTATTCCGATCCACGCGATGACGGTTACGCCAGGGGCGACATCTATCCGCAGGGCGGCTGGCGCCCGCCGGCCGGCGTGCAACGGGGCTCGGTGCTCGACATGGCCGTGTACCCGGGCGACCCGCTCACTCCGGGAATCGGCGCGACGAAGGATGCGAAGCGGCTTCCCATCACCGAGGCTCGCACCATTCTCAAGATCCCGGTGATGCCGATCTCCTATGCGGACGCGCAGCCGCTGCTTGCGGCGCTCGCGGGCCCGATCGCACCGGGCGACTGGCGCGGGGCGCTCCCCATCAGCTATCACATGGGACCGGGCCCGGCGCGCGTGCACATCGCAATCGCCTCCGACTGGAGCCTGAAGCCGGTCTATGACGTGATTGCGAAGATTCCGGGCACCGAAAGGCCCGATGAGTGGGTGGTGCGGGGCAACCACCGCGACGGCTGGGTGTTTGGGGCGTGGGATCCGCTCTCGGGACACGTGGCGATGCTCGCCGAGGCGAAGGCCATCGGCGCGCTGCTGAAAAGCGGCTGGAAGCCGCGGCGCACCCTGATCTACGCGAGCTGGGACGGCGAGGAGGCTGGGCTCCTCGGCTCGACAGAATGGGCCGAGGCCCATGCCTCCGAGCTACAGCAAAAGGCGGTGCTCTATCTCAATTCCGATACCAATGCGCGCGGCTTCCTCCACCCGCAGGGAAGCCACTCGCTGCAGCATCTGGTGAATGATGTCGCGCGCACCGTGAAGGACCCCGAGACGGGTGTCAGCTCACAGGCGAGGCTGCGCGCACGGGTACTCGTCGAGGGCTTCGACAAGGACCCGAGCGATGAAAGAGATGTGGCTGCGGAGAAGGCCCGCGAGGCGCGCAGCGCGGCACGCGGCGGCGATCTCGCGATGGACGCGCTCGGCTCGGGCTCCGATTACAGCGCCTTCCTGCAGCATCTCGGACTCACCACTCTCAGCATCGAGTACGAGGGCGAGGACGACCAGGATGGCGTGTATCACTCGAACTATGACTCCTTCGATCACTACGTGCGCTTCGGCGACCCCACCTTTGCGTACGGCATCGCCGAGGCGCAGACCGTCGGCCATGTGATTTTGCGCACCGCCGAGGCTCCGGTGCTGCCGCTCGAGTTCACGGGATTCGCCGACACCATGCGCGATTACGTCGAGGACCTCCACAAGCTGCTCGATGAGCGGCGCATGAGAGCGGCCGAGCTCACTCCGCTCCTCGATCAGAACGCCTACGGGCTCGCCGCCGACCCGACGCGCGCGGTCGGCGCGCCCGAGCGCGAAGCGCCTGTGCCGGATCTGAACCTCGCGCCGCTCGATGCGGTGCTTCCGCGGCTGAAGACGGGCGCGGCGGCGTACGATGCGGCTTATGCGCGAGTCACGGCCGGTGAGATCAAGCTGAGCGCCGCACAGCGCAAGCAGCTCGACGCGCTGCTGCAGGGCATGGAACTGCGCCTCACCGATCCGCGTGGACTGCCGGGCCGCGATTGGTTCCGCCATTTCGTGTATGCGCCCGGGCTGCTCACCGGTTACGCCGTAAAGACGATGCCCGGAGTGCGTGAGGCCATCGAGGCTGGCCGCTGGGACGAAGCGGAGCGCTATGCCGCGATGACCGCGGAGCGGCTGGGTGCCTACGCTGAGGGCATCGAACAGGCCACCGCGGTGATGAGCGCCAGCAAATGAACCTTTAGGAGATGCGCCCCGCGTTCATTCGATGCGATGAGTGGGGCTCGGTCATTTCGCGAACAGCTGCGTTTCGATATTGCGGAACGCCTTGAACTCGAGCGCGTTGCCCGTCGGGTCGAGAATGAAGAGCGTCGACTGCTCACCCGGCGTGCCGGCAAAGCGCGTGGTGGGCTCAATTACCCACTCGATCGCATGCTCCTCCAGGCGCGCGACGAGCCGTTTCCACTCGTCCGGCTCGAGCACCACCCCGCAGTGGGGCACCGGGACGCCGTGCCCATCCACGGGATTGAAGTGCGAGTTGAGCCGGCCGTGCGGGCCGAGTGTGGGATTCAGGTGGCACACGAACTGGTGCCCGTAGAGATTGAAGTCGATCCACTCGGGGGCGCTGCGGCCCTCGGCGCAGCCGAGAACACCGCCATAGAAATCTCGCGCCTCGGCAAGGTCCCGGACCTGAATGGCGATGTGGAACGGCGTGAGTCTCACGTCAGGCCTGTGTCACACCGCGCCGGATGGCGTAGCGCACAAGTCCTGCTGTGTCGTGGATATCGAGCTTGCGCATGAGCCTCGAGCGGTGTGACTCGACCGTTTTCCCGCTGATGCCAAGCTGTACGGCGATGTCCTTGGTGGAACTGCCCTCGGCGATGAGTTGCAGAACCTGCCGCTCCCGTATTGAAAGCCCATCGACCCCATGCTCCGGTGACGCATAGGCCTCGGCCACCGAGCTCGCGACCCCGGGACTCAAATATACCTCGCCGCGGGAGACGCCCTCGATGGCGCGTACCAGATCGCGTGCCGCCTGGTTCTTGAGAACGTAACCCTTGACGCCGCAGCGCAGCGCCTCCGCAACATATTGGGGCGCATCGTGCTGCGTCAGCACGATCAGCCGCACCTGCGGGTGGCTGTGGGCGAGCTCGTGTGCGGCATTGAGGCCGTTGAACTGCGGCATGCCGATGTCCATCACTGCAATGTCGGGATTCTCGCTGCGTACCAGGCGCACAGCCTCGCGGCCATCGGCGGCTTCGCCGGCCACGACGAATCCTGCACTTTCCAGCAGCTTCCTTAGTCCCTGCCGCACGAGCACGTGGTCGTCGGCGAGCACCAGGCGGATAGTCACGCCATGAGCTCCATTGTCTGACGCTCGGTTCCTGCCCGATTATACCGCGCAGCCCGCGGTCACGGCCGCACAAAAGAGCCCCGGCGTTGCCCCCACACTCGCAGGCGTGCCGGGCATCGATCCGTTCCCGCAGCACCGGGAACAGCGGAACGTTCATCCGTGCCATCGCGCGAAACCCGCCGCGGGTCTCCACTGCACACACAGTCAAGCCAATGTCAGGGAGATGAGGTATGCGCATTCGGGTTCTCACCACCGGCATCGCGGCATGCGCGGTCATCATCAGCATCGTGGCCGCCTGCGGCGGCGGCGGCTATGGCGGCGGCAGCATGGGAATGGGAGGTGGCGCCTACGGCGGCGGTACTCCTGCGCCCACTGTCAGCTTCAGTAACCCTGCGCAGGCCATGAATGTCAACCTGGGACAGGCCGTGAAGCTCACCTGGTCCTCCACCAATGCGACCTCCTGCACGGCGAGTGCGTCGGCCATGACCGCCGGGACCTTCTCCGGATCGCAGCCGGTCAGTGGAGAAGTGAGCGTGGTGCCCACTGCGACCGGGAGTTTCAGCTACTCGCTGAGCTGTAGCGGCTCTGGCGGCATGATGAACGCGACGAGCCCCATGGTGACCGTCAATCCCGCCATCATCACACAGCTTGCCGGCGTGCACGCCGTGACCATCGGCTCGACGATCGATCCGGTCACCGGGCAGGGCAATCCCTATGGACTGGCTCTCGCACCGGTCACCGCCGGATTGATCACCGCCGGGGATCTCATCGTCTGCAACTTCAACAACAATGCCAACCCGGCCGTAGAGGGAGAGGGAACCTCCATCGTGGGACTGCATCCGACTGCCGGAGCGATGCCCTATCACATTGCGGCGGATGCGAAGCTACGAGGGTGTAATGCGCTCGCGGTACTGGCGGATGACAGCATTTCCGCCGCTGCCTTCAGCGCCAACATGAGTCCGCTCGTGAGCGCAAGCGGTGCGGTCAATACGCCCTTTGGCAGCGACACTTTCGCCTCGCCCTGGGGCGAGGCGTTTGCTGCGGCACATGCCGCCAGCCCGGCGGCAATCTATGTGTCGAATCTGGACGGGGCGATCGATCGTATTGCGCTGAGTGGCGATACGCAGACCTCATTCACGCGGATCGCGCACGGCTTTTGCGGCAGCGGCTCACCGGGTGCGATCTACGCGCCGGCCGGCCTCACCTATGATCCCTCGATCGACACGCTCTACATCGTCGACTCGAGCTCGAACAGCGTGGTGGCCTTCGCGAACGTATCCAGCATCGGGGCCGACGGTGTGACGGTGAATGGCAACTGCAATTCGGTCGCCAACCCGCCCACGCCGGCCCCAACCTTCAGCGGACCCTCGGCAGCGTCCGCGCGCGTGATCGCGCACGGGGCACCGCTCTTCACACCGATCACCGCAGCGCTGCTGGCCGATGGCGATCTCATCGTCACCAATGGTGATGTGAATATTGGTGCCGGACAGATGCCGAACCTCGCCGTGGAAGTCTCGCCGGTGCTGCCGGGCGGATTCGTGGGGCAGCCGCTACAGCTCGATACGAGCGGCACCCCCGGCGCGCTCTTCGGTATTGCCGCGACCGCCGACGCGCAGGGCCACCAGATTGTGTATTTCAATGACGACAACACGAACGCGGTGATGATGCTCGCGACTCCGTGAGCGACGCCATCGACGCTCTATGAGTGGGCAGGGACGCCCGCTCGCCCGCGCCGCGCACAGCAGGTAAAGTGCGCTGAATCGCACCCGGCTCTCCATCCCCTGGGAGCCGGGTGCGGTTTTTTGAGGAGGGGCAGCCATGATTCACATACGCGAAGCGAGCACGGACGATCTTCCCGTGCTCGGGAGACTCTTCGATGAGTACCGGCAGTTCTACCGGCTGCCGAGTGACCTGGAGAAGGCCAACGCTTACCTGAAGGCGCGGCTTGGCGGCCATGATTCGACGGTCCTGGTCGCTGCGGATGACGGGGAGGAACTGATCGGCTTCGCGCAGTTGTATCCCACCTGGTGCTCGCTGCTTGCAGGTCCCGTGTACGTGCTCTATGACCTCTACGTGGCGCCGCGGGCGCGGCGGCGCGGCGTCGGGCGAGCGCTCATCCATGCGGCCACCGAACGAGGCCGGCTCGACGGGAAGCTCCGGATGAGCCTCTCCACCGCAAAGGCGAATCTCGGTGCGCAGTCGCTGTATGAGTCTCTCGGCTGGGTTCGCGATGAGGAGTTCTACGTCTACAACCTGAACACGCTGTAGCGGCGGACTGGCACTTCCGGCGCCGCATCGACATCCGAAGCCGGACTTGGAAGGAGTCCCGCCGGGCTCGTCGCACAAATCGGCAGCAGCAGCAAAGCGGCGAGTGCTCTCATCATGGATGTCCGGCCCAGGCCGGGGGCGCTGGCCCGGCGGGTGGCCACTCCTTTATATGGCAGTGCGAACGAGTTCCCGCTCGCCGTTATGTTCAAGGCGTGAGCGGACGACCCTGAGTTACACTCGCTGCGGCTCTCCAGGGATTGAAGGTCATGCGCAGACTGACGAACGAGGAACTCAAGGCAGAGAACGCCCGGCGCCTGCTGCACCCGATGACCCACCCGGGCACGGCGCGCGATGCACTGCCCGATATCATCGCGCGCGGGGACGGAAGCTGGATCTGGGACCTCGACGGGCATCGCATGGTGGATGGCGTCGGCGGGTTGTGGTGTACGAACCTCGGGTTCGGCCGCCGCGAGATCCGCGATGCGATCGTCGCGCAGCTCGATGAGCTCCCCTTCTACAACACCTTTCGCGGCGCGACGCACCCGCGCGCCATCGAGCTCTCGCAGCGGCTCGCGAACCTGATGAGCGCCGATGGCGTCGGCGCGGTGCACTTCAGCAACGGCGGCTCGGACGCCGTCGAGGGCGCCCTCAAGCTCGCCCGCCAGTACTGGAAGGTGCAGGGCCAGCGCGATCGCATCAAATTCATCTCACTGCGCAAGGGCTATCACGGTACGCACTTTGGCGGTGCGAGCGTGAATGGCAACACCCCTTTCCGCCGCGCCTACGAGCCGCTCTTGCCGGGATGCTTCCACGTGGATACGCCGTGGCTCTACCGCAATCCCTACACGCAGGATCCGGAGGAGCTCGGCCGCATCTGCGCGGAGCTCCTCGAGCGCGAGATCATCTTCCAGGGACCGGATACGGTCGCGGCCTTCATCGCCGAGCCGATCCAGGGCGCGGGCGGGGTGATCGTGCCACCGGCCAACTACTGGCCACTCGTGCGCCAGGTCTGCGACCGTCATGGAGTGCTGCTCATCGCCGATGAGGTGGTCACGGGCTTCGGGCGAATCGGGGACATGTTCGGCACACGGCTGTGGGGTGTGAAGGCGGATCTCTGGTGCCTCGCTAAGGGCATCTCCTCCGGGTACATCCCGCTCGGGGCGACCGCCATCTCGGCTCGAGTGATGGAGGGCTTCAAAGGCGCGGACCCGGCGCTCGGCACCGTCAATCACGGCTACACCTACGGAGCGCATCCGGTCGCGGCCGCCGCGGCACTCGCGACGCTCGACATCATCGAGGAGGAGAACATCCCGGCCCGCGCGGCGCGCGAGGGCAAATACTTCCTCGAGCGGCTGCACGCGATGAAGCGTTACCGTATCGTCGGCGATGTGCGGGGCGTCGGCATGATGGCGGGGATCGAGCTGGTCGCGGACAAGGCGACGCGGGCGCCCTTCCCGGCGGGTGCGCCGGAGCTCGCCCGGGTGCATCGCGAGACCTACAAACGTGGCGCGATGGTGCGCCTCTCGGGCCCCAACATCATTCTTTCCCCGGCGCTCACCATCGAGCGACCGCAGCTTGACCTGCTGTGCGATGCCCTCGAAGGGGCCTTCGCCGCAGCCGAGGCGTGACTGCGGGACGCCATAGCGGACGCGATGGCCGGCTCCCGAGACTCCCCGATCGCTCCCCCCGATGCGGCGCTCTTTCCCGCGCGCACGGAGCGGCAGCGGATCGAGGACTACCTGACGCGTGCGCTGGCGCTCGCCGATCAGCGCGTGTGCGCGGGTGCTGCCACACCGACGCTCGACATCAAGAGCTTCCGCCGCGACCTGGAAGGTTTCGACTTCGCGACTCCCCGGCCGCTCTCTGAGCTACTCGACTGGTCGATCGGCATGCTGGAGCACGGGGTGACCCACCAGACCCACCCGCGTTACTTCGGGCTTTTCAATCCGGCGCCGACTTTCCCCGCGCAGTGTGCCGACCGTCTCGTCGCCTTCTTCAATCCGCAGATCGCGAGCTCATCGACCTCGCCCGCGGCCGTCGCACTGGAGGCGCACGTCATCCGCGCCGTCGCGCTGCGGGCGGGACTGCCCGCGGCAGCGGGCGGGCACTTCACCTCCGGGGGCTCCGAAGCGAACTACACCGGCATGCTCTGTGCCCTGACACGCGCGCACCCCCGCTTTGCCGCCGATGGCGCGCGTGCCTTTCCCGGGCAGCCGGTGTTCTACGTCTCGAGGGAATGTCACGGCAGCTGGGTCAAGATCGCCCATCAGGCGGGCATCGGCCGCTCGGCCGCACGGCTCGTCGCGACCGATGGACACGGACGCCTGTCGGTCAGCGCACTCGAAGCGGCGATCGCGGTAGATCGCGCGGCCGGCTGCGCGCCGTTTCTGCTCGTGGCCTCCGCCGGCACGAGCAACGCCGGGATGCTCGATCCGCTCGATGCGTGCGCAGATTTCGCCGCGCGGCATCAGCTCTGGTACCACGCCGATGCCGCCTGGGGCGGGGCAATGATCGCCTCCGAGCGCCTGCGCGGCGTGCTCAAGGGACTCGAGCGGGCGGACTCGGCGACCATCGATGCCCACAAGTGGTTCGCGACGACCATGGGCTGCGGCATGTTCCTGGTGCGCGACCCGAGCGCGCTCACCGCAGCCTTCCAGGTATCGGCGAGCTACATGCCCTCGCACGAGGCCTCACTCGACCCCTACATGAATACCGTGCAGTGGTCACGGCGTTTTCTCGGTCTGCGGCTCTTTCTTTCGCTCGCAGCGGCCGGCTGGGCCGGCCACGCCGCTCACATCGAGCGCGCGGTCGCGCAGACCGCCTGGATCCGCGGCGAGCTCGAGCGCCGTGGCTGGAGCATCGTCAATGACTCGCCGTTCGCGCTGCTCAATGTCCTGCCGCCGGCTGAGCTCGGCGATCCGAAAACTGTCGTCGGCCGCGTGCTCGCCTCAGGCCGCGCCTGGGTGTCGCTCGCCCGTTTCGAAGAGCGCGACGTGATCCGTATCTGCGTGACGCACGGGGAGACGAGCGATGCGGATCTCGCCATCCTGATCGCGACCCTCGATTCGCGTGGCTGAAAAAACTGTCTGACGCGGACAGCTGCTGCTGCCAAGGTAACTCATGCTCGGGATAATCAGTGCGCTGCCCGATGAGATCACGGCGGTCATCGAGTCGCTCACGGAGGTGAGCATCCAGACGCTGGGGTCGCGGCGATATCACCAGGGAAACTTCGAGGAGTGTCCGGTTGTCGCCGTGTTCTCGGGATGGGGCAAAGTGGCCGCGGCGGCGACCACAACGCAACTCATCGCCGCCTACGACGTGACCGACCTCGTCTTCACCGGAGTCGCCGGCGCGGTTCAGCATGGCCTTGCGATCGGCGATGTCGTCGTGGGGACGGATCTCATGCAGCACGACATGGATGCCTCCCCGATCTTCCCTCGCTACGAAGTGCCGCTCCTCGGCAAGGCGTCGCTCGGCACCGATGCGGCACTGCGCGCGCGGCTGCGCGTCGCGGCGCAGGAATTTCTGGGCATGGACCTGACAGCGGCGGTGCCCGCGAGCTCGCTTGACTGGTTCCACGTCGCAACACCGAAAGTGATCGAAGGGGTCATTGCGAGCGGAGATCAGTTCATCGACAGTGCGGAGGAAATCGATGGACTCCGCCGCCGGCTGCCCCAGGTGGCATGCGTGGACATGGAAGGGGCGGCGGTGGCACAGGTGTGCGAGGGTTACGCGATGCCCTTCGGGATCGTGCGCACCATCTCCGATTCGGCGGATGAGAATGCGCCGCACGATTTCCCGCGCTTCGCGCGCGAAATTGCCGGGAGGTACTCGCTCGGCATCCTGGCACGGTTCGTATCGATGAGTTGACCCTCGCTCCGCCGCCCCCGGAGACCCAAGCGGGCTTCTCCGGGAGCGTCGGGCGAGCTGCGCCCGCGTCCTGCCTCGGCGCAGATCCGAGAAGTCAGCTCAGCGCGTCAACTCCGTCTCATGCTCGCTTGCCGCCGAAGCGAGTGAGGTCTTCAGCAGCGCGAACGAGATGATCAGGTGTCCCGCCCGGGTGGGATGGATTCCATCCCAGAAAAGGTAGTGGTTGGGATCTGCGCACACCGCATTCGTCGCGGCGCCGAACCTCAGGCAGGAATTTTCGACGTCACGCAGTCCGTAGCGGGCAGGCGTCGACACGACCGTGTGCAGGAAGGCGTTGATGTCGAACTGCCGGATCTGGATCTGCGGCAGCGCACCGAGTGACGCGAGCGCCTGGGCCAGCGCGCCGTTGTAGGCCGTCGCGAGCTCCGTCGCGGCACCCTGGGCGAGCGGGCCCAGCGACCTCAGGTAAGGGGTGAGCGCCGGATCGGCCAGATTGAGGACGAGAAAGTTCCGTGCGCCCGCCGCCCACAGCATCTGCACGCTCTCCGCGGTGGCACCGATCGCCTGCTGGATGATCCCGATGCTGGTCGCACCGGTCTGGTCGACCTGCAACGCCTCGATGGCATCGTCGAGGTCGTTGGCACCAATCCAGATGACATAAGTCCGGTCAGCGGCCGCATGGCCGCCGAAGTCGGTCAGAAACGCACCGACCTGTGTTCCGAGATCGAAGTCCGGAAACACCGGCGCAGCCGGTCGCGCGCGGGCTCGCCCGACCGCGTAGTTAGTGAACACGCCCGGCTCGCGCAAGGCCGGCTTACCGCTCACCGGGGTGTCGAGCTCATCGGTGAGGTCCTCGGCCCAGGTGGGGCCGTTGCTGAAGTGATGGCCGCCCATCGGGTAGGGATAGATCGGCACCGGCTGGTACGGCGGCCGCGTCACCTCCCCGAAGGCGATGTAGTGGTTTCCGGGATCCGTGAGGCTATCGCCGAAAAACACCAAACCTCTTGATTCATCCGCGCGCGCCGCCGCCGGCAGGGCACCGAGCGCGAGCAGGCAGAGCACCGCCGTCAGGTGCGCCCAGATCGTCATTCGTTTCATGTCAGGCTTCCTAAAAGTAAGGTTTTACGTATCGATCGCGGCGGTCAGAAATGGCCTTTCCGCCTGGCACCAACCTACGGTCGCTCTGCTTACGGCCGGTTCACCGGCGAGTTACAGATCGCTGACAGCGGCGCTCAGGTACCCGTATTTGAGTAGGCCGCAGGACTTTCGGGTACCTTCAAATCAACACGGACCGCTGTAAGCCATCTGTGGCAGCAGCTCTAGGATGGAGCTCGTAAGCTATGTAGGGATGTAACGTCGCGTTGACTCGGCACGCAGCGGCAATGCAACGAGTTTGATTCTCGGTTATAAGGGAGGCTATCCCATGGATGATACCTGCGAGAGGGACGTCGCGCGCTCGGCGGCCCAGGTACTTCCAATCACCCCAACATCGATGGCCACAGCACCAAGAGCGAGACTGGCGAAGCTCACCCGCCCAGCGAGTGCCGCGACCTACTCACGCACGCGCCTGTTCGAGGAGCTGGACAAAGCGGACGCCGCGCCGGTGGTGTGGGTGGTTGGACCTGCGGGTAGCGGCAAGACCACGCTGATTGCGGACTACACGGCTACACGGCGCCTGCAGAGCCTCTGGTACCAGGTGGACCGGGGTGATGCCGACATCGCCTCGTTCTTTTTCTATCTCGCGCAGGCGGTGCAGGCGGAGCGGCGCGGCACGAAGCCGCTGCCGCAGTTCGAATCCGCCTATGCGGCGAACGTGGAGGCGTTCGCGCGCAATTACTTCCGTGATCTTTATGCGCGGCTCGACAAGCCCTGCCTGGTCTTCGACAACTGCCAGGACGTCGACGCCAAGGATCCGCTCTACGGCGTGCTGCGGGTCGCGATCGATGAGCTGCCACAAGGCGGGCGGCTCTTCATCATCAGCCGCCTCACTCCCGCCACGGGCTTTGCACGCCTGCGCGCACGCGGGCGGCTACGCCTGATCGGCTGGGCAGAGCTGCGGCTCACCCTGGAAGAAGCGGCCGGGGTCGCCGCGGTGCGCAATCCTGGAATCAGTCCGGACGAGATCGAGCGGCTGCACGCGCGGATCCACGGCTGGGCGGCGGGCTTCATCCTCCTGCTGCAGGATCGTCAGGCACGCTCCTCCGCGGTGAGTGTGCCCGATGCCGACACGCCGTCGGTCATATTCGATTACCTCGCCGAGGAGGTGCTGCAGCGCCTCAACTCGGCTACCCACGAAGCGCTGCTGCGTCTTGCCTACCTGCCGCAGATCACGCTCGCCATGGCGGATCAGCTCGGCATCCCGGTCGAATCCCGCACCACGCTCCTCGCCTTTGCGCAGAGCGGTTTTCTCGTCACTGTCATTCCCGCCGAGCCCCATACCATCTACCAGCTCCATCCGTTGCTGCGCGAGTTTCTCGAGGCGCGCGCGGAGATGACGGGCAGCGCCGATGAGATCGCCAATCGCAAGCGGCTCGCGGCGCGTGTGCTCTGGGCGCACGAGCACTTCGAGGCGGCCGCGGCGCTCCTCGTGCGGCTGCGCGACTGGGCGGGACTCGAGAATCAGATCCTGAGTCAGGCGGATGCGCTCCTCGCACAGGGCCGCGGGCAGACGCTCGAGAACTGGATCAGCGCGCTCCCTGAAGCCCGCCGGGGTGAGGACCCATGGCTTCTCTATTGGCTCGCCAGCGCGCGCTATCCCTACGCACCGCGCGATGCGCGTGAGCTGTACGCGCGCGCATTTCGGCTCTTCACCCGTGCGGAGCCCGTCTCGACCGCCGGCGTGCTGGCCTCGATCAACGGCGCGCTGGAAGCGGCGCTGCACGATCCGGATGACTTCTCGCTGCTCGATCCCTGGATCGAGGCTGGCGCGAAGTGGATCGTCTCCAACACCGAGTGGCCGACCCCGGATCTCGAGGCGCGCCTCACCGGCAACATGTTCATCTCCATGGTGTTGCGACAACCCTGGCACCCGGATGTGCCGGTGTGGCGCGAGCGCACGCAGCGGCTGAGCCAGACCCACCGCGACCCGAATGTACGGCTGAGTGTCGATGCAGTCCTCATCACGCTCTCCGCGTGGAACGGCGGGTTCGGCGGCGCCGAACGGCTCGTGGAGCATGATGCGCGCCTGACCGCGCTCGCCAACGTCACGCCGCTGTCGATCACTAAATTCGCACAGGCCCAGGCCATCTACTACATGCTCTCGGGCGACCGCGAACGCTGCACGGCCGCGGTCCGCACCGGGCTCGACACCGTGTCGCGCAGCGGCGTGCGTATCTGGAACGACACTTTTCTCATCAATGCACTCGCGAGCGCGCTCGGCGCGGCGGACCTCGAGGATGCGACGCAGTGGCTGAAGGCGCTCGAGGCGCGAGGTCCGCCGCAACGCCGCTTCGATCTTTTCCTGCAGACCTACGCGATGGCGTGGCACGCGATGCTGCGCGATGAGCTCTACGTCGCACTCCAGCAGCTGAAGACCGCGGTGCGCACTGCGGCCGAGCTCGGCGCACCCTTCTTCGAGGTGGTGGCGGGGCTTGCGCTGACGCAGGTGCTGCAGGCGAGCGGCAGTGAAGCCGCGGCCGATCTCGAGCTCGCGCGCACGCTCGAGATCGCCGGGCGTCTCAAGAACCGGCTGCTCGACTGCATGAGCCATTTATGCCAGGCGGCGCTCGCCATTGCCCGGGGACGCGAGGCCGACGCACTGGCAGCGCTTCGCGAGGGGCTCGCGATCGCCCGCGAGCGGGGGATCATGCATTGGCTGTGGTGGGAGCCGCGGCAGGTCGCGGAGCTGTGCCGTGTGGCCTTCGCCGCCGATATCGAGCGGGAGTACCTGCGCCATCTCATCCAGCGCCGCGGCCTTTTGCCGGATCCGCCTCCCTATCTCGTGCCGGAGTGGCCGTGGCGCTGGAAGGTGCGCGCCCTCGGACCGCTACGGATCGAGAACGCCGCGGCTGAACCCGTCAAGGGCGGCAAAGCCGTTCGTCCGCTCGAGCTGCTCTCGGCAGTCGTGGCCTTCGGCGGTGAGCAGGTCCGGGTCGAACGGCTCGCAGATGCACTCTGGCCGCACGTCGACAGTGACTACGCCCATCGCTCCTTCAACACGACGCTCCATCGTCTACGCGAATGGCTCGGCGATGACGCCGCGGTGATCGTCGAGGGCGGGGAAGTGGCGCTCAACCGCCGCCTGGTGTGGCTCGACACCTGGGCATTCGAGCAGGCTGTGCGCAATGCACAGGTCCTCTTCGGAGCGACCGACCTCGGTGGGCGCAAGAAGGAGTTTGTTGCCGCCGTGGACGAAGCGCTGACGCTCTACCGCGGGCCACTCCTTGGCGCCGATGTGGTTGCGGCATGGGCCACGGAAAGGCGCGAGCGCTATCGTGCAAGCCTGGTGCGTCTCGTGACGGCCGCCGCGCAGGCGGCGGACAAGCTGCAATGGCCGGAGGAGATGGTCGAGATCTGCCGCCGGGCCTTCGAGTGCGAGCCGCTGTCGGATCCGCTCTGCCGGCGCCTGATGAAAGCGCTTGCGCAGGCCGGGCGGGGCGCAGAGGCAGGGGAGGTCTATCTCACCTTCCGCACCACGCTGCATGCATTGAAGCAAGGCGAGCCCTCCGCAGCGACGCTGGAGCTCTACAAGCAGATATTGGCGGACCAGAGCCGCGGCCAGGTCCAGAGCACCCGGTCAGCGGAGGTCGTCGAGCCCAAGTTCCTTGACGGGAGCTCGAGCGCGACCTGAGCCATATTGACTGTAGCGGCGGCCATTGCCCGCTGAATGGCCATCCGGTGCCTCCGCCGCGGCCGGCCGCGGGCCCGATTCGCATTTTCTGGTACCGACTCTCTCGTCCCGGCGCTCTTTCCCTATAGCCCGGTAAAGGGCGCTCCTGAGCCGCTGCGGCAGCGCGGCGGCTGGGGGGCGCGCCGGCACGGATTCGGGTGAGGACCTGCAGGAGAACTCGATGAACGCTCATGTTCTCGCGACGCCCAGGACGGCCGTCTCCATAGGTCCCTGGGACGAGTTGTCCGATCTCGCGCGGCTCGCTCCCACTTTTCACAATACGCAGCCGTTTCGTATCCGTCCGCTGAACTCCCGCCTCGCGCAGATCCTGATGCTCCGCGATCGCCTGCTGCCGGTTGAGGATGCCGGCAATCTGTACGTACTCTCATCGTTCGGAATCTTCGCCGAGACACTCGAACGTGCGGGGCGGCACTTTGGTCTCGAGGTCAAGGCCATACCCGATCCGTATCTCGAGCCCGCCGAGATCGAGTCCGGCACCGGACCTGTGGTATTGGGCCGGGTAGAAGTCACCGGCCGCTGCCCGCCGGAGGAGCAACGAAGGGTTCTCGAGGCGCGGCGTACCTCGCGTCTGCCTTACGAGGATCGGCTGGTGGATTCTCGAGCGCTGGAGGAGTTTGGGCGCATCGCGGCATCACACGGGCACCGCTTCGAATCCTTCAACGATCCGAAGATCGTGCGGGACATCCTCAAACGCAACATCAGGGCGGGGCTCGAGAATAATCTGAAGAGCGGAGTCGTGGAGGAGCTGCGTCACTGGATCCGCATTGCCGACACCCCCGACACGGGCGATGGCCTCTGGTCGGATCTCATGAACCAGCCACGGTGGGAAACGCGGCTCGCGCTCAAGTATCCGCGACTTCTTCTCCTGCCCGGGATCGCATCGATCGCCCGGCGCAAGCACCTGCGCACGCAGGCGGGGACACGCCACGTTGCGCTCCTGCGCGGGCCTTTTGGCTCCTGGCTGGACCTCATCGGTGCGGGGCGCATGCTGATGCAGCTGTGGCTTTCAATGACTCGCCGCGGGGTCTACATGCTGCCCTTCGGGTCAATGGTCACCAATGCGGGCTGCAATCGTTACCTGCGCGAGCGATTCTCGGCAGAAGACATCTGGTTCGTTCTGAGGTTCGGCTATTCCGCCGTGCCACCGAAAGCACCCCGCCTGGAGTCGGTACTGTGGGGCGAGGAGCCCCATCTCTCCTACAGCGCCTTCCCGGTGCGCGAGCGGCGCCGCAGGGCGTATTCCTCGATTTGAGGAGGCCGCAGCTTCACTTTGTGAAAGAAAAACCTGCCGCCAATCGCGTTTCATACTGATTACGATCCAACCGTACTTCTGAGCCTCGTCATAGAGGGCCTGCGTAAAAGCCCGAACCTTGGTCTCGGGAAGCCCTGCCGCGGGGCCGTAGGCATACTCACGCACGGCATCGTCGTGCAGTACGAGCATGGCGAGCCGCAGTCCGCCGGCCATCATTACGCCTGCATCGCTCCGAGTGTCCGCGTAATGGCAGTCAGCACTTCCCCGGTGGTCATGACATCGGCGAACAACATGGCCATGTTTTCCAACGTCGCGTTGTGAGCCGCGTCGGTCAATGCTGCATTGGCGTCCGACACGAAGATGATCTTGTAGTTCATCTGCATTGCATCGCGCGCCGTCGATTCGCAACAGCAGTTCGTCAGTGTGCCGGTGATGATCAGCGTGTCGATATTGTGGCTCTGCAGGAGCTCATGCAGAGTGCTGGCGCCGGGAACAAAAGCGCCGAACCGGGTTTTTTCCACCAATTTGTCGGATTCGGCGACTTCCAGTTCCGGCCACAGCTGCCAGTAGTGCGCGTTGCGTGTGAAGGCCTTGGTAATGTCCGTGCCCCTCTGCGGGGTGTGCATGTGTGCGAACCAATTCGACCAGCTCGATTGGGAACCGGAGTCGACCGTCATGCGCAGAAAGATGTTCGTGCCGCCACAACGGCGTACCGTAGTCGAGATCGCATTGATGTTCGGCACGATCTCCCGCGCCACGGGCACCTCGACCGGTGCGCCCGGTTCCATGAAGCCGTTCTGCATGTCGATCACGACGTGTGCGGTGCGCGGCATATCCAGGCTTTCGAACGGATGGAGTTTCCCGCGCTGCACCTGAATCAGACTCAACAGGTCCGCGGGTAGGTTGACCTCGTGCATGCGCTCTCCCTGAGAAGGCGGGCCCGGTGTGGCCACCGCACTATAGCAAGGGCGGCGAACGGTCTCCGCGACTATCGCGGCGCGCTCCCAGACCAACCGGCTATAGTGTGGCTACGGCTACGTTCGCCGCGGGGAGAATATATTGAGACCCACGGCTCCAATTGCGGTACTCACTCTCTGCGCACTGGGCGCATGCGCTCCGGAGAGTAGACCCATGAATGAATCGTCACGATTGACTGATTTTGCAAAGCGCTATACCGCTGCGTGGTGCAGCCACAGCGCGGCAAGCGTGGCTGCGTTCTATTCGGAGTCAGGCTCGTTGGCGATCAACGATGGCCCGCCTGCCGTCGGTCGGCGCGGCGTCGAGGCTGCTGCGCAGAGTTTCATGAGTGGCTATCCCGATCTTGTCGTGAAGTTTGATCGCCTCGAACCGAAGGGGGATCGAGTTCTCTATCACTGGACGTTTAGGGGGACCAACACCGGCCCAGGCGGGACCGGCAACCAGGTTCGGATCAGCGGGTACGAGGACTGGAAGATCGGGTCGGACGGGCTGATCGCAGACTCCAAGGGACACTACGATGCGCAGGACTGGGATCGACAAGTGAACCGGCGCTGATGGTGCCCGAGGCCCAATGTGAGCGTTCGAACAGATCGCCCGCAGGCAGTCAGCGCGCAGGCAGCGGCGGGAACTTGATCCTTACCCCTTGTGTTATCCGTGGAGCTTAGCACGGCATCCGTTTGGCTCACTCAGCCTAACAGTATCCAAGGGGGAGCCTAAGTCTTTGAATCAGGTGTAGAATGTCTGCATGTGAGGCTAGCGATTCACGTCAGTAGGCGGAGATCTAACTCGGTGAGGACGGCCCAGACAAACACTCGATCTGGATAAGTTCCGAAGCCTCGGGGGAAACATGGCCGCACTCCTCAAGTCCTGGCGCCTGTTCGGGGTGCTGGCACTTGCGATCAGCACATTAGCCGGCTATCAGCGGCCAGCCAGGGCCTAAAGGCGCAGGCGCGCCGTGCGGAGATAGGTCAGGGATTCGTCGATCCAGGAGCCGATCGGGGGGCGATGTGCCGCTATGGCGCGCCGATGTAGCGGTTGGAGATATTCCGCATGGACAGCGATTGCCGGGCAGGCGTCGGCG
>DASYFL010000063.1:0-1571 GCA_036498445.1 Steroidobacteraceae bacterium
ACCCAATCCCAAGTACAGCATTTCACCCGTGCCATGTACATCGGGCAAAGTGCGAACCAATTCCCGGCGCCGGGTGGCCCGAGGCGGCGCTGCGATGCGACATATTCACCTGGCCGCAGGGTGCCCGTACTATGGTGGCCGGTCGTTTCGCTGCATGTTCGCCTGGTGCTTCTCTTATTAAGACTCTTCCATAGCGGTCTGAGATTGCGGCGCGTGCTCGCGCCCGCGCTGACCTGCATGCTGATGACGGGTGCCGCGCTCGCGGGCGACTACCCGCCGCTCGAGTACCTCGATGAGGACACGGGGGCCACGGTCACCGCCGTCGAGGCGCCGCTGGTATTCGAGTATCCGCGCCGCGACCTGGCAGCCAACGCTCACGACTACGCGACGCTTGCCGCGGCGTCGGTGAATCGAGGTGGCAAGGTCGAGTACGTGCTCATCGTGTATTTCTGGTCGACAGTCGATCCGCGTGTGCGCCGTGACCCCCTGCCGGACCCCGAGCCGCTGGTGATTCAGGCCGACGATCGGCGCATCGTGCTGAAGCTCCGCGGCCACTCCGCGCACGAAGCCGGCATCGGGCTCGCGGTGCATGCGCCGCCTGTAGGTAATGCCGTGCCCAACGTGTACGGAACGGACCTGGCCGTCGTGCGCTTCCTCGCCGCGGCACGCCACCTGGCGCTGGTCGCGGAGGGCAACGGCACGACTTCCACGTACGAGCTGTGGGATGACAAGCGTCCGGCGTTGAGCGCCTTCGTACGCCACATGAGCGGCGCGGATTGACGCGGGCCGGCGCCTACGGCGGCCAGAGCAGCGGGAAGAACGGATGCTCCATCGGCGCACCGGGAGGGAGCGCCTCGGCAAGTCCCGGGAAGTCCGGTGAGGTCGGCCAGCGGCGTGGGGCGTGGCGCACGTCCTCGCCGAGCAATCGCACGGAGAAAACGCGCCGCCGCCTGCTACTGCCTACTCCGCCCGCGGCATGCAGCGTGAGCATGTGGAAGCACACCACATCCCCCGGCTCGAGCGGCCAGCCGAGGATGCGGAAGGCGGCGCGGTCGGCCTCGATGTCAGGAAGATCAGCGAGACTGCCCTCGGGAAACCAGCGCGCCTGGGCATCGCGGAACGAGCGGGGCATGAGCCAGGGCCCGAGGTGGGAGCCGGCGACGAACTCCAGCGTCGACTCGCGGCTCACGGGATCCACTGGAATCCAGAAGCTGCAGTTCTGGCGGCCGCTGATGTTGTAATACGGCTGGTCCTGGTGCCACGGTGTGCGTTGCCGCGTGCCCGGCTCCTTGGTCAACATGTGATCGTGATAGAGCCGTGCGCTGCGGCTGCGCATGAGCGCTGCCCCTGCCCTGCCGAGCGCGGATTCGAAGATGACCTGGCGGTAATGGTGGTTCTGCTGCCAGCAGCAGAAATCCTCGATGAACCACCCCGGATCGTCGCGCTCGCTTGCCACCTTTGCTCGCGGGCTCGGGTGCGCCAGATTCTCCTCGATTCCGGACTGCAGAAGCTCGATCTCGGCCGGCGTGAGCAGCTGACGCAACACAATGGCACCGTCGGCCTGGAAGGCT
>DASYFL010000064.1:0-60565 GCA_036498445.1 Steroidobacteraceae bacterium
CGAGCGCCCCGTGGTGGAGCGCGACGGCGCGCTCATCATGGTGGACGATGAGCGCATGCCGTTGCGTGCCGGCGAGCGCCCGCTCATGAAGAAGGTGCGCTTCCGCACGCTCGGTTGCTATCCGCTCACCGGGGCGATCGAGAGCAATGCCGATACTCTCTCCGCGATCATCCAGGAGATGCTGCTGACGCGCACCTCGGAGCGGCAGGGACGGGTGATCGACCATGACGCGGCCGCTTCCATGGAGCGCAAGAAGCAGGAGGGGTATTTCTGATGGCGCACCAGTCGGAGCTCATCGCGCGCGACATCGGTGCTTACCTGCACGCGCAGGAGCACAAGAGCCTGCTGCGCTTCATCACCTGTGGCTCGGTGGACGATGGCAAGTCGACCCTCATCGGGCGGCTGCTGTACGAATCGAAGTTGATCTTCGATGACCAGCTGACGCAGCTTGCGGCGGATTCCAGGCGCGTCGGCACGCGCGGTGGCGAGCTCGACTTCGCGCTGCTGGTCGATGGGCTCGCCGCCGAGCGCGAGCAGGGCATCACCATCGATGTCGCCTACCGCTTCTTTTCCACCGAGCGGCGCAAGTTCATCGTCGCGGATACTCCCGGACACGAGCAATACACGCGCAACATGGTAACCGGCGCCTCCACGGCGGATCTCGCGGTGATCCTGGTCGACGCGCGCAAGGGTGTGCTGGTGCAGACCCGCCGCCACAGCTACCTGGTGCACCTCCTCGGCATTCCGCGCATCGTGCTCGCCGTCAACAAAATGGATCTGGTCGGCTACGCGCAGCAGAGCTTCGCGCGGATCGTGGCGGAGTACCGCGAGTTTGCCGGGCGGCTCGGGCTCACCGACATCACTCCCATTCCGCTCTCGGCGGTGCACGGGGACAATGTCATTACGCGCAGCGGCAACATGCCGTGGTACTCAGGGCCCGCGCTCCTCGAGCATCTCGAGAAGGTCGAGGTCGATTCAGGGCTCGCCCGGCAGCCGTTCCGCTTGCCGGTGCAGTGGGTCAACCGCCCGAACGCGGAGTTTCGTGGCTTCGCCGGCCTGATCACGCAGGGCGCGGTGCGCCGGGGCGATCGCCTGCGAGTGTTGCCCTCGGGGCGCGAGAGCCGCGTCGCGCGCATCGTGGTCGCGGGCGGGGATCTCGAGTCCGCGACCGCCGGCCAGTCGGTGACCCTGACGCTCGATGCAGAAGTCGATGTCAGCCGCGGCGATGTGCTCGCGGCCGCGGATGCTCCGCCGCAGGTGGCGGACCAGTTCGAAGCGACCATCGTATGGCTGCAGGAGGAGCCGATGCTCCAGGGGCGCACTTACCTGATGAAAGCCGGCACGCGTACCGTGTCGGCGACCGTCACCCCGCTCAAGCACCGTGTAAACGTCAACACTCTCGAGCACGAACCGGCGGAGCGGCTCGAGCTCAATGACATCGGCGTGTGCGAGCTCGAGCTCGACCGCCCGATCCCGTTCGAATCCTACGCGGAAAGCCGTGCCCTCGGGAGCTTCATCCTGATCGACCGGCTCACCAACAACACTGCCGGGGCGGGGCTGATCAACTTCGCCCTGCGCCGTTCGCAGAACGTCCACTGGCAGGCGCTCGATGTCGACAAGCCGCTGCGCGCGCGGCTCAAGGGACAGAAGGCGTGCGTGCTATGGCTCACCGGGCTCTCGGGTGCCGGGAAATCGACCATCGCCAATCGCATCGAGAAGCGCCTGGCGGCGGCCGGCCGCCACACCTATCTGCTCGATGGCGACAACGTGCGCCACGGACTCAATAAAGACCTCGGGTTTACCGCGCAGGACCGCGTCGAGAACATCCGCCGGGTGGCCGAGGTGGCGCGGCTCATGGTGGACGCAGGGCTGATCGTGCTCGTGTCCTTCATCTCGCCGTTCCGCTCCGAACGGCGCATGGCGCGCGAGCTGTTTGCGGCGGGAGAGTTCTTCGAGGTGTTCGTGGATACCCCGCTCGCCGAGGCCGAACGGCGCGACGTCAAGGGTCTGTACCGCAAGGCGCGCCTTGGGGAGCTGAAGAATTTCACCGGCATCGATTCCCCCTACGAAACACCGGAGGCCGCGGAGATCCGTATCGACACCACCACGCTCAGTGCCGATGAGGCAGCCGGGCGTGTGATTGCCCATCTCGAGTCGCGCAAGGTGATCAGCGGCGCATGAGTGCGGCCGAGCGCGGACTGCTGCAGGAGGTCGCGGCGATTGCGCGCGCGGCGGGCCGCGAAATACTCGAGGTGTATGCCACGGGCGTGGCCGAATCGGCGGCCAAGGCCGACGACTCGCCGCTCACCCTTGCGGATCTGCGCTCGCACCGATTGATACTGCAGCGCCTCGGTGAGCTCACTCCCGCCTTGCCGGTGCTGTCCGAGGAATCCGCGCAGGTTCCCGCGGCCGCGCGGGCCAGGTGGCAGCGCTACTGGCTGGTCGATCCACTCGATGGCACGCGCGAGTTCCTGGCGCGCAACGGGGAGTTCACCGTCAACATCGCGCTCATCGAGGGCCACGCACCGGCACTCGGCGTGGTGCACGTGCCGGTGAGCGATATCACCTACTGCGGTGTGCCCGGTGCGGGCGCGTCACGGCAGCCGGCGGCCGGTCCCGCGGTGTCGATAAGCGTTGCCCCGCAGGCCGCCACTCCGCTGCGTATCGTCGGCAGCCGCTCGCATCGCGGCGACTCGCTCGAGGGGTTTCTCGCGCGTGCCGGTGCGCACCAACTGCTCGCCATCGGCAGCTCGCTTAAGTTCTGCCTGGTGGCCGAGGGTGCGGCGGATGTGTATCCGCGCCTCGGGCCGACGAGCGAATGGGATACCGCGGCGGCGCATGCGGTACTGCTGGCAGCGGGCGGTGCGGTGAGCGCACTCGATGGCTCGCCGCTCGAGTACAACACCCGCGCCGAGCTCCTCAACCCATCCTTCGTCGCCTTCGGACCCCGCGATCGCGACTGGCTCGCGCTGCTGCACTAGAGCGCACGCGGCTGCCATACTCAGTAACCCGCAGTTGCACTTTCCCTGGAGCTCGACATGCGTGAAGCCGTGATCGTTTCCACTGCGCGCACGCCGATCGGCAAGGCCTATCGCGGCGCCTTCAACGATACCGATCCGTCGGTGCTCTCCGGTCACGCGGTGGCCGAAGCGGTGCGGCGCGCGGGTATCGATGGCGCCGAGGTCGAGGACCTGGTGCTCGGCTGCGCGATTCAGCAGGGCGCGCAGGGCTACAACATCGGCCGGCTGACGGTCGCAAGCGCGGGTCTCGCCGAGAGTGTCCCGGGCATGACCGTCGACCGCAAGTGCGGCTCGGGACTCATGGCGATCGCGATTGCCGCCCGGCAGGTGGTCGAGGACGGCATGGAGGCGGTCGTGGCTGGCGGTGTCGAGTCGATCAGCTTTACGCAAAATAAGCATTTCAACACGTTCCGCGCCGAATCCGCGGCAGTGCTCGAGCGCTCTCCGCACATGTACATGCCGATGATCGAGACCGCGGAGGTGGTCGCGCGGCGCTATCGAATCAGCCGCGAGGCGCAGGATGGCTACGCGCTGCAGAGCCAGCAGCGCGTGGCAGCCGCCTACCGTGCGGGCCGCTTCGATGCGGAGGTCGCGCCGCTCGCGAGCCGCAAGGTGATCCTCGACAAGGCGACCGGCGCGACGCACACCGAAGCAGTGCTGCTGCAGCGGGATGAAGGTTTCCGCCCGGACACGACGCTCGAGGCACTCGCCAAGCTCGAGCCCGTCTGGGTGGACGGCAAGGTCATCACACGCGGGGAGTTCATCACTGCGGGCAACGCCTCGCAGCTATCCGACGGCGCTTCCGCGCTCGTGCTGCTCGAGGCGAAACTCGCCGAGCGCCGCGGGCTGCAACCGCTCGGCGCTTGCCGGGGTGTTGCGGTCGCCGGTTGCGCGCCGGATGAGATGGGCATCGGCCCGGTGTTCGCGGTGCCGAAGCTGCTCGAGCGCCATCAGCTGAAGGTCGATGACATCGGCCTGTGGGAGCTCAATGAAGCGTTTGCGGTGCAGACCGTGTACTGTCGCGACCGCCTCGGCATCGACAACGACAAACTCAACGTGGACGGCGGTGCCATCGCCATCGGCCACCCCTACGGCATGAGCGGCGCGCGTCTCGTAGGTCATGCGCTGCTCGAGGGGCGGCGGCGCGGCGTGCGCTACGTAGTGGTGACCATGTGCATCGCCGGCGGCATGGGTGCTGCGGGGCTGTTCGAGGTCTATTGAGTGCCGCACCACGAGAAAAGCTTGAGCAGCGCTTTCTCGCAGCGCGAGCTGCGCGATGCCTTCGGCCTGTTTGCTACGGGTGTCACGGTCGTGACGGCGGTGAGACCCGATGGAACGCCGGTCGGCGTCACTGCGAACTCGTTCACCTCCGTGTCACTCGAGCCGCCGCTGCTCCTGTGGTGCCTCGCGGGCGGCAGCAGCGCGGCCCCCGCCTTCATGCATGGTGCGTCCTTCGCGGTACATATCCTCTCTCATCATCAACTCGACCTGGCGCTCAACTTTGCGCGCCGGACGCAAGAGAAGTTCGACGTCGACCATCACTGGAGCAACAAGCGCCAGCCGCCCAACCTTGCCGAGGCGCTGTGCCGATTCGACAGCAAGGTGCACGCGGTGCATGCCGGCGGCGATCACCTCATCATCGTCGGTGAGGTGGTCGGCCTCGTCATGGCACCCGGAACGCCGCTGGCGTTTCACGCCGGCCGCTTCGGTAATTTCAGTGCCGACCGTGGCACGCCCAAGGTCGATATCTGGGAGGGACTCGACGACCACTGGTACTGAGCGAGGCAGCGAGAGGGCGCAGGGAGTTCATCGTGCAGTTTGTCCACAGCGAAGACCAACGGCTGATCCGTGATAGCGCGCGCGCGCTCCTCGCCGGGCGCGCGGGGCCGGCGCAGTTGCGCGCGGCTCTGAGCGAGCCTCGCAGCTACGACGGGGAGTTGTGGCACACGATGGTTGAGCTCGGCTGGACGGGCCTCGCGCTCCCCGAGGACTGCGGCGGCGCGGGCCTCGGTTGGGTGGAGCTGTGCATTCTGCAGGAGGAGCAGGGCCGGTTTCTCGTCGCTTCGCCGTTTTTCGCCACGAGCGCGCTCGCGGCGCCGCTCATCTCCGCGAGCGCGAACGCCACGCAGCGCCGTGCACTCCTCACACGCATTGCGCGCGGCGAGGTGCGCCTTGCATGCGCCCTGAACGGCACGGACGGCCGCCCGCCGCCCGAGGGCATCAGCGTTTCCCTCGAGACGCGCGCGGGCGGGTTCACCCTGA
Organism: Steroidobacteraceae bacterium; assembly: GCA_036498445.1. Classification (GTDB taxonomy): domain Bacteria; phylum Pseudomonadota; class Gammaproteobacteria; order Steroidobacterales; family Steroidobacteraceae; genus 13-2-20CM-66-19. The sequence goes on from DASYFL010000064.1 coordinate 5,283, forward strand.
GGGGAGTCAGCGACTTCGTCATCCACGCCGATTCCGCCGATCTGCTGCTCGTGCTGGCGCGGGCGCCGCACGCGCAGGGCGCAGAGGGCATCAGCGTCGTGGTGATTCCGGCCGCATCCGCCGGTGTCACGATCCACCCGCACGTGATGCTCGATCTCACCCGGCCGATGTCGCGCGTCGAGCTGAATGGCGTGATCGTCGAGCCGCAGCAGATCCTCGGCGAGGCCGGGGCGGCCGGGACTGCGATCGCGGAGGCACTCGATCGCGCGCGTATTGCGTTGGCCTCCGAGGCGCTCGGCGGCGCGGAGCGCGTGCTCGAGATGACCACCGCGTATGTCAAGGAGCGCATGCAGTTCGGACGGCCGATCGGCAGCTTCCAGGCGATCAAGCACCGCCTCGCCGACATGATGGTCGAGGTCGAAGCCGCCAAATCGGCCGCCTGGTACGCCGCGTGCGTGGCGGATGAAAGGCCCCAGGAGCTCTCGGAGGCGGCGGCCATCGCCAAAAGCTACTGCTGTGATGCCTTCTTCGACTGCGCCGCCAGCGCCATTCAGTTGCACGGTGGTACCGGTTTCACCTGGGAGCACGATGTGCATCTTTACTTCAAGCGTGCGCGCGCGGCGGCCACGCTTCTCGGAAGCCCCGCGTGGCAGCGCGAGCGCCTGGTGAGGCACTTTGCGTCGGGCGCTGCGCCGACGCCGGTTTTCTGACTCTTTCCCGAGGAGCGAGCCCGCTCGAAGAGCGTCGGAGTGTAAGCACATGAAACTCGGTTTTACCCCGAACGAAGAGCGCTTCCGCGCAGAGGCCGCCGCATGGCTCGACGCGCAGCTCATGGGACCTTTTCGCGACCTGCGCGGACTCAGCACACAAGGCGGACACCCCGAACGGCGCCGCGATTGGGAGCGCGCGCTCGGCGCGGCGCGCTGGAGCTGCATCGGCTGGCCCGCGGCCTACGGCGGCCGCGATGCCTCGCTCGCCGAGCAGGTGATCTTCGCCGAGGAGTACGCGCGCGCCGGCGGCCCCGGGCGACTCGGCTACATGGGGGTGGAGCTCGCCGGACCGACGATCCTCGCCTTCGGTACCGATGCGCAGAAGCGGCGCTTCCTCCCGCCCATTGCCCGCGGGGAGGAGCTTTGGTGCCAGGGTTACAGCGAGCCGGCTGCCGGGTCGGACCTCGCCAATGTGCGCACGCGCGCGATGCTGCAGCAGGAGGCAGGAGGACCGCGCGAGTGGGTAGTGAATGGTCAGAAGACCTGGACTTCCTTCGCGCAGTTCGCCGATTGGGCATTCGTGCTGTGCCGCACCGAGGAGGGCTCACGCGGTCACCGCGGACTTTCCTACCTGCTGATCCCGATGCACCAGGCAGGCGTCACGGTGCGGCCGATACGCCAGATGACCGGCGGCGCAGACTTCAACGACACCTTCTTCGCGAACGCCCGCACCGATGCCGAGAACCTGGTGGGCGGCGCGGGCGAGGGGTGGAAGGTGGCGATGGCGACACTCTCCTTCGAGCGTGGCGTGTCGACACTCGGCCAACAGATGAACTTCGCCAACGAGCTGCGGGCGATCGTATCCGCGGCCGAAACCAACGGTCTCATCCATGACCCGCAGATCCGCCAACGCCTCGCGCATGCGCACATTGGCCTCAAGCTCATGCGCTACAGCGCGCTGCGGATGCTCGCGAACGCCGAGGCGGGCAAGCTCTCGAGCGAGGCCTACACCTACAAGATCTTCTGGGCGAGCTGGCGTAAGAAGCTCGGCGTGCTGGCGCTCGATGTGCTCGGGCCGCGCGGCGAGATTGCTGGTAGTGACTCCTACGAGTGGGACTCGCTGCCGCGGCTGTTTCTTGCTTCGCGCGCCGACACCATCTACGGCGGCACCAACCAGATCCAGCGCAACATCATCGCCGAGCGGGCGCTCGGGCTGCCGCGTGAGAGCCGCGTGCCTTGAGCGTCGGTGAGACCGGTCAGAATTTGAAGGTGGACAGCAGCAGACTCGTCTCGGTCTGGGAGATGCCCTCGATCAGGCGGATGCGCGCGAGCACGCGATCGAAGCTCTCGAGGCTATCGGCACGCAGCTCCGCAACGATGTCCCAACGGCCGTTGGTGCTGTAGAGCGCCGTAACCGCAGGCTCGCCGCGCAGCGCCCTGGTCACCGCATCCAGCTGGTTGCCTTCGACCGCCACGGTCATGAAGGCACGGATGCGCTGCTCCTCGATGTCGGGCTTCAGCCGCACCGTGTAGCCGACGATCGTTCCGTTCCCCGCCAGGCGTGCCATGCGGTTCTGCACCGTGCCGCGTGAGACGCCCAGCGCCTTCGCGAGCGAGGCGACCGAGGCCCGGGCGTCGTTACGCAGGAGGCCGATGAGCTTGCGGTCAGTGTCGTCCATGGGTCGATCATTTCGCCAAAACTACCTGGCGAATTGTCCAATTTTATGATCATTTTTGGCAAGATTCTGGCTATATTTTAGTCTGGCCCTGGCTCAGGATGGCCTTCAAGGGCGGCGGTGGCCATCCACCCGCCGTACCGGAGCTAATCACCATGGTTGATTTCATTGGAGTCTCCCGGGTCAGGGAGCTGCTCGCGCGGCGGGGTGTCGCGCGCTTCATCGCGGAACTTTCCGCCGAGATCGAGGCGGATTTTCTGCGCTGGGAAAGGTTCGAGAAATCGCCCCGGCACGCGACGCATTCGAGCGTCGGCGTCATCGAGCTGATGCCCGCTTCCGATGGGCGGCTGTACGCCTTTAAGTACGTCAATGGTCACCCGAAGAATACGCAAGCGGGACTTCTCACCGTCACCGCATTCGGCGTGCTCGCTGATGTCGACACCGGTTATCCGCTGCTGCTTTCCGAGCTCACGCTCACGACGGCGCTGCGTACGGCTGCGACCTCGGTGCTCGCGGCGCAGCGCATGGCACGTCAGGACAGCCGTGTGATGGCACTCATCGGCAACGGTGCGCAGGCGGAGTTCCAGACGATCGCGTTTCATCATCTGCTCGGGATCCGCGAAGTGCGCCTGTTCGACACCGACCCCGGCGCGACCGACAAGCTCGAGCGCAATCTCGCGCGGCTGCACCTTGCGGGGCTGAAGGTCGTGCGTTGCAACTCCACCGCCGCGGCAGTCGCCGGTGCCGACATCATCACCACCGCGACCGCCGACAAACGCAATGCCATCATCCTGACACCCGAGCTCATTGTTCCTGGTGTCCATCTGAATGCGGTCGGCGGCGACTGCCCGGGCAAGACCGAGCTGCATCGCGACATACTGCTGCGGCCGGATGTGCGCGTGGTCGTCGAGTACGAGCCGCAATCGCGCATCGAAGGCGAAATACAGCAGATGGAAGCGAGCTACGCGGTGTGTGAGTTCTCCGCGGTGCTTGCGGGCCGCGCTCCGGGACGTGCGCACGAGCGGGAGGTGACGCTGTTCGATTCGGTCGGATTCGCGCTCGAGGATTTCTCCGCGCTGCGCTACCTGCAGCGCATCCACCACGAGGAGCGTGGTGCCCACGCGCGCATCGATCTGCTGCCGGAGCCCGCCGACCCAAAGGACCTGTTCGCGTGCCTCTGCGCGTTTCCCGCGCGGCCGCTCGCGCCGCAAGAGGAGGCGGCCTGACCATGGTACGCGCGAGCCTGATCGGTGCCCCGACGGACGTCGGCGCTGCGGACCGTGGCGCTTCGATGGGTCCTGAGGCGCTGCGCGTCGCGGGGCTTCTCGGGGCGCTGCGGGCTCGCGAGCTCGAGGTCGCGGACCTCGGCAATCTCAATGGGCCCGGCAATCCCTGGGAGCCCCCACACCAGGGCTACCGGCATCTGCCGGAAGTGCTGCGCTGGAATGAGCTGGTGTACGAGAGCGTATACCGCGAGTTGCAGCAAGAGCGCTTGCCGATACTCCTCGGCGGCGATCATTGCCTCGCGATCGGCTCCATCGCCGCGGTCGCGCGCCACTGCCGCGAGCGGGGCCGCAAGCTCCGCGTGCTGTGGCTCGATGCACACGCCGACTTCAACACGAGCGAGCTTTCCCCGAGCGGTAACGTCCATGGCATGCCCGTCGCCTGCCTGTGTGGTTTCGGACCTCCCGAGCTCACGGCCATCGGCGGCCGCACCCCTGCGATTGACCCGTGCTGCGTTCGTCAGATCGGAGTGCGCAGTGTCGATGCCGGCGAGAAGCGCTTCGTGCACGAGCAGGGTCTCGACGTCTTCGATATGCGTCATGTCGATGAGCTCGGCATGCGCGAGACCGTGGCGCAGGCGCTGAGCGGCGTCGATGGCGACACTCACCTGCACGTGAGCTTTGATGTCGATTTCCTCGACCCGGAGATCGCGCCGGGCGTCGGCACCCGGGTACCGGGCGGCCCGACCTATCGCGAGGCGCAGTTGTGCATGGAAATGATCGCCGACACGCACCGCCTGAGCTCGCTCGATGTCGTCGAGCTCAATCCGGCCTTCGATGTACACAACCGCACGGCGACACTCGCCGTGGATCTCATCGAGTCGCTGTTCGGCAAGAGCACGCTGGTGCGGCGTCCCGTTTGGGACGCTCCGGCGAAATCTCCGCGCTCGCTCAGCGAGGCGTGAACCTCGGCTGCGGTGCGGGTGCGGTCCCGGCGCCGCCCGAGGCCGCGGCGTGCGGTTCGAGTTGAATTGCAATCGCTCCGGGGCCGCCGCATGATGCCGCGAGCCGGCGTTGTCGGGCGGCCGCGGGACATGGCCGCAAGCGCGCTGGCGGATCCAACAACAAGCAGCAACTCGACCCTCACGCAGCAGGGCCGGAAGGTGAGCAAGCCATGGCCGAGAGCGTTTACAAAGTCATCGAGTTGGTGGGAACGAGCACCGAGTCCTGGGAGAAGGCCGCTGCCGCAGCGGTAAACCGGGCGGCGAAGTCGCTGCGCGATCTGCGCATCGCCGAGATAGTGCAGCTCGATATGCACATGCAGGACGGCAAGATCGCCGCCTATCGTGCCAAGGTGAAGGTTTCCTTCAAGTTCGAGCGCGAGTAGCAGCGAACGGGGAGTCCGAGGCTCCTGCGCTCAGCGCGCCGTGGCGCGCTGGAGCGCAGCGCGTGCCAGAAGCCGCGTGGAGTCGAGGGTCGGTAGCGGCGAGTTACCCTCGTTCATGATGAGCGGGATCTCGGTGCAGCCGAGCACCACTCCATCGCAGCCTTCCTCCTTCATGCGGCTCATTACCCGCTGGAAGAAGCCGATCGCTTCGGGCTTGAACACGCCGGCGACGAGCTCCTCGAAGATGATGCGATTGATCTCGGCGCGCTCCGCCGGAGCGGGACGCAGGTACGCGACTCCGCGTGCGGCGAGCTTCTCCGGGTAGACCTCGCTGTCGACCAGATAGCGCGTGCCGGTGAGACCGAGGCGATGCAAGCCGCGCCCGGCGGCGTGGCCGGCGACGACTTCGGCGATGTGCAGCCACGGAAGCGGGGAGCGGCGCAGCACCCAGGGCATGGCCTGATGAATCGTGTTGTCCGGGCAGATGAGGAAATCTGCCCCGGCGCGCGCGAGCTTGTGTGCCGCGGCCAACATCAGCTCGGCAACCCCAGGCCAGTCGCCGCTCTCGATGCAGCGCATGTAGGCGGCGAAGGAGTGCGTGTGCATCGTGACTTCGGGGTGCGCGAGCGATCCCAGCCATTGCGGGCCCTCGAGACATACCGTGCGGTAGCAGAGCGCCGCGCCTTCGGCCGAGCAGGCGACGATGCCGATGTGCTCACTCATGTGTCAGGAATTCAGCGCGAGTGATGCGGCCCGCGGGTTGCCGGGCTCGACCGGGAAGCTCACCACGATCCGCGTGCCGGTGCTCAGCGAGGTGATGCGGATGTCCCCGTTGAAGTGCAGCACACGCTCGCGCATCCCGGCAATCCCGACGCCTGATCCCTGGGTCTGGATCTCGCGCAGCTTGTCGGCCGGGATGCCAGTGCCTGCGTCCTCGACCTCGAGCAGCAAGCGGCCTGCGCTGCGGGCGATGCGCAACGCTGCGGTGCTGCTCCCCGAGTGGCGGTGAATGTTGGTGAGGCTCTCCTGCACGATGTGAAACACCGCGGCCTCGAGCTCCCGCGGCAGCCGGCCGAGCGCCTCATCGAGCTCGAGAGTGATGTTGATACCGCTGCGCTGCGAGAGGCCGGCGACATACCAGCGCAGTGCGCCGCTGAGTCCCGCATCATCGAGCAGCGGTGGATGCAGCAGGTAGGAGGCGGTGCGGATTTCCTGCGTGAGCTGCTGCACGAGCTGCAGGCTGCCGTCAATGTCCTCCGCCAGCTCGGAGGAAAGCGCCGCCGCACGGCGGTTGAGGCTCGCGAGCTCCATGCCGAGTGCGGCGAGCAGCTGTCCGGCACTGTCATGCAGATCGCGGGCGATGCGCCGACGGTCCTCATCCTGCATCTGCATCATGCGCATCGACAGCACACGCAGGCTCCGGTAGGCGTTCTCCAGTTCCTCGGTGCGCTCGCGCACGCGCGACTCGAGGTGATCGCGCGACTCCTGGAGTGCCGCGCGCGCCTGCATCTCCACCGAGACTTCGCGGAAATAGCAGACCACACCGTAGCCACCCTCGGGCAGTGGTATCCGGTCGACCCGCCAGTCGTAATACTCGCTCGCGGGCTGTCCGCTCGGGGCGCGGGGCCGCTCGAGGGCCTGATACGACTCGCCGGTGCCGAGCGTGTGGCGAAAGATTCGCACGACTTCCTGCGCATACTCCGGGTGACGCAGCCCGTGCAGTACCTCGCTATAGTCGCGCCCCACCAGGTCAGGGGTCGGGCCGAAAGAAGGGCGCGCGACCGGGTTCACCTGGCGGATGCGCAGATTGCCGTCCAGCAGGAACACCCCGACAGGCGCCTGATCGACCAGGATTTCGAACTGCGCGGAACGCTGGCGCAGAGCGGTTTCCGCCCGCCAGCGCTCGATCGCGAGATTCCCGAGATGTGCGCCGAACTGACCGAGCTCACGCTCCCAGGGATTCGGCTCACGGGCCTCGGCGAGCCACATGAGGAAGGCAGCCGTCACCGCCCCGCCGGCGTTCCGCACCGGCGTCGCATGCAGCGCGCGCATGCCCTGCGCGGTGCACAGGTCGCTCAAGCCAGGTGGCAGCGGGGCATCATCGACGCCAAATCGCAACTCGCACAGCCGGGCGTGGAGCGCCGCCGGCAGCTGCGATGACCCGATGAGCTCGCTGCGCGCCCGGGCGGCATCCATCAGCATCACGGCGGCGTGCACGCCAGGTTGGAGCCGAGCGACCGATTCGGTAATGGCACGCAGGCAGTCCTCGAGCGGACGGCCACGCGCAATCAGCTCGAGCAGGTGATTGTGCTCGAGCAGGAGACTCTCGGCACGCTTGCGCCCGGCCTCAAGCGCGCCACGAGGCTCCGCTACCCGGCTGCCGATGCCGATCAGGGACCCGGAAAGGGAGAGTTTGCCGTTGTGCCCGGCTGAGGGCGGGGCAGCATCACGCGGCGCGTTCTCATTGCCGGCTGCGGGGCGCCGCGGTGCCTCGACGATCGACTCGATCGTCGACAAGAGGTTGCTCCCGATGTCGGATTTGGACACGTAGCCGCACGCCCCCGCCTGCAGTGCACTCGGCAGCATCTCCGCGGGATCGTGCTGACTCACGATGACGATGTTCGAGGCCGGTGACTCGCGGCGGATCGCGGACGCGGCTTCGAGACCATTCAGCCGCGGCATACTGACATCGAGCAGCACGATATCCGGCTGCAGTCGCGCCGCCTTCTCGATGGCCTCCACGCCGTCCGCGGCTTCGCCACAGACCTCCCACGCGGGACGGGCAGCCAGCAGCGCACGCAGGCCCTGTCGAACGAGCTCGTGATCGTCAGCAATGAGGATGCGTACGCAAGCCATCGAGTGTTTCCGCTCTCCGGCATCAGCTTGGCGAGGGGCCAGTATATACGGCGTGGCCGGGACCGTTGGCGCACGCTTCACCCGCCACGGAGAGGGTGCCCAGCGCAGTCGCGGCCTCGGCCAGGTCCGGCATAGGCCCGGTCGAGCGAGCTAACTGCGGGTCGTGCGCTGCACGGGCTCGAAAGTTATCCCGGAGAGTGCCTTGACGAGGGCATCGAACTCCGGTGGTCGCCCCGGCGAGCCGTCGGCCGTGACGGCCAGCCTGTACAGGTGTTGATCGACAATCACGTACGTGAGGCAGGTGTAGTGCGTGAGCTCGGCTGAGCCGCTGTGGGCGTCCACCACGGTCCAGGCGCTATGGCCGCCGACCGAGGTCGGTGCGCCGAGGGTCTTCGACTCCACACCACCCTGGTAGCGGCGATCGAGCTGCGCCCGATACGCCGGCTCGGCGACATCGCTCCCGGCCGGCACCGGCGCCTCCTCGCGATGGATGTTGAGCTCCGCCGTGCCCAGGCGCATGACCGCGTCATACCCGCCCGGATGCTCCGTCGCCTCGCTCACCTGCGGCTTGGCCACGGAGCTCGGCAGGTTGGTGAGGCGGACGCCAAGCTCAGGCAGGTCAAATTCACCCGCCTGGCCGAGCAGTGGCCAACACAGCAGTGCGATCAGAGGAACAACCGCGGCCCGGTGCATGTCAGGATATTAACAGCGGTGCTCCTTTGCAGCAGGGATGCTGATTAGACTTGTATGTCATGGAACGTGGAGCCAGCCGTCGGGACAAAATCTCCGGGCGCCGCAGAGGGCGCGCGCCTGCAGGGCGCAGCACCCAGCGACCGACCCCGGGCACTCGCGCATCGCGGCAGGCCGCGGTGGAGGACAACCCGGCGCTGCAGGCCATGTGGCACGTGGTGTGCGCCATTCCACGTGGCCAGGTGTCGACCTACGGCGCTGTCGCCCGCGCTGCGGGCTTCCCCGGGCGCGCGCGCCAGGCAGGTTTTGCGCTGCGGGTGGCGCCGGCGGCACTGCGCCTTCCCTGGCATCGGGTCGTCGGAGCGGGGGGGCGCATCGCCTTCCCGAAGTCCTCGCCGCAGTACGAGGAACAGGCGCGCCGGCTGCGGGCCGAAGGGGTCCGTGTGAGGCAAGGCCGGGTCGAGCCACGTGTGCTCACTGAGTTCGCATGAACCTGCGGACGTTCTCCCCCACACTCACAACTACCGGCGCTCGCGTCACTTCGCACAGAGAGCAACCCCAAACGTGGACGCCCTCGGCTCAGTATTGCTTGCTTTCGCGCTCGTGTTGCTGGAGCCCGCAGCGGCTGCGCAGAGCGCGTGGGTTGCAGACCCCGGTATCCAACAGCGGCTCGCGGCCGGAGAGGTGGTGGTCGCCACGAGTGCCATCGATCCCGCACATCCGCGCGGCCGCGTCCGGGCGGCAGTGCGCATCGAAGCACCGCCAGAGGCTATCTGGAGCACCGTCACCGACTGTCGGCAGGCGCTGTCCTTCATTCCAGGTCTCAAGCACTGTCGGCGTATCGATGGTGCGCCCGATGGCAGCTGGCAGGACGTCGAACATGAGATGCGTTACTCATGGCTGCTACCGAGTGTGCGCTATGTTTTCCGCGCCCAGTACGATAAGCCGCATCGCATCGACTTTCACCGCATCAGCGGCGATCTCAAGCAGGAGGAGGGCACATGGCTGCTGACGCAGACCGCCGACGGTGGGGGTACGCTGGTGGAATACGAGGTGTATGTCGATCCGGGTTTCTGGGTCCCGAAGGCTTTCGTGACACGCTCGTTGCGCAAGGACGTTCCCGCGGTGCTGACGGGGCTGCGAGAGTGTGTGGAACATGACTCAGGTCATTGTGGCCCCCGTTGACTCGGCGCGCGTGTGGCGCGCTCTCCCCCGAGGCGCTGCAGTCGTGTGGCTGCTGTTCGCCGCCGCCCTCGGCGCCTGTAGCGGCGGCGGTGGCAGCCACTCATCCGCGCCGCCTCCGCCTCCATCAGGCTCGATCCCGGCCCCGACGCAGCACACCGATGTCCTGACCTACAAAAACGACCTCGCCCGCACCGGCCAGAATCTGACCGAGTCCGTGCTCACGCCGGCGAATGTGAGAACGGCGAGTTTCGGCCTGCTGAGGACCCTGGCGGCGGACGGCAAGGTCGATGCCACGCCACTTTATATTTCGGGACTAACGGTGCAGGGCACCGAGCACAACGTGGTGTTCATCGCCAGCGAGAGCGATTCGGTCTACGCCTACGACGCCGACACCGGGGCACTTCTGTGGCATGTCTCGCTGCTTCCCGCCGGGGAGGACGTAGATGATATGCCCGCTTACGGCTGCAGCCAGGTCGCACCGACAATTGGCGTCACTTCGACCCCCGTGATCGATCGCAACGCAGGCACGCACGGCATCATCTATCTCGTCGCCATGTCGCGCACCAGCGCCTCCAACAGCTTCCATCAGCGGCTGCATGCATTGGACGTCACCACCGGGGCTGAATCGCTCGGTGGTCCGGTCGACATTGCTGCCACCTATCCAACGCTCGGCGGCCCGACCCTCTTCGACCCGGCGCAATACGAGGAGCGTGCCGCGCTGCTGCTCTCGGGCGGCACGCTCTATACCAGCTGGACCTCGCATTGCGATGCGTATCCGTACACCGGCTGGATCATCGCCTACAACGCGAGCACGCTGCAGCGCACCGCCGTGCTCAACGTCGCACCGAACAGCGGCGGGATGGGGCCGGCGATCTGGATGAGTGGCGGCGGGCCTGCTGCGGACGCCGCGGGCAGCGTTTACCTGCTCACCGCCAACGGCGTCTTCGAAACGACGCTGGATGGCAATGGATTCCCCAACCAGGGCGATTTCGGCAACAGCTTCCTCAAGCTGTCGACGGCCGGCGGCACCCTGGCAGTGAACGATTATTTCACCATGTACAACGAGCCGGACGAATCCAACCGCGACAACGATCTCGGATCGGGCGGGGCCATGCTGTTGCCGGACTTGCAGGACTCGGGTGGCACGGTGCGCCATCTCGCGGTTGGCGCCGGAAAGGACGGCAACCTCTACGTGGTGAACCGCGACTCCATGGGCCGCTTCAACAGCAGCGCAAACCACATCTGGCAGCAATTGACCGGGGTCCTGACGCCGGGGATCTGGTCCACTCCCGCCTACTTCAATGGGGCACTGTACTTCGGCCCGAACGGCGGTGCGCTGCTCCGGTTTGCAGTCAATGCAGCGCGGATCTCCACATCACCCACCTCGAGCAGCTCGGTGCGCTTCGCGTACCCGGGCACCTCACCCGCCATTTCCGCCAACGGTACCAGCAACGGCATCCTCTGGGCGCACGAGAATACGAGTCCGGCCGTGCTGCATGCCTACGATGCTGGCAATCTGGCCAACGAGCTGTACAACAGCGCACAAGCCGCCAACGGACGTGATCAGTTCGGAGCGGGCAACAAGTTCATCACGCCGGTGATCGCCGATGGCAAGGTGTTCATCGGCACGCAGAGCGGGGTGGCGGTGTTTGGGCTGCTGAACTGAGTGACGGCCGCATGCCAGGCGCTGCCCAGGCGTTGCAGCTGGCGCCGGGGCAGTTCTTCGGCGGAAAGCGGTTGGAGAAAAAAACATCTTGACCTCGAGGCCGGTGACGGCTCAGGGTTGCGAGGGAATGGGTCGCGGGCGCGGCTGGCTCGCCCCGCCGAAAGCAGGAGGAGCGTATGCAACGCACCGTGCACGACTACCTCAAGGCGCTCGAAGCGGGCGATGCCGAGCGGGCCGCAGCCTTGTTCATTCCTGACGGCTGGGTGGAGTCGCCATTCCTCGGGCGGCTGCCGGTCCGGCAGTTTGTAAAGAAGGTAGCGGATTCCTCGCGCGGTACCAAACTCACGGTGCACGATGTACTGGTCAGCGCCGAGGGCCACCTGCGCGCGGTGGCCTATTACCAGTACGACTGGCGGCTGAAGGACGGTTCGAGAGTGGCGTTCGACTGCGCGGACGTTTTCAACTTCGACCCGAGCACGGGTCATATCCAGTCGATCGTACTGGTCTACGACACCCAGCCTGTGCGGGCGGTGGTCGAGGACAAGTATCCCTGAGTGGCGCGGGCTGCGGCCGCTAGGCCACCCTGCGGCTCGTCCCCCAGAAGCCGGCGTAGCAAAGGTAAGCCCCGAGCGTGAGTGTCACCAGGAGGTAGAGCGGATACAGCTCTCGGTAGCGCAGCTGTGCCAGGTAGAGATCCGCAACCCGCAGCGGCTCGAGGCCGATGAAAGCCACGCCCTTGAGCAGCGTCAGCCACCCGATGAGAGTGACGATGATCGGTGCCGCACCGCCGGACCACACGTTGTGGACGAGGATCATCGCGAGACCCGCAAACACGCACCACACGCCGAGGACGTAGAGCAGCGGCCGGTCGTGCAGCAACGCTGCAATGGTCACGAGCGTAGCCTGCCGCTGCGCGAGCATGGCGAGCCCGATGAGCAGGCAATACAGCCCGAGCAATCGACTGAGAAAACGGGTCTCTCTTAGCACAGTAACCTCCATAGCCGCAGTGCGCGTTCGCACTGGGCGCGACGGGCGAGCGTTGCCCTGAGCGATGCCGTGTTGGCCACTCTCTCATATACCGTAGCTCGCATATACCGTAGCTCATGGAAGTCCATTTCCATCTCTTGCGGGGCGCTGCGGCGCGCACGCCGAGGACGATCACTGGGCCAGTGAGCTCGCCTGCGTGCGCGCAACAAATCGTACGTGAGCGTGAGAAATTTTTGCCTCGCGCGTCGGTATAACCCGGACCGGCTGCTCGGCAGCACGCTGCCGCATTCGCATGTGTTGCGCGATGTCGCAACGATGGTTCGCTTGCTGCACGTGCGATGAGCACGAGCGCAGCCGCGACCGCCGTTGCAGTCCCCGCGCACTCGCTGCGCTGGTGAGTTCACTCGCTGCGCTCGTGAATCACTCGCGCACTTTGTCGCGGAACGCAGTCAGCGATAGCGCGCCGAGGCAAAAAGATAGTCCTTGTCCCGCACCAACGGTGCGATAATGCGCGGCAACTGGGACGGACGGAGTCGACGCAGCGGAAGTGTCGCCCGCTGCGGGCCACGCGAACCTCTCCCTGGGTGGGCCCAATCAGTATCAGTCGGATATGGCGTTGCGCTTTGATGCGTGGGAACGCTGGCAGCAGCATTTCCGCTGTCAACACCCGGTCACGCGCCGTCGCTATGCTCGGCAGGGCGAGGTGGGCTCAGCAATCAATCGCAACACTGGGTGGATAAGCAGCGAGTCGCAAGGAGTAGTTCGAAATGAGTACACCGATCAGTCCTCGTCACAACAGCTCTCTGAAGCACAAGGTTCCAGTTGGGAAGGTTCCAGTTGCGAAGAAGCATGCACAGAAGGAGGAAAAGATGACCGAGATCTCACCATCTGCGGGCAAGCTCTTCGCCTTCACCATCGACGCGAATACCGCGCAAGTCGTCAAGCTCGAGACGCTGGATGAAAGTGGCGGCCGCCACGAGCTCTCCGAGGAGGAGAAGGCGAGCCTGGCGCACACGGTCGGTGAGGGCGCCGGCCTGGAGGAATTCGTCGAAAAGGCTTTCGAAGCAGGCATCGCCTGCGTGCTGGGCGAGGACCAGCATCAGCAGAGAGCTGACGAAGCCGCCGAGGAGGCGGAGCTGCGTCATCTGCTGCTGACGCCCCTCATCGAGCACAGCTCGGTGAAAAACCTCATGCAGCGCGAGGTGCTGAATCGGGCAATTCTCGGGACCTTGTTACAACGTGCGACGAAGAAGGCATCGGCGGCCGCCGAGACCGAGCCCCCACCGGGGCCGCAAGCGGATCGCGCTGCGCCCGCCCGTGCGAACTGATGAACGTCAGGAGGACTTATGAGCGAAACAGAGGAACTCGCGCGCCTGGCTTTTGGCGCTCGCGGAATGCGTCGTCGGCGGCTGAGCCGCGCGCTGCTTGCCCGTCTCATCGGTGACCGCTACGAAGCGGAGGATGAGGACTTCGAGGGCGAGGAGGGTGAAGGTGAGGAGGAGGGACGGCGCATCATGCGCCTGTTGATTGGCAGCCGCATCCTGCGCAAACGCCGTCTGCGCAACCTGTTGCTTGCGCACCTGCTGCGTGAACGAGGCGAGGCCGGGGACGACGCGGATGAGGGTGAGGAGGCATCGGGCGATGACGACTCCGACAAGGAGCACAAACTCGTTCGCTTGTTGATTGGCAGCCGCATCCTGCGCAAACGTCGCCTGCGCAACCTGCTGCTTGCGCACCTGCTGCGTGAACGAGGCGAGGCCGAGGAGGAAGAGGATGAGGGCGAGGAGGCATCGGGCGATGACGACTCTGGCAAGGAGCACAAGCTCGTTCGCTTGCTGATCGGCAGCCGTCTGCTTCGCCGTCGGCGCTTGCGCCGCATGCTGCTCGCGCACCTGCTGCGTGAGCGTGGGGAGACAGATGAGGACGAAGACGCCGAGGGCGAGGACGATGAGTTCGTCGAGGCAGGCGAGGGTGACCATCGTCTGATGCGCCTCCTGATCGGCAGCCGCATCCTGCGCGGCCGCCGCACGCGTCGCATGCTGCTCGCGCACCTGTTGCGGGAGCGCAGCGAGGCGGGGATGGAGGATGAGGATGGCGGGGAGGAGTCTGCCGATAGCGGCGACAGCGACCGCCGGCTCGTGCGCCTCCTGATCGGCAGCCGCATCCTGCGCCGCCGCCGCGCGCGTCGCATGCTACTCGCGCATCTGCTGCGTGAGAGAGACGAGGGCGGGTACGAAGAGGACCCGGACGATGACGATGATGAGTATGCGGAAGGCGGTGACACGGAGCAGCGCCTGCGGCGCATGCTCGTTGGCCACCGCGTACGGCAGCACAAACGCGCACGCCGCATGCTGATGGCGCATCTGCTGCGCGAGCGCGAGGAGGCATGAACATCGCCGTTGTGCAGAGGGTGTAGGAGTGAGCTGAGGCGGCCGGAGCGATCCGCTCCGGCCGCCGTTCTTTTGGCTGCGCGTACAGTGTGACGCACATCGCAGGAGTGTCGATGTGCCCGCCGCTAGCATGCCCGGGAGGAGGTGCGCATGCGGTGGCTGGTGGTGCTGCGTGGTGCGGTGCTGGGTCTGGCACTGTATTCGCCGCTAACCCAGGCTTCCGATTGGAAGCGGTTGTACACCGTGCCCGACAGATCCGTCGAAATGGATCTCGGCGGCATCCGCTGGGAGGGCGAGGTTGTGCTCGCCTGGGTGCGATTCTCCTACCGCACCGAGCAATCAGATCCCGCCAGTGGTCGCTACCGCTCCATGCTGCAGCTCTGGGCCTACCAATGCGGACTCGGGCGCCACGCGCTCATGCAGTATGCGGAATACAGCGGCACTGACGGTGCCGGACAAGTCGTGGCCTCTGACGCGCGCTCTCGCTATGCCTGGAGCTACCCGGCGCCGGACACGATCGGCGCAGCGGCATTGAAACTCGCCTGCAGCCGTGCACCAATGAGCACGGTTTCGACCGGCACGGCCGCAGCGCTCTGACTTGGATCCCGCCGGGCGCAAGCGGCAGTGACGCAGCCGGGGTAACATCCCGCGCATGAAACCGGCGCGTGGCGCCCTCACAATGCTCCTCATCCTGCCGTTCGCAAGCGCAGTGGCAGACACTCACTGCTATGGCTTTCGTAACGACTCGAGCGAAGTCGTGGCACTCAGCTTTGCCTACCATCCGTCGATTGGCAACGTCATCACCGGTGCCGCACTGGAGCCTGGCAAAACCTACCCGTTTGACGGCAGGCCCTGGTGCTGGAACCTGCCCGAGGACACCACCGCGATCGTCACTGTCGCGGGTCCCGGCGCACCACAATGGAAGGGCACACTGGTGCTCGGCAACCGCAGCGGAACGGCTCCATCCGGGACGTATGTCGTCCACGCCGCAACGGCGGCGGCCGCTGCTCCTGCCGGCGCCGCGTCAGCATCTGTTGCGGGCGCCGCGGCCGGCGCCGGGTCAGCATCGGTAGCGGGCGCTGCGGCACCGACAGCGAAGGCGGGCCCGGTGGCAGCCTCCACAGTGGTCGGGCCGGACACGTGTCTCGCCAACTCCTATCCCAATAACGAAGCCTACTGTCTCACGGCTCTCGAGAATGACATCCAACTCCGCTGTGGCACAGGGCATACCGGCATCAGCGGGACGATCGTGGTCAGTCATCTCACCCTGCAGTGCCGCAGCGGCAGAAAGTTCAAGCTCACTTGCGGAACCGCCACCGGCGGACGCCAGAAGTGCGATCTCAACGACCAGCAGATCTGCACCGATGAGACCGTCAGGAACGCTGCCGATTACTGTGCCCGTTGAGCCATTCCCAGCCGTGCGCCGCGCGGGTCCGCGCGGGTCATTTGCCTGACGAGTTATGTTGCCTTTCGCCCCGGCGAATGTGAGGTGCATCACGCTCCAATGTTGACGGCGGTCACACGCCTTGACGCCCACATGCTGCATCGCGGCAAATAGCCTCGCTTCATTTTGAGCCGAGCCATCGCTTGTGGGCCGGCGAGGAGGAGTGTCATGAAGAGACTGACGTGTGCAATTGCCGTCGCGGGCGCGTTGCTGGCCGCGGACACGACCACGGCGACCATCATCGGCAGTACCGGTGGTGGAGGATCGGGTTCTCTGGACTGCACCAACGCTGTGGCGTCACAGGGCGTCATCTGGCCGCCCGATCACAAGATGGTGCCCGAGACCATCATGGGGGTGACAACCGACCCTGGCCTGTCGATTTCGAGCATCATCGTTACCGGCATCCAGCAGGACGAGCCGGTCAATGCGCTCGGAAGCGGCAATACCGCACCGGACGGCAACGGTGTGCAGACGAGCACCGCCTACGTTCGCGCGGAGCGTGGGGGCCCGGGTACCGGTCGCATCTACTTCATCTCATTCAGCGCACGGGATTCAATGGGAAACGCGTGCACCGGAACGGTGATGGCCTATGTGCCGCATGACCAGGGACAGGGATTCATTCCGGTGGATACCGGGGAGAGGTACGACTCGACCGTAGTTCCGCCTTGAGCCGAGCTCGGCAAACTGCGGGCCGCCGAATTCCCGGCGGCCCGCGCTTTGGCAGCGGTGGTGGCGGTCACAGGTAGCTGATCTAACTCAGTCGAGCCGCAATGTGACGTGCACCACCTCATCCTCGCGGCGCATTTGCCGTCTCAGGCCGCTGCGCTCCAACACACGCAGCATTCCGGTGTTCTCCGCCATCACTTCCGCGATGAGCTCGGTGATCCCGGCAGCGCGTGCCAGCTGCACGATCTGGCGCAGCAGCGCGCTGGCTATTCCCTGACCCTGGAATTCATCGACCACGGTGCAGGCGAACTCCGCCACACCGGGGCGAACGACGAAATAGCGCGCGCCCGCCACGATGAGCTCGTGTCCGCCAGTGTGCATCAGCGCGACGAGCGCCACGTGCTGGATGAAATCGACGTCGACGAACCCCGCGACCTCCCGGTCGTTAAATTCGCGTTTGACGCCGAAGAAGCGCCGGTAGAGCGACTGGTCGCTGGTGCGCCGCGCCGCATCCACTAACGCGTCGCGGTCGCTCGGCCTGAGTGCGCGGATCTCGACCTCAGTGCCGTTGCGCAGTGGCTCGATGACCGAGAAGCTCGCGATAGCCGGCATGGCTGGATGATAGCCGCCGCACGTACTGCGCCACCTCTCGCGCAACTTCACGCCGCGCGCAACGGTCGCGCTGACGCTCAGGCACGCTCACGGATATGCGTGCCGAAAGCAGCCAAAGGAGGTATAGGATCGGAGCTCAATCGTTCTGCTTCCGTTGCGAGAGCGTGTGACAGAAACGTGACAGGACGCTGGGGCTCCAGTTGCTGAAACCAACAGCGCCAAAGGAAGGACCGGAAATGGCCAGCCGAGACGCATCCCACACCAGCACGCGGCATCCGCTCTCGAACGAGGAGTTGCAGCTGATGCACGCCTGGTGGTGTGCCTGTAATTATCTCTCGGTCGGTATGATCTATCTGCGTGCGAACCCGCTGCTTCGGGAAAATCTCAAGCCCGAGCACGTCAAGTCCCGGCTGCTCGGCCACTGGGGCACGAGCCCGGCGCTGTCCTTCGTATGGACGCACCTCAACCGCGTCATCAAGCGCGACGATCTCGATGTGATCTTCATCGCCGGTCCGGGCCACGGCGCACCGGGAGTTCTCGGTCCTGCGTATCTCGAGGGCACGTACTCGGAGGTCTATCCCGATAAGAGCGAGGACATCGAGGGGCTGCAGAAATTCATGATGCAGTTCTCCTTCCCGGGGCACATTGGCTCGCACTGCACGCCGGAAACTCCCGGCTCCATCCACGAGGGCGGCGAGCTCGGCTACAGCCTCGCGCACGCCTACGGCGCTGCATTCGACAACCCAAATCTCATCGTGGCGTGCGTGGTGGGCGATGGTGAAGCCGAGACCGGGCCGCTGGCGACCGCCTGGCACTCGAACAAGTTCCTCAATCCCGTCCGCGATGGAGCCGTGCTGCCCATCCTCAATCTCAACGGCTACAAGATCGCCAATCCCACGGTGCTGGCGCGTATCACCCATGAGGAGCTCGAGGCGCTGTTCACCGGGTATGGCTACAAACCTTACTTCGTCGAAGGCACGGAGCCGGGCAAGCTGCACCAGCTCATGGCCGCGACGCTCGACACGGTGATCGGAGAGATCCGCGCGCTGCAGAAGAAGGCGCGCGAGAGTGGTAAGTTCGAGCGTCCGCGCTGGCCGATGATCGTGCTGCGCACCCCCAAGGGCTGGACGTGCCCGAAGGAGATCGCCGGGCACAAGGTCGAGGGTTCATGGCGCGCACACCAGGTGCCGATCGCCGATGTACGCAGCAATCCCGCCAGCCTGAAACTGCTGGAGAGCTGGATGCGCAGCTACCAGCCCGAAGAGTTGTTCGGTGCGGACGGGCGGCTGCGCGCCGATCTGAAAGCGCTCGCGCCCTCCGGGCCGCGTCGTATGAGCGCCAATCCGCACGCCAATGGCGGGCAGCTGCGCCGGGAGCTCAAGCTTCCGGACTTTCGTGACTACGTAGTCAAGGTGCCCAAAGCGGGTGGAGTGCTGCACGAGAACACGCGACCTCTTGGGGAGTTCCTGCGCGATGTGATGCGCAACAACATGACGAGCTTCCGCGTGTTCGGGCCGGATGAGACCGCCTCCAACCGGCTGCAGGCGATCTACGAGGTGAGCAAGAAGACCTGGCAGGCGGAGATGCTGCCGGAGGATGCCGATGGCGGCGAGCTCGCCCGCGATGGACGGGTCATGGAGCTGCTCTCCGAGCACACACTCATGGGCTGGCTCGAAGGCTACCTGCTCACCGGCCGCCACGGTTTCTTCGCCACCTACGAGGCCTTTGCGCACGTCGTCGATTCGATGTTCAATCAGCACGCCAAGTGGCTGGACATCAGCAAGAACCACGTGCGCTGGCGCGCCGCGGTCGCATCACAGAACATTCTGCTGACATCGACCGTGTGGCGCCAGGATCACAACGGCTTCTCCCACCAGGACCCGGGGTTCATCGACCTGGCAACCAACAAGAGCCCGAGCGTGGCCCGCGTCTATCTTCCGCCGGATGCCAACACGCTGCTGGTGGTCGCGGATCAGTGTCTGCGCTCCACCGATTGCATCAACGTCATCGTGGCAGACAAGCAGAAACACCTGCAGTTCCTCACTGTCGATGAAGCTGTGGCTCACTGTGCGAAGGGCTTCGGCATCTGGGGTGCCGCGAGCAACGACCAGGGCTCCGAGCCGGATGTCGTCATGGCCTCGTGCGGGGATGTCGCGACGCAGGAGGCGCTCGCCGCGACGGCGATTCTGCGCGAGCGGCTGCCGGATCTGAAAGTACGCTTCGTGAACGTGGTGGACCTTTTCCGGCTGCAGCCGGCGAGCGAACACCCGCACGGCTCGACGGAACGCGAATTCGACAGCCTGTTCACCCGCGACCGGCCGGTGATCTTCAACTTCCACGGGTATCCCTGGCTGCTGCACAAGCTCTCCTACCGCTTCGCGAACCACGACAACATTCACGTGCGCGGTTACAAGGAGAAGGGCAACATCAATACCCCTCTCGAGCTCGCGATTCTCAACCAGGTCGATCGTTTCGACCTGGTGATCGATGTAATCGACCGCGTGCCAGGGCTCGCCGAGCGCGCCGCACATCTGAAGGAGGAGATGAAGAACGACATCATCGACAGCATCACCTACGCACGCCGTGAGGGCGCAGATCGTCCGGAGATCGCGCACTGGGTATGGCCGGGATGAGCGGCATTCATCCGCTTGCCGGGCAACCGGCACCCGCCGAGCTGCTGATCGACCCGGTGAAGCTCCGTGCGGAGTACTACGCGCGCCGGCCCGACATCAGTGATCCGGCCGGACGCGTGAGCTTCGGCACGAGCGGTCATCGCGGCTCGGCGCTACGCGGCTCGTTCAACGAGTTCCATGTCCTTGCGATCACACAGGCGATCTGCGACTACCGCAAGAAGGAGTCGATCGACGGTCCGCTCTACATGGGCCGGGACACGCATGCGGTTTCCGAACCGGCACAGCGCTCGGCACTCGAGGTGCTGTCAGCCAATGGCGTGCATACCCTGATCGATAGCGCGGATGGTTATACGCCGACGCCAGCGGTGTCGCATGCCATCCTCACGCACAATCGTGAGCGGGCTACGGCGCGTGCGGATGGGATCGTGATCACGCCCTCGCACAATCCTCCCGAGGATGGCGGCTTCAAGTACAACCCGCCAGATGGCGGACCCGCCGATACCGCGGTGACGCACTGGATCGAGGAGCGGGCGAATGCGCTGCTTGCGGCCTCGCTGCGCGGGGTGGCACGCACACCGTACGAGGAGGCGCGGCGCGCGCCAACCGTCGGGCGCTACGACTTCATGGAGCGCTATGTTGCCGATCTCGATGCGGTCATCGACATGGCGGCGATCCGCAATGCCCGGCTGAAGATCGGCGTCGATCCGCTCGGCGGCGCATCGGTGGCCTATTGGCAGCCGATCGCCGAGCGCTATGGTCTGGATCTCGAGGTCGTGAATCAGGCCATCGATCCGACCTTCCGCTTCATGCCGCTCGACTGGGACGGGAAGATCCGCATGGACTGTTCCTCGCCCTACGCCATGGCGCGGCTCATCGGCCTGCGCGAGCGTTTCGACATCGCTTTCGCCAACGACACCGACGCGGACCGGCACGGTATCGTGACACGCACGGCAGGACTCATGCCGCCGAACCACTACCTGGCGGCGGCGATCGCGTACCTTTTCGCCCATCGGCCCCGGTGGCGCAACGACGCCGCCGTCGGCAAGACGGTCGTGAGCAGCGCGATCATCGACCGCGTGGCGGCCAAGCTCGGTCGGCGGCTGTACGAGGTGCCGGTTGGGTTCAAATGGTTCGTCGCCGGGCTGCTCGATGGCTCACTGGGCTTTGGCGGGGAGGAGAGCGCGGGGGCCTCGTTCCTGCGGCGCGACGGCGCGGTCTGGACCACCGACAAGGACGGGATCGTTCCCAATCTGCTGGCGGCGGAAATTACCGCTCGCACCGGCCACGATCCCGCGCAGCTCTACCGGGAACTGACCGAGGAACTCGGCGAGCCGGCCTTCGAGCGCACCGATACGCCGGCCACCAAGGAGGAGAAAGCCGCGCTGCTGAAGCTATCGGCCGGCGACATCCACACCACGCGCCTCGCTGGCGATGAGATCACCGCCATGCTGGTGAAGGCGCCGGGCAACGGTGCTGCGATAGGCGGACTCAAGGTGCTGACGGCAAACGGCTGGTTCGCGGCGCGGCCCTCCGGGACCGAGGACATCTACAAGCTGTACGCGGAAAGTTTCCGCGGCCGGGAGCACATGCAACAGATCCAGGCCGAGGCGCGGGCGCTGATCGGTGCGGCACTGAAAGGCGCGCTTGGCGGGGGAGTGTAGCGAGCCGGCGTCAATCCGCCGCGGAAACGCACAATGACGGCGCAGGAAGTCTTTTTGATCCGCCATGGCGAGACGGAATGGAGTCTCAACACCCGCCACACCGGCATTTCCAGGAGCGTTGGGAGGGACATACGTGAGCACGAGACCAGCAGTCCTCAGGACAGCGCCCGCTGAATCGGTCCGCACCGGACTCGCCACGAGCAGCCTGCAGCGCGCAGTGCTCGACAATCTGCTCTACCTGCAGGGGCGCTTTCCGCGCATCGCCACGGCGCACGACTGGTACATGGCGCTCGCCTACAGCGTGCGCGACCGGTTGCTGGCGCGCTGGGAAAGCACCTGGCGTACCTACGAGCGGTGCGACGTCAAGGTCCCCTGTTACTTCTCGGCAGAGTTCCTCATCGGCCCGCAGCTCGGCAACAACCTCGTCAATCTCGGCATCGAATCGAACGCGCGCGAAGCGATGGCGGCGCTCGATCAGGATCTCGATGCGTTGCTCGCGCTCGAGGAAGAGCCCGGTCTCGGCAATGGCGGACTCGGGCGACTCGCCGCCTGCTACCTCGATTCGCTGGCGACGCTCGAGGTGCCGGCGATCGGCTATGGAATTCGCTACGAGTTCGGCATCTTCGAGCAGCGTTTCCGTGACGGGGCGCAGATCGAGATGACCGACAAGTGGCTGCAGAAGGGCAATCCCTGGGAAATCATGCGCACCGCTGTCGCCCCCCGTGTGAGCTTCGGTGGTCATACCGAGGCATTCAGCGATGCACAGGGACGCTACCGGGTGCGCTGGATCCCGGCGAGTCAGGTGAGAGGTGTCGCCTACGACACCCCGGTGCTCGGCTTTCGGGTGAACACCTGCAACACCTTGCGCCTGTGGAAAAGCGAGGCGGTGGAGTCCTTCGACTTTCAGGAGTTCAACGCCGGCGATTACTACGGAGCGGTGCACGGGAAGGTGGCCTCGGAGACGCTCACCAAGGTGCTCTACCCGAACGACGAGCCGGAGATCGGCAAGCGCCTGCGTCTCGCGCAACAATACTTCTTCGTATCGTGTTCGCTGCAGGACATGCTGCGGCTGCTCGAAGTCAATCGGCTCCCGCTCACTCGGTTGCCGGAGGTGTTCGCGGTGCAGCTGAACGACACGCATCCTGCCATCGCCGTGGCGGAACTGATGCGGCTGCTGGTCGATGAGCGGCTGCGGCCCTGGGAGGAGGCGTGGGATCTGACCCAGCGCACGCTCGCCTATACCAACCACACACTGCTCCCGGAAGCACTCGAGACCTGGGGTCTGCCGCTGTTCCGTAGCCTCCTGCCACGCCCGCTCGAGATCATCTTCGAGATCAACCGCCGGTTTCTGGAAGAGGTGCGACGGCGCTATCCAGGAGATGAGGCGCGGCTCGCCCGGCTGTCACTCATCGATGAGGCTGGCGAGAAACGCGTGCGCATGGCAAATCTCGCGACGGTCGGCAGTCATGCGGTGAATGGCGTGGCGGCGCTGCACTCGAAGCTGCTGCGGCAGACCGTGCTGCGCGATTTTGCGGAGCTGTGGCCGGAGCGCTTCTGCAACGTCACCAATGGCGTCACGCCGCGGCGCTTCATGGTGCTGAGCAACCCGGCGTTGACGCGCCTCCTGGATGAGACGCTCGGCGAGGGCTGGGCTGCGGACCTCGCGCGGCTCAAAGCGCTCGAGCGGCGCGCCGACGACCCGGCCTTCAGGGAGAGATGGCGCCACGTCAAGCGCACCAACAAGGAGGTGCTCGCGCGACTCATCCGTTTGCGTACCGGCATGACCGTCGACCCGGCGGCGCTCTTCGACATCCAGGTGAAGCGTATCCACGAGTACAAGCGCCAGCACCTCAACGCACTTCACATCATCACGCTTTATAACCGGCTGCGGAATGACCCGCGGCTCAATGTGCCGCCGCGCTGCTGCATCTTCGGCGGCAAGGCGGCGCCCGGCTACCACATGGCAAAGCTCATCATCCGGCTGATCAACGGCGTGGCCGAAGTGGTGAATAATGATCCCTCGGTCGGCGGGCGGCTCAAGCTCGTATTCTTCCCCAATTTCAACGTCAAGTACTCACACGCGATCTATCCCGCCGCGGACTTGTCCGAGCAGATCTCCACCGCAGGCAAGGAGGCCTCCGGCACCGGCAACATGAAGTTCATGCTGAACGGCGCGCTCACTATCGGCACGCTCGATGGTGCAAACGTCGAGATCCGCGACGAGGCTGGAGCTGAAAATTTCTTCCTGTTCGGCCTCACCGTGGAGCAGGCCGAGCAGCTGAAGCGCGAAGGCTATCGGCCGGCGCGCGAGCTCGAACGCCATCCGGAGCTGCAGGAGGCCTTCGAGCAGATTGCCGGCGGCACCTTCTCGCACGGTGACCGGGAGCTTTTCAGGCCGCTGATCGACAACCTGCGCAATTCCGACCCCTTCCTGGTACTGGCCGACTACGCGGATTACGTCGCCTGCCAGGAGCGGGTCAATGCCGCCTGGCAGGATGTCGAGCACTGGACGCGCATGTCGATTCTCAACACTGCGCGCGCCGGAAAATTCTCCTCCGATCGGGCCGTGCGTGAGTACTGCGACAACATCTGGAGCGCAAATCCGGTGAGAATTGCGCTCGACCCGGATCTGGGCTGAGTGCACTCACCCCTCGCTACCCGCGCAGGCAGTCGCAACCCGCCGGGCGCCACGCCCGCCGCGGACGGCATCAATTTCGCAATTTTCAGTCCTGGTGCGACACGGGCCGAGCTGCTGCTCTACGAGGCTGCCGACAGTCCGACGCCCTTCGAAATCATCGCGCTCGATCCCGAGACGAACCGCACCCACCTGTCGTGGCATGTGTTCGTCGAGGGGCTTGCCGCCGGCACGCAATACTGCTGGCGCCTGGATGGGCCCGCAGACCAGTCGAGTGGCCGGTTCTTCAACCCGCACAAGGAGCTCCTCGATCCCAGGGCCCGCGGGATAACCGATGCCAGGTGGAATCGCGCCCGCGCGGCCGACCCTGCCGATCCGGGTGGCAGTGGACTGCGCTCGGTGGTGTGCGATCTGTCCTTCGACTGGAGCGGGGAGCGCCGAATCGAGCGCGGCCTGGAAGGCGCAGTGATCTATGAGTTGCACGTCGGTGGGTTTACGCGGCATCCATCGGCAGCGGTGCACGCTCCAGGCACCTTCGGCGCGCTCGCGGAGAAAATTCCCTATCTGCAACAGCTCGGCATTACCCATGTCGAGCTACTGCCGGTGATGGCGTTCGACGAGCAGAGCGTGCCGCCAGGGGTTGCAGCGCGCGGACTCAGGAACTACTGGGGTTACAACACGCATAGCTTCTGGAGTCCCCATCCGCAGTACTGCGTGGCCCCGCAGCGGGGGCGCGGCGCGGCCGAGTTCAAGGAGCTGGTGCGCGCGCTGCACGCGGCCGGGATCGGCGTCATTCTCGATGTGGTGTTCAATCACACAGCCGAGAGTGGCAGCGACGGTCCATGGATCAATTTCCGGGGTATCGCCAACGAGGTGTTCTATCTCCTCGACCCTCGCGATCGCCGCCGCTATCTCGACTTCACCGGTTGCGGCAACACCGTCAACTGCAACCACCCGCAGGTGGCCTCCTTCATCGTCCAGTGCCTGGAATACTGGGTGGAGGAGATGCACGTCGATGGCTTTCGCTTTGACCTGGCGAGCATATTTACCCGCGGGGAGGGCGGTGCGGTGCTCTCGGACCCCCCGCTCCCCTGGAGCATCGAGCTCTCGCGGTTGCTCGAGGATATTCCACTCATCGCCGAGGCCTGGGACGCCGCCGGGCTCTACCAGGTGGGGGCCTTCCCTGGCTCGGACTGGGCGGAGTGGAACGGGGCTTACCGGGATGCGGTGCGCCGCTTCGTGCGCGGCGATCCCGGGCTCGCCGGGGTGCTGGCAAGCCGCATCGCCGGCAGCAGCGATCTGTATGCCGACGATGATCGGCTGCCGTGCGACAGCATCAACTTCATAACCTGCCACGATGGGTTCACGCTCGCGGACCTCGTGAGCTACAACGGCAAGCACAACGAGGCGAATGGCGAGGGCAACCGGGACGGTAACAACGACAACCTGAGCTGGAACTGCGGCGTGGAGGGACCTAGTGGGGACGCCGCGGTGGTTTCGCTGCGCCGGCGGCAGGCGAAGAATTTCCTTGCGGTGCTGATGCTATCGCGCGGCGTGCCAATGCTCTGTGCCGGGGATGAGGTGCTGCGCACGCAGGACGGCAATAATAACGGCTACTGCCAGGATAACGAGCTGTCCTGGTTCGACTGGAGCCGTCTCGAGTCGCAGCGCGAGATGCTCGAGTTCACCCGTGGCATGATCGCCTTTCGGCGCCGCCACGCGAGCCTCACTGCCAATCGTTTCTACCACGGAAAGGTGCTCGCGGCGCGTGGCATTCCCGATATCTCCTGGCATGGGATGCGATTGCGCCAGCCGCCCTGGGGGGACGGCGCGGCACGGATGCTGGCGTTCACCATCGCCGCGACCGAGGAGGGGGAGGAAGATCTGCACGCCATCCTCAACATGTCCGAGAATCCGATCGAGGCTGAAATACCTCAGTCCGCGGATCGCATCTGGTATCTGGCGGTTGACACCGCGCAAGCACCGCCCCACGACATCATTCAGCCTGCGCGGCAGGTGCAATGGTCGACCCAGAGCTATCGCGTCACTCCCCGCAGCGTGGTGGTGCTCGAGGCCCGCTCGCGAAGATAGCCAGGCATCAAAGTACCAGACCGAGGAGCTTGTTCACGAGCTGCTCGACTGGCATTACGGTGAGCAGCAACGGGACGAGCGGTACCAGCACGCAAGCCGCGAGCTCCAGCACGGCATCGCGGCCGATGGGAGCGAGGCGCATGGTCCGCACCACCGCGAAGCTGTTCCCCATGTCGGCCAGGGACTGGATATCGGCGCTTCCCATGAGCGGCTCGGTCGTGTCCGCCCCGCCGCGCAGCCACTTGCCATCGAACAGCCGCACGTAACGCTCCGCGAGCGCGCCGTATTCGATCAGACCGCGGCGTTTCGCTCGCGACAATTGCGGTGAAAACACCAGCAGCGGAGCAAAGACGAGACACAGAAGGAATACCAGCACCAGGAAGATCTCCTCCTTGAACTCAGTGAGCGCTGCGCCCTCGAAGAAGATACGGCCCGCGATCTGCGCCGCGAGCATGGCACCATGGGCCACCAGCAGCACGCTGAAGGCGAACACGGTGTTGGCGAGGAATCCCAATCCAGCGAGCTGATCCGGATGCGTCGGCACGAGTCTCAGCTCGATGCGCGATGCCTGCCAGAGAAACCGGATCCAGATGAGCAAGCGGAAATACCAACGCAGCAGCAGGAACTGGAACACCGGCAGGCTCAGATACGCGTACCACATTCCGGCGTGTGAAAGTCGGCCATGCCCGGGCGCGGCGGTCGCGTACCACGTCGAAGTGTCGAGTGAAGTGTACCGCCGCCACACGACGAGCACGCCGACGGCATATACGAACCCGAGCATGAACAGCTCTGCCGGCGCCGAGTTTCGCAGCCGGATTGCGGAGCTGATCGCGGCATTGAACCGGGCCATCGAGTCTGCGGGAACCAAGTCCCGCTCCAGGAACGAGCTTGCTATCGGGAGAAGGCGCCTGTGTACCACCAGCTCGGCGGCGAGAAGCAGCGGCACCACGACCAGGAATCGGACGTGAGTCTCGACATCTGTCAGGAAGGGAACGGTGACGCCGCCATCGATCAGATGCCCATCGAGTGCGGAGAGCACGAGCAGTGGCACCCAGGTGACCAGTATGAAGACCCAGCACCGCCGTACCACCAGGGTCATTGCATCGCTCGCGAGGTGCCCGCGCCGCAGCAACTGGAACAAGGGTCCCCCGAGGACCACCGAGAACTCGGGGGCATCTCGCACGCGCGGGTCGCTGGAGGGCAGTACTTGTACGCTCATTTTGGAGTCATAGTGCGGCACGTCAGCGCACTTTGTCAGTGCGACTCTGGTCCTAGCGGGATCGCACCGGGGGCCGCGCGCGGGGCCGCCCGCTACCTTTTTTGTTCGTGCTCGAGCGGCCCGCCGGCCGCCTTCCACGCGGAAAGACCTCCCTGCAGATGACAGGCGCAGGAGAGCCCCGCCTCCTGCGCCGCCTGGACCGCCATGGCCGAACGCTCGCCAAAAGCGCAGTAGAACAGCAGCTGCTTACCCGTGGCGCCCGCCAGAGCGTGGAGCATTCCGCCAGGCCCCGTGCTCTCCTCGAGTGTCGTATACGGCACGTGGAGTGAGCCGGGAATCGCTCCATGACGCTCGCGCTCGGAGCGTTCGCGCAGGTCGATGAGCACGACCTGCGGTTGGCCCGCGAGGCCGATCACTTCCTCGGCGGTACGCGCCCAGCCCCGCCGGGCGATCTCCTCCTGGTGGAGGCCTACTTTCATGTTGGCGGGAACGGCGACGTCCATCATCTTGGGATTGGCGAGCTTCAGGTTGCTCATCAGCTCGACGTACTCATCGACCGATTTCACCTGCAGTCGCGGATTGCAGCGGCGCTCTTCACCGATGGTGCTCACCGTGTCGCCCTTGTAGTCGTGTGCCGGGAAGACGAGCGTCTCATCCGGCAGCCGCAGCAGCCGGCCGAAGATCGACTCGTATTGGGCGCGGGAATCGCCGTTTTGAAAATCAGTGCGCCCGGTGCCACGAATCAGCAGGGTGTCGCCGGTGAACACGCGGTCTTCCATGCGGAAGCAGCAGGAATCGTCCGTGTGTCCAGGGGTGTAGAGGACCTCGAGCTCAACACCCTCGATCTGCAGCCTGTCGCCGTCGCTGACCCGCATCGAGACCACATCGACCCGGCTTCGGTCACCCATCACCGTGATGCAATGGGTCCGATCGCGCAAGGCGCCGAGGCCTGTGATGTGGTCGGCGTGCAGGTGCGTGTCCACCGCTTTAACGAGACGAAGATCGAGCTCGCGCAGCAGCTGAAGATAACGGTCGACCTTGTCGATCACCGGATCGATGATCAATGCTTCCCCGCCGCGGCGGCTGGCGAGCAGATAGCTGTAGGTGCTCGAGACCGTATCGAACAGCTGGCGGAAGATCATGCACGGTTCTCCGCGCGGCTGCGGCTATGAGCGCGGATACGGCACGATGCGCAGGTACGGACGCGGCGCCTTCCAGCCTTGCGGATAGGTCTTCTTCGCCTCCTCATCCGACACCGACCCGGCGATGATCACGTCTTCGCCCTGCTTCCAGTTCACCGGGGTTGCGACTTTGTGCTTCGCGGTCAGCTGCAGCGAGTCGATGACGCGCAGCACCTCATCGAAATTGCGCCCCGTGGTCATCGGGTAGACCAGGATGAGCTTGATCTTCTTGTCGGGTCCGACCACGAAGACGTTGCGGACGGTCTGGTTATCGGCAGGCGTGCGCTTCGCGGGATCCCCGGAAGCGGTCGCGGGCAGCATTTCGTAGAGCTTCGAGACGGCGAGCTCGGGGTCGCCGATCAGCGGGTAGTTGGGCGCAACGCCCTGCGTCTCCTTGATGTCGTTCGCCCACTTGGAGTGGCTGTCGACCGGATCCACGCTCAGCCCGATGATCTTGACGTTGCGCTTGTCGAACTCGGGCTTGACCCTGGCCATATACCCGAGCTCGGTCGTGCACACCGGAGTGAAATCCTTCGGGTGCGAGAACAGCACGCACCATGAATCTCCGATCCAATCATGGAACCGGATGCGCCCCTGGGTGGTATCCGCCTGAAAATCCGGTGCAGTGTCGCCAATCTTGAGGGTCATGGACTGCTCCTTCGTTCTGGTTCGACCCCATAGATTACCGCTTGCGCGGGTCCCGGTGCTCGATGGCAAGAGCGGTAGAGCACCGGCGCGCGCAGAAGATGAATGTGGTAGCGCGTGACCGCGCGCGCTGCGGCTGAGAGACGGGCTGCCTGACCGCCCACACGCGGGTGTGGGCCTCCCCGAACATCCCACCCGGTGCGACGCGCGTCGCAAGGACCGGGCGAGGGGCGCTGGCTGCGCCGCCGGCGGACTTATACTGCCGGCATGAGCGATCTGCTTCCGGGGATTTCTCGTGCCCTAGCCCTGGCAACCCGCTTGCGAGTCATCAGCGAGCGCGGCAGGGATGCGCAGATGAAGCAACTCGTGGCGGACCTCCTGCTCGAGCTGGCAGAAGTGCAACTGAAGCTCGACGAGCTCATGAATGAGAATGCCGCACTGCGGGGCCAGCTACAGACTCAGCGGAACCCGCAGGGCGAGCGTTGTCCCAGATGCTTCGAGCTCGGTTGGCGCGTAACCAGCAGCCGCGCACATGGTCAGCTCGGCGGCATGGTACAGACCTACGGCTGTGCCAAGTGCGGACTCAAGGAAGAGGTCGTCGTAAAGGGCCAATGACCTCGGCGAGTCCGCCGGGAAACCTCCTGGACCTGCCCGTTGTCCCATTGAAGGTGGTGACGAGATCACGGTCACAGTTTTGAGGGTGAGAACAGCCGCTCAGCTCCGCACCTGAGAGCGCCCGGATCAAGACGTTGTCCCCATTGTGCGACGTATAGCACCGACGCAGGGCGCGGCAACGGCAACCCTGATCGTGCCGCTCGATGAGCAGCGTCATGCGGTTGAGTCACAGTTGGAGCGCCCCCGATGGTGAGCCTGCTAGCAGCCATGACGGTGTTCGCGACGGTCGATGAGGCCGCGGTCAGCGCGCTCAAGCATGCCGCGACCATCTGCGATCCACGCTACGAGTGCGGCGGCGTGGTACGCAGGGTGAATGGCGGCTTCGAGGCGTCGGGCTTGATTACGTCAAATCGACCCTTCGGCGTCGATCTCGGCGAGTTCTACGGTCCGGAGGTGGTTGCGGACTTTCACACGCATATCTGCTCCACTCACAACAAGCCCTTCTCCCCGTTCTTCTCTTCCTCGGATGCGTTGGCAAACGACGGCCTGCACACCGTGGGGTACATGCTGAGCCTCTGCGACGGCTACATACGCCGGTTCGATCCATCTCAGGATGATCGCGATGACGAAGAGGTCGATTTCCACAGCGGCCGGGTGATCTATCTCACCATCGGCCACATCGTCGGCTGGGTGCCGAGCGATGCGACGCGGCTGTGGCGTCTCGCGATGGCGAACGATGAGGCACACAAATCCCACCTCCGCAGCGGAGCCCGCGCCTCGACCCATACGGTGGGTAGCTGGTCTCATTACAAGACCCATTACAAGAACCGGACCCGGCACGACGCCGGCCGGTAAGCCACCGCAGCGCCTGCACCGCAGGCAGCGCCGCTCACGGGCGGAACCACGCGTTGCCGATCTGGATGTACACGGCGGTGGTTCCCGGGCTGTGCGCTAAATCAAGCCCGGCGTGTAAGCCGAACTTGCGCGCGAGCTCGTAACGCAACCCAATTCCGCCCGCGCCGACGGCTTGTCCGTCGGAGGACGACAAAGAGTGCTCGAGGTGCGTCGCACCTACGCCCGCAAATGGAACCACACTCCAGCGAGCAGAGAACTGCCAGCGCGCCTCGAGCTCGAGTGATGCGGCTTCATCTCCCTGGTAGCGCACGGCCGGAACCCCGCGCAGCTGAATGTACGGGCGCAGGAAGAAAGGCGTGCGCGCCGAGGACCATGCGTAATCTGCGCGCGCACCGAGCGTGATTTCATGGGGCAAGGGCAGCCATGCCAGGACAATCTGGTGAAAGCGCTCGAAATCAGCGCTCGAGCCTAAGGCCGAACGCGAGAGGAGGTAGGAGGTTTCGCTGTAAAGCCCGCGCCTCGGCGTGAAAATATTGTCACGCGAGTCGTACTCGAGAATCGCGGTGGGAGCGGAGACCTTCACCGCCAACGCATCGCCGGGCCCGGCTGGAGCGGGCTGATCGCGGAGATCCGGCGTGATGTCTGCGTACACGTAACGCAAGCCGATCGCCCACGGCGAGCTCTTCGACAGCCGCCAATCGGCCTGTCCGATCGCAGCGGTGAACGTCAGGGAATAACGGAACTTCTGCTCGAGATCGGCCTGCTCGAATGCAGCGCCGTAGAAGTCGAGGTTGATCTTCCCGACGCCGGCACCGGCCAGCGTTTGCAGGCGTCCCTCGAGCCATCGGCTCGAATCGCCGGCGAGCGCGAGCCAGGTTCCATTTTCGGTCGCCAGGCCGCCGAGAGCGGAAATGTCGGGCCGTGACCAGCCCGTCTCTCCTTCTTCCTCGCGAGGCCGGAGGAACATTCCCACAACGCCGCCCCCATAACCGACGGCCGGTTCGGTGACAACGATCGGGACCGGCAGAAACCCATGAGGATGCTCGAGGATCGCGCTGAGGTCGAATTGCCCATCGGCGGGGTCGATGAACCGCGAACCGCTCGCCGGGTCATCCGCCCGTTTGACCTGGGGAGGGACGACCGTGGGGCTCTCCGCTGACCGCGCGCCAGGCGCGATGGCGCAGGCCGCGGCCAGCAGCGCCATCGCAGCAGTACGTCCGCTGGCAGGAGGGCGGCGGCAGGCACGGCCCATCACCGCGGCTTCGGCGGGTCAGTTGCCAGGAGCCGCGGAGTAGTTTCCCGCAATGCTGGCGCTCGCGAGAACATGGCCGCGGCGACCCGCTTCGATCAGTTCCTGATAGAGGCCTTCGGGTCCGCCCGGCACAAAGTCCCCAGAGGTCTGCACGACCGGAAGGAACTCATCGAGTGCATACACCGTGAACTGGTATTTGTGGGTATGCGGGTTGAGGGTCGTGGGCGGACACGGACCGCTGTAGTTGGCCTGGAAGAAATCGTTGCCGTTCTGCACGCCATAGACGCTGCCGGGAATTCCGGCATTTTCCGGCAGACTGGTCGTATCGGCCGGTATGTTGTACATCTGCCAGTGGGTGAACTGCGCAGTGATGTCGTAGCCGATGACGACAAAGCTACGGGTTTCGTGCGGCGCGTGTCGCCAACTCAGCTGCGGGGATTCATTGCCGCCCGCGGCACCGTTCGCCGTGCAGCTGTTCCGACCGGTGTCATTCGGGATGTTGTAGATCATGCTGAGCGGCAGTGTCCCTCCATCGACGAAAGTCGCACTGTGCAGCGTCATATGGTGGTGATCTTCACTCCCCGCCAAGGAGGAGCGGACTCCCACGAGTGCGATGACCGCTGCCACGGCCACAGTCACCGAGTGGCGCAGATTCCTGGATGCGAGCTGCGTGTCCATGATTCGACACCTTGCCAGTTGACGATTGTTGGCTCCCCGGAGAGGGGATCGAAAATACTGTGGTGCCGCGCAAACGCCTGTCAATGCGACTGCGTGCCGCGCTCAAGCTTCGGCAGCTGGCGCGGAACGCGGCTGATCAGGCCGGCTTTCCGGAGTCCGGATGCCGAAGCAGCTGGTGCAGCTTCTGCGAAACGCGCTCATCGACCTGTGCCGTCCGATTGCGCGGCACCGGGTAACGCACTTTCGCCTCGGCGCCGGTCGGGGAGAACTGCAGCTGCACTTGCGGTGTAACATCGGTCGGGGCGGGTAACGAGGTCGTTTGGTTGATGGTTTCCGCCTGGCGCACGATGTCGCCCCGGTATTCATCGACGACCGAGGTAACCGCCGCGAGCAGCCGATCTTTCAGCGCGAAGTAGTCGCTGCCCGCAGGTAAGGTCAGCATCTGTTCGTGCCAGGTGAAGTTCACCCCGGGAATCTGCCGGAACAGGCCGCCGGAAGACTGGAAGACGATCGAGTTGGCGAAGGCCACGACCCGGCCGGTCGGTCCGAGCGGTTCCTGCGAGGTGAGCTCGAGCAGATGCATGCGGATGAGACCGAGGTCGATCACCTCACCGCTTACGCCACCCACCTGAACGCGATCGCCGACCCGCAGGCCATATTTACCGATGAGAATGAAATAACCCACCACCGACACCAGCACGCTTTGCATGGCGACGGCAACACCCGCAGTCAGAAGCCCGGCGAAAGTTGCGAAAGAGCTCAGATGCGTGATGAAAGTGAGGCCGAGGATCAGAAGGACCAGCAGCCACGTGACGATTCGGCGTATCAACAGCAGCTGATTTCTGCGGCGCGGGTCGGTGACGTACCTGAGCACCGTGCGGCGCCAGAACTCCGAGCCGGCGAGTACCGCGATGAGTGCGCCGGCGAGCACCGCGATGCGCGTCCACAGTACCCCGAGCACGTCGTGGTACTGACGTTTGACTGAAATGCGCCACTTATCGAGATTATCGCGGTACTGCGTCAACAGCACCGCTTCCTGGCTGAGTGGCAGGGCGATCGCCGAAGTCTGCGTGAAGAGCCACGCGAGCGTATCGAGCTGATCGCGCATCCCCTTGAGCGCAGTTCCATTGGCGGTATCTGCAATGGTGGCGAGCTGATCACTGCGGGTCGAGAGTCTCTGCAGCTGCTCATTCGGAGCGGCGCGGATCTTGTGAAACGTCTCCTGCAGTGCCTTGGTGCGCTGCTCGACCGTATCAATGGTGGAGAGTTTCTGCGAGAGCCGCAGCGCTTGCGCGAGGAGGTCCCAGATGCCGAGCTCGCGTGGCACCGTGGTGCTGACGGTAGTTGACTGTGGAGCAGCGACGGTCGTGGTAAAAACGCCCGGCGACGCGCTCGACGCGCCGCCCGCGGCCGGGGTGGTGCTGCTGGCAGTCGCAGCCGGTATGGTCGCGGCGATCGCATCGATGCGTGACTTGAGCGCACTCACGCTGGCGCGCTTGGTGTCGTTCTCGTAGACGAACTGTGACATGGTGTCGAGAAGATTCTTCTGCGCCTTGACCATGGATAGCTCGCCCTGCAGCTCGAGCAGCTTTGCATTGAGATCGGACTTCGCGCGCGGTGCCGCGGTGGCAAGCTGGCGGCGAGCCGCGTCCATCTCCTTTTCGATGCTATCGCTGCGTTGTGCCGCGTTCTGCTCGAGCTGCCCGAGCGTTTGCGGCGAGCGGGCGGCTGTGGCGTCCGGTTGAGCGGAGCTCGCCTCGCTGCTGAGGAGCTCCGCGTTCGCGCGCGCGATCTGGAAGGCAAGGCGCACCACGTTGTCGGCCGTCTGGCGATTGGCATAGAGCAGCAGCAGATCGCTCGGCTGCGTGGCGCTCTGCTGCTGCAGGCCGAGCGTCCGATACCAGTCGACGGTCTGGTCGAGGATCTGCACCAGCTGTTCGGCGGTCAAGGGAGAGACACGGTTTTCCTGCTGGGCCGGCGCAGCTTCGGTTCCCGCCGGTGGATTGCCCGCCGCTCCAAGGAGAGCGGCGGTAATCAGAAGCAATGTCGCCCGCAAGCTGATACGCATCGTCGATTCCTGGTTGTCGCGCGGCTCCGGACCGTCCTGAGCGGCACATGCCGCCGAGCCACATGGGTTCGAGAGACTAAGCCAGTGTCGTCCGGAATGGCAGCCGCGCAGGCACTTCGCTGCTGCGCCGCTCAGGTTGCGAGCACGGAAGCCGCCCGCATTGGGCTTCCCTTCACTCCTTGAGCGTGATCCAGATGAGGTCTATCGGCTGCTGCCCGACATTGCCCGACTCGTGCCCTTCGCTGATGTCGATCGTCGGCATCCAGCCCACCTCTCCATCAGGTGAGGGTTCAGGGTAGGGATGTTCGGGCTCTTTTTTCGAGCGCGCGGCCCAGCGGCCACCTTTTATATGGATGTACAGCATATTGGGACGGTGTGCGTGCACGCCTTCCCACTGCCCCGGATTCACCGTGAAGCGCTGCACAATCAGCCGTGAATTCTCCAGCAGGTCTTCGCCCGGGATGTTCGGATAATTGAGGTAGTCATCCGGGCGTGGGTTTGCGCTGCGCGCGGCAGCTGCGGCTGCGACTGGTTTCAGCGTCACCCACATCATCACGATTTCCCCGGTTCCGACGTTCCGGTCCCCCTCGTCAGGCAGCTCGCCCGAGTCATGCCAGGCGATGCGCCCGTCGCGCCACAGGGTCGAGCGCCCGGTCGCCATCGCTCGCAGCAGGCCGCCCTTCACGAACACGAGCAGCTGATCCCCAGGGTGAGTGTGGCGACCGGTCGTCTGCCCGGGCTCGAGCACGAATCTTTCGACGAGCACTCGGGAGTTATCGAGTAACACCTCCCCGCGCAGAGCTGCGTAAATCGGCGCGGGCTGTGCGGCGGCGAGCGGCCGATTGCTCAACGCCAGCGGTGCAAGCGCCAGGGCCGCCGCATAAGTCAGCCACGATTTCAATTGCCACTCCTCGAGAAACGATGCGCGGGCGAGACTCTAACCGATTCCCGGCCACGCATCTCTTCAAGGAAGATGCGCGAGTCGTCGCACCTGTACGAGGAAGTGCTGGACGTCGTGCGGTGTAAGCACCACCGGCGCTCCGCTGCGGTAGCGCAGCAACACCGCGCGCTGCGGGTCCGTGGCGTAGGCGCGGAATCGCCCGATTCTGCGGTTCCAGAACCAACCGCTGATGCCAAACAGGCCACCGTTGCCGAAGAGGCGCACCGAACCGCGCATTCCCTCTGGTTCGCCCGTGACAGCCACCAGGCCCTCGAGCGGCAGCCGGGTGCTCCATCCGAGCCGCCGCACTGCGATATGGCTATCGGTCAGAACGTATCCGCGGACCATGAAGGGCAGCGCCCCGCACAGCACGATGAGCGGCATACCCACCATGGCTGCCCACCACAGCCACAACTGCCGGGGGCCCGCGAGCAAGCCGACCAGCGCCACAGTGAGGAGTATTGCTACGGAGCCGATGGTCATGAGGCGCAGCGAGCGAGCCCAGGGTGCGGAGAACTGCGCGATGACGAATGTCATGGGCGGGTTATAGCGCATTCGATGCCGATGGAAAGGGGATCGATTCAGTTTTTCTTAACAGTGAGTCAGATATCACGTTTGCTGGTGTTGGCACCGGGCTCGACACTGTGCGCACCAAGCAGCGAGGTTTTGCGCATGAGAACAAATAATCTGGCGGCCGCTCCGGCTCGCAGTCAGCGAGTCATGGTCGAGGCGGAGATCGATTTTCTGCTCCCGGGGCTCGACAGACCCTTCACCTACGGACGTGAGGCGCCGCAAGGCGGCGAAGCCGAGACAGCGCGCTTTGCCGCTCATGCGGTGCAGATCGAGGACCTGCGCCACGGAGAGGGCCTCGCGCTCGAGGAGCACGGCGCGCAGCTCGGTTGGTGGCCGACGCGGATACGGCGTTTCTACGATGAGGATCACGTGCAGCGCCGCTACTATCCCGAATGCGCCGAAATCATCAAGACGGCGGTCGGCGCAGATCAGGTGGTCGTTTTCGACCACAACGTGCGGCGCGGGCCGGCGGTGCAGCTCGGCGCACGGCCGCACAACATCGGACGTCCGGTCCACCATGCGCACACCGACTACACTCCCCAATCAGCGCTGCGCCGCCTGCACGAGGAGATCGGACCCGAGGCAGAGAAAGGACTGTCGCGCTACCTGCAGGTCAACCTGTGGCGCCCGATCCGCGGCCCGCTGCGCGATTCGCCGCTCGCGATCTGCGATGGTGCGAGTGTCGGTGCGCAGAGTCTGCGTAGCGTCGAGCTGCGCTATCCGGACAGGACAGGCGAGATCTATTACCTGCTGCACGATCCGCGGCAGCGTTGGTATTTCGCGTCGGACATGACTGTCGATGAGGCCTGGCTCATCAAGAACTTCGATTCGTCACCGCGCGGGCCTGGTCACGCGGCGCCGCATAGCGCGTTTACGGACTCGCGGCACCGCTATGTTCCGCCGCGGGAGAGCATTGAGGTCAGGGCGCTCGCGCTATTCCGCTGAAGGCGATCCAGGCGCATCAGGCCATCCGAGCTCACCCGAGCCGGCGCCCGATCTCGGCCTCGAGCATCGCGGCGAAGGCTGGCTGCGCTTCGCGCGTCAGGGGTCTTTTGGACCCGGTGTGCTCACCAAACGTCAGGCGATACGGCAATATAGCGAGGAGCCGGGGCGCGCCCGTTGGAAAGGGGTTGCCTATGTCCAGCAAACCGCCGACGCCGAAGAATCACCAGTCGATCAGCAAGCGGTATCCACGCTTCATGGCGGCGGTCGATGGCCTGGGTCAGGCTGCCGCTGATGCTGGACCCCTGCCGGAAAAGACCCGGCACCTCGTGCAGCTCGCGGCGGCAGCGGCGATCCGCTCGGAAGGCGCCGTGCACAGCCACGCACGCCGCGCACTGGCAGCCGGTGCGACTCCCGAGGAGATCCAGCACGCGGTGATTGCGCTCACCAGCACGATCGGCTTCCCGAACGTGATGGCGGCCCTGAGCTGGATCAACGATGTCAAACGGGGGACTCGCTGGTAACCGTCGAGTATGGCAATGCGCCGTGATCTGCGCGCAGAATCGCTGTTGAGCGCAGTTCTGGAGAACGCTGATGGACACTTCCTTCAGTCGCGACTATGCCGAGGCCCAAGAGAAGTTTTTGGGCGCCGCACGGGCCGTGGAAGCAGCTCTCGAGCGTTTTGGCCTCGACCGATCCGGTCCCGCTGGGCTCCCACTCGCGACTGACGTTGCCTGGGTGGGGCCGAGCAATGCGACCTCAGTGCTGGTGACGATATCCGGGACCCACGGTGTGGAGGGCTTCTTTGGATCGGCCACGCAGGTCGAATGGCTGCGGCGCGCAAAGTCTGCAGCACTTCCGCCGAATGTCGCTGCGCTGCACATTCATGCGATCAACCCCTATGGGTTCGCCTGGCTGAGGCGCACCAACGAGAGCAACGTCGATATCAATCGCAACTGGATCGACTTCGCCGCGCCGGCACCGACGAATGAGCGATACGAGGAACTGCATGGGGACTTATGCCCTTCCGATTGGTCGGAGGCATCGCAAGCGCTGACGGGCTCGCACATCATGGCTTGGATACAGCGGCACGGACCCGAAGGCCCGGCGATCTACCAACACGCAGTGTCGAGCGGGCAGTGGCTCCATCCCGCTGGTCTTTTCTATGGCGGCCGAGAGCCCAGCTGGTCACGGCGCACATTGACCGACATCCTTCACTCGAAGCTTCGCGGCGCCAGGCGCATCTGCCTGCTCGACTTTCACACGGGACTGGGCCCTTACGGTTATGCCGAGCCCATCATCGGCCAGCGGCGCGACACACCGGGTTTCGCGCGCGCCAGATCGTGGATCGGAGCGGCGGCGAAGTCGCTGTACGGCGATGGGTCGGTATCTGCGGCGATCACCGGGGACAGCTTGAGCGCAATACCGGGCCTCTTGCCGGAGGCGATGGTCGATGCGGTAGCACTCGAGTGTGGAATTCTGCCGATCCAAAAGGTCGCCCTGGCCTTACGCGCCGACGCCTGGCTGCACGCTCACGGCGATCCCCTTTCAGCCGATGGCGAGCGCATCCGCGAGCAGATGCGCGCGGCATTTCATTCAGACGACCTCCTTTGGCAGGGCATGGCCTTGGGGCAGGGCCTGGCGGCGTGTCAGGCGGCGATGGCCGAACTCGCCGCTGCGGCGGTCCCGCCTCGTTAAGTCAGTGAATGTGACAGCGCGGTTGCCGCCCGCCGCGCATGCCCCAAGCGTCAGACAGGCGGGCTCGAAGCGGCTGTGGCCGGAGGCTCAGTCAAGCTGCTTGCACCTGCCCGGTCGCGCGCACCGCGGTACTCGGCAAGATTTTCCCGTAGCGTGTTCTGCCGCGCGCAGTCCTCGAGGCCGAGTTTCGTCACCTGCGGCACGGGCTTTCCGCTCATCTGCAGCGCTTTCAGTCGTGCCCATACCGCGCGGCGCTTACGTACCTGGTGCGGCTGAAATCGATCGAAGTCGGCGTAAGTAGCGGAGTGGTCGATGGTGAGTGCTCCTGCTGCCACCGCCGCCTCATACAGCTCCAGACCGCGTGCGGTGCGAACGATGAAGCCGTTGAAACCGGCGTCCTCGCCTGCGGGGCTACCGCCCGGCCAGACGTCCGAGGCGGCGATATCAGCCTCCACGCCGATCGCATCCGGACAGATCCTGCAGCGCGGCTGGATCATCCACTTCGATTCATCTTCCCAGAGCTGCTGATAGGTGAGCTCGAACGCACGCCCATCCTTGGTCTCGACCCGGGTGAGGCCGGGATTGCCGTGACCGCGATAGCGGAACAATGCCAGTTCGCTCTCGTGGATCCGGAAGTGTTGCAGAACCTCTTCGGATTTCCTCAGGTCGGATGCGCCACCGCAGACCAACGTCAGTGCGTAGCGCATGTAGCGATCGACGCGCGCATCGATGCGGCCCAGGTTGCGCACGGCCGTCACGTCGCAGGGCTTCGCGATCAGCGCAAAGGGTTCCGCGCGCTCGAGAATCTCGCAAAAGTCCGTCAGCACGGCTACCGGACCGTAGCGCGATCCGGCGCCATCGAGGACCGCGGCGGCGTCGAAACTCAGCCGTCGCTCGCTGCGCATGGGTGCGGACTTCGAGGCGCCCACGTGCAGGATGAAGTTCACGCGCCCCGAGCTCAGCAGGAACCGTCCGAGCGCCGTCAGAGCTCCGCCACTTGAGCCGCGGAAGCGTACCAGCGGGTCGCTCGCATGGCCGATGCTCAATCGCTCGGCCGGACCCCATACGGTGTCGTGCATGGCAGTGTTGCATGAAGCGGTGTCTGTCCCTCCGATACGTGTTCCCGGACAGACCGCGTTGATGCGCTCGAGGGCGGCTCGATCGAGCGGGCGACGCGCGAGCGGGCGCTCGCGCCCCTGCGGTGTCATGACGAAATCGATTTGGTCGCGGCCGGCGATCGAGCGACAAAGTCCACAGCCGATGCAAAGTCCGTTCTCGACGATCTCCTCCAGCGTCAGTGGGGCAGCTGACATGCAAGGACCTTAGCAGAGGCAGCTGTAGACCGCCTCGCTTGTGCCCGGCTGAGGCGCACGCTCGTGGAATTCGCCGATACCGCCGCCCGCAGCGCCCGCAAGAGCGGGTGGTCAGCGTTTCGATAGGGCGAAGACGTCCTTGACACGCGCGGAGAGCGCATTCAGGAACGGCCGCCCGTTGAGCTCCGGTTGCTCCTGGCGCAGGTCCTTCGCGTAGAGCAGTGCGTACTCCGTACGCGCATGGTCCGACCCGAACCAGCGATTCTCGCTCTGCCACGTGTCAAAGCCAGGCGTCCTGGCAAGCTCGGTGGTGCTGGGGGAAGCCGCCGCGGGTTGGGCGCTGGCGAGCTCATACCGGAGCAGCTCGTTGTGGAGCCTCAGATTCTCAACCTGCGCGCGTTGCAGGGCGATTTGCTGATCATGTGCCTGCTGCTCGAGGTGCATACGGTAACGGTCAGCGAGACACAGCTGGCGGCCGTCGCCATAGATGGTGTCGCAGCTGTTCGCATCGCGTGGCGCCCAAGTCCCGAGGCGCTCTGCCGGTACGCTCTGCGCCGGGCTTTCCTGTGCCAGAGCACTGCCCGCGACGCTCATGAGAACAACTATAGAGGCGATGGTTTTCATACCGACCTCCGGCCGCACCGGGTGAAGACTTCACAGCATCATAGGACTGCGGCAGCGGCCTTGGCGAGGCTTGGGGGAAAACACCTAGCCGGACGCGCGGCGGGCTACATCAGTCCGCTACTTGATCGGGTTCAACGACTGGGCAGGGGTGTGAGCGTCCGGCAACGCCTGATCAAGGTTCACGCCGCAATAGGGACAGTAATTGATCTTTGGACCCGAGCCCCAGCTGAACGCGATCGGCATAGCCACGGTCCGCCCGAGCTTCGCTGTGCACTTAGGGCACCGCACGGTCCACTGCAGTGCGATGATCGCTCCGCCAAACATCACAAAGCCGATAACCGGAAGCGCGATCCGCACGAGCCCATCAGGGAGGTTCTTCGCGATCGCCCCACCGAGGGGAATCATGAGCCAGCCGCCCAAGGCAACGGCCGCACACCACCAGACCCGATGCTTGATGTACTGACGGATGCTGCCGTTCATGCGGCGCAATGCTACTGCGCGGGCTCCGGGGAGGTTGCGTCGAGCATCACGGTTTGATGACGGTCACAGGGAACGCAAGAACTCGAGCAAGGCTTCCTGGTCCTGCTTGGAGAGGCGGTCGAACTTCTTGCTCTCATCCTGTGCTTCACCTCGGTGGCGCAGGATGGCATCGCGCAAGCTGAGCGCGGCGCCGTCGTGCATCAGCCGCGGCCGTAGCCGTAGGCCCCATAAGGGGGCGGTGCGCATCTTGTTCTGAGTGCTCTCGAGGTGCTGCTTGGCAAGATAATCCGCCATCTGCTGAAAGACGGCACGACCGTAGTGCTCCGGATTCACCTGCAGGATTCCATCACCCGTGCCGACATCGTGCAGCAGGAAGTCGCCGTAGGGGTGGAAGGTAATTGAGCCGAGCGCCGGTGGAACTGTGAACGTGCCCCCATCGAGCCTTGTTCCGGCAGCCGCCGTCTTCAACGAGCGCGCGTGGCACACCGCACACCCCACCTTGTCGAACAGTTCGGAACCTTTCTTCGCCGCCGCCGTGAGCGCGAGCTCCTGGTCCCGGGGAGGTGCCTTGAGCGCGCGGACGAAGCGGGTCAATCGGTCGATATCGAATAAGCCGTCCGGACCGCGAGTATCGTTCGGCTCGGGTGCGGTATTGCAGAGCCTGGTTACCTCGTCCGGTTGCAGTGGATTAGTAACCCCGATCTCGTTCAAGTAAGCATCGGCGATGAAGGACAACAGGCTTGCATGCTGGTTCTTCCAGCCGAACCGACCGGCTGCCATCTGTCCCGGCGCCTCGACGATTGGCACCTGTACCACCTGGCCACAGATCCTCCCGCGCGTGGACTT
This sequence comes from Steroidobacteraceae bacterium, assembly GCA_036498445.1. Classification (GTDB taxonomy): domain Bacteria; phylum Pseudomonadota; class Gammaproteobacteria; order Steroidobacterales; family Steroidobacteraceae; genus 13-2-20CM-66-19. Next base: position 47,724 of record DASYFL010000064.1, read on the forward strand.
GCATTGCTGCTTGGCGAGGTCGGTGAGCGTCTGATCGGGGAGCGCTTCGATGAATCCGTCGCCGAATAGAGATACGGACATGCGGATGGAACGGACCGTCTCGGTGTCGGGCACACGCTCCTGAATTTCCGCGCTGGGAAACGCCGCGTTGGGACAGATGGCACGCTCGTTTACCAGCGATCGGCCAGTAATCACCTCGCGGCCGTGAGCGATCGGAATCCGCGCGTTTTGGAAGTGGCCATCGCGATCCAGGTGACCCACGCGAATCTCGGACACCTGGCTTGCTCCACCGGAAACCGGAGCCTGATGGCACTCGCGGCAGGACTGCGCGTTGTAGAGTGGTCCAAGGCCGTCCGGGATCTGCTCTACGGTATCGAATTTCGCGAGGTCCGATTGATGCGCCGCCTCGTCCGCGACGCCATTACTCCGGTCGTCGAATCCCGTTGGCGCCTCGATAACCGGCGTCGGCGCGGGAGCGGGCGCCGCCACGGCTGCATTGGCGACGAGGAGCGACAGCATCAGCCCAGAGATCGCTGCGTTCATAGCATTCTCCCACCGGGTCACGAAGGAGAGGCTGCCGGGACCCTACACGCCGAGACCGCTAAAGGCCGGCGAGCCATGCCAGAAAGGCCCTTATTATACGCCGAAGCACTGGGTCTCTGATCCAGCACGGCCCGCCACTCGGGAGAGCGGGTGTAGCATACCCGTGACGGCCAAATAAACGAGAACCGATTCGCGCAGCCTCGAAGAACTGCGGCCGCACATTAATGGCCGGAAGCGATGCTGACGAGTGACGAGGTACGGGCGCGCCTACTGGGGCACGCGAGGAGGGGTTGCCTATGACAGGTACTGTCTGGAGGGTAGGTGCCGGTGCACTGTTGGCGTCTCTTACAGCGATCGCGCAGTCCGCGGCGCCGGATCATTCCAAGCAGATGGATCGGGATCTGTTGGAAGTTACCATTCCGCAGCTGCAGCGCTATTACGCGCAACACCGTTACACCATAGCGCAAGTGGTCGACTGGCATCTCGACCGCATCCAGCGTTACAACGGCATCTATCGGGCGGTGGAGCAGGTGTTTGCGGAAGATGCTCGTGCCACTGCGGCGCGCGAGGACGGCGATAAAGCCGCCGCACATGGCCCCCTGTGGGGCGTGCCGATCGTTATCAAAGGCAACACCAGCATCGAACGGAAAGTGACCACGGACGGCTGGGAGGGCTTCACGATCCCGGGGCACGAGCTGGTCGCGCCGCGCGATGCGACCGTGGTGGCGAAGCTCCGCGCAGCCGGTGCGATCATTCTCGGTCACACCAACATGCCGGATTTCGCCAATTCCGACACCAACCGCAGCAGCTCCTTCGGCCGTACCGGCAACGCCTATGATGTGCGCTTTTCACCGGGCGGCTCCTCGGGCGGCACGGTGACGGCGGTCACGGCCAACATGGCGGTGCTCGGCACGGGCACCGACACCGGCAATTCCATCCGCATGCCCGCAGCGACGAGCGGGTTGATCGGAGTGTTTCCGACCCGAGGTCTGGTGAGCATTGCCGGGATCGCGCCTCTCGATTGGCTGCTGGACAATACCGGTCCCATCGCCCGTACAGTCACCGATGCGGCTGTCGCCTTGTCTGTGATGGCGGGGGAGGATGAGCTCGATCCGATGACGCTCGGTTCGGCGGCGAAGGCCCAACCTGGACCGTATACGCAGTACCTGAAGCCGGACGCGCTCCGGGGCCGGCGCTTCGGGGTGCCCGCCTTCATCCTGCAGGGTGTCGGCATCCCGTTTCGCGGTACGCCGGCCACTGTCTCGCTCCGCGCCGCGCAGCGACAGGCCGAGACGGAAGCCGTCGAGCTCGATCCGCGTACGCGGACGCTGTTCATGAAAGCGCTGGAGGAGCTGCGCGCGCTCGGCGCGACCATCGTAATGGACGACTCAGTGCTTCCCGAGAGCTTTGCCCACGCTGCCGCACGGATCAGCACCTACGCCTACGCGCGTGACGGCACGGACCGGTTTCTCAAGAACTTCGGCCCGGCGGCCTATCGATCAGCAGCGGACTACGAACGCGTGATCGGCGCTCCGCTCGGGGCTCCGATGATCGGCACCGAGCCGACCAAGAGCCAGATCGGTGAGGTCACGATCAAGCAGCGCCTGCTCGAGAGTGATCCTGATGCGGAGGCGAACTACCGGGCACCGCGTCGGCGCGCACTCGGTGAGTACCTCGAGACCATGGATCGACTGCACCTTGATGGTTATGTGTACCCGGCCATTCAAATGCCACCGGTCGATGAGACGATGGCGCAGGATGGGCGACTGAGCGAAGGCCCCCACTCGGCGACCAGTTGGGTCAACATGCTGGGCGTTCCCGCGGTGGTGGTAGTCGGTGGTGTTTACGACAGCGGTCTACCGTTTGGGCTCGAGATCGCGGCGCGCCCGTTTACCGATGGCGCTCTGCTCGGCTACGCCTATGCATTCGAGCAGGGCACAAATCATCGCCACCCGCCGGCATTGGTCGAGGCAGGCCTGCTCCCGGAAGCGCGCTGACATGTAACGCGGTCGAATGCCTCATCGGCACGAGGGGCGCGGTGCAGCCGGGCTTCGCCAACCTAGAAACGCGCGACCACGCCTACGCTCACCTCGCCCTGTGCGACCAGGCTGCCATGGAAGCTTACGCTACAGCCGCCACCGCAGCTCGCCGCGCCACCTCCGCTGCCACTGAAGGTCAATAGTGCGCGCAGGTCACCGCGCACACCGATGTGTTCGGTCGCCATCCACTCGAGGCCGCCTCCGAGACCGATGCTCGGTCGCGTAGCACTGCTGTCGCGGGCAGTAAGTTGCGTCGCCCCGACCGTGCCGATCAGCAGCCAGGAAAGCTGCTGATCGGCGGACGGCAACGTATCGACCAGTCCGAGGTGGAATACGCTCATGGTGACATCACCCGCCGTCGAACCGGAAAGCTTCGTCGGCTGACGGCTGTAATAGATCTCAACCGATCGTGGTGGTGCGAACGGGATGTCGATTACGCCCCCGTAGCTGACCGAGGAGTCGATGGTGACAGAGGTGGGACCGGTGACCCCATTGCCCGGCTGAGTTCCAACGTCGCCGCCGAATCGGAGGCCGACGAAGGGCACAACATCCGTGGCATGTGCGGGTAGGGCAGAGCCAATGAGTACGACGCTGCTCGTCGCATAGACCCGCAGCCAATCTGTGCATTTGCGCATGAGACCTCCTGGTCGCCTGCCGGCAATGTACAGGAACGGGCGCGTGGGGTCGCCGGCTCTGGGAATATTGCGGATCTTGGACAAATCGGTAGCGAAGCGCGATCTTACGCCCTGAGCTCTCGATGCTTCTCGGTGCACGCCTCGAGTGAGTAACTCGACGTTTCCGTGCAAGCCAGGAATCGCGCGATGGAAGAGGTAGTAATCGTCGGTGGTGGGCCAGTCGGCTTCATCACTGCTCTCGGTCTGGCGCAGACCGGAGTTCGCGTGACCCTCATCGAAGCCGAATCGCGAATCAGCGATTCGCCGCGCGCGGCAGTGTATTTTTGGTCCCTCCTCGAGGGGCTTGGGCGCCTCGGAATACTCCAGCAGGCCGAGGCCGCCGGCGTGTGCAAGCAGGACTATACGTATCTCGTACGACGCACCGGCGAGCGCATCGAATATTCGATGGAGATGCTAACTGGATATACCCCGCATCCCTACAACCTGCATCTGAGCCAGGATCGTCTGGCCGATATTGCGATGCGCAGGCTGCAAGCGTTGTCGAATGCGACTGTCCGGTTCGGCGCTCGACTCGAGAAGCTTCAGCAGGATGCTGAAGGGGTGACACTAATCGTAGTGACCGAGCGCGAAACGGAGGAGCTGCGCGCCAGGTGGGTCATTGGTGCCGACGGTGCCGGGAGCACGGTGCGCCGACTGCTCGGCCTTTCGTTCGATGGTACAACGTGGCCGGAACGGTTCGTGGCCACCAACGTCTATTGCGACTTCGAGCGTTACGGCTACGCGCGCGCGACCTTCGTGATCGATGCGTGTTTCGGCGCCGTCATCGCCGTCCTGAATAATGCAGGCCTCTGGCGCTGCACCTACATGGAGGACGCGACATTGCCCGAGGAGACATTCCTCGAGCGGCTACCACAGGTCTACCAGACCATCCTGCCCGAGCAGAGCTCCTATCTCCTCGAGCGGGCATCCCCATATCGTATGCACCAGCGCTCGGCTCACCGGTATCGTGTCGGCCGCGTCGTGCTCGCAGGCGATGCAGCACATGTCACCAATCCGACCGGGGGCCTCGGCCTCACCTCCGGTTTGCTCGATAGCTACGCGCTCTATCCTGCGCTCGCCGCGGTGGTTTTGGACGGAGCGGATGATGAGGTCCTGGATCGCTACTCGAGGGCACGCCGGGACGTGTTCGTCAACCGTGTATCGCCGCAAGCGACTGCCAATAAGCGGCTGGTTTTCCACGCGAACGGTGGCGGGCGAGAGCTCGAGGAGGCGCTTAAGAGCTTGCGCCGGCTCGCCACCGATGCGGAATTCCGCTGGCAGCGTCTGATGTTCACGAGGTCTCTGGAAACACCGCCGCTACTCGGGGCGCCCGAGTCTGGGTTTGCGGTTTGATGCCTGGAGATGCTGGGTGGCGAGCAGCCGCAAAACTGAAGCACTGATCGTCGGCGGGCGCGAAGTGGCGATCTCGAATCCGGACAAACTGCTGTTTCCGAGGCCAAAGCACACCAAGCTCGATCTGGTGCGCTACTACCTGGCTGTATCGGATGGAGCGCTTCGTGGAGCTGGCGGCCGCCCCAACATGCTCGTTCGCTATCCCAACGGGATCGACGGCGAGCACTTCTACCAGAAGCGAGCCCCGGCAGGGCGCCCGCTGTGGATCGAGGTGGTGAAGCTGGCCTTTCCCTCGGGCCGCGTTGCCGAGGAGGTCGTGCCGCGCGACGCCGCATCGCTCGCCTGGCTTGCAAACCTGGGCTGCCTGGAGCTGCACCCGCACCCGGTACGGGCGGACGATCTGGAGCATCCCGACGAACTGCGCATTGACCTCGACCCGGTGCCAGGAGTCTCGTGGAAGCAGGTACAGGAGGTCACCGAGGTGGCTCGCGCTGTCCTGCAAGACGTCGACCTCGTCGGCTGGCCGAAGACCTCGGGTGGACGTGGCATGCACATCTGCGTGCGCCTCGAAAGACGCTGGGGGTTCGACGAGGTTCGGCGGGGTGCGCTCGCGCTAGCCCGGGAAATCGAGCAGCGCGCCCCGAAACTTGCGACCAGCAAGTGGTGGAAGGAGGAACGCCACGGTGTGTTCGTCGATTACAACCAGAACGCCAAGGACCGTACGGTCGCATCTGCGTACTCGGTGCGGCCGACCCCCGAGGCGCGGGTGTCGGCTCCGCTCACCTGGGATGAAGTGTCGGAGTGCCAGCCGGCGGACTTTACGTTGGCTTCCATGCCGCGGCGCTTCGGCGAACGTGGCGACCTGCATGCAGGGATTGACCAGAGCGCCGGCTCGCTCCGCGGACTGCTCGAGCTCTTTGAGCGTCAGGGTCTGGGCGATGCACCCTGGCCGCCGCATTACGGAAGGCAGCCGGCGGAGCCTCCGCGGGTCCAGCCGTCGAGGCGCAAGCGCCCGCTCGTCGAGATTGGGCGCGCTCGCCGGCAAGCGGACGCCGTCGCTGGCCTTGAGCGCTGGAAAGCGCGCCACCCGCACGCGGCGGCCCATCTTGAGCCGGCGGACGTACTGATCGACGTCATGCGCGGGCGCTACAGCACGTGGACGCGGATCCGGGTCAACCTGCAGCACGTACCGAAGGAGCTGCGGCCGGGTCAGGAGGCGCTCGACCCCGATGAGAAAATGCTTTCGAGCTCGTAAGGCTTCGTGACTTCCAGCTGGTCGTAGCGACAGTCCTGCGGCCGCTTGTCCGGCCGCCAGCGAAGGAAGAACGCCGCGTGGCGGAAGCGATCGCCCTGCATGTGGTCGTACTTCACCTCGCATACCCGCTCGATCCTGAGCGGTTCCCACGCGAGGTTCTTGCCTGCGCTCCAGCGGCTCTGCGCCCCCGGCATGCGGCTGGATTCGGCACCCGCGCCCGCCCACTCGCGCCAAGGGTGGTCACGCATTGCGTCGCGCCGAAGTGGCGCCAGCTCTTTCACGAGCTCCCGCCGCATCGCGGTCGTGAAAGCTGAGGTGACGCCGACATGCTGCAGTACCCCCTGTGTGTCGTACAGGCCGAGCAACAGCGAGCCGATGGAATCCTTGCCGCTCTTGTGCCAGCGGAATCCGGCCACCACACAGTCGGCTGTCCGTGCATGCTTCACCTTGATCATTGCACGCTTGCCTGGCGCATACGTTCCCGATGCGAGTTTGGCGACCACACCATCGAGACCCGCGCCTTCGAAGCGTGTCAGCCAGTCGAGTGCAAGCGCTCGGTCGCGCGTGGCGGGAGTGAGGTAGAGCGGCGGTCGAACCGCCGCAAGTAACTCCTCGAGAGCAGCACGCCGCGCCGCTTGACTCGCGGGGATGAGATTGCGTTCTGCGATTGCAAGGAGATCGAAAGCCACGAATGACGACGGTGTCAGTTTCGCAAGCTTCTCGACGCGAGATGCCGCGGGATGCAGCCGCAGCTGAAGCGCATCGAAATTGAGTCCCTGTGCGGTCGCGATCACGATCTCACCGTCGAGCACCGTGTTTGCCGGCATACGCTCGAGCAAAGCCTCGTGCAGTTCCGGGAAATAGCGATCGAGCGGTCGCACGTCGCGGCTTTGGATATACAGCCCGTCGGCGCTGCGGAAAACGATCGCTCGAAAACCGTCCCACTTCGGTTCATACAGAAAATCACCGATCGGCAGATCGTCGGCGAGCTTGGCGAGCATCGGCTCGACAGGCGGTCTCACCACAAGGCCCGAGGAATTTCTCGAAAACTCCGTGGCCTGTGAGCTTCCATCGAGTTCGTGTGAGGTCACCAAGCGAGATGAGCTGTGTCGGGAAGAGATTGCTCCGATGCAGGGAGGATAACAGGGTTGGCTACGAGGACGACGCGCTCCGCGGCGGGCTTAGGATAAGCTGGCGCCATGGTATGAAGGATGGATTGAAGGCGAGAGCTCATGTGCACGGATAGGGCGCGATGTAGCTGGGTGGCGTTCGCCGGGGCGGTGATCCTGGCAGGAGCGGGGAGCGGCGCAATTCGCACCGCCTGCGCACGCAACGGGGGCGGCGGTGCAGGTGAGGCCGGCACGGCAACTCATCAGCACCTCGACGCACGCTTCGCGCACAATCGGTATTACTACGACCGCGGCTACGCGGTACACCGGCCTCCCGCCGGCGGGGTCTCAGACCTTATCGGCCACGAGGGCGAGCGCTACTACTTCCAAGGGGGCAACTGGTACCGCTGGAGAGGCGACTGGTACCGAAGCTGGGGCGGGGCGTGGATAGTTGTCGATGCTCCGAGGGGTGTGTTGGTTCCCGTGCTGCCGCCTCACTACACGATCCTCCGGTCGAACGGAACTCCGTATTACTACGCAAACGACACCTATTATGTGTCGGACCCGGAACGAAACGAGTACGTCGTCGTTGCTCCGCCGCAGGGACTGGCGGCGGCACAAGACTAGAAGCGCTCCTCATACGAGCTCCTCGCGCTGCTCCGTGTCGAAGGACCCGTGCGTGCGCACTTCGTACCGCCAGCGTCGTACAGTGAGCGAAGCATGGCAGCACTGAATAACCGCCGCGAGGTTGACAAACGCATATACAGGCCGCGCGTGGCTGTATGTACTGCATGGACGGGCCATTGATCCCTGCATACGCTCTGCCAATGGCCGAGCCCTTCGTCCTCCGCGAGCGCTGGTTTGATGTGTCTTTGGCGGAGTTCGAGGCATTCTTGCGGGATTATCCGCGGCCGCTCGAGGCGCGTCCCCCGCTCAATCAGAAGGCCAACTACCGCGAGTGGATAGATCCGAGCCTGGGAGCATGGCCCGGAAACGCCGTAGGGAAGTTTTGGAAGCGTGCAGCATGTCTCGGCTACCAAATCCGCCTCGACCTGGTGCTCAAGGTGTCAGCGCAGGAGCACAGAACTTGTCCATGGTGTGCTGATTAGTCTCGCTTAATCTGCAACCGCACAAATTCCTGCGCGGTCTTGAGCGTCACCCGCGCGTTTCTGAGGTCGGGGCCGAGCCGCACTCCGATCACGCATGGGGTCATCTTATTTGCGCGCAAACCAACTGAGGTGTCGGTCTAGTCTGACGCTGCGCACGGCATTTTCTCCGAAGTGTTGTCCGACAAGCGGTGCTGCCACTTGCTACGAAGTTAACAGGATCGTTATTCAGCGCTGGCGTTCAGCCTGAATTCAACTAGCGGCACGCAGCATGTCGTACGTATGCCCACCGAGCCAGTACTACCCGAGAGCGAGCTCCGCGCTCGTGTCCTGCAGCGCATCGATGACGGCCGATTGCCGCTCGCGGTGTCGACCCACATCGATGCAGGTTATGGCGCCGGAGCTCAATGTGATCTGTGCGATCAATCGATCGCATCAGACAAGATCGAGTATGACGTCACTGATCCCCGCGGCGGCAGACGTCTGCACTTTCATCTCGCCTGTCACCTGGCCTGGCAGCGGGAGTGCGCGCGACGGCTGGCTGCGAATGCTGAATAACTACTGTCCCAGTAAGAATTGCCCGTGGCCGGCCAGCGCGTGTTCCGGTCCGCCTGCATCGTAAGCGTAGGCATATTCGCAACGGACTTAAGCGCAGATGTCTTGCCGTGCGGAAACCAACTGTATGGCCGCTCGGAAACGGGACATTTTCTTACAGCATCGTGGATGTCACCGGATACGAGCAGAGGTAGGCTTTTGAGGTCTCAATGGATGCTGACGGTCGTCTGCGAGACCCCTATCTCCCATGGAAGGGAGAGCGGCAAGACCCAACCGTTCGAAGCCCCGGCCATCCTGGACCATAGGGATCGCCGGGGTTTCGTTATCTTCGCGGCAGGTGACTTAGTCCCGGGCTTGGCTTCGTGGAACAGGGCGCGCGCGTTCCCGGGCGCATTTTGGTCACATTCGCTCTGTACCCTCTCTCCGGCACGATCAGCCATTCCCATGGGCTCCGCAGGGATCGGTCGCCTTTCAGCCGGCGCGTGATGGACCACCGTGGAGTGGCTGATCGTTGCCCAATCTGTGTACACACGATCCGACACGCGCAGTGCACTGATGCGGATTGGATTGGAGTCCTATGCGGCGGCTGTGGAATGCTCAACGGGCCTGAACGTCGGTCCGCTCGGATCGGTTACCAAGTGCAATTTGCGCGTGAAGAATCCCTCGGAAGCATGATCCGGACCGATATCGACAAGGCCGACATCTGATAATGGCCCCGCGAAGAGCGCTTCGATCCGCGCGCGCGAGGCGGGATCGAGTGCATCGAACGCGCCATTCACCACGAGCCATTGTGGCCGCCGCAGACAGACCCGCGCGAAGGCGAGCCTCTGCTTTTCGTTTTCGTTCAAGCGTCGGTCCCAACGATCGGCGGTGTCTAGCAATGGCCGGAGGTGTCCCAAACCCACCTGCTCGAGCGCGGCGGGCGGCAGATCCGACCGCGGCCCCAAGGCCAGATGCCGATAACCGCGTTCATCAGGAAGCTTCCCCGGGCACCGCGTTCTCCGACGACTAGAGTGCGTTCTCCCGGCCTGACCTCCACCTGCGCCTCGCTCAGTTTGATCGAGCTATCGGTTGCGGCAATAGAGAGGTCGTCAAGACGGATCGAGCGCTCCTGCGTTTCCTGCAGGTCGATACGATCGACAGACCGACCGAGGCCATCCATGGTCGCTACCGCATGCTGGAAACTGGCTACGCGCCGCCGTGTGGCACTCCAGTCCGCAAGGATAGAAAAGTTGTCTACGAACCACCGTAGACAGCTCTGCACCTGGTTGAAGGCGCCGACGGCCACCATCAGCTGACCGAAGCTCATTTTGCCCAGCAGGTAACTCGGTGATGCAACCAGAATCGGCGCCACGATCGTGAACCAACCATAGCCGGAAGTGACCCAGGTCAGCCGGGTCAGAGCACCGACGGTGCGCCGGGTGACCTGCAGAACGTTTTCGAATACCCGCTCGAGTAGCAGTCTCTCGCCGGCTTCGCCGCCGTAAATAGTGATGCCCTCGATGTCTTCGTTGACGCGCACCAGCGCGAAGCGCAGTTCCGCCTCACGTGCATAACGCTCGGCGTTCAGGGCGACGAGTGGTCGACCGATACGCCAGCTCAGGAACGAGGCCACCGCGGCGTAAAGCAGCGCGCACCACACCAGGTAGCCGGGCACCTGGATATGGCGGCCACGCCATGGCAGAACCATCTCCTGCGAGAGAAACCACAGCACGCCGATGAAGGACAGCAGGAGTAACGTCGACTGCAGCAGACCAATGAGTAAGTCGGTGACCAGATCAGCCAGGTGCTGCGCATCCGCAGACATCCGCTGGTCCGGGTTCGCTCCGATCGAACCTGCGTTCGCGAGACGAAACGCGCGCAGCGGCTTGAGCCACTGGTTGAGCATGTCGTGTACCAGCGACCTCCGCAACGTGAGCCTGGTGGTCTGATTGAGCCACACCTGCGCCACGTTCAGCGTCAACAATATCGCCGCCAACACAGCGAAGACGCCCAACTGCCGGATGAATTCCGGCACATCTTTGTGGGTCAAGGCGTCGTAAAACGGCTGATTCCATGCGTTCAGTCGCACCTGCATGTGTGCGGTCGCTGCGATGACCATGAAGACGCCCGCAGCCAGCATCAGCAGTCGCTTGCGCTCCGGGGACGACCAGTAAAGCGCGGCCGTCCGCCGTATCTCGGAGAACAGGCTTGCGTTCGCAATGGCATCTGCCGCTGCGGCGGGAGCGGAGGTCTTGCTCAATGGTTCCGTCATGGCAGCACCTTCGGCCTGAGTCACTCCTGTCCTTGCTGCCAATATAGACGCAAGTGGTGAGACAATTTGCGAAAGCTTCGCTTTAAGCGGCGTTGGACATCGCCATCTCATCGATATAAAACTCACGGATATAAAGCTCACGCACAAGTCGAGAAAGGATATGCAATGGCCAAGAACACGATCTGCCTTTGGTACGACAAGGAAGCCGAAGCTGCTGCCCGCTTCTACGCGGAGACCTTTCCGGACAGCGCGGTAGGCGCTGTGCACCGGGCGCCGGGTGACTACCCATCCGGCAAGGCCGGTGACGTGCTAGTAGTCGAATTCACAGTCGCGGGCATCCCCTGTATGGGTCTCAATGGCGGTCCCGCGTTCAAGCACAACGAAGCCTTCTCCTTCCAGATCGCCACCGACGATCAACAGGAGACCGACCGCTATTGGAATGCCATTGTTGGCAATGGCGGCCAGGAGAGCGAGTGCGGCTGGTGCAAGGACAGGTGGGGCATCTCCTGGCAGATCACGCCACGCGTGCTGACCGAGGCACTGGCTGCCGGCGGCAATGAAGGGAAGCGCGCATTTGAGGCGATGATGGGCATGAAGAAGATCGACATCGCTGCAATCAAGGCTGCGCGTCGCGGCTGATGTCACGCGGCAGCACTCCCCGGATCGCGGAGGCTTCATCTGAATTGAGGCAAGCATGCCGAAACAGGTGCTCTTCATTCAGGGCGGTGGCGAAGGAGCGCACGCGATCGATGCGGATCTTGCCGCGAGTCTTGCGCGCCTGCTCGGAGGAGAGTTCGAGGTGCGCTATCCATTCATGCCGAATGAAGCGGCGCCAGCGTACCTCAATTGGAAAGCAGCGATTCTCGCAGAACTCCGCGCGCTCGGCGATGAAGCCTGTGTCGTCGCGCACTCGGTTGGCGGCGCGGTAGTTGTGCTGTTGCTCGCGGAGGCCGAGCCACCGCAACCGCTCGCCGGGCTCTTTTTAGTTGCGGCACCTTACACATGTTCATGCTCGGGCGACGCGGGCCCACCGACGGCGGACGCATCGCGCCGGTACGGTCGAGCTCCGCGCTCGTGGTGTCCTCGACCAACGCCAACCGCGAGCACAGCTACATCCAGCAGCCGCCGATCTCGGCGAGCGGGTTCAGCTCCCAGGCCTTCAACCCGCACTACCCGCATACTGAGCGGCTGACTGAAACCAAGGGTTGCGACGACTGCCACCTTTCAGCCGCGAACGACAACAATGCCATAAACTTCATCGGCCACTACGCCTGGCTCGGCACCGGCGGCGGAGTCACCGGTGTGCAGGTGACCGAATGGGACGAGCCGCAGGCAGTGATCGGCAGTTACTTGCAGAAGTACGCCTACCCCGACGACTACCGACGCCACGAGGCGGTGCAGCGGCGCCTGCAGCACGCCCATCAGCACGCCGGCGGCGCCACCCGTTGCCTGCAACTGCGCGGTGAATACCTGTACGCCGCCGAGGGTGCGCGCGGCATGCAGGTGTACGACGTCGCCAGCATCGCCAACAAAGCCGTTAGCGAACCGATCCTCACCGCGCCCGCGAGCACGCTCGGGGAGCGCACACACATCGCTGCCCAGGACGCGAGCTGCGTCGCGCTGCCGACTAACCAACCCATCCACCCGCCGAGTAACGCCGGCACGCTGATGCGGCCCGACAACCTCGAGCAGCCGTTTCATCCGATCTACAACTACGCGCTGATCAGCGATCGCAAGGAAGGTCTGATCCTCACCGACATCAACACGCTGGCGGACGGCAACCCGCGCAACAATGTGCTGCGCCGCGCAGTCACCTGGAACGCCGGCGGCGTCCTGAAGGGCGCGCGCTACCTGGTGGTCGGGGGGCACTACGTGTACGTCGCCGCAGACGCTGGCCTGGTCATACTTGACCTGGATGACCCGCTGCACGCACGCGTGGCGAGCATCGTGCCAC
>DASYFL010000065.1:0-33196 GCA_036498445.1 Steroidobacteraceae bacterium
CGGTCAGGCCGGCCGTGCGCTCCAACGCCCTGTCAGACCGCCCCCGAGCCTCTCCAGGCGCCTGGAGGTCGCCACAGAGGTCGCCAGGGGCGGTGGCGAGGAATCTCATCGCCAGGACGAAAAACGGCTTGGTGAGATGCCTTGACACTAGAGTAGTGTTGTAGTAGAGTACAACACCAATGAGAAGCACCACGGACCTCATAACCGAAGAGACCAGAAATCACCCCCCCCCCGCGACGCCCAAGAGGACACCTGACATGAACGCCATTATTTCCAACCTGTACCGAGACCTGACCTGCGCCGCTGCCGCCTTGCTCATCAGCATGGTCATTGGCGCGAGCTTCGTGCAATCCACGGCCACGGCCCCGGGCACCGCCTCGGCACCGGCCGCGACTGCGCTCCACGCCTGAAGACCGCTTCCGGCAAACCTGCCCGTAAGGAGCCCGATCATGAACACCCTGATTTCCACCGTGAGCCGCGATCTCACCTGTGCCGCGGCGGCGCTGCTCATCAGCCTCGCCATGAGCGCGAGCTTCGTGCACTCGACGGCCACTGCGCCGGGAGCCCACGCACAGGCCACGGCTCGTACCGCCAATGCCTGACGGCAGGATGAGAACGATCAAGGAGTGGGAGACATGAACACCTTCGCATCGATGATCTGTCGTGACCTCGCCTGCGGCACCGCCGCAGCGCTGATCACGCTGATCATCAGCCTGACCTTCCTGCAGTCGACCGGGCTGCCCCCGGGCGCGCACCACTGGCCCACCATGTTCGGCGCAGTCCAGCCGCAGCACGCCTGGTTCGGTCAGCCTGAACCGGCCGTTTTGGTAGATTAGTTCGCTAATCCCCCGTCACAGGCACCGTGCAGACGTTAATGGATCCGCAGTGGGACGACAGCTCGCCCATTTATCGGCAACTGCGGGACCGAGTGGTTGCGATGATCCTCGAAGGGGTCCTCAAGGAAGGAGATCCGCTGCCCTCGGTCCGCAACGTCGCTGCGGACTTCCGTCTGAATCCGCTCACGGTGCTCAAGGGCTACCAGCAGCTGGTCGACGAGCAGCTCGTCGAGAAGCGTCGCGGACTCGGCATGTTCGTGAGCGCCGGTGCCCGCAAGGCGCTCATGAAAGACGAGCGCCAGCGTTTCCTCGAGGAGGAGTGGCCGAAGATCTACGCGACGATCCAGCGGCTCGGATTGACGCAGGACGAATTGCAGCGCGCCGCCGCAGCCGCGCCCGCGGTCCCCTGGCCAGCCGCCAACAGCTCATCGCCGGGTAGCGAGCCACGTCCAGGTGAGGATGATGACAGCGGTAATTGAAGCGCGCGGACTCAGCAAGAGCTACGGCGCCACCCGTGCGCTCGATGGGGTGAGCTTCAGCGTCGAGCCGGGGCGCATCGTGGGATTGATCGGTCCCAATGGTGCCGGCAAGACCACGGCCTTGAAGGCCATTCTGGGCCTGACATCCTTCAGCGGCGAGTTGCGGGTGCTCGGGCTCGACCCTTGCCGCGAACGCGATGCACTGATGCGTGAGGTGTGCTTCATCGCGGACGTGGCGGTGCTGCCGCGCTGGCTGCGTGTCAGGCAAGCACTGGAGTTCGTCGCTGGTGTGCACCCGCGCTTCGACCGCCGGGTCGCCGAAAACTTTCTCGGCAAGACCGACATCCGCCTGGGAAGCCGCGTGCGTGAGCTCTCCAAGGGGATGGTGACCCAGCTGCACCTCGCGCTGGTGCTCGCCATCGATGCACGCTTGCTGGTGCTCGATGAGCCGACACTCGGGCTCGACCTGCTCTACCGCCGCAGCTTCTACGACACGCTGCTGAATGACTACTTCGACAAGCAGCGCACCATCCTGCTCACCACTCATCAGGTGGAGGAGGTGGAGAACCTGTTGACGGACGTCATCTTCATCAATCACGGGCAGATTGCGCTCAGCGCATCGGTGGAGGATCTCGGCAGCCGCTATCAGCAGCTGAATCTCACCTCCGAGCACGCGGCGCGCGCCCGGGCACTGCAGCCTTTCTACGAGCGCGAGGTGTTCGGGCGGGTGGCGATGTTCTTCGAAGGACGCACGCCAGCGGAGCTCGGTACATTCGGCGAGCTGCGCACGCCCTCGATCGCGGACCTGTTCGTCGCCAAGATGCAGCGGACGGACCTGCGATGAGCCGCACCGTCGCTGACATGGTGCCCGGGGAGCGGCGCAACGGCGTTGCCGCCACCGTCCGCACGCACGCAGAGGTGCTGCTGATGCTGGTGCGGCGCGAGTTCTGGGAGCATCGCGCGCTGTGGCTCGCGCCGCTCGTGATGCTGGGGCTTGTCGCGCTGTGCGCGGCCATCGGCCGCATCCACCTCGGTGTGGAGGAGAGCGCGACCGTGCAGGGCGAGGCGCAGCGGGTGGCGGTGCTCACCATCATCCAGGCGGTGCTCGCGGTGCCGCTCTACGTGGTGGCGATGTTCGTGGTGAGCTTCTACCTGCTCGACTGCCTGTACAGCGAGCGCAAGGACCGCAGCATACTTTTCTGGAAATCACTGCCGGTGTCCGATGGGCTCACCGTATGCGCGAAGCTGCTGGTGGCGCTCGTCGTGGTGCCGCTGGGGGTGTTCGTACTCGCACTGCTGGCACACCTGCTGTGCACGGCCATACTGGGGCTGCGCGTGCTGAGTGGTACCGTGCCGGCAGTTTTCACCTGGAGCACCTACGAGTGGTTGCGGACCGGGTGGGTGATGCTGCTGGTCACCCTGCTGGCTGTGCTGTGGTACGCGCCGCTCGCCGGGTACCTGTTGGTGATGTCGGCTTGGGTGCGGCGCGCCCCGGTCCTGCTGGCGACGCTGCCGGTGGTGATCGGCCCGCTCCTGGAGTGGCTGGCCTTCGGCACCCGCCACTTCATGGATTTCATCAACTACCGGCTGAATGGCGTCTGGTGGCTCCTCGGGGTGCACAACACGCGTCTCGTGACCAAGCACGGCCTGTACTCGGTCGGCACGGCGCTCGAGGTGCTCAATTTCCGTGCGGTGCTGACGAGCGTCGACTTGTGGCTCGGACTCATGGTCACGGGGGCTTTGCTGTACGCAGCGATCCGCATCCGTCGCTTCCGCGACGACATCTAACCGCTATCCATAGATCGCGCTTATCATCCCGATCCGGACAAGCGATTGGCCGGTGCGGCACCGCGGCGTTTAAATAGAGTTCCCCCACGCCAAGGAGACTGACATGTTTGATACCCGTAACGACTTGCCGCCCAAGGTGCGAGTCGAAGTGACCGAGCTGCTGAACGCACGGCTCGCCGATGCCATCGACCTCGGTGCGCAGAGCAAGTACGCCCACTGGAACGTGAAGGGGCCAAGCTTCATCGCCCTGCACGAGCTGTTCGACAAGGTTGCCGAGAGCCTCGAGGATCAGATCGACACCCTCGCCGAGCGCATCACCGCCCTCGGTGGCCGTGCGCATGGCACGATCGCAAGCGTGGCGCGCCGGACCACCCTCAAGCCCTATCCCGAGGACATTGCCGACGGGCTCGCCCATGTCGATGCGCTGTCGGCGGCCCTGGCAGATTACGCGGCGAAGGTGCGTGCTGCGATCGAGACGGCCGATCGCCTCGGGGATGCGGATACCGCAGATCTCTTCACCGGCATCTCGCGCGAAAGCGACAAGTATCTCTGGTTTCTCGAGGCCCATCTGCACGCGCAGCGCTGAGGTCGCCCCCGCCGCATGTCCGTCGAGGTTCGCCGCACTGCAGCCGGGCTGCAGCTCGAGCTGGCCGGGCAGTGGGGACTGCGGGAGGCCGAGACTGCGCGGGCGCAGCTCGCAGCGATCGATCTGCGCGCGGTGCGCGAAGTCGAGGTCAGCACTGGCGGCGTGGAATCGCTCGAATTATCGGGCGCGTGGGTGCTGCGTGAGTTCCTGCAACGCGCCCGCTCAGCCGGCGCGGCGGTATCCTTTCAAGGAACCCCGCCCGATCAGCTGCGGCTCATCGATGAGACGCTGAAGGAGCCGCAGGCTGGAGGCACGGCGGCGCCCGCAGACGCCGCGCTGCCGGGGAACGTGCTGCTGTACGACGTGGGCCGCTACGCGGTACATGCCTGGCACGATGCGGTGCTGTCGTTCGCTTTTCTCGGCCGCACCCTGGTCACCCTCCTCGCGAGCCTCCGCAGCCTGCGGCGGCTGCGTTCGACCTCGGTCGCGCGGCACGTGTACGAGACCGGCATCACCGCCATACCGATCGTCGCGCTGATCGCTTTTCTCGTCACCGTCATCATTGCCTACTTGAGCGCCCAGCAGCTGCGCGGACTCGGCGTCGATATTTACGTGGTGGACCTCGTGACCATCGGGGTGCTGCGCGAGCTCGGCGTGCTGCTCACTTCAATCATCACCGCGGGTCGCTCGGCGAGCAGCTACGCGGCCGAGCTCGGCTCGATGCAGCTCAACGAGGAGGTGGACGCGCTCATCGCCACGGGCGTCGACCCCTTCGAGGTGCTGGTGGTGCCGCGGGTGCTCGGGTTCATGATCGCGCTGCCGCTGCTCACCGTCATCGCGGATCTCGTCGGACTCACCGGTGGGGCGTTGCTGTGCCGCTATCTCCTCGACATGCCGCTCACGCAGTACATCAACCGCGTCGACGAGGCCATCTCGCCGACCACCTTCTGGGTCGGCATCTTCAAGGCGCCGGTGTTCGCGGTGCTCATCGCGCTCGCCGGCTGTTACCGCGGCATGCAGGTGCGCGGCTCGGCGCGCGAGCTCGGGCACAAGGTGACGGTCGCGGTGGTGCAGGCGATCTTCCTGGTGATCCTCGCGGATGCAGTGTTTGCCATCGTATTCATGAAGATGGACATATGACGATGCGGTATCCGCTCGTCGAGGTGCGCGGGTTGGTAAACCGCTTCGGCAGTCAGTTGGTCCACGACGGTCTCGACATGGAGGTGCGTGAGGACGAAGTGTTCGGCATCGTCGGCGGCTCGGGCTCGGGGAAATCCGTGCTGCTGCGGAGCATTCTCGGCCTGCAGCAGCCGGAAGCCGGTACCGTGCGCATCCAGGGACAGGACATCACGCGGCTCACTGAGGCGCAGCTGCGCCCCATCAAGGCCTGCTACGGGGTAGCTTTCCAGAGCGGTGCCCTGTACTCGGGACTCAGCGTGTTGCAGAACGTGCAGCTCCCCATGATGGAGCATCTCGAGCTCGAGAGTTCGGTGCGCGATGAGCTGGCGCTGCTGAAGATCCGCCTGGTGGGTCTGCCCGCGGATGCTGCCCACAAGTACCCCGCCGAGCTCTCCGGCGGCATGGTGAAGCGCGCTGCCATTGCCCGGGCACTCGCGCTGGATCCCGCACTGTTGTTTCTCGATGAGCCGACCTCCGGTCTCGATCCGGTGAGCGCCACGGCTTTCGACGATCTGGTGTTGTTCCTGCAGAAAGAGCTGAAGCTCACCATCGTCATGATCACGCACGATCTGGACAGCATCTTCCGTACCTGCAATCGTGTCGGGGTCATCGTGAACCGGCGCATGGAGTCGGATACCGTGGAGCGGATCGTCGATCACCCCAACCCCTGGATCCGCGAGTACTTTCACGGCGAGCGCGCGCGCGGTGCCCGCATTGCCGCCCACGAGGGCGCCGCGGAAGGCGGCGGCGCAGACGCAGACGGCGGGCGTGGCCATGGAGCGTGAGGCGAACTACGCCGCGGTAGGCGCGTTCGTGCTCGTCGTGCTGCTCGCGGGCGCGTTGTTCGTCTATTGGTATTCCGACACCCGCGAGCACCGCGATTACAACCGCTACGAGATCTACTTCACCGGCAGCGTGAGCGGGCTCGACAAGGGCGGCGCGGTGCGCTACCTCGGAGTAGGAGTGGGTCGGGTGGTCGATCTGCGGGTCGACCCGCGGGACTCCTCGCGGGTGCAGGTGATCGTCGACCTCGATGCCCGCACGCCGATCTCTACCCACACCGTGGCCGAGCTGCAGCTGCAGGGCATCACCGGGCTCCTGTACATCGACCTGGCGGAGGATCGCAACAACAGGCGGCTCGCGCCGGCGGTTCCCGGACTGAAGTATCCGGTGATCCGCTCGGCCCCGTCGCGTTTCGATGTGTTCCTGTCGAGCCTTCCGGAGCTGGTGCAGCGCGCCGATCAACTGCTGAGCAGCGAGAACGTGGCGGCAGTCTCCGCGGCGCTGGGCAACCTGGACAAGGCGAGCAGCCATCTGCCACAGACGGTTCACGATCTGAACTCGCTCATCGCTGAATTGCGTGCGGCGAGTGTCGAGCTCGGGGCCACCGCGCATGACGCCCACACTCTGCTCACTGGAGTGCAGCCGGACGTCCAGGCAATCGTGCAGCGCCTGCATGCCGTCGGCGACAACCTCGCGAGCGCGACTCGGCAGCTCGATCAGGTGATCGCGGAGAACCGCCAGGACCTGCGCGCCTTCACCCACGAGGGACTGCCCGAGATCGAGAGCTTCGTGCGCGAGGGCCGCGCCGCGGCGGAAGACATCAGCGCTCTCGCCAATAGCCTGCGTGAGAATCCCACGCAGCTGCTCTATCAGTCGCCGGAGCGTGGCGTGGAGATCCCGCGGTGACCGGGCGCGCCGCCATGCGCGCCGCGGCGCTGCTGTGCCTGTGCCTTACCGGCTGCTCGAACCTCTTCCAGAGCAAAGCAAAACCGGAGCAAACCTACTATCTGCGCGCGCCCGCTGCCGTCGCAGCGGCAGCGGCGCCGATGTCGGCGACGCTCCGGGTCATGCGGCCGATCACCGACCCGGGGCTCGACAACGCGCACATCCTGCTAGTGCAGGCCGATCATCGCATGAACTTCTATAGCGGCAGCCGCTGGGCTGCGCCGGCACCCGAATTGATCGAGGCGCTCGCGGTGCAGACGCTGCGCGCTTCCGGGGACTGGGCTTCGGTGGAGGGTTCCGCCAGCCCCTTCCCTTCCGATTACATGCTGCAGGTGCGCGTGCGCCGCTTCGAGGCCGACTACGCCCAGGCGGACAAGGCTCCGGTCGTGCGCGTGGTGCTCGACTGCATCCTCGGCCGCCGGCCGGGGCGCGAGGTGCTCGCGACCTTCACCGTCTCGGGCGATGCGACCTCATCGGCCAACCACCTCAGCCAGGTGGTCGCCGCGTTCGAGCAGGCCACCGGGACAGCGCTCGAGGGACTCGCGCGACAGACTGCGCAGGCGGCGCGGGCGGATCTCGAACGCGCCGCTCAGAATGAGGACAAGGGGTCCGCTTCCACCCATCGCTAGGGACTGAAGACGGCGCGCCGCGGGTTCACGCCGAACGCGAGGCCGTCTCGTCGCCCTCGCGCAGCAGGTGTGCGAAGGGCGCGGCACCGCCTGCAGCCTGCGTCGCGAGCAGCCTCAGCAGCTCTTCCGCGGTGCAGGGGTCGCCGAACAGCCGCCCCTGCCCGTAGTGGCAGCCGTTGATACGCAGGAACTGCAGCTGCGCCTGTGTCTCCACCCCTTCGGCAATCACCTCCATGCCGAGACTGCGACCCATCTCGATGATGGTGCGCACGATGGTCGCGTCCCCGGCATCCTCGGTCGCATCGCGCACGAAGGACTGGTCGATCTTCAGCGTCCCGATGGGGAACTGCTGCAGGGCGGACAGCGAAGAGTAGCCGGTGCCGAAGTCATCGATCGAAAGGTGCAGGCCCATGGCGTACAGCTCATCGAGGAGCCGCACCGTGCGCTGCGGATCCTCCATGAGCGTCGTCTCGGTGATCTCCAGCTCGAAAGCGGTGGGCGAGACGTGGTGGCGACGGAACACGGAGCGACAGCGCAGGATGAAGCTCGCCTGACGCAGCTGCTTCAGCGAGAGATTCAACGAGACCCGGCCCGGGTCGCCGCCCTGTGCCTGCATCTGCCGATAATCGAGACAGACTCGATTCAGCACCCACTCACCGATATCGAGGATCAGGTTGGTCTCCTCGGCGAGCGGGATGAACTGCGAGGGGGGAATATCACCGTGCCCGGGCAGGCGCCAGCGCAGCAGCGCCTCCGCGCCGCTGATGCGTCCGGTGCGCAAGTCCACCTTGGGCTGGTAGCGGATCTCCAGCTCGTCCCGCTCGAGCGCGCGGCGCAGCTTGCTCTTGAGCATCAGCCGCTCGACGGCTGCCGCATTCATCTCCGGAGAATAGAAGGCGAAGGTGTTACCGCCGTTTTGCTTGGAGTGGTACATCGCCGCGTCCGCGTTGCGGATGAGATCGATGACGTTTTCGGCGTCGCGCGGACAGAAGGCAATGCCGACGCTTGCAGTGAGGAATACCTCGTGCTGATTCAGCTGGAACGGGCGGCTCACCTCGGTGAGCAACGCGCGCGCGAGCTGCGCGATGGGGCCGCGATTGTCGGCGTCCGCCGGGAGAGAGTCGACGAACAGCGCGAACTCATCCCCGGCGAGGCGCCCGACCACGGTCTCGCGGGGCACCGCACGCGTCAGACGCTCTGCCAGCACCTCGAGCACGCGGTCGCCGGCGTCGTGGCCGAAGGTGTCATTCACCTCCTTGAAGCGATCCATGTCGAGATAGAGCACCGCCACTACCTGTCCCGCGCGCAGCGCCCGCGCGATGGTCTGCTGCAGCACGTGGTGGAACTGCATGCGATTGGGAATCTTGGTAAGGGCGTCGTAGCGCGCCAGATAGCGGATGCGCCGCTCGGCGCGTTTGCGGTCGGTGATGTTGTGTGCGACGAACATGCTCCCCTGGAACTGCGGGTCGTCGCTCTCGATGCGCGAGCCGGTGAAGGACACCGGAATGGTCTGCCCCGAGCGGGTGCGCACCAGCGTCTCGCGCGTCTCGTTTGCAGCCTGCTGCAGATCGAAGTCTGCGCGTTCGCGCTCATCGAGTATGGCAACGATGCTGCGACCGAGCAGCTCCTCCTCGTTGAAGCCGAGCAGCTTGCAGGAGGCGGCATTCGCGAGCTTGATGACCCCATCCGGAGAGGTGACGAACACCGCATCGGTCATGCTGTTGAGCATGCTCTGCAGGTAGCTCTTGTTGACCGTCGACTGGCGCAGCCGCCCGCGCATGCGCTCGAGCGCCTGTTGCAGCTCGCCGAGGACGTCCCGCCGCTGCACCTCGACGGGGCGTGTGTAATCGCCCTGCCCGATGCGCTCGGCGCTGCGGATGAGCGAATACAGGGGGCGCTGCAGCTGACTCACCGCGCGCCACATGAGGACCGCGGCGAGCAGCGCCCCGACCGCGGCCAGGGTGAGTGCGAGCCACCAGGTGGATCGGGTACGTGTCGCGGTGGCTTGCTCGAGGCGCATCGCGAGGCTGACAGCGGATGGCGGCGCCGCCTGCGCGAGCGTGACGCTGAGCATGGCGATGGTTTCGGGGGTGGCGGCGCCTGGAATAGTCTCCGCGTAGGTGGCGACCTTGGCCGTCGCCTGGGCGGTGAGCGTGGCAGGCGGCAGCGTCGCGTCGCGGTGCCAGTCGAAGATCCGCTGGCCGCCGCGGGCGGTCACCGTGATCGCCTGGAGGGTCCCGTCGTCGGTGAAGGGTTGCAGCCGCCGGGCGATGCCCTCGAGGTCCCGGGCGCGGACGGCGCCCGCGATGGTACTCGCGGCGTGGGCCGCGAGGCCCTGTGCCCGTGCCTCGAGCTCAGGGTCGGTGCGCTCACGTGCGGCGTGCTCGGCGAGCGAGCTCAGGGAGCGGGTATCGGCCGCGTAGCGCGCCATGAACAACACTGCCACCGCGCCCGCGGCGAGCAGCACCACGAGGAAGCTTGCGATGGCGTATTTAAGCCTGAAACTGGCCGCAGTCACCTGCGTTGTCCGCGCCTGGCATCCCCCGGGATTATTCCCCGGATATTAACCGCCGCTCGGGAGCGAAGGCTATGGGCAGGGGACCTCCTCAGCTGCCGGACCAGACTCTCTTTATATGCCCGAGCATGAGGCCGCGCATGGTCGTCATCGGGTCGGAGGTGGCCGCGAAGATCGGCGGCCGGCGCCGCAGGAGCTGCCAACTCTCGCTGCGCAGGACCTGGCGGAGGTAATCCAGATTGCGGTCGATGGCTTCGAGGTAGGGGTTGCGGCCGCCATAGAGGATCTCCAGGTAGCGGTACGCTCGGTGGAAATCCCCATCCAGGCGCTTCTCGCGCACGTCGCTCACGAACTCCGGTGTCTGCCGCAGAAGGTCCAGCCCCGAGGCGTACTTCACCTCTGGACCCCGCTCGCTCACCGGCAGCGCCACCCCTCCCAGCACGAATTCCGCGTACAGACGGTCGCGGCACTTCTCGAGATAACAGCGGTCGGCCATCTGCGCGATCATGTCGGCACTGCCGAGCAGGTGCCCGAGGACGATGTCGCGGGGGTCGGCGACGCGCGACTCGATCTCCGCGAACGGGACCTCGTACCCGGTGAAGTGGATGATCTCGCTCGCTACCGGTACCCAGGCGCCAAAGCCGAGCACCGGCAGATACTCCTGCAGGAAGCGGGCGCCGCGCGATACGTGCGTGCGGGTGAACTCGGCGCCGTTCTGCGATTCATGATCATCTGCGCGCCGCAGG
This sequence comes from Steroidobacteraceae bacterium, assembly GCA_036498445.1. GTDB lineage: Bacteria > Pseudomonadota > Gammaproteobacteria > Steroidobacterales > Steroidobacteraceae > 13-2-20CM-66-19. The sequence goes on from DASYFL010000065.1 coordinate 10,487, forward strand.
TACCCCACATCGTGAAACAGCCCGGTGACCAGCCCCACGGTGGCGCGGGCGCCGCCGAGGCGGTGGCCCTCTTCCGACTGCCGCTCGTAACCGACGATGAGCCGGGCGAGCGCCAGCGTGATGTCGAGCGTGTGTTGACGGTCGTGATAGACGGTGTCCACCCCGTGATAGCCGGGCACCTGGCCGCCAAACAGCCGCTCGAAGTGCGCGAACGCGCGGCGCAGCGGATCGAGCGACATTCCCGGCCAGGTGGGCCGGTACAATGCCTCGACCGCGCCGAGCACCGCCTGCGGCGAGCTCACCTGCACGGTGTTGGTTACATCGAAGTCACTGCGCCGGCTGTTGGTCATTTGTTATGTTGGAAGCTCGACTGAGGATCTCACGACCTTCCCCTTCGGTCATCCCATCATTGACTTATTAAGCAATTTAGACACAGTTGCCATTTCCGCGCCGCGACACGGCGCACAATTCAGTAGATCCGCAGCCCGCCGTACTTGCGGCGGATGTGCCGATCGAGCAGCAGCGCGCCGACACCGAAGCCGAGGCCAAAGCCGATCAGCGCTGCCGCGAGCGCCCAGGGCCAGGGGGGGTGCGCCCGTTCCTCCGTGCTGAACAGCGAACCCGCAGGCGGGGCGGGAAGTTCCCGTACCGTGGCGGCGGCGGCTGGCGCAGAGCCCACAGCGCCCGCAGCGCCGCTCGCGGCGGCACCGCTCGGCTGCGGCGCGGGGTTGGCGTGCAGCTGCGCCTTGAGGAGACTCAACTCTGCGCCGAGCCGGGCGACTTCCGCGTCGCGCTGCGCGAGCCGCACACGCAGCGGCTCATCGGCCGAGAGGTACGAGGCGCGCACCCAGCCCTCGCGTCCGCCGGCGAGGCGTACGTGCACCTGCTCACCGGCACGCTCGAGCACCTCGACCCGGTCACCGCTCTTGAGGGTCGCGACCCGCTCGCCGCTCGCGTCGGGTGCGCTGTTGACGGCGACCACCAGCTGTTCGATGACGTACAGCGATTCGGCGTGGAGCGGGCTCCCGGCCAGGTGCGCACTCAGCAGCGTGATCGCAGCGCTCCACCCCAATGCGCGTCTCACGCGGACTCACCCGCACCGTCAATGCCGTGCTGCCTGAGCAGCGCACGTACATCCGGCCGCCGGCCGCGAAACTCGATGAAAGCCTCGAGTGCATCGCGGCTGCCGCCACGGCTCAGGATGGCGTCGAGGAAGCGCTGCGCGGTCGCCCGATCGAACACGCCGTGCTCCTCGAAGGCCGCGAAAGCATCCGCCGCCAGGACTTCCGCCCACTTGTAGCTGTAGTAGCCGGCGGCATAGCCGCCCGCGAAGATGTGTCCGAAGCTGTGTGGAAAGCGGTTCCATTCCGGCACCGGCACCACCGCCACCTGTGCCCGAACCTCGCGCAAGGTGTCGAGAATGCGGCCGCCACGCTCAGGGGAGTATTCGGTGTGAACGCGGAAGTCGAACAAGGCGAATTCGAGCTGCCGCATCATCGACAGGCCGGCATGAAAGCTGCGTGTGGCGATCAGCCGCTGCTGCTCCCCGGCCGGCAGCGGCGCGCCGCTCTCGAAGTGACCGGAAATGCGCTGTAGCACTTCCTCGTGCCAGGCGTAGTTTTCGAGGAACTGACTCGGGAGCTCCACTGCATCCCAGGCGACGCCGTTGATGCCGGCGATGCTCGGGTAGTCGACGCGGGTCAGCAGATGGTGCAGTCCGTGGCCGAACTCGTGAAACAGCGTCACCACATCATCATGCGTGAGCAGCGCCGGGCGCTCGCCTCCAGGGGGGAGGAAGTTGCACACCAGGTACGCCACCGGCAGCGCCACCCCGGATGACAGGCGCTTGCGTCCGATGCACTCGTCCATCCACGCGCCGCTGCGCTTGTTGGGGCGAGCGTAGGCGTCGAGGTAGAAGCTGCCGACGGGCTCACCGTCCGCGGAGCTGATCTCGAAGAAACGCACATCGGCGTGCCACGCGGGTGCGCCCGCGCGCTCACGGATGCGCACGCCGAACAGCCGCTCGGCCGCTTCGAACAGCCCGTTGAGTACGCGCGGCAGGGGGAAGTACGGCCGCAGCTCCTCCTGCGAGATGCGGAAGCGCTCGCGCTGCAGCCGCTCGGCGTAGAACCCGACATCCCACGCGGCAAGCTTGCGGCCGGCGAAGGCCTCGAGCTCGGCGAACTCCGCCTGCGCCGGGCCGCGTGCGGCGCCGACCAGCTCGTGCAGGAAGCCGAGCACCTCATCCACGCTGTGCGCCATGCGCGTCGCGAGCGCGTACTGCGCGTAGTCCGGATAGTCGAGCAGCCGCGCGACCTCGTGCCGCCTTCTGAGGATCTCTTCCATCACCTGCGAATTGTCCCAGCGGCCAGCTGCCGGGCCACGGTCGGAGGCCCGCGTCGTCCAGGCTTCGTAGAACGCGCGCCGCAGCTGCGGCGACTCGGCGTCGGTCACCACCGCCACGTAAGTGGGTTGGTCGAGACGCAGGATCCAGCCCGGCGCGTTTTGCTCCTCGGCGCGGCGGTGCGCCTGTTCGATGAGCATCTCGTTGAGGCCGCGCAGCTCATCCGGATCGGTGACGGGCCAGCTCCAGGCGTTGGTGGCATCGAGCACGTTCTCCTCGAACTTCGCCTGCAGCTGCGCCAGCTCCAGCATCGCGGTCTTGAAGCCCTGCTTGCGCTGCGGCGGAAGGCCGACGCCGGCGAGGCGGAAATCGCGCACCGCGTGCTCGATGACTTTGCGCTGCACCGGAGCGAGCGCCGCGTCCTGCTGCTCCGCGATGGTGCGATAGGCTCTGTAGAGGGGCTCACTCTGCGCAAGGTCTGTCTGATACGCCGACAGCAGCGGCAGGCAGGCGTTGTAGCTTGACCGCAGCGACTCGGAGTTCAGTACCGCATTGAGATGGCTCACCGGCGACCAGGTGCGCGAGGTGCGGTGATGCAGCTCCTCGAGCGGCTCGACCACCGTGGAGAAAGTCGGAGCGGCGAGCGCTGCGAGCTCGCCGATGCGGGCACGGTTGGCGCTCAGCACCTCCCGGACCGCGGGTTCGACATGCTCGGGACGGATGCGCATGAACTGCGGCAGAGCGTCCTGATCGAGTAACGGGTTGTCCATGCGCGGGCCTCGTCCATCGCCGGCCGCCATTGTAGCGGCCCTCATATCCGCTGCGCGGCTTGGATAACATGGGGCGCGGAGGCTTGCGAGGATGCCATGACGGAAAACTACGACCTGATCGTGATCGGCGGGGGCAGCGGTGGGCTCGCCGCTGCCCAGCGCGCCGCGGAATACGGGGCGAAGGTGGTGCTCGCCGAGCCGGGCCGGCTCGGTGGCACGTGCGTGAACGTCGGTTGCGTGCCGAAGAAGATCATGTGGAATGGCGCCGAGCTCGGCAGCGCATTGCACGACGCGTCCGACTACGGCTTCGAGGTCGAGACCCGCGGCCTCGACTGGTCGTCACTGAAAGCCATGCGCGATGCCTACATCGAGCACCTGAACGGTATCTACGCGGCGAACCTCGCCAAGCGCGGCGTCACGCTGGTGCGTGCCCGGGCGAGCTTCCTCGATGCGCACATCGTGAGTGCGGGAGAGAGGAGGCTGCGCGCCGAGCACATCTTCATTGCCACTGGCAGCCAGCCACGCTTGCCACTGATACCGGGTGTCGAGCTCGGTATCACCTCGGATGGCTTCTTCGAGCTCGCCGAGCGTCCGCGGCGTGCCGTGGTGGTGGGCAGCAGCTACATCGCCATCGAGCTGGCGGCGATTTTCGCCGGCCTCGGCACGCAGACCTCGCTGGTGATGCGCGGCAACACCGCGCTCAAGGCGTTCGACGACATGCTCGGTGAGGTGGCGCTCACCATGCTGCGGGACGATGACGTCGAGGTCGTGATGAACGCCCGGCCCGCGGCGCTGCGCCGCGTGGCCGACGGTGCGCTCGAGCTGCGGACGTTCGATGGTCGCACGCTCGGCCCGTTCGATTGTGTGCTCTGGGCCATCGGACGCGGTGCGGCGGTGGGGGATCTTGCCCTGGAGCGTGCCGGTGTGGGACTGGACGTACAGGGGTTCATCTGCAACGACAAGTACCAGGTGAGCAATGTGCCCGGCATCTATGCCATCGGCGATGTCTCCGGGCGTGCGCAGTTGACCCCGGTGGCGATCGCCGCGGGCCGGCGCTTGTCCGATCGCCTGTTCGGCGGTCAGAGCGGCCGGCACCTCGACTACGAGAACATTCCGACGGTGATTTTCGGCCGCCCCCCGCTCGGCACCGTGGGGTTGTCCGAGAAGGCTGCGACCCAGCGCTACGGCGCCAGCAACCTCACCATCTACCGCTCGAGCTTCGTGCCGCTCTATCACGCCCTGACATCGGCCAAGCCGCGCTCGCAGATGAAGCTCATCACCGCAGGATCCGAGCAGCGCATCGTCGGCCTGCACGTCGTGGGCCCCGGAGCCGACGAGATGCTGCAGGGCTTCGCCGTCGCGGTGCGCATGGGCGCGACCAAGAAGGACTTCGATGACACGGTGGCGATTCATCCCACCTCGGCCGAGGAGCTCGTCACGATGCGCTGACCGCCCGCGGGCGGGGTCGCCGCGAAATTTCGCTTCCTGCTGTTCGCTGCGCGCTTGCCGAGCGCGGCGAGCGAAATTTCGTGGGGTGCCTACACGCTGCCGATGCGTTCTTTGAGTGCCGCCAGGACCGGAGCGGTCTGCGGGCGTACCCCGCGCCAGAGCCGGAAGGACTCCGCCGCCTGCTCCACCAGCATCCCGAGGCCCTGCACCGCCCGTACGCAGCCCGCCTGCTGCGCCCAGCGGACGAACGCCATCGCCGAGCGCCCATAGGCGAGGTCGTAGCACACGGTCTGCGGACCAATCGCGCCCGCCGGAATGGGCGGTATATCACCGGAGAGGCTGGCGGAGGTGGCATTGATGATGAGATCGAAGGGCGTCTCGCCGACATATTCGAAGCCGACCCCCTGGGTAACACCAAGGTCGGCGAAGGCTGCCGCGAGTGCTTCGGCTCGCTCGGGCGTGCGGTTGGCAATGACTACGATCGCGGGCTCGAGCCCGAGCAGCGGAGCGAGCACCCCGCGCGTCGCGCCGCCGGCGCCGAGGATCAGCACGCGGCGCTGGGTGACGATGAGGCCGAGGTTGTCGCACAGATCGCGTACCAACCCGCCTCCATCGGTATTGTCGCCGAGCAGGACGTTGTCACCCTGCAGCGCAAGTGTATTGACGGCTGCGGCGTGCGCGGCGCGCGCGGTGAGCTCCTGCGCCACCTCGACGGCGACGATCTTGTGCGGCAGGGTGATATTCAGTCCGCGCCCGCCGTCGGCGAAGAAGCCCGCCACCCGCTCAGTGAACTCCTCGGGTGCGACGTCATAGGCGCGATAGGTCATCTGCTGACCGGTGTCGCGCGCAAACACACCGTGAATAAAGGGCGAGAGACTGTGACCGACCGGGTGGCCGAAGACGCCGTACTGGTCCACAGCAGGGCTCATCGGGAGGATTCTGACAGCATTCGCACGCTGCTGCCTGCACCAGGCCCGCTCGCGAGGCACGCCTGCAGCTCGCGCAGCCATACCTGCATCCGCTCGAGAGTGAGCCAGGGCGGGTTCACGATGAGCAGTCCCGAGCCGTTCAATGCGACTCGCGAATCACGTGGATACAGCCACAGCTCGCTCGCGAGCACTTGCAGGGGCGATGTGTTCGCCTCCTGCAGCGCACGCAGGCACTGCGCGTGCCATGGGGTGATGGTGCGTTCGTCCTTGATGGGATACCACAAAGCGAGCACTCCCGTCGGGAAGCGGCGGACAGCTTCCGCCATCGCGGCGATGAGTTGGCTGAAGTCCTGCTGGGTATCCTCGTACGGCGGGTCGAGAAGAGTGAGGCCGCGGCGTTCGGGTGGGGGCAGGAAAGCACGCAGCCTTGCCCAGCCATCGCCCCGCTCGACGCGTGCGTTGAGCGCCTCGCTGCGCACGCGGCCGAGCGCTGCCAGCTCCTCCTCGAGCGCGTGCGCCTCAAGGCCCTGCAGCTCGATCATGACCGCCCGATCCTGCGCACGCAGCTCGCTGGCAGCGATCAGCGGTGAGCCGGGATAGAGGTGCCCCCGGCCGTCAGCGGCTCGAAATTGGGTAATGAACGCGGCGTACTCGCGCAGCTCCGGCGCGCTGTGCTGCGCCTGCAGGAAACGGCCGATGCCGCCTGCCGCCTCGCCCAAAGCGCCGGACAGGTCGTAGCTGCCGCGGCCCGCGTGGGTATCGAGATACTGAAAGCCCTTGGCCTTCTTCTTCAGGGCGTGCAGCAGCGCGAGCAACGCCACGTGCTTGTGCACGTCGGCGAAGTTGCCGGCGTGGAAGCTGTGCCGGTATTTCATGGCGCTGCGCGGGGCCTATGGCCCTCAACGTCGTGGCTGGGAGCGGCGCTCGGCGCGCTTGCCGGAGCGCGGCGCAGGCTGCGTGCGCGCGCACAATGCGCGCAGCCCTGCCGCCATGTACGGTGCCAGCCGCTCATGGACGCTGTCGAGATCCATAGCGCGGCATAGCCCGCCCGAGAGCTGATCGATCCGCCCGGTCTCGGCGAAGGTGAGCGTAAGGGCGCCGGTCAGGAACTGATAGCCCCAGTAGATCTCCCGTGGCGGACACCGTGGCAACGCCTCACGTATTGCGGCGATGAAACGGCTTGCGAGCGGGTCGAAGTGCCGCGTCATCATCTCCGGACCGAACTCGGGAGAGTTATTTACGTAGGCGATGAGCGCGAAATAACTCTTCCAGCCCGCACCGCCGCGCGCCGAGCGTTCTAGCAGCGGTGCGGTGAAGGCGTTGATGATCGCCTCGAGTGCAGGAGCGCCCGGGAGGGCCGCCTGCCGCACTGCCTCGAGCCGCTCCATGCGCTCGTGATTCAACACTTCCGCGCGCCGCTCGAACACAGCGGTGAACAGCTCACGCTTACTACCGAAGTGATACCCGACCAGTGCCACATCGACCCGTGCGGCCTGGGTGATGTCACGCAGCGATACGCCGTAGAAGCCACGCTGCGCGAACAGCTCCTCCGCGGCATCGAGAATGCGCTCCTTGCCGTTGCGCACCGGCCTCTTCCGGGTGGCCAAGCTACTGCACCGCAATAAACGATCTGATGGAACAGTGTCGGGTGAATCACCTCCGCCGCGCAACGCCAACGGTAATATCACCCCGGCATGGCGGCGGCGGCGGAATACTGGTTTGAAAGTCACGATGGGCTCAAGCTCTTCAGCCGGGTCTACGCGGGACCGCGTGCCGATGCTCCTGTGGTTCTGTGCCTGCACGGCCTGATGCGCAACGGCCGCGATTTCGAGGAGCTCGCGCCACGCCTCGCGCAGCGCTTCCGCGTCATCGTCCCCGATGTGCGCGGCCGCGGCCTCTCGGCCCGCGACCCGCAGGTCAGCAACTACCAGATCCCGGTGTACCTGCGGGACACGATGACGCTGCTTGCGGGACTCGGCGCACCGCGGGTGAGCCTCGTCGGTACTTCCATGGGCGGTCTGATCGGGATGCTGCTCGCAGTCATGCAACCCGGGGTCGTGGTGCGCCTGGTGCTGAACGACATCGGGCCGGAAGTGGATCCACAGGGGCTCGAGCGCATCCGCGGCTATGCCGGCAGAGCTGCGCCGGTGCGCACCTGGGAGGACGCGGCCGCGCAGGTGCGCAGCACCTATGGTGCGGTCTGGCCGGACCTGAACGAGGCACGCTGGGAGAAAATTGCGCGCCTGAGCTATCGCGCGAACGCGCAGGGCATACCCGAGGAGGATGCCGATCCGCGCATTGCCGAGGCATTGCGCGACACCTCGGCCGCTGCACCCAATCTGTGGCCGATGTGGGGCGCGCTCGCGAAGCTACCGACGCTCGCGATCCGCGGTTCGAACTCCGACATCCTGAGTGCGGCGACGCTCGCCCGCATGCAGCGGGAGAAACCAGCGGCGCTGACAGTGTTGGTCGTTCCCAACCGCGGCCATGCTCCGCTGCTCGATGAGCCGGAGTGTCTGGCAGCGATCGACGCGTTTCTGGGGTCTGACCCTGCCCCCGGGGCCTGAGGTCACACCTTGCCGGGCCTACTTCAACCCACGTGCGCGGCCCTGCGCCACGCCGGATGTTTTCGCGCGCGCCTTTCCGGCCGCGCTCTTGCGTGCCACCGCCTTGGCACGCCGGTGCGCCTTACGGCCCGCGTGCGCGGAAGCCTTGGCTCGCGCGCGCGCACCGCCGGTCACGGGGGGTTGATTGGCTGCCACGGGTTTGGGGCTGATGCCAGCAGGCGCGGCTTTCTTCCTGGCTCCTTTGCGCTGGGCAGGCGCCGCTGTCGCGGCCGCCTGCTGCGCGCCGTCACCCCCGGGGGTCGAGGCCGCGTCCGCTGCCGGCGCTGCTGCACGCTTGCCGCGACCCCAGCGGCCAAAGCGCCCACGCTCGGGCGCCGCCGCGAGCAACGCACGGCACTCCTCCAGCGTTAGCGAACGCGGGTCGCGGTCCTTGGGGATCTTGGCGTTTTTCTTCTTGTCGGTAATGTACGGGCCATAGCGGCCATTGAGTACCTGGATGCCTGCGTCCGGAAAATCCTGGATGAGGCGGGCGGCATCGGCCTCCTTTTTGAGCCGGATCACCTCGCGCGCACGCTCGAGGGTTACGGTGTAGGGGTCGTCTTCCTTGAGCGATGCGTATTTGCTGCCGTATTTCACGTACGGGCCGAAGCGGCCGACGTTGGCCACGATGGCCTCGCCCTCGGGAGTCTCGCCGAGCGTACGCGGCAGCTTGAACAGTTCCATCGCATCGGCGAGCGTGATCGCATCCATCTTCTGCCCGGGCCGCAGTCCCGCGAAGCGGGGCTTCTCTTCATCGTCCTTGGTGCCGATCTGCACGAACGGCCCGTAGCGTCCCATGCGCACCGTGATCGGCTTGCCGCTCGCCGCGTCCTTGCCGAGCTCGCGGGCCTGCGCGACCTGCTCGCGCGTCACCGTGCGCTCGATTTTGTCGACCTGATGAATGAAGGGCTTCCAGAACTTCTCGAGCGGAGTGGTCCACTCCTCCTCACCGCGGGAGACCGCATCGAGCTCATCCTCCATCGCCGCCGTGAAGCCGTACTCGACGTAGCGATGGAAGTGGTGCGTGAGGAAACGGTTGACGATCTTGCCAATGTCGGTCGGCACGAAGCGGCGGTTGTCCATCTCGACGTACTCGCGGTCCTGGAGCGTCGAGATGATGGCGGCGTAGGTCGAGGGCCGGCCGATGCCGTGCTCCTCGAGAGCCTTCACGAGCGACGCTTCGCTGTAGCGTGGCGGCGGTTCGGTGAAGTGCTGCGTGGCGAGGAGCTGGGTGAGGCTGACCTCATCGCCTTGCTTCAAGGGCGGCAGCACGTGATCGGTATCGTCGACCTTCGCATCGTCACTGCCTTCCTGATACACCGCGATGTAGCCCGGCTTCACCAGCGTCGAGCCGTTGGCGCGCAGCAGATGACGCTGCGGCCCGTCGGGCCCGGCGAGCAGGTCTACTGCGACCGTATCGAACACCGCGTGACTCATCTGCGAAGCGACCGCGCGCTTCCAGATCAGGCTGTAAAGACGGTAGAGATCGTCCTCGATCTTGCCCTCGACATCCGCGGGGGTGATGGCGGCTGAGGTCGGGCGAATCGCCTCGTGAGCCTCCTGTGCGTTCTTCGACTTTGTCTTGTAGACGCGCGGCTCCTCGGCGACTTCCTGTGCGCCGTAGAGCCGTGCGGCGACCTCACGGATCTCGCGCACCGCCTCGGCCGCGAGCGACACCGAGTCGGTGCGCATGTAGGTGATCAAGCCGACGTTGCCCTCGCCGATGTCCTGCCCTTCGTACAGCTGTTGCGCAAGGCGCATGGTGCGGCGCGCGTTGAAGCCGAGCTTGCGGGCCGCTTCCTGCTGCAGCGTCGAGGTGGTGAAGGGCGGCGCGGGGTTACGCCGGCGCTGCTTGCGGTCGATGGCGAGCACACGCAGGGTGCCAGCTGCGGCGCCCGCAGCGCCCGCCGCCGAGCGCAGCGCGCCCTCGGCTTCGCGCGCCGCGCGCTCGTTGGTGAAGCTGAACTGCTCGACCTTCTCGCCGCGGAACTCGAGCAGTTTCAGCGGAAAGGCCTGGCCGCTGTGGGCACCCTCGCCCTCGATGGTCCAGTACTCCTGCGCCACGAAGGCGGCGATCTCCTCCTCGCGCTCGCAGATCATCCGCAGCGCCGGGCTCTGCACGCGGCCGGCGGAGAGTCCACGGCGCACCTTCTTCCACAAGAGCGGCGAGAGATTGAAGCCGACCAGGTAGTCGAGAGCGCGCCGCGCCTGCTGCGCGTTGACCAACTCCATCGACAGCCGCCGTGGGCGTTCGACCGCTTCGCGGATGGCGTTGCGCGTAATCTCGTAGAACACCACGCGGTGCACATCCTTGCCATCGAGACTGCCGCGCGAGTCGAGAATCTCCTTCAGATGCCAGGCGATCGCCTCGCCCTCACGGTCGGGGTCGGTGGCGAGATAGAGCGCCCTCGACTTGTCGAGAGCGCGGGAAATGGCCGCCACGTGGCGCTCGTTCTTCTCGAGCACCTGGTACTTCATGGCGTAACCCTTGTCCGGATCGACCGCGCCCTCCTTCGGCACCAGGTCGCGCACATGGCCATAGGAGGCGAGCACCTCGAACTGGCGCCCGAGATACTTCTTTATCGTCCTTGCCTTGGCGGGGGACTCGACGATGACGAGGTTGTCTGCCATGACCTACCGAAGTGCAAAATCCTGAAACAAAAAACCGCGGGCGAGCCGCGGACCTTTCAACCCGCCCCGTGAGCGGCAGACTCAGTGCGGCGCGTTGACCGATGCTTCCAGCATCAGTCCGCCGAGTTTCTCGACCGCCACCTCGCAGCCCGGCTGGCTCGAAAGTACCATCAGCACCACCCAGTTGAGCTGCTCGGTGTCGGGCTCATCGGCATCGAGCGCCAGCATCCGTTCGATCACGACCTCGCGCTGCTGCACGGTGAGCACCTGCGCGCGCTCGAGCGTCAGGAGCAGCCCACGACACTCCGTCGAGAGACGCATCAGCTCGCCGTCGGTGAATACACGCACACCCTGCGCCTGCGCTCCCGTCGGTACCGGAGCGGCGCGTTCCTGACGGAAAGCGAGATCGGTCAGCCAGTCGAGAGCGCGCTCGACCTTGGCGCGTGCGAAACCTGCGCGCTCCAGATCGCGCGCCAGATGCTCGCGCTGCGGTACCGCCGGCATCTCAACGAGCATGTAGCGGTCGAAGACGTAGATCAGGATGTCGAGAACGCTGCCAGTCGTCATCTCAAGGTAATCGGCCGTAACGGCCGCCCGGGAGCGCCGCCACACGCCCCTCGAGCTCCAGTATCAGCAGCATTGAGGCAACTGATTCACCCGGCAGGCGCGTGCGTGCGACGAGAATATCAATGGTCGCGGGTTCAAAGCCGAGGGCATCTAACAGCATTTCATACTCCTTGTCCAATTCCCGCGGCTTTTGCGGCTCGGGCAGCTGCGCCGTAACTGCCTCTTTCCCAACAGAAAAATTCAACTCTGACAGCACGTCCGCCGCTTCTTCGACCAGCTTCGCACCGGATTTGATCAGCTGATGGCAACCGCGCGCGAGCGGACTGTGGATTGAGCCGGGAATGGCAAACACCTCGCGACCGGCCTCACCGGCGAGACGCGCGGTGATGAGTGAACCGCTGTAGCGCGCCGCCTCCACCACCAGCGTGCCGAGTGACAGGCCCGCAATGAGACGGTTGCGGCGCGGAAAATGCTCACGCCGTGGCGGAGTACGCGGTGGAAACTCGGAAACGAGCGCACCGCGTGTGCGAATGCGCTGCGCGAGCGCCGAATGCTCGGCGGGGTAGACGCGGTCGAGACCGGTCGCATAGACGGCGATGGTCTCTCCCCCGCCGGCAAGTGCGCCTTCGTGGCTTGCGGCATCGATCCCGGTCGCGAGCCCGCTGGTCACGGTAAGGCCGGCGCGGGCGAACCAGGCGGCGAATTCCCGGGCGGTGGCGCGCCCGCTTGGAGTGGGGCTGCGCGAGCCCACCATGGCGAGCTGCGCGGAGCGGAGCGCCGCCACCGAGCCTTGTACGTAGAGTGCCGCGGGTGCATCACCCAGTTGGCGGAGCAGTGGCGGATAGTCCGCATCGCCGGCCAGCACGATGTGCACATCGTTCGCGGCGAGCCAGGCGAGATCGGCATCGATCGCCGACTCATCCGGCGAGGCGAGAAATTGCAGCGCTGCAGCCGGCAGCTTCACCCGCTGCGTCGCGCGTGCTCCGAGTGCCCGTTCGGGCTCGCCGTCCGCCGCGGCGAGCAGATCGTGCAGCCGCTCGGCGTCGAGTGCAGGGGTACGTGCCAACACGGTGCGGGCGCGGCTGATATCCATCGCCCGCGAGCATAAAGGAAGCGCAGCGCGCAGGCCGCCGGCAAATGGCATGCATGTGCAGCCGCGCCGAGTGGGGCCACGGCGCGCAGCAGCGCAGGTGGGTAGCCGACACGCTCGGCGGCGCAGCCCATCGGGGCGGGCTGCACGCCGAGTGCGGAGAAGTCAGGGATTGTGGACCGGAGCGCCGACGTGAATTATGTTGGACGCACCGACGATCAGACCGTAACTCATCCGGTCGTACACCTTGAACACCAGCAGCGTGCCGGCACGCTCATCCGGCAGCTTCACGCGCGGCGCGAACGTGGTGGAGAAGCCCGTCGTCGTGTTCATGAGCGAGCGGCCGTTCTCGTAGAGATCGCGAACCACATCGCCCTCCTTGTCGACCGCGAGCACGTTACCGGGCTCGATGCCGTGGTGCTTGCCGCGATTGATCGCGACGACATACCACTGCCCGACGAGGTCGGTGCCGCCGACCACATCCATGATCCGCCCGTGGACATCGCTCGAGGGTGCGGCGGGGGTGAAGTTGATCGGCACCTCGTTATCGGAGGACATGAGCCGGTCGCCGGCGAGTGTCTCGCGCGCCGGGTCGATCAGCACCGCCTTCGCCGGCTCGCCCGGGCGCTTCACCAGTGCAGTCGCGGTGTAGATGCCCTCGTAGCCGAGGACCTTGCCGTCGTCGGGATCGACGAGCGGTGTGGCGATGTGCATGACCGCGAAGCGGGAGTTCTCTCCGGCCTGGAGCTTGCGCACGTAGACTTCGATGTCGTTGCCGGCCACCTGGTGCATGTCGCGCATGGCGAGCACGTACGGCGCACGGCGGATCTCGTCATCGCTCATGAGCGTCGGCCGTGACAGGAACGCGGCGATGGCCGAATACGGAATGGTCGGAATGGCGTTGGCCAACGGATCGCTGCGCAGCCGCGGGTCGAGCCGTGTCGCGCCCGCTTGTTCCAGGCGCACTTCCATGCGGCCGCCTGCGCCGTACGCAAGCGCCAGCTTATCGCCGGGGTAGATCAGGTGCGGATTGGGAACCTGCGGATTGATGATCCAGACCTCGGGCCATAGCCACGGGTCCTTCAGATACATCGAGGCGATGCTCCACAGCGTGTCGCCGCGCTTGACCGTGTAGTGCATTGGCGCGGTGGGATTGGCGACCGGAGCCGAGCTCTCTCCGGAGCCGGCCGCAGTGCCCGAGCCTGCCGCAGCGCTCGCGGATGCGGGCGCCGGCGCGTTAGTGAGCGCCGCTTCAGTCGCCGTCATCTGCTCGGGCGCGGGGCTTGCCGAGGCAGCAGCCTCGGTCGTTGCCGCGGGAGCCGCCGCAGCGGGGGGCGCCGCAGCATGCTGGTGCGCGCAACCGATGAGAGCCGCGCACAGGCTCAGCAAGCCCGCCGCCGCGCGGGCTCCAAGTACTTGATTTGAGACCATCCTCCACTCCTCATTGCGCGAGGTGGGACCAGACCTGCGCCCGAGATTCTAGGCGCTATACTGGCAGGAAGCCCGGTTCGCAGCCGAGTTAATGTCAAACTTGTGCGCTGGATCACGGCCCCCGGCGCCCCCACATCAGGCAGCACAATGGCCCTTCGTACCATCCTCGAATTTCCAGACCCACGGCTGCGCAAGCGCGCGGAAACCGTGACCCGCTTCGATGCCGCTCTCGGCAGCCTCATCGACGACATGCTCGAGACCATGTACGCCGCTCCGGGGATCGGACTGGCAGCGACCCAGGTCGATGTCCACCAGCGCGTGATCGTCATTGATATCTCCGGGGAGCACAACGAGCCGCTGGTGCTCGTCAATCCCGAGATCCTCACGCGCGAGGGTGAAGCGAGCACCGAGGAAGGGTGCCTCTCCGTGCCCAACATATTCGATGAGATCAAGCGCGCCGCGAAGGTACGGGTGCGTGCCCAGGATCGCACCGGCACGAGCTTCGAGCGCGACTTCGATGACATTCTCGCCGTGTGCATCCAGCACGAGATGGATCATCTCGAAGGGCGGCTGTTCGTCGATTACCTTTCGGACCTCAAGCGCGAGCGTATTCGCAAGAAGCTCGACAAGGACCGCAAGGAGCGCGCATCGCGTGCTGTCGCGACGAGCGCGGGCGCACGCCGCGCCTACTGAAGTTGCGCGTCGCCTTTGCGGGCACGCCCGAGTTCGCGCTGCCGGCCCTGACGGCGCTCGCCGCCCGGCACGAGATCGTCGGAGTTCTGACGCAGCCGGACCGGCCGAGCGGGCGCGGACGGCGGCTGGCGGCGAGCCCGGTCAAAGATGCCGCCCTTGCGGGTCAGTTTCCCCTGGCACAGCCGGCAACGCTGAGGAGCGAAGCGGCGCGCGAGCAGCTTGCGAGCTGGCATGCCGATGTGCTGATCGTCATCGCCTACGGGCTCATCGTGCCGCCCGAGGTGCTTTCCCTTCCACCCCTCGGCTGCATCAACGTCCACGCCTCGCTCCTGCCGCGCTGGCGAGGCGCCGCTCCGGTCGAGCGGGCGATCCTTGCAGGCGATTCGAGCACCGGCATCACCATCATGCAGCTCGATGCCGGGCTCGATACCGGCCCAATTCTCCTGCAGCGACGCATCGAGATCTTACCCAGTCACACAGGAGGCTCGCTGCGGGCGGAGTTGGCGGCGCTCGGGGCCGAGGCCCTGCTCGAGGCGCTCACCGGCGTGGTCAATGGTGCATCGATTCCCCGCGCGCAGCCCGAGGAGGGGGTGACTTATGCGCCCCGCATCGATAAAGCCGAGGCGCGCATCGACTGGACCCAGGAGGCGCTCGCCATCGAGCGGCGGGTGAGGGCATTCAACCCCGTGCCCATCGCGGAGACGCTTCTGGCTGGGGAGCAGCTGCGAATCTTCTCTGCCAGCGCTCTCGGCGAACATGGTAGCGAACATGACGCTAAAGGCATCGATCCTGGCATGATCATCGGGGTTCAGGGTGATTCGATGGTTATCCAGTGCGGCAAGGGCAAGCTGGCAGTCACGGAGGTCCAACGGCCAGGCCGCCGGCCCGTCGCCGTGCGCGAGCTCTCGCACAGCCTCCCTCTCGAGGGGCGCCGTCTTGGCTAGAACGCCGTGGGCGCCGGGTGCCCCGGTGCTGGCGGCAGCGGCACTCGCGGTGGAAGCGGTCGCGCGCCGTGGCCAATCGGTCGAGGCTGCCCTTGCAGCGACCGCTCCGAACCGGCGCGGCTCACCCGGAGAGTCTGCGGTTCGGGCCGTCACTTTCGGGACCCTTCGCTGGTACCTGCGCCTCGCGCCGGGGATCGAGGAGCTTCTCGAGCGCCCCTCGACGGTGGCGGGCGCGATCCAGGCGCTCCTCGTTGTCGCCGCACACCAGGTGGAATACTCACGCAACGCGCCGGAAGCGACCGTCCACGCAGCCGTCGATGCTGCGCGGCTGCTCGGATCGACCCGTGCCACGGGACTCGTGAACGCGGTCCTGCGCCGGCTCGTCCGGGAGCGCCCCACGCTCTTCGAGCGCATCGACGCGAGTGTGGCCGGCAGCACCGCCCATCCGGTATGGCTCGTCGAGCACATCGCGGCGGCCTGGCCGCAGCAAGCGAACGGCGTGCTGGCCGCGAACAACGCTCATCCACCGATGACCCTGCGCGTCGATCTTTCGCGCACGACTCCAGCGGCCTACGTCGCCGAACTGGCCGCTCGGGATATTGATGCGCATACGATACAGTGGTCCCCATATGCCGTCTCTTTGGATCGTGGGGTAGCCGTACAGGACCTCCCAGGCTTCGAGCAGGGTACCGCGTCGGTGCAGGACGCCGGCGCGCAGCTCGCGGCAGGTCTCCTTCAGGTCTCGCCAAGGATGCGCGTGCTCGATGCCTGCGCGGCGCCCGGCGGAAAGACCGGGCATCTTCTCGAGCTGATGACGCCGGGGGCGGATCTCACTGCAGTCGACATCGATCCGGAGCGCGCCGAGCTGATCACGGCAAACCTGGACCGCCTGAAGCGCACGGCACACGTCTGTGTCGGCGACGCGGCGGACCCCGCGACGTTCTGGAATGGTCAGCCTTTCGATCGGATCCTGGTGGACGCGCCGTGCTCCTCGACGGGGGTGATTCGCCGCCATCCAGATATCAAGCTCCTGCGGCGGTCGACCGATATCCCGGGCTTCGTGGGTGTACAGCTGGCCATACTGCGGGCAGCTCTGACGATGCTGGCGGATGGAGGACGGCTGCTGTACTCGACGTGCTCGGTGCTGCCCGCGGAGAACGACGAAGTGATCGCCGCTATTCTCGAGGCACATCCAGGGGTTCGCCCCGCTGCGCTCCCGGCTGCGGCCCAGGTGCCTGGGGCCCTGGAGCAGCGCTTCGGCGTGCAGCTTCTGCCCGGCGCTGCGGCGGGGACCGATGGCTTCTATTATGCTTGTCTCGAAAAGACAACGACCGGGACCTGAGTGACCGGGTCCCTACTGCGGTCATCGAGGAACAACCGAGTCTTGTCGTTGTATCCATGCTACGCACCGATCTGACAACGGACCGTTCGACCCGGGGCGCTCTGCTCGCGGGCCTCTGCGCCCTGGTGCTGAGCTCATCAAGCTTGAGTCTCGCCGATGCACTGGATGGCGTCCTCGAGGTTCGCTCCGCATACGTGAACATCAACAAAGGCGTCTTCCTGCTGCATGCACGCATCGAGTATCCGCTGAGCGAGGCTATCCGCAGCGCACTCAAGGACGGCGTCACGCTCAGCTTCGATCTCGATGCCCGCGTCGATCGCGAGCGCCGCTTCTGGTTCGACGCGAACATTGTCGACCTCACACTGCGGCGCGAGCTCACCTATCACGCCGTAAGCGATCGCTATGTCGTGCGCGATACGCGCAGCCGCGACCAGCAGAGCTTCGCCACGCTCGATGAGGCACTCGATTACCTCGGAAAAATCGACGCGTGGCCGATTCTGGTCGAGCCGCAGCTCGATAGCGGGAGCTACACCATCAGCGTGCGCGCGGGCATGCGCCGCGGGCACTTGCCCGCCTCGCTCCGCGCTATTCTCTTCTGGACCGACAACTGGGCCCGCGTGAGCGAGTGGTACACATGGTCACTGCCGGAGTAAGCGGCGCGCCTCCGCGACGGCTGCGTTGGATCGCGGTCGGGCAGATCGTGCTGTGGGCGGCCATCGGGCTCGGCGCGTTCCTGTTGCTCGCCAAGAGCGTGCAGAATTCTTCGGCCTTCAACCGCCTGCAACCGGCCATCCTGATCGTCGACGTCGGCGGGGTGATCGCACTCAGCGTGCTGCTGGCACGCAAGCTCTGGCGGCTGGTGCGCGACTACCGCGCGCACGTGCCCGGCTCGCGTCTCACGGCGCGCACCGTCGCCATCTTCGGCGCGCTGGTCATCGCGCCGCTGCTGATCGTGTACCTCTCCTCGCTGGAATTCATCAACGTCGGGATCGACAGCTGGTTCAAGGTCGAGGTGAAGCAGGGGCTCAACGATGCAGTGCGGCTGTCGCGCGCGGCACTCGATCTGCGCACGCGTGAATTCGCGGCGCGCACCGTCGCGCTCGCTGATGTGCTGACGCGCACATTGCCCGGGGAGGTGCAGGCACGGCTCGATAGCGAGCGGCGCGCGAGCCAGGCGCTCGAGGTGGTGTTGTTCGCCGCGCACGCGCGCGTGATCGCGGCGAGCCTCGAGAGTCCTCTGGAGAGCCTGCCCGCACTGCCGCCGGAAGACCTGGTGCGCCAGGTCGAGCAGCATCTGCCCTATGTGAGCCTCGAGCCGCAGAGTGGTGGCCGCTATCTGATCCGGACCGGCGCGGCGCTCGGCAGCCGGGGCAGCCGCGACGAGCGCTTCGTGGTTGTGACCTACCGCGTGCCGGCGCAGCTCGCGGCGATGACGGAAGCCGTGCAGAACTCCTACTCACAGTACGGCGATCTCGCCGCGCAACGCGAGCCCCTCAAGTACAGCTTCCGTCTGACGCTGACTCTGGTGCTGCTGCTGTCGATGCTGGCGGCGATCTACGGCGCGATCTATTCCGCGCAGCGCCTGGTGCGCCCGGTGCAGGATCTCATCGAGGGCACGCGCGCGGTCGGCAAAGGCGATTTCGGCACCCGCCTGCCGCTGCCCTCGCGCGACGAAATGGGCTTCCTCGTGCATTCCTTCAACGATATGACGAAGAAGCTGCGCCGTGCCCGCAGCGAGGCGACCCAGAGCCAGCAGGCCGTCGAGCGCGAGCGCGAGCGGCTTGCGATCATCCTGGCGCGACTGTCGACCGGCGTGCTGGCCATCGACCGCAACATGACCGTGCGTACTGCGAATGCCGCGGCGGGAGCGATTCTCGGCACCGAGC
Source organism: Steroidobacteraceae bacterium (assembly GCA_036498445.1). GTDB lineage: Bacteria > Pseudomonadota > Gammaproteobacteria > Steroidobacterales > Steroidobacteraceae > 13-2-20CM-66-19. Next base: position 29,169 of record DASYFL010000065.1, read on the forward strand.
TCTCGGCAGCCACCGGGCGGGCGCTGCCCGAGCTCGCTGCGGGCAACGAGCGGCTCGGGCAGTTCGTCGCCGCATTCGCCGTGCGCTTCGCCGCGGGGCGAGAGGAGTGGCGCGAGCAGCTCGACCTCGATGGGGCGGCGGGACGGCGCACGCTGATGTGCGCCTGCACCCCGCTGCCGGGCGAGGACGCCGACATGGGCTTCGTCATCGTGTTCGACGACATCACGACGCTTCTATCGGCGCAACGCGATGCCGCCTGGGGCGAAGTCGCACGCCGCCTGGCACACGAAATCAAGAATCCGCTCACGCCCATCCAGCTCTCGGCCGAGCGGCTGCGGCGCCGGCTGCTCGCGGGCATGAGCGAGCGCGATGCGGAGATCCTCGAGCGCGGTACGCGTACCATCGTGCAGCAGGTCGAGACCATGCAGCAGATGGTGAATGCTTTCAGCGAGTACGCGCGGGCCCCGGAGATGCACATCACCCGCTTCAACCTGAACCAGCTCGTCAGCGAAGTGGCCGACCTCTATCGCTCGCAGGCACCGCGCACCCGCATTCGCCTCGACCTCGATGAGCAGATCGAGACCATCGAGGCCGATCGCGGCCGCGTCCGGCAGATCCTCAACAACCTCGTGACCAACGCGCTCGAGGCGCTCGAGGGCGTCGGTTCTCCGGTGCTGGAGATCAGCACGCACCTGGAGTCGAGCGCCGATGGGGCGTACGCCGCCCTGACCGTGTGTGACAATGGGCCTGGATTCCAGCGCGAGCTGCTTGGCAGGGTGTTCGACCCCTATGTCACCAGCAAACCCAAGGGCACCGGTTTAGGCCTGGCTATCGTGAAGAAGATCATCGAGGAACACGGCGGGCGAATTGACGCGGACAATCGGCCGGAAGGCGGGGCGCGGGTGCGCGTCGTGCTGCCGGTGAAGGACAGCACGCGCTCGGCCACCGGCGGCTCGCGCGATCGGCGGGATCAGTTGCGGAGGGAAAGAGCGTGAGTGGCCCACATATTCTGGTGGTCGACGATGAGGCCGACATCCGCGGCCTGCTGAAGGAGATCCTGTCGGAGGAGGGGTACGAGGTGGATGTCGCCGCCAACGCAGCGCAGGCACGGGCTTCGCGTGCGCGTCAGGTACCTGACCTCGTGCTGCTCGACATCTGGATGCCGGACGTCGATGGCATCACGTTGCTGCGCGAGTGGTCCGCCGCCGTGACCGATGGCTGTCCGGTCGTGATGATGTCCGGACACGGCACCGTCGAGACCGCGGTCGAGGCGACGCGCCTCGGCGCCTTCGACTTCGTGGAGAAGCCGCTGTCGCTCGCGAAGCTGCTGCGCACCGTGGAGCGTGCGCTCGATGCCGGCCGGCGCCACCGTCAATCGGCGCGGCTGTTGGGATCGCCTCTCGCCGTGCCGCTCGGCAAGAGCAAGCTCATGCAGCAACTGCGGGCGGAAGCGCAGCAGATCGCGGCGAATCCATCTGCGGTACTGCTCGTCGGTGAGCCGGGCTCCGGCCGCGAGGCGTTCGCGCGCTACTTGCACGAGCGCGCTCCAAGCGCCTCCGCCCCGTTCGTCGCGCTCATTGCCTCGAGCCTGCGCGATGCGGATGCCGAGGCGCGCCTGTTCGGTCGCGAGGAGGGCGAGAAGACGGTCGGAGCGCTGGAGGAAGCTGCCAACGGCACACTCTTCATCCACGAGATCGAGGACCTGCCACAGGGAGTGCAGCGGCTGCTGGTGGGTGTATTTGAGTCCGGGCAATTCACGCGCCTCGGCGGGGGTGAGCCGATCAGCTTCCGGGCACGGGTCTTGTCCTCGGCGCAGCCGGGTATCGAGCAGCGCGCCGGCAACGAGGGGTTGCGGCGCGATCTGCTGGCGCACCTCAACGTGCTCATCATGCGCGTGCCACCGCTGCGTGAGTACGCGGAGGACGTACCCGATCTGCTGCGCCACCAGGTGGATCGGCTGGTCGACAGCGACGGCCTGTCCTTCCGGCGCTTCAGCGTTGCGGCTCAGAACCGTCTGCGCAACTACCCGTGGCCGGACAACGTACGTGAGCTCCGCCACCTCGTGCACCGGCTGCTGATTCACGGCGGTCCGGAGGAGATTCGCCTCGAGGAGATCGAGCGTGAGCTCGCCGTGCAGACTCCACCCGATGAGCCGCTCGTGAAGCAGGATCTGCTGGCACTGCCGCTACGCGAGGCGCGTGAGCAGTTCGAGCGCGCCTACCTGCAGCAACAGCTGCTGCTGTGCAACGGCAAGGTGGGACAGCTCGCCAAGCGGGTCGGGATGGAGCGCACCCACCTCTACCGCAAGCTGCGCTCGCTGGGAGTCGATTTCAGGAATATCAGCGAGGATTGAGCGCGCGCCTCAATCGCCCACGCGAATCACCAGCGCATCGACATCCGCCGCCTGCAGCTGCCGGCGCAGCTTGTTGAGCTCATCGAGATTGCCGATCGGCCCGATGCGTACCCGGTGCCAGACATCGGCATCCACGGCGACGCGCTGCACTTTTGCGTCGATTCCCTGCAGCGCGAGCTGTGAGCGCACGCGGTTGGCGTCCGCTTCGTTGCGATAGGAGCCGGCCTGCAGTACATACACGCCGGGGCGCTCGATCCTCGCCGCGGCGGGCAGATCGCGCTTCACGTCCTTGTCCTTCTCCGGCACCACCACCTCGAAGTTGGGCAGCATCTGGTAGAAGTCGTACTTCTCGGAGGGCTTGACCGGGCCGCCGGCAGCTTCCGCCTCCGCGCGGGCACTGCGATGCGGATCGGGACGCGGCGCATCGGGTGCATCGGGCGGCTTGTGGCGGTTGCCCACCCAGGTGAATGCGATGGCCATCAGCAGCGCCCCGGCGAGTGCACCGTAGCCGAACTCACGCAGACGGCGCAGCTCGAGCGGCCGGTGCTGCGAGGACTTGTAGTCGCGCGCGGTGAGTTTTGCCACGCGGCCTGAGGAGGCGGTCCGCGTCCCGGCCGGCTGCGCTCGCCCGCGGCTCACATGCTCTCCGGCGCCGATACGCCGAGCAGCGTGAGGCCGTTGCGCACCACCTGCTGCACGCCGAGCACCAGGGCAAGCCGTGCATTGCGCAGCGGCGCATCCTCGACGATGAACTGCTCGGCGTTGTAGTAGGTATGGAACACATTGGCGAGCTCGCGCAGATAGTGCACCAGCGCATGGGGGGCACGATTGACGGCGGCCTGCTCGATGACCTCCGGATAGCGGGTAAGCGCATGCAGCATGGCCTGCTCGTGCGAGCTCTCGAGCTTCGCCGCCGCGGCCAATCCCATGGCGCAGTCGAAGGACAACCCGCGGACGGCGAGCTGCTTCATGACGCTGGCAACACGCGCGTGGGCGTATTGGATGTAGTAGACCGGGTTCTCGTTGGTGCGCGCCTTGGCGAGCTCGAGATCGAAATCGAGCGGCTGGTCGTGGCTGCGCATCAGGTAAAAGAAGCGGCAGGCGTCGTTACCGACTTCACCCCGCAGCTGGCGCAGCGTCACGTACTGCGCCTCGCGCTTGCCCATCGGAACCTTCTCGCTGCCACGATAGAGACTGACAAACTGGATGAGAGGCGCCTCGAGGCATTCACCCGGCTGCCCCATGGCGATCAGCCCGGCGCGCACGCGCGCGACATAGCCGTGATGATCGGCGCCGAGCACGTCGATGAGTCGCGCGAAACCGCGCTCGCGCTTGGCGAGATGGTAAGCGATGTCCGAGGCGAAATAGGTCTTCTGACCGTTCTCGCGCACCACCACCCGATCCTTCTCGTCCCCGAAGGCCGTGGCACGGAACCAGAGCGCGCCCGCCTCACGGTAAAGGTGACCTGCGCGCTCGAGCACCGCGAGCGCGTGATCGATCGCTCCGCTCTCGGTGAACTCACGCTCGCTGGTCCAGACATCGAACTGCACGCCGAACTCGGCGAGATCCTCGCGGACATCGCCCAGCATGCGCGCCAGCGACAGCTCGAGCACAGCGCCGAAGCCCTGCGTGCCGATCAGCTCGCGCGCTCGGGCGATGAGCGCATCGATGTAGA